>DATJPD010000105.1:0-2525 GCA_035506575.1 Alphaproteobacteria bacterium
GAGCTCGTCAACATGCGCCAGGGCGACATCTTCATGGGCGCGTTCAACGCCGAGCAGGTGATGTACAACCATTTCGGCTATCGCACGCCGATCCCCAACCTGTACTACGCCGGCTCCGCCGCCCACTGCGGCGGCGCCATCTCGGGCGGCGCGAGCTACGTCGCCGCCGGGATCATCGCGCGCGACGTCGGCGCGAAGGTGTGGTGGCAGCCGTGGAACGCGCGCGAGGCGCTGGAGACCTTATCCACAGCCGCGTGATCTTTGCACAACGCGCACGGTGCCTGCGCTCCCTCTCCCCGCACGCGGGGCCTACGGGAGTCAGACTTTTTGTTGAGCCATGGCAATAGCATAACCATTTGCCATGGCGGCGAGAACGTCCCAGCCGGCTCGCATCGTCTTTGGACCTGGCGGCTTGTAGTAGCAATTCCATCCTCCGAGGCGGGCAACGATCCAAGAAAGCCACGAGAGCGATCCTTGCGTATGAGGATTTTTCTGACGCTGAGTGTTGCCTTCGAGCGTGGGACCGATGGCTTGTGCAGCCGCAATAACTTGCGGATCCGCGACATCGGAGGCAGGACGCGGACTTCCGTCCCGAGCATCGACGAGCTGACTTGTTCGTACCGCGGCGGTGAGCGCGACGGCGGTCAAATTGAACAAGCGGGTGGCATCCTGAACCTGAGTTTCCTCCAAGCGGAGCCCATCGCTCTTCATGGCGCGGAACAGCTGTTCGATTCGCCAGCGCAGCCGATACAGGCGCACGATCTCGCGCGCGGCGGCGAACTCATCGGGCTCGCCGAGCACCGCCAAGGTGGTGAGCAGGCGCCAGACGATCGGATCTTCGCCCTTGGGGGGATCGACCTCGGCAACCTCCACGTATGTCAGGCTCACGCTGTCAGGATCACTTGCCGCACCGCCGTTGCGTGGCTTGGCGATGCACACGCGCCCCGCCTTCACGGTCACGCGGGCAATACGTTGCGTCTTGCCCGGGGAAGGCGGCACGCGGATCTCCAGGGTGCCGAATTCGCGCCAATCGGACGGGGCGGAAAACAAGCTGCCGTCCTCGTCGGCGAGCTTGCGGTTCTGCGCCGCCCGCACGATCAAATCGACGCCGGGCGGAACGCGGACGAATTGCGAATAGATGTCGAACTCGCGATCGCCGACGACGATCAGCTGCGCTGCAGCCGCCAGCAGGTCGCCTGCCGCGGCCGTCGCCTTGATCCAGCGTATCGATTCCTTGTCCTCGATCGCCCGCGCCCGGCGCGCCACCGATGCCGGCGTGGTCCGGGTCCAGATTTGCGCGTGGACCAGGCCGAGAACGGCCTCGTCGTCGGCATCGATCGCGATCATCGCATGGGCAAAGAAGCCCGGCGTCTCGCCGTCTCCGGCCGCTCCCAGGCCGCGCCGCCTGGCGTGTCGACCGCTGAAATTGATCTCCGTCGTGTCTTGCGCGGCGACGATACGCCGGCCGCGGCACGCCTGAGCCGTCCGTTTGCCGGCGGTATGCACGATCTCCTCCGGCGTCACATGCGGCGATCCCAGGAAATTGCCGATCGCCCCTTCGCCGTTGCGATCTTCACCGAGCCGCCGCAGGACCAAACAGCCTGTCTCCATCACGCGCTCGAACAATCTCGCTCCCACCGCCTCACGACGCACATCACCAAAATGACCGATATGAAACTCTGCATCCGCCGGCATCGATGCCCTCCCGTCCTGTCCGCCAGGCACAAGAATCACAGTCGGGCGTCACCGACAAAGCGAAAATCCTACCCACCAAGCCCTTGACTATGGTCGCATCTCAGACAACCACCCGAATCAAAAGCCCGGCCCCCGTAGGCACGCGGGGAGAGGGAGCGCGGGCGCCGTGCCTTCCTCACCTGGAACCAGAGCGCGCGCCGACCGGTTGTGCTTTATTGGAACTGCATTCCCTGACCCGCGGACATTTCCGATGCCCAACCTGCTCGCCCGCAAGCCGATCGCGACGCTCGAGGCGGAGGCGGCCGAGCCGGACGCGCAGGCGCTGACGGCGCACGGCCGCGTCCCGCTGCGGCGAACCCTCACGGCCCTCAACCTCGTCGCCCTCGGCATCGGCGCGATCATCGGCGCCGGCATCTTCGTGCTGACCGGGCACGCGGCCGCCGCCAATGCGGGGCCGGCGATCGTGCTCTCGTTCGTGCTCGGCGGCATCGCCTGCGCGTTCGCCGGCCTGTGCTATGCCGAGATGGCCTCGACGGTGCCGATCGCCGGCAGCGCCTACACCTACGCCTACGCCACCATGGGCGAGCTGATCGCCTGGGTGATCGGCTGGGACCTGATCCTGGAATACGCGCTCGGCGCCGTCACGGTGGCGATCGGCTGGTCGGGCTACGTGGTGAGCTTCCTCACGGATTTTGGCATCGTGGTGCCGGCCGCGTTCGCCGGCGCGCCGCTCGCCTACGACGCGGCGACGGGCAGCTGGACGGCGACCGGCACCGTGCTCAACGTGCCGGCGATGGCGATCATCGCGGCGACCTCGGCGCTGCTGATGA
>DATJPD010000106.1:0-22392 GCA_035506575.1 Alphaproteobacteria bacterium
GGCGAATCCGAGACCGAAGAACGCGGTGACGGTGAACAGGCCGATCTCGTCCTGAGTCAGGATGAGGGCGGTCATCGCCGTCATCTGCCAGCCCGATCCGATCAGGACCGTGTGCAGGCCGCCCACGCGGTCGGAGATCCAGCCCCACATCTGCCGGCTGAAGAAGGCAGTACCCAGCAGCACCGACAGCATCGCGGCCCCATGCGCGGGTGCGATGCCGAGATCGCTGCACAAGGCGACGAGATGGCCTTGCGGCATCGACATGGGCACGCAGCAGCAGAACGCGGCCACGCACAGCATGGTGAAGACGAGATTGGGCGGCCAGCCGAGCACAGGTGCGCCCGACACCAGGGTGTCGGCGGCCGTGGTGGCGATCCTGGTCTCCGGCGGCGGACGCAGGAAGAGGATCGCCAGCGGGACGACGACGACGATCTCGAGGCCGCCGAACAGCATCATCGTCTCGCGCCAGCCATAGGCGGAGATGAGCCGCTCGAACACCGGCGGCCACACGGCACCGGCCACGTATTGCCCGCTCGAGATGAGGGCGAGCGCGGTGCCGCGCCGGCGGTCGAACCAGCGGCTCACATACACGTAGAGCGGCGCGTTGATGCCGGCGTTGCCGACGAGGCCCATCAGCACGCCGTGGCCGACATAGAGCTGCCAGACCGCACCCTGGCTCGCCAGCGCCAGGCCGGCCGCGATCATGGCACCGCCGACGAGCACGGTCCAGCGCACGCCGATGCGGTCCGCCATGCGGCCCATGGCGATGCCGCCCAAGCCCGCGCCGAACCAGACGAGCGAGCTTGCGAGGGCCGGCACCGAGCGCGCGCTGCCCACGTCAGCCGCGATCGACTTCAGGCCGACGACCGCGATATAGGGGGCGCCGAAGGCGGTCGACATGATCGCAAGCGAGACGATCGCCACCAGCCAGGAAGTCCGCGTCTCGATGCTCGCCATTGCCGCGCCGAAGTCCGCCGGACGGATATCGCCCGCGCGTGGAAACCTGGGCCGACCATAGTCGGTCGGCGCGCGGATTGTAAATAGAACGAGGGGGACCTGCTGACCGAGCGGTCAGGTCGCGCGGCGGCGAGGTGCGCTCCGCCGCGGCGGCGGCCGGCCTTCCGGCAAAACTTGCGACATCGTCCGGATCGCATCGTGGATGCGCGCAAATCGCCGGGCCGCCTCGCGGTTGCCGGCCTCGAGCAGGGCGGCGGCCCACTGTGCGGCATATTGCGCCGCCTTGTCCCCGTGCTGCTGCACCAACATGCTCGCCGCCTGCTTGGGATCGAGATCGTCTGTCATGAGATGGTGTTCGTCTCGTTGAGTCGAAAAGGCCGGCGATGCGCGCCGGCCTTTTGCTAGATGGGGACGATGATCGCAGCCGGCCTGAAACAAATTCGTGACTCGCGTTTGAACAATTCTTAACCGCCTGCCTGTCCGGCGGGCGCGGGGTTGCGCATTTAATCCGCTTGTATTTCCGCGCTTGTAATCTGCAGGGCGCTGCGCTTTCTTCGTGCGTAACCGCACGGAGAGAATGGAATGCGCGGATTGAGTCTCAAGGAGGCGAACGCCGTGATCGACGGCACGTTCGCCGAAGCGAGAAAGCGCAACCTCAGGCCCTTGAGCGCCATCGTGCTCGACGCCGGCGGGCGCGTGAAGGCGTTCCAGAAGCAGGACGGCTCCTCGCTGCTGCGCTTCGAGATCGCCTATGGGAAGGCGTTCGGCTCGCTGAGCCTGGGCCGTCCGTCGCGCCTGGTGCTGCAGAAGGCCAAGGACAAGCCGCTGTTCATGGATTCGGTGGTCAACCTCGCCGACGGTCCGATCTTCCTCGAAGGCGGCGCGCAGCTCATCCGCGATCCGTCGGGCGAGGTGATCGGCGCGGTCGGAGTCACTGGCGACACCAACCAGATGGACGACGCCTGTGCGATCGTCGGCATCCATTCCGCCGGGCTCAAGACCGACGAGGACTTCAAGGACGCCGAGCAGGTCCACGCCTTGAACATCAAGAACGACGACTGGAAGAGCACCTAGGGGAGCACGCCGCATGGATTTGGGAATCGCCGGCCGCACGGCCATCGTGTGCGCCTCGCGCAGCGGCCTGGGCCGCGCGTGCGCCGAGGCGCTCGCCGCCGAGGGGGTCAACGTCATCGTGAACGGGCGCGACCAGGGCCGGCTCGACGAAGCCGTGGCCGAGATCCGCAAGGTCGCGAAGGGCAAGGTCACGCCGGTCGTGGGCGATGTGACGACCGACGCCGGGCGGGCGGCACTGCTCGCCGCGTGTCCCGATCCCGACATCCTGGTCAACAACAATGCCGGTCCGCCCCCGCGCCCGTTCCAGGAGATCGCCAAGAGCGACTGGCTGGCGGCGGTGGAGGCGAACATGGTGGCGCCGCTTCTCCTCATCCATGCCGTGCTGCCGAAGATGCGCGAGCGCCGCTTCGGCCGCATCGTCAACATCACTTCGGCGATGGTGACGACGCCGCGCCCCTATATGGGCCTGTCGTCGGGCGCGCGCGCCGGGCTGACCGCGGTCCTGAAGGGCCTGTCGCTCGACGTCGCCCGCGACAACGTGACGATCAACAACCTGCTGCCCGAGCGCTTCGACACCGACCGCCAGGTGCAGATGGCGAAGGCCGCGGTCAAGCGCGAGAACATCTCGTACGAGGAGGCGCGCAAGCGCCAGGTGGAGTCGATCGCAGCACGGCGCCTCGGCGATCCGCGCGAGTTCGGGGCCGCGTGCGCGTTCCTGTGCAGCGCGTTCGGCGGGTACATCTCAGGCCAGAACCTGCACCTCGACGGCGGCTCCTATCCGGCGCTGATCTGACGGATGCCGTCGCCGCGAGCGACGTAAGCGACGTAAGGTCCTAAACCGACGTGTCGTCGCTGCCGCCGCCGAAATCGCCGCCCGAGCCGTCGTCGAAATCACCCGGGTCGGAGTCCGACGGATCGTAGCTGGCGTCGCGGATGTCGGAGTCATCCGCGTTCGGGTCGTAGCCCGGATCGTTGGCCGACGTATCGATCGCGTTCTGGTCCGGCGGCTGGGTCCCGTAATTGTTGACGACGGTCTCATAGACATTGCCGCCGCCAGCACCCCACGGGCTGCCGCCGAACCCGGCGCCGGCATACGGGCTGAACGGGCCCTGGTGGTGGAAGAGAAGGCTCGAGATGCCGTCGAACAGCAAGGCACCGCCCGCCACACCCGCGGCTGTGGTCAGTGCGGACTGGAGGAAGCCGCCGCCGGCCGGTGCGGCCGCGGCGTAGGACGGGGCCGGCGCTCCGGCCGGTGCGGTGATCGGGACCGAACTGCGTGCCGGCGCCGTCGCACCCGCCGCTGGTGCCGCGCCTCCCTGGTTCCAGCGGCCCCCGCCGAGCAGCCCGCCGAGGAAGCTCGTGCTGCCGCCACCCGCCGGGGTCTGCATCTTGGCCGACTCCACCTCTTTTTCGAGCTGCGAGATCCGCTGCTGCGCGGCGGCGAGCGCGTGCTCCTGCACCAGCGCCGTTTGGACGAGCAGGTATGGCGTCGCCGGAATTTCGACGGTGCGCTTGTTGATGAGATCCTCGGCCTCGCGGTCCTTCTGCGGCGTGTCGGCCGCCTTGAGACGCTGGAACAGGCCCTCGATCAGGTCGCGCTCTTGCGGGGTCATCGGAGTCTCCCTAATTGCCCGGCTTAGACTTGGCCCGCCGTCGAAGCGGGTTCAAGGCGCCGAAAGATTACAAGGCTGTCATGCCTTTAACAGGCGGGCGAGGGGCCGGCTGCTGGCAGCCATGGCGAGCGCCGCCACTCCGGCGACGGCGGCGATCATCAGGAAGAATTGCTGCTTTTCCATGCCGCTCCAGAAGCTGCCGAGCCAGCCGGCGAGGAAATTGCCGACAAAGCTCGCGGCGAGCCACACGCCCATCAGCATCGACACGAGCCTGGCCGGGGCCAGCTTCGTGACCAGTGACAGGCCGACCGGCGAGAGATAGAGCTCGCCTGATGTCAGCACGACGAAATAGGCGAACAGCCACAGCCAGCTCGCCTTGCCGCCACCCGCGGTCCACGCCCCCGCCGCCATGATGAGATTGGCGACGACGATGCCGGCGCAGCCGAGCGCCATCTTGGTCACGGTCGAGGGCTCACGGCCGCGCTGCGCCTGCCGCCGCCACAGCGCCATCACGAAGGGCGTGAAGGCGAAGATCATGAACGGATTGAACGCCTGGAACCACGTCACGGGTATCGTGCCCTGCCAGACCAGGAGATCGATCGTGCGATCGGTGGACTCGTCGGCCCACAGCGCGATCGTGTTGCCCTGCTGCTCGTAGGTGGCCCAGAACAATATCGTGGGCACGAACAGGACCAGGAGTCCGGCGATCGCCCGGCGCTCGTCTGCGCTCAGCGGCTCGCGCACCGTCTTGCGCCTCCGCGCTTTCTGCAGCTCGTCCGGCGGCAAGGTGTGGAGGGCGGAGAGATAGATCGCGAGGCCCGCGACCATGCCGATTCCGGCGGCGGTGAAGCCGTAATGCCAGCCGTACATCTCGCCCAGCGTGCCGCAGACGAGCGGCGAGAAGAACGCGCCCAGGTTGATGCCGACGTAGAAGATCGAGAAGGCGCGGTCGCGGCGCGGATCGCCCGGCGCATAGAGCCCGCCGACCTGGGTGGAGATGTTGGGCTTGAAGGCGCCGTTGCCGAGGATCAGCAGCAGCAGGGCCAGGAGGAACATTGATTGCGTTGCCATCAGGAAGTGCCCCGCGGCCATCAAAGCGGCGCCGATGATGACGGTGCGGCGCTGGCCCAGCACGCGGTCGGCGAGGAGCCCGCCCAGGATCGGCGTCAGGTAGACGAGCGCCGTGTAGAGCCCGTAGATCTGCGAGGCCAGAGGCTGGACGTCGAGCGGCCCGAAGACCGCCTCGAGGCCCTGCTTCAAGGTCACAAGGCCGACCACGCCGTCGACCGCGCCGGGCTGGAGCAGGTACTTCACCATGTACAGTACGAGGAGGGCGCGCATCCCGTAATAGGAGAAGCGCTCCCACATCTCGGTCGTGAACAGGAAGACGAGGCCGCGCGGATGGCCGAACATCTGCGGTTCGGCAGCGTCTGCGGCAGCGGTAGGGGCGGAAGCCGTCATCCGGCCCTTATACAATGCCGGACGGGCGAGAGGTCAGTCGGGCGGACGCCGCAGCACCGGATCGAGGGTGTAGTGCAAGGACAGGATGGCGGCGTGGTCCCGGCCCTGATCGGCGATGTTGGCGTTGTCGAGCATGGGCACGTTCGGCCGCTGCGTGCTCGACATCCGGTAGTCGAAGTCGAGGCTCGTGTCCTTGTCGAGCCGGTAGGCGAACCCTGCGACACCCTGATAGGAGTGCAGGCTGTCGCTGGTGTCGTACGGGGCCGGGTGCGAGAGCCCGTCGGTCAGGAGGCCGGTCGCGCGGCCGGCGCCGATGCCCACGAACGGCGTGAAGCCGGCATCGGGAATGACGCTGTAGCGGATGTTCCCGTTCTGCTGCGTCAGAGACGGCGTCGAATCATCGCCGGTGCGGGCGGCCGCCGCCGGCGCGCTGGCCGAGAGGCTGTTGAGGGACAGCCCGCTCAGCGGCGAGAGCGGGACGCGCAGCGAAATGGGAGCGGACGGGGAGGCCTCCGCAGGCTGCGGACCGGTCACGTCGGCCGGCTTGGCGGCCAGATCGATCCGCTTCGGGATGGCGATAGTCTGGAAGTGGAACTGACCGGGCGTGAGCTCACCCGCGCTGGCAGCGCCCCCGGCGAGCCAGATCCCGATCGATCCCGCAATCAACAGACGGAGTGCACGACAGGTCATCGTCGCAGTCCCGTCCCCCGTAATTGGCCCCCGCCGCACGCAGCATTAGTTAGGAGTGGGCCTTAACCATGCCGGCGCTTATGGGACGGATATTAGTCCGTCCGGGCCGGCGAGGCGACGGAATTCAGGCGGTACGTTAGTAGGGACAGGGCGGCGGGCCCAGAAGCCCAACCAAAAACCCAATCTCAGAACCCGTAGCCGTAGCGCACGCCGATATTGGTGATGCCCTGGTTTTGGCTGGTCAGGCCGGCGTCCGAGATGTGGTCGAGGAACAGCGACACGCTTTGCCGTTTTACGAACTGGTAGCCGATATCGATGCTTTCACGGAACAGGACGCGCGAGCCGAGCTGCTTGTCGTTCGAGCTGCCGCCGTGGAGGTGCCCGTCGTGCACCGCGCCGCCGAGCTGGCCGTCGAGGAATATGGCGTCGTCCGTCTTGAAGACGTCCTTGAAGTTCAGGATCGTCCACGTGAGGCCGCCATAGAATTGGGACGTCTTCCCGTCGGTGTTGATGTCGGTCCCGATGGTGGGGCGCGGCGACCAGATGAAGCTCAGGATCGAGGGCGAGGAAAACTGCAGCTCGCCATTGATGTCCGCGCCCGGCTCCTTGTGATGGCCGCCGATCGTGGCGTCATGGTCGAGCACGCCAAACTTGAGCTGATCGATGATGCCGTCGGCGGCACGGGCCGGATATGCGCCCGCGAGAACCACCGCCGCGGCCGCCAGCATCGCTGCGACCGACCCACGCCACTGTCTCGCCATACTGAAGGACCCCCGTGCTCCAATTGCCGTCGGCCCGGCTCCGATTCGGCCGGCGCCACCCCCCGAAGGGCGTACTTTTGTAAACGGTTTCAGAGGTTTCGTCCAGTCCGTCGACGAAAGGTGAGGGTGGGGCCCATTTCTGCTATGTGTCGCCGCACCACTCCAGGGGGAATTTCATGACCGAGCTTCACAATGTTGCCCGCGAGCGGCTTGAGCGCGGCGAACTGTCGCTGGGCCTGGGAATCCGCTATTCGCGCGGGGTCGAAATCGCCAAAATTCTGAAGACTTGCGGCTACGACTGGCTTTTCATCGACCTCGAGCACGGCACGCTTTCCCTGGACACGGCGGCGCAGATGGCGGTCGCCGCCCTCGATGCCGGCATAGCCCCCCTGGTCCGGGTGCCCGAGGGCCAGTACTCGATGGCCACGCGCATGCTCGACGGCGGAGCACTGGGCATCGTCGTGCCACACGTCGATACGCCCGAGACCGCGCGCGCGGTGGTATCGCACCTCAAATATCCGCCGGTCGGTCACCGCTCGGTCGCCGGCACGTCGGCGCAGTTCGATTTCCGGCCGCTCAAGGTGGGCGAGCTGACCACGGCTGCGAACGCGGCCACCCTCGTGGTGGTGATGGTCGAAACCCCGGCCGCCGTGGCCAACGCCGATGCCATCGCGGCGGTGCCCGGGGTCGATGCGCTCCTGATCGGCACCAACGATCTCGCGATGGAGATGGGCCTCCCCGGCGATTTCGCGAATCCGCGCATCGTTGCCGCGTACGAAAGCGTGATCAGTGCGTGTAAAAAACACGGAAAATTCCCCGGAATGGGCGGCGTCTACAACGAAGACCTCATGCGCCGCTATATCGCGCTTGGCATGCGCCTCATTCTGTCCGGCGGTGACACGGGTATGCTGATGCAGGCGGCCACGCAGCGCTCGACGTTCCTGCGCGGCTGTCTCTCCTAGAGAATTTTTCTCTCGCCGAGAACTTTCGAAAAAAACTTCCGAAAAAAAATCGCGGCCGCGGTACTCGACCGCGGCTGCTTCAACTGATTCTTTACGAGTCACGCCTAGGGTTCGCGTGCTGTCGCCTTAGCGCGAGATTCTCCCATGAACCGACTCATTGCCGTACTCATGCTGGTCTTCGTCATCGGCGCAGAGGCCGTCGGCTTTGCGCAATGGATGGCGCCCGAGCGAACCACGACGGTTTCGGCCGAAGAGACCCTGGGCGCCCTCGCCCGCGGCAACCGCTAGCCGCAAACGAGCGGCTGCTCCTCATGTACATTCTTTCCCCGTCATGGCCGGCGCCCGCCGGCAGTCCAGCCCTGCCGCGGCGCCGCTCGTTGAGCGCGCGCGTCAGGTATGGGCGCCCGGAACGACCGGGCATGACGAAAAGAATGCGCGCGCCGCGCCGGTTCAGACCCCGCCCCACACCTCTCGCGCCGTCTCCACGACCAGTCTGAGCTTCTTCGTCTCTTCCTCGACGGAGAGCTTGTTGCCCTTTTCGCCGCTGGCGAAGCCGCATTGCGGCGAAAGGGCGAGCTGGTCGAGCGGCACGTAGCGGGCGGCCTCGTCGATGCGGCGCTTGAGATCGTCCTTCGATTCCAGGGCGCCGCTCTTGGTGGTGACGAGCCCCAGGACCGCGATCTTGCCCTTGGGCAGGAAGCGCAGCGGCTCGAAGCTGCCGGCGCGCGGGCTGTCGTACTCGAGGAAGTAGCCGTTCACGTCGATCTCGTTGAACAGTACCTCGGCCACGGGATCGTAGCCGCCCTCGGCCAGCCACGCCCCCTCGAAATTGCCCCGGCAGATGTGGATGCAAACTGCCATGTCGGCCGGTCGCCCGGCGATGGCGCCGTTGATCAGCTTCGCATAGGTGCGCGGCAGGGCCTGCGGGTCCTCGCCGATCTTCTTCACCTCCTCGCGCAACGTGGGATCGCAGAGATAGGCGAAGTTCGTCTCGTCGATCTGCAGGTAGCGGCACCCGGCCGCCGCGAGATCCATGATCTCCTCGTTGTAGACGCGCGCGAGGTCGGCGTAGAACCCGGCCATGTCGGGATAGGCCTTGGCGTCGATGCCCTCGCGCCCGCCGCGGAAATGCAGGATGGCGGGCGAGGGGATGGTCTGCTTCGCCGCGACCTTGGTCACCGATTTCACGAACTTGAAGTGGTCCACGAAGATCGGCCGCGGCCGGCTGAGCTTGCCGGTCACCGCCATGGTCGAGGGCGAACGCTCGATATCGCCCTCGGCGGTGTGGAACTTGACCTTGATCTTGCCGGGAACCACGGCCACGTTGGCGAACGACGACAGGAAATCGACGTTCCACAAGGTGCGGCGGAACTCGCCGTCGGTCACCGCCTTGAGGCCGAGATCCTCCTGTAGCTTCACCGCCTCGCGGATCGCCGCATCCTCCAGCGGGCGTAGCTCCTCCGGCGAGATCTCGCCGCGGCGGCGGCGCTCGCGCGCGGCCAGGAGATGGGGCGGGCGCAAGAGGCTGCCGACATGATCGGCGCGGAACGGCGGCGTGGGACGCGAAGACATGGGCGTGTTTCCGTGGGTGGTGGAGGGCCCGATTCATGTCATTGCGGGCGCAACGACGCAATCCGGCGCGGTGCTATGCTAGGCCCACTCAGACCCCAACTCGGACCCCACCCAGGAGGTCGGCATGAACGGCGCCTATAGCATCCGGGTCGAAGGTGCCAAGTACGGCGCCAGCTTCGGCTCGGCCCTGGCGATCGCCATTTCCTATTCGCACAACAGCTCGATCCTGTGGGCGATCATCGACGGGATCCTGAGCTGGATCTACGTCGTCTACGCGGCGCTGTTCTACTGAGGCAGTGCGGCAAACGCCGCGGCGATCGCGCCGGGCGTGGTCAGCCACAGGCGCTCCCGGTTCGACGCGATCTCGCTCAGCGCCCGCCGCAGGTGAGCCAGGCGGTGCGGCTGGCCGACGATGTAGGGGTGAAGGGCGATGCCCATCACCAGCGATTGCCCGCGCGACTGGCGCTGCATCTCTTGGAACTGATCGACGATCATGTCGGCGAAGGCGGGTGCGTCCATCTGCCGGGCCACGATCGCCGGGATATCGTTCAGCTCCTGCGGGTAGGGCACGCTCAAGATGCGGCCGCGGCGGGTGCGGAACCAGGTGGGCTGGTCGTCGTGGCACCAGTCGAGCAGATAGGCATAGCCGGCCTCCTGGAGGAGGTCGGGTGTCACTCGGCTTTGCGAGATCCACGGGCCGAGCCAGCCGCGCGGCGGCGTGCCGGCATGGCGGGTCAGGGTCTCGGTTGAGTCGGCGATCAGCTTTGCTTCTGCCGCCGGATCGAGATCGCCCTGGCGCTCGCTGTTGCTGCGCCCGTGCGCCACGATCTCGTCGCCCCGTGCCGCGAACGCCTTAGGCAGTTCCGGCGCGTACTCGAACATCGCCGCGTTCGCGATGGCACAGGACGGCAGGGTGAGCTCGTCGAGCATCTCCAGCATGCGCCACGCGCCGACCCGGTTGCCGTAGTCGCGCCAGGCATAGTTCAGCACGTCGGGCTGCGGCCCGCCGGGGGCGAGGGCCGCCCCCAGCCCTTCGCCGAACGCGAAATGCTCGAGGTTGACCGCCACGTAAACCGCCAGCCGCTTGCCGCCCGGCCAGGTGAAGTCCGGCCGGCGCGTGATCGGCACGTAATCGTAGCGTCCGTGCGAGGGGAGGGGCATCAGCCGGCCTTGGGGGCAAAGGGTGCGAGGACACCACTATACGATTTCGGAAGCGGCCGTGCGTAGGCGCCCCTCTTGCTCGTGCGCAGGCCGAGGCCGGCCAACGCCTCGACGAGCTTCACCGCCGCCACCACGCCGTCGACGACCGGCACGCCGAACTTGCGCGAGAGCGCGGCTGCCAGATCGGTCATTCCGGCGCAGCCGAGGATGATCGCCTCGGCACGGTCGGCCGCGAGCGCGCGGGCGACCTCGGCCTCGATCTTGGCCGCGGCGGCAGCAGGGCTTTCCTCGAGCGCCAGAACCGGAACCTCGGCGGCGCGCACCGTGCAGCGGCCTGCGGCCCCGTAGCGGGCGGCCAGGGTCTCGAGCGGGGCAATCGAGCGGGAGAGGGTGGTGACGATGGCGAAGCGATGCGCGAGCAGGGCTGCGAGATGGACGGCAGCTTCGCATAGCCCGACCACCGGGATGGCCACGGCGCTGCGCACGGCGTCGAGGCCCGTATCGTCGAAGCACGCGATGACCGCACCGTCGGCGCCGCCCGCCTCGCCGTCGCAGATCGCCTTGATGAGACCGGGCACCGCGAACGCCTCGTCGTAATAGCCCTCGATACTCGCCGGGCCCATTGCGGACGTGACGGCTTCGATGTCCGTGGTCGGCGCTGCGGCGCCCCGGGCTGATGCCGCGATGCGCGCGGTCATCGCCGCGGTGGTGTTGGGGTTGACGACGAGGAGCCGCACGTCGTCAGCCGCGGCGCTGCGCCGACCGGCGGCGCTGGATCAGGACGACGGCGGCCAGGCAGCTTGCGATGACGATGAACGAGAACGCGGTCGTCAGCGTCCCGAGCGCATACAAGACCGGCGTCGTGATGTTGGTGGTCATCGCGTAGATCTCGAGCGGCAGGGTGTTTTCTGAGCCGGCGGTCAGAAGGGTGCGCGCGAACTCGTCATAGGAGAGCGTGAAGCCGAACAGGGCGATGCCGAGCAGGCTCGGGGCGATGATGGGAAACACCACGTGCCGCAGCGCCTGCCAGGGCGTGGCGCCGAGATCCCGCGCCGCCTCCTCGTAGGCCGGGTTGAACCGGCTGAACACGGCGAACATGATCAGGAGCCCGAACGGCAGGGTCCATGTGAGCTGGGCGCCGAACGCCGAGCTGTACCACGCCGTGTCGAGCCCGAGCTCCGCGTACATGAGGCCGATGCCGAGGCTGACCAGGATGGACGGCACCACCAGGCCCGCCACGGCGAGATAGAACACCGCTGTGTCGCCGCGAAAGCGCTTGCGGAAGGCGAGGCCGGCCGCCAGCGACACCGCGACCGTGGTGACCATCACCATGGCGCCAAGCGCCAGCGACCGCCGCACCGAGCCGCCGAAATCGCCGACCAGCTGGCGCTGGAACAGGTTTCCGAACCAATGGAACGACCAGCCGTTCATCGGCAATGTGAGGCCGCCATTCGGCCCTTGGAAGGAGAGCACGGCGATGGTGATCGTGGGCCCATAGAGGAACAGCACGTACAGGCCGAAGAAGCCGGCCAGGAGATAGAAGCCGAGCGAGCGCTTGCCGTCACGCATCGGAGCCGCTCCCTCCTGCCTTGGGCGCCAGCTCACGCCTGATGTCGACCGTGCGCACGATGACTGCGATCAGGGCAAGGACCAGGACCAGCAGCAGCACCGCGTTGGCCGCCGCGGCGGGATATTGCAAAAGGCCGATCGAGTTCGCCATCATCAGTCCCACCGAGGCGCTTTGCCCGCCGCTCATCACCCGCACGGTGACGAAGTCGCCCATCACCAGGCTCACCACGAAGATCGAGCCGATGGCGATGCCGGTCTTGCTGAGCGGGATAACCACGTTCCACAGGATCTGCGCGCCGCTGGCGCCGGCGTCGCGCGCTGCCTCGATGAGCGAGCGGTCGATGCGCATCATCGAATTGAAGATCGGCACCATCATGAAAAATGTGTTGAGGTGCACGAGCGCCAGCACCACCGCAAAGTCGGAGAACAAGAGGAACTCGAGCGGCTGATGGATCAGCCCGACCTTGAGCAGCACCATGTTGAGAAGGCCGTTCCGGCCGAGGAACGGGATCCACGAGATGGTGCGGATGACATTCGACGTCCAGAACGGCACGGTGCACAGGAGCGAGAGGGCGATCTGCCAGACAGCCGAGCGAATGTGGAAGGCGAGGAAGTAGGAGAGCGTGAACCCGATCAGAAGCGTGAGCGCCCAGGTGAGGACTGCGAACCGGAACGTGTTGAGATAGGTGTCCCAGGCGACCCGGGAGAAGAGCAGCTCGCGATAGTTCTCGAGCGTGAAGGTCGGGATGATCCGCACGGAATCGTAGTCGAAGAAGCTGACGACGATCGTGGCGGCGACTGGAAAGACCAGAAAGCAGATGAAGACCAGGCTCAGCGGTGCCGCTTGCAGATAGGCGGCCGCACCGGCCCAGGATAGACGCCCGGGCGACGCCACGGCGGCTGGCCGCACGCCGTCCGGCGCCGCGACGGGGATGCTGCTCATGCCGCGATGAATTCGTTCCATTTCTGGAGCAGGTAGCGGTCCTCGTCCATGACCGAGTTCCAGCACGAGACCTTGCCCATGCGCTCGTAGAACGAACCGCCATCGCGGACGGTGCCCGCATGTTCCATGACCTTGCCATCCGGTGCCACGATGTCGCCCTTGGCGGGCTTGCCCTCCATCCAGTAGCCCCACTCGTCGTCCGACATGTACTTCTTCGCCGTGTCGAGCACGGCGGAGTAGTAGCCCTGCCGGTTGAGGAAGGCGCCGACCCAGCCGGAGAGATACCAGTTGATGTACTCGTAGGCGGCATCCAGGAGCGGCCCCTGGACGTGCGCCGCGACCGAAAGTCCGCTGGCCCACGAGCGATAGCCCTCTTCCAGCGGCTGGTAGACGCAGGGGATGCCCTTCGAGCGCACCGCGGTCACGGCCGGGGACCACATCGACTGAATGATCACCTCGCCCGAGGCCATGAGGTTGACGCTCTCATCAAAACTCTTCCAGAAGGCGCGGAACTGGCCCGCCTTCTTGGTCTCGATCAGGAAGGCGATCGTCTTGTCGATCTCCTCCTTGGTCATGTTGCCCTTGTCCTTGTATTTGAGCTTGCCCAGCGACTCCATGACCATGGCCGCGTCCATGATGCCGATCGAGGGGATGTTGAGGATCGAAGTTTTGCCTTTGAACGCGGGGTCGACAAGGTCGCGCCAGTTCTTGATCGGCCGGCCGACGAGATCGGGGCGGATGCCGAGCGTATCTGCGTTGTAGATGGTCGGGATCATCGTCGCCCACTCGGTCGGCGCCTTGGCGAACGTCTTTGAGGCCTTGCCTTCGACGAACTCGACCGTGTGCGGGGCCGTCCCCTGCGCCACCTTGGACTCGGGGGTCAGCTTGCCGGTGATGAAGATCGGCACGATGTTCTCGAAATATTTGATGCGCTTGGTGTCGAGCGGCTGCAGCACGCCGGTCGGAAACACCTTCTTGCAGCTGAAATACTCGATGTCGGCGATCTCGTAAGATTTGGGCTGCGTGACCGCGCGCTGGATGGCGGCGTCGGTATCGGTTGCGGTCATTTCGAGCATGATGCCGAGGTCCTGCTTGCAGCGCTCGGCGATCGCGTTGATGTTCGACGTCCCGGTGCCGAACTGGCGCAGGGTGATGTTGGTGTACTTCTGGGCCCACACGGTCGGGAACCCGGTGACGAGGGCTGCAGCGCCGGCGGCGGCTCCCGTCTTGAGCAGGCGGCGGCGCGTGAGACTGGATGACGAGCGCTTGGTCATGGAGACCTCCCCTTTAGCTGGAAGCAGCGACAACGGAATGGGCATCGGCCGCGGACCAGGCGATGCGGGCCCGGTCGCCGACGCGGAACGGATGACCGAAGAACGTGCCGTCGGGCACTTGCGACAGCAGGCGAATGCCGAGATCCGCCTCGAGGGTCACGTGGACGCGCGGGCCCTGGTATTCGATGGCGCTGATCCGGCCCGGCAGGCTCGGCTCAGCCGGGGCCTCGATTCCGGTCAACCTGCAGCGGTCGACCCGGATCGCCAGCTCCGTCTGTCCATCGTGTGGAATGAGATTGTGCCCGCCGAGGAAGCGCGCCACGAACGCGGTCTTCGGGCGGTCGAACACCTCGCGCGGATGGTCGGCCTGCTGGATGCGCCCGTCCCGCATGACGACAGCGAGATCGGAGAGCGCCATGGCCTCTTCTTGAGAGTGCGTGACGTGGATGAAAGTGATCCCGAGTTCACGCTGCAAGCGCTTGAGCTCCTCGCGCATGCGCCCGCGCAGGAATGGATCGAGGGCTGACAGCGGTTCGTCGAGCAGGAGCACCTTTGGCTTGGTGATCAGGGCGCGCGCCAGGGCCACGCGCTGCTGCTGCCCGCCGGAGAGCTGGACCGGCAGGCGGCCGGCATATTCGGTCATGTGCATCAGCTCGAGAAAACTTGCGGCCTCCTTGCGCCGCACGGCCTTGGCGACCCCGCGCATCTTGAGGCCGAAGGCGACGTTGTCGAGGGCCGTCAGGTGCGGGAACAGCGCGTAGCTCTGGAACATCATGGCCGTGCCGCGCCGGGCGGGCGCCAGGTCGGTGACGTTCTGGCCGGCGATCAGGATGTCGCCGTCCGACGCGGTCTCGTGGCCGGCGATCAGCCGGAGGGTCGTGGTCTTGCCGCAGCCGCTCGGCCCCAAAAGGCAGCAATAGCTTTGCTCGGGTACGCGCAGGGAGACGTCGTCAACCGCGGTCGCGCCGCCGTAGCGCTTGCTTACGGCAATCAGTTCAACGTCATAGCGCATCGTGGTATCCGCCCATGCCGCCGCCCGTCTGACCGGGCTCGCAACTTGCGTGCCACGGGCCTGCCGCCGGTCAGGCGCATGCGGCGATCACGGCCACCGGACCGCCGCCATCCGGCCCCTGGTGCTCCGCACCGCCGGACACGAACAGATCGGTGCGCCCGATCAATCCCGCGACCGCGCCCGCGACGAACGCACGGGCATGGCGGGTGGCGGGGATGTCGCTGTCGTCGAGCATGGCGTGGCGGGCACCGCGGATGGAACCGAATGAGGAGGGCTCCGCTTTGACGAGAAGCGCGCGCACGCGCTCGCGCTGCGCCTCGGTCAGCTGCCGCGCGACCTCGATGCCGGCGCCGGCGAGCGCATCGTGCACCGCCGGCACGTCGATCGCATCGTTCATGACGCCATGGCTGATGACCAGATCTCCGGCCCAGGCGTCGCTGTTCCCGAGCACGATGACTTCGTTCTCGAGCAGCTCGATGCCGGCCGACACGCTCGCGCGCCCCGACCATAAGCCGAAATCCTGACAGACGACGTCATCGGACAACGCGGCTTCCTTGAGCTCGCCGAGCCCCAGGCCGACGCCGAGAGCCGAGGCGCCGCGCGACAGCCCCATCGACGCGTAGGTGTCATGCGTTGCCGGCCGCCGGCCGCGTGCCATCGCCTCGGCGTGGCGCTGGGCGGTAATCAGCGGGCATTTGACCTGGACGAAATGGACGTCGGCGTCCGAGGTGATCCCGGCATCCTTGATCGCCGCGCGTACCGCCGCGGCCGTCTCCTGGATCTGCGCCATCCGGCCGATCTCCTCGGCGCGGAACGGCCGCGTCGCCGCTGTGCCGATCGCCAGGCGCTTGCCGCGCCCGGATGCGGGACCGGCCCCCGACCTTACGGCATAGATGATGAAATGCGGCGACAGGCCGCCCTCGGTGCCGCCCGACATCACCATGCCGATGCGCTGCGCCACCTCGGCCCGCGAACAACCCAGCCGGGGGGCAAGGGCGGTCTTCAGCGCCTCGATGGCGTAGGGCCGCGTGAAGTCGTTGACGCAGCCGTTGCCCTCGGTCTTGCCGAAGATGGCCACGATCTCCTGTGCCTTGAGCGCACCGCCATCGAGCAGCTTTTCGAGCGCCGACGCATCGCCCGGATCGGCCATCGGCACGCGGAACACCAGCGCCTGCTTCGTCGCTGCCATCGTAGGACCTTCTGGGGTGGGCGTTGGCCGACGCTAGGCGGCAGGACCTTGACCGGGTAGCGGCAAGAAACGCTCCGAGCGCTCTCTTTTTTCGCTCGCTTGGCCCGGGTTTCGCATGAGCCGGTCGGATCGGGATCGGGGACAGGAGGCAGAGCCATGAGCCTGACGCAGCTGGTTCAGCCGCGCGCATTCCGCTACGTCGAGGCCGTGGCCCGGCTGGGCTCTATCCGGCGGGCCGCGGAGCAGCTCAACATCGCGTCGTCGGCGGTGAACCGCATGGTGCTCGAGCTCGAGCGGGCCCTGGATGCGAAGTTATTCGAGCGCTTGCCGCGCGGGGTGCGCCTGACCTCGGCCGGCGAATACCTGTTGCTGCACATCCGCCGCAGCGCCCTCGATTTCGATTCCGCGCGCGGGCAGATCGACGGCCTCAAGGGCGTGCAGCGCGGCCATGTCACGATCGCGGCCGTCGAGGCGGTCATCGAGCCCTGCCTCGCGCGCGCGTTGGCCGGCTTTCATCTCGCCCATCGCCGCGTATCGTACCGGGTGCGGATCGAGGGCTCGGTCGAGGTCGCGGATGCGGTGGCGCAAGAGCAGGCCGATCTTGGGTTGACGTTGAACGCACCCGCGTCGGCGCGCCTCATCATCCTGTCGACCGCGCCCTATTTCCTGCATGCGTTCGTCAGCGCAGGCCATCCGCTCGCCAAGCGTCAGGCGCTGCGGCTGCCCGACTGCATCGGCTATCCGGTGGCGATGGGCGACGAGACCCTGGGCGGGCGGCAGCGCCTCGAGCGCGCGTTCGAGCAAACCCAGCTCGACTTCCGGCCGTTCCTCGCCGCGAACTCGCTTGCCCTTATGATGCAGACCGGCCGCCATTCGGATGCGATCTGCTTTCAGGCGCTGCCCTCCCCCCGCCGGCGCAAAATCGGGAAGCTGGTCGCGATCCCGCTCGCCGACCGCCAGGTCGCCCAGGTCGAGCTGGCGCTGATCGCCAACCGGCGTCGTGGTCTGTCGACCGCGGCGGCGAGCGTCGCTGCCGAACTGTCACGTGCCATGCGCGAGACCGCCCTGGCACGCTGATTGCTGATCTCTGCGGCCAAGCTGCCAGAGGCCGACGATGACCGCGATTCAGCCGAGTTTCGAGGCAGAAGCACCTGCGGCTGCCGCCGATCTGCGCGCTTTGCTCGAGCGCTCGGACCGCAAGGGCCTCGTGCGCCTGGGCGTTCATCTCGGCCTGCTCGGCGTCACCGCGTCCGCAATTTTCTTCGCCCAGGGCTCGCTGCTGCTGATCCCGGCACTTGTCGTGCACGGCATCCTGATCGCGTACCTGTTCGCCCCGTTTCACGAGGGCGTGCACTACACGCCGTTCAAGACCCGCCGGCTGAACGACATCGTGTCGTGGCTGTCGGGCGTGGCGATCGTGTGGAACGCCACGTACTACCGTTACTCGCACCTGGCGCACCACCGCTTCATCCAGGATCCCGAGCGCGACCCCGAGCTGCGCATGCGCAAGCCGGTCACTGTCGCGGAGTACCTGCAGCGCATTTCCGGCTATCCGCATCTGCGGAACAATGTCCGGACCCTGCTGCGTGTGGCGGCCGGCCGGTTCGAGAACATGCCGTTCATTCCCGAGCCGTCGCGCTGGCGCGTCCAGCGCTCGGCGATCGCCCATCTCGTGGTGTACGCCGGTGTCGCGGGGGTCGCGACCGTCTATCCGCGGCCCGTCCTGCTCTATTGGCTGGTCCCGATGCTGCTCGGCTGGCCGTTCCTGCTGTTCGTGCTGTTCGCCGAGCACACCGGCTGTGCCGACTCAGGCGACAATTATCAGAACACGCGCACGACCTACACGTGGTGGCCGCTGCGCCTGATCTTCTGGAACATGACGTTCCACGCCGAGCATCACATCAATCCGGCGATTCCGTTCCACGCCCTGCCGGCGGCGCATGCGCTGATGAAGCCGCGGATCGCGCATATCTCGCCCGGCTATCTCTCGTGGACGAGCGGCCATGTCAAGAAACTGTGGGCCACACCATGACTCCGACCTTCCGGATCGTCTCTTTCGGTCTTGCCGTCGTCGTGTGGGCTGCCGCCGGCCCGGCTTCGGCTCAGACCCGAATTCGCTATGACAATGGCTGGCTGTTCGACGGCGGCCACGCCTATGGCGCGCTGGCGCAGGACCGTGGCTGCTTCGCGCGCGAAAAGCTCGAGGTCACGATGGATCGCGGCATGGGCTCGAGCGACACGCTCAGCAAGCTCGCGGCGGGCGCGTACGACGTCGGCGAGGCCGATTTCAACACCACGGCGCAGTTTGCCGCGACCCATCCGGAGAGCGGAGTTGTCGTGATCTTCGTCATTTCCGACGGCTCGCCCGCGTCGGTCATGGCGCTCAAGGGCCACGGCATCGAGAAGCCGCAGGACCTGGTCGGCAAGAGCATTGCAGATCCGGTCGGCGAGGCGGCGCGGGTGCTGTTTCCCGCCTTCGCCGCCGCAAACAATTTCGACCCCGGGGCCGTGAACTGGATCAGCATCGCCGCCAATCTGCGCGAGCAGCTGCTGGCCCAGAGCCGGACGGACGCGATCGCGGGCCACGTCTTCGTGATGCGAACCGGACTGTCGCGGCTCGGCATCAAGCCCCAGGACACCGTGGCTCTTCGCTATGCCGACTGGGGCGTCGATATCTTCGGCCCATCGCTCGTCACCACCCATGCCTGGGCCGAGGCGCACAGACAGGCGGCCACATCGTTCGTCCGCTGCATTGCCGAGGCGCTCAAGATCGAGATCGCAGATCCGAGAGGTGCTGTCGCCGCCGTCAAGGCGCGAAACTCGATGCTCGAAGACGAGCTCGAGGTCGAGGCCCAGAAGTTTTCCGACACCCTGGTCCTGACCGACAACGTGCGCAAGAACGGCCTGAGCTACGTGACCCGCGAGCGGCTCGACCGCACGCTCAAGCAGTTGTCCGAGGCGCTCGGGGTCGCGATGCCTCCCGCCGACCGCGTGTGGACGGAGAGATATCTGCCGCCGGCCGCCGAGCTCAAAGTCGCCGATCCGCCGTCGGCAAGATAGGTCATCGGAGCTTCGGCATCACCTCGCTCGCGAACATCTCCATGTTGCGCTTGGCGAGGTGGTCGGGCATCACGCCGAACTGCAGCATCGTGATGAGGATGCCGACGCCGGTCTGGTCGCGCATGCGCTCGATCTTCTCGCGCACCGTCTTCGGGCTGCCGATGAGGGCCGTGCCGTTGCCGATCAGGTCGTCGACCGTGTGATTCTGCACCCGCTGGCCGATCTGCTTGCGCATCTTCATCGTGACTTTCATCGACGAGATCGACGTGTAGCCGGGCGGAAGCAGCATCTCGATCGGCATGGGCAGGAAGTTGTTGAACAGCGATTCGATCCCGGCCTTGGCCTCGTCGCGCGCCTTTTCGTCCGTATCGGCCACGTAGCACGGCACGGCCCAGCCGAGCTGGTCGCTCGTCGCCGTGTAGCCGTGCTGCTCCTTTGCGATCTCCTTGTAGAGGTTGAGATAGCGCACGACCGCGGCCTCGGTCGAGAAAGTGACCAGGAACGGATATTTGCGCGCGGGGTCGGACGCCCAGACGATCGTCTCGCGCGAGCCCATGGAGGGGATCCACACCGGCGGGTGCGGCGTCTGGTAGGGCCGCGGCCACAGATTCACGTAGCGCAGGCGGAAGTGGTCGCCCTCGAACTCGAACGGCCCGGGGCGCGTCCACGCCTGGATGATGAGGTCGTGCGCCTCGTGGAAGCGGTCGTGCGAGAACGCCGGGTTGACCCCGGTCGAGTGATATTCGGCGCCGATGCCGCGCACGAAGCCGGTGATCAGCCTTCCCTTCGAGAGCACGTCGAGCATCGCGAATTCTTCGGCGATGTTGACCGGGTTGCTGACCAGCGGCAGCGCACGGCCGAGCACCGCGACCTTGACCTTCTTCGTGCGCTGGATCAGGGCGCTGGCGATCAGGTTGGGGGCCGGCATCATGCCGTAGGCGGTCTGGTGGTGCTCGTTGCACGCGATCACGTCGAAGCCGAGCTCTTCGGCATAGGCGAGCTGATCGAGGTACGAATCGTATTCCTCGGCACCCTTCTTGGGATCGTAGAACTTGTTGGGCAGCACCACCCAGGCCGAGCGGTGGGCCTTCGCCGCCTCGAGGTCGAGCGGGCGATAGGGCATCAGATGGAAGGCGACGAACTTCATGAGCGCACCCGATCGAGAAAAGCGAGGACCTTTGCGGCGACGGGCTCGACCTTCTCGATATGCGGAGAGTGGCCGCAGCCGTCGAGCACCGTCACCTCGGCCTCTTTGACGCGCTCGCCCCACAGCCGCGCATAGATGCCCGGCAGGATCTTGTCCTCGCGGCCCCAGATCACCTGCGTCGGCACGGCGATGCGGTGCAGCCACTTCTCCAGGTCGGGATTGAACCAGCGCGGCTCCCAGCCGAACTTCACAGCCGACAGGTTGTTCTGCATCTGCTCGTCGAGCTGCTCGTCGGTCGGCGGCGGCGCGGCGAGGGCCGCCTCGGCGAGGGCCTGGTCGTGGAAGCGGTTGCGCACCGCCTCCTCGGGAGACCAGATGAAATTGTCGCCGGGCGGGTGGCCCTTGACGCGGATGCCGGCCGGGGCGAGCAGCGTCAGGCTCGCGATGCGCGTGGAGTTGCGCACCGCCGCTTCGGCCGCGGTCCAGCCGCCCAGCGAATGGCCGATCACATGCACCGGCGCCTTGTACGTCGCGTCCAGGACGTCGAGGTAGTACATCGCGAGATCGGGCACGTTGCGGATCCACGCCGGATTGTCTGAGACGCCGAAGCCGGGATGTTCCGGCACCAGCACCTCGTAGCGCTGGGCCAGCTTGTCGAAGAACGGCAGCCACAGCGGCCAGCCGCCGGCGCCGTGCAGGAAGATCAGCTGCGGCCCGCGGCCGCCGCGCCGGACGCGGACGCCGACGCCACGGGTGGTGAGACGATCGGAGGTGGAATTCATGGCGCTCTCTCCCGCGGGCGGCGCTGCATGGCGCTCGCCGTTCGTTGAGAGCGACTATAGCCGAAAGCCGGTAACGCTCACCAGCAAGCGGCCCTTACCCCGCGGGCTTTAGTGGCTGCCGACCACGTCGAGGATGTAGTTGGCCCAGTGCAGGAAGGTGCCGCGGTCGCTGAGGATGACCAGGGCTGGCGCCACGGTGAGGCCGAGGGTCACGGCTGCCGTGTAGCTCAGCCCGTGCAGGAAGCGCCGGCCGAAGCTCGGCTTGGGTGCGGCCGCGGGCGGGCTGGCCAGGGGGTGGGGATGAGAGCGGGGGAACGGGGTCACGGTCATGAGATGTCCACAGGAGGGGATACGGCTCACCTAGGTAGACCCGTGACAGGGCGGTATTGGGATGAGTCCCTAGGTGGGATGGGAAATACCCTTAGGTGCAACGCACTCGCATGGACGCGCGCACCAGCCCTGCCTATCCTCACGGTTTCCGATATGGGGAGACGCCATGAAAGCCTGCTGGTACGAGCGCACGGGACCCGCCAAGGACGTCCTGCAGTTCGGTGACATGCCGACACCCGAGCCGGGTCCGGGCGAGGTGCGGGTCAAGGTGATGGTCTCGGCCGTCAACCCGTCCGACACCAAGGGGCGGAGCGGCTGGCGCGGCCGCGGCATGACCAGCCCGCGGGTGATCCCGCACCAGGACGGCTCGGGCGTGATCGACAAGCTCGGTGCCGGCGTCGCCGGCCGGCGCGTAGGCGAGCGCGTGTGGCTCTACATGTGCCAGCGCGGCAAGCCGTTCGGCAGTGCTGCGGAATATACGGTCGTGCCGGCCGAGCGTGCCGTGTCCCTGCCGGATCACGTGAGCTTCGAGGAAGGGGCGTGCCTTGGCATCCCGGCCATGACCGCGCATCGCGCCTTGCATCAGGACGGCGACATCAGGGGGCAGACGGTCCTGGTCCAGGGCGGCGCCGGGGCCGTCGGGTTCTACGCGGTGCAGCTTGCGAAGCTGGCCGGCGCCAAACTGGTCATCACGACCGTGAGCCGCGACGAGCAGGCCGCCCAGGCCCGGCGCGCGGGCGCCGATCACATCATCAACTACAAGACCGAGCGTGTGGCCGACCGGGTCGCGGCCCTCGTCGGCCAGAAGCCGCCGCTCGACCGCATCGTCGAGGTG
>DATJPD010000107.1:0-3165 GCA_035506575.1 Alphaproteobacteria bacterium
GGCCGGAGAGCGCCTCGTCGTGCGATGCGCGGCCCTCGGGTAAGACCCCATGTCCGGTCGCGAGGTTGCCCGTCCTACTGTGCGAGCAAGCGAGGGTTGCTCGGATGGGCCGAGCCTATCCTCACGCACAGAGGACGAGCCATGTATCAAAATGGGGAAGCGTTTATCGCGTTCGATACGTCGAAGGCGAAGAACGCCATCGCTGTTGCTGAGAGCGGTCGCGATGGGGAGGTCCGATATCTCGGCGAGGTGGCCAACACCCTGCGTATTCCGACGAATTTGAACGGCGATTCCGATTGATCGTGAACGCCGGTTCCACTGATCTTGAACGCGGTCGGCGCCGTGCCGTTGGTGATGGTTTCCTTTCACGTCCGTTCGGTTCGGTCAAGGGAGAGGGCGTCCCCGTAGTCCACAAGGAGGGGCCCGCGCGGCGCGACGCGCGGATCATGGCGCTGGCGGCGTGCCGCGCGGGAGGATGCCTTGTGGACCCACGGGGGCGGCCGTTTCGCCGCTGTTGGTCTTTTTCGGCGTCATCAGCTTGCGCATGGACTCGCCCTTGAGGTCGAGGCGGTAGGCGTTGTGCACCAGCCGGTCGAGGATGGCATCGGCGATGGTGGGTTCACCCAGCATCTCATGCCAGCGTTCGACGGGGAGCTGGCTGACGACGATGGTCGCGGTACGGCCATGGCGGTCCTCGAGGATCTCGAACAGATCGTGCCGCGCCTCGACACTCAACGGCATGAGGCCGAAGTCGTCGAGGATGAGCAGGCTGGTTTTGGCCAGGCTCTTGAGCATGCGGGCATGGCGGCCATCGCCGTGGGCGAGGGCCAGCTCTTCGAACAGCCGGGCGCAGCGGTGATAGATGACGCTGAAGTCGTTGCGGCAGGCTTTATGGCCGAGGGCGCAGGCAATCCAACTTTTTCCGACCCCGGTCGGGCCGGTGATCAGGGTGGCACGGGCGTTTTTGATCCAGTCCGGAGCGCTCAAGGCCACGATCACGGCGCGGTCGAGCCCGCGTGGTGTGCGGTAGTCGATGTCCTCGGGGCAGGCCTGGGGGTGGCGCAGCCGGGCGAAGCGCAGCCGGGTTTGCAGTCGCCGGTCCATCCGTCGGGTGGCCTCGCGATCGAGCAGCAGGCCGAGCCAGGTGGCATGGTCCAGCTCGGCGGCGGTGGGATCGGCGATCAGCTCGGCGAAGGCGGCGGCGGCGCCCTGCAGGCCGAGTTCGGCCAAGCGGTCGTGGGTGGGGTGATGCAGCATGATGATCTTCTTCAATGGTAGTAGCGGGGGCCGCGGATGTTGGCGTGGAGGATCACCGGTCCGTCCGCGGCGGTTCGGGTTCGGTGACGATCGAGGCCGGTCTTCAGGATCGAGGCGAGGCTGGTGTAGGTGAGTGCGCCGATGGCGATCGCCCGGGCGGCGGCGGCTTCCATTCGTTCGGGTTGGTAGGAGCGCGCCAGGCGGAGGATACCCAGGGCGGATCGGATCCCTTGTTCGGGATGGCCCCGGGCGAGCACGACGTCGACCAGCATCGCCGTGTGGGGGCCGATCCTGGCGGCCTCGCCGCGCAATTGCTCCGGCGTGCAGTCGGCGTAGCGGCGGTGGGCCGGCGGCATGTGCTCGCGGATCGTGCTGTGGCCGGGCTGGTCGCGGCGGATGTGGCTGGCGACCCGCTTGCCCTTGTGGAAGGCCTCGACGGTGGTGGCGGTGACGCGCACGTCGAGCGCGGTCGTCGCCAGCGCGAACGGGACACTGTAGCCGTGGTCGTCGATCCGGACGTGGTAATCGAGGCCGGGACGGCAGCGCCGCCATTCGGCAAAGACGTAAGGCTCCGCCGGCAGCGGCTCGAGCGCCGGGCGGTCCAGCTGGTCGAACAGTTGCTGCCGGGTGGCGCCGAGCTGGCGCATGACCTTGGTCCGGTTCAACCGCTCCAGTTCCTCGGCGATCGCCGCGTTCAGCTCGGCGAGCGAGAAGAAGCGGCGGTTTCTCAGCCGCGCCAGGATCCAGCGCTCGACCACCAGGACGCCGGCCTCGACCTTGGCCTTGTCGCGCGGCTTGCCCGGCCGGGCCGGGACGATGGCGGTGCCGTAGTGGCCGGCCATGTCGGCGAAGGTCTGAGCGGCGGCCGGTTCGTAAAGGCAGGCCCGGACGATCGCCGCCTTGAGGTTGTCCGGCACGACGACGTGCGGCACGCCGCCGAGGAAGGCAAAGGCCCGGACATGCGCGCCGATCCAGTCGGCGAGGCTCTGGGTCCAGGTCGCCTCGGCGTAGGTGAAATTCGACGCCCCCATCACGGCGACGAAGATCTGCGCCTCGCGGATCTCGCCCGTGGCCGGATCGATCACCACCGCCGTCTGGCCGGCGTAGTCGACGAACAGCTTCTCGCCGGCCAGATGATGCTGGCGCATGGTCACCGGCAGCTTGCTTTCCCAAGCCCGGTAGAGTTGGCAGAAGCGGGAGTAGCCATAGCCGTCGGGATGTGCCGCCCGGTATTCCTCCCACACCAGCAGCAGCATCACCCCGCGGCGCTTGAGCTCCCGATGGACCGCCGGCCAATCCGGCTCGGGCCGGCGCACCCGGCTGGGTGCCGGCGGTGGGTAGACGAGCCGCTCCAACGCGGTGTCATCCAGCTCTGGCGGCAGCGGCCATCCCAGACCCGCTGCCCGCAGCCGCGTCGCATAGGTCCAGACGGTGCCGGTGGCGATGCCGAGCGAGCGGGCGATCGCCGCCACCGTCAGCCCGCTTGCCCGCAGCCGTAACACTTCCCTGATCTTGCGCATCGACGTCCTCATGCCCGGCATCGCCCCCTCCTCGACCAGAAAAGGAGCGACGCTATCGGTTGATGAAGCCGCCAACGGCAAGCCGCCGGCCGTTCAGGGCCAATCGGAACCCGCGTTCAGATTGGCTCGGAATCCACGTTCAATTTGGATTGGAATCGCCGTTCACGTTGGATCGTAACGGCCGTTCAATTTCCATCGGTACACGCAGGCATGCTCAAGGAGGATGCCCGGCATTACATCGTGCCCGGCCCGTTGTTCTGGGCGTTCGACGCCGAGAAAGCGCGCACGCTCTTGGAGGGCAGGGGCCAGGAGGCAGCTGTGCCAGCTCTCATGAAACAGAAGGCGGGCCGCAGCGTCGTTCTGCTGGACGAAATCGACAAGGCCGACC
>DATJPD010000108.1:0-9737 GCA_035506575.1 Alphaproteobacteria bacterium
GATTGGCCCAGGCGTACCGAGACCGTGAGCCTGTCCGCTTCGAGCAGCATCAGCGCACCGCCGCCAGGCGCTGGGCCAGGCGCGGATCGAGGCTGCGGCGCAAGCCGTCGCCCAGGATGTTCGTCCCCAGCACGGTGACGAAGATGCCGAGCACCGGGACGATCAGGCCCCAGGCCGCCTCGTACATGTATCCGCGCGCGTCGGCGATCATGACGCCCCAGGCCGGCAGGTCGGCCTCGACCGACAGGCCGACGAAGGACAAAATCGCCTCGACGATCACGGCGATGCCCATTTCGATGCTGAGCAGGGTGAGGAGAAGAGGTGTCACCGCCGGCAACACCTCGCGCAGGATCACCCGCGTATGGCTGAAGCCGACCAGCCGCGCCGCCGGGATGTAGTCGCGCTTCATCACTGCGAGCACCTCGCTGCGCACGACACGGCAGAATCGCGTCCAATCGACGATGACGATGGCGAGGATCACGTTGCGCAGGCCGGTGCCGAGCCCGACCATCAGGATCAGGGACAGGATCACCGGCGGGAACGACATCCACACGTCGACCGCGCGGCAGATCAGCCAGTCCACGACGCCGCCGAAATATCCGGCGATCAGCGCGAAGGCGCTGCCGAGGAGGGCGGCCCCGAAGGCGGCGACCACCGCCACGGTCATGGCGACGCGTGCGCCGTAGATCAGCCGCGACAGAATGTCGCGGCCCAGGCTGTCGGTGCCGAGCACGAAGGACGGATCGCCGCCGTCCTGCCACATTGGCGGCAGGAGCGTGTTCACGAGGTCCTGCTCGGTCGGGTCGTGCGGGGCGAGCAGCGGGGCGAAAATGGCAACCGCGAGCACAAAGAGGGTGATGATAGCCCCCACGCGCACCCGCGGCTCGGCGAGGGCCCGGCGCAGCATCTCGCTCATTGCCGCCTCAGCTTCGGGTTGAGTGCCAGATAGGCGAGGTCGACGACCGTGTTGATGACCAGCACGATCACGCAATAGACGAGGGCGATCCCTTGGATCAGCGGCAGGTCGTGGTTGCGCACCGCCTCGACCATCAGGTTCCCGATGCCCGGAAACGTGTAGATCACCTCGACCAGCAAGGTGCCGCCGAACATGAAGCCGGCCTGCACGCCGATCAGGCTCGCGGTCGGCAGGGCCGCGTTCTTGAGCGCGTGGCGCAGCAGGATGCGGCGCTCGGAAAGGCCGCGCAGGCGCGCGAGGGTGATGTAGTCCTCGACATAGGTGTCGATGAGGCTCGAGCGCAGGACGCGCATGATCAGGGGCGCCAGTGCCAGGCCAAGCGCGAGCGCGGGCAGCAGGAGATGGGCCGCCACGCTCGCAAACGCGTTGAGCTGGCCATCGACCAGCGAGTCCACCAGCAGGAAGCCGGTCACGGGCGGCACCGTCATGTCGGCATCCAGCCGGCCGATGAACGGCAGAAGCCGCAAGCCGACCCCGAGCGCCAGGATGAGGAAGATCGCCCACAGGAATTCCGGGATCGACATGACGACGAGGCTGCCGATGTCGGTGACCTGTTCTGTGACGCGGCCGCGCCCCTCGAACATCAGGAGCCCGCCGGTCAGTCCGAGCAGGATGCCGAGGATCAGGCCCGAGGCGACCAGCTCGAGCGTGGTCGGCAGGGCGGCGGCGATGAGCCCGGTCACCCGCTGGCGAAAATGGCTCGAAATCCCGAGATCGCCGCGCGCGATATGGCCCAGCCAGATCACGTATTGCTCCGGGATCGGCCGGTCGAGCCCCATCTCGTGGCGCATCGTCTCCACGTCGGCTTCGGTGGCGTTCGGCGGCAAGGACATGCCGAGCGGATCGGCCGGGATCAGCCGCAGCACCACGAACACCAATGCCGAGACGACGATCAGGATCGGCACTGCCGCGAGCAAGCGCCGCCCGACGATGCCGAGTGCCGTGTCAGTCATCCCTTGAGCGCGTAGTCCTGCGGCAGGATCCAGCCGTTGGCGTAGGGCTTGTACGCGAGCGCCTTCTGATAGGCGACGGTCTTGATGCCCTGGAACAGCGGGATGCTGTAGCCCTTCTCGACCGCGTAGCGATGCAGCTCGCGATAGCCCTCGGCGCGCCTGGCCGGGTCGCTCTCGACCAGGAGCGGCGCCACCCGTTCGCCGAGGTCCGGGCTCTTGTAGGACGAGAAGATCGACTTCGGGTCGAGCAGGTAACCGCCGTACATCTCTGGATCGCCGGTGGTGTTGCCCCACTGGTACATGGTGGCCTCGGGCAGCTTTCCAGCGCGCAGCAGCTCCTGGTACTTGGGCAGCTCCATCACCTGGAGGTCGGCCACGATGCCAACCTTCTTCCACATCGCGGCGATCGCCTGTGCGACTTCGAAGTCGTTGGGGAACACACCTTTGGTGGTGAAGAAGGTGATTTGCGCCGGAGCACCGGCACTCACGCCCGCCTTCGCGAGCAGCGCCTTCGCTTGGGCAGGGTCATAGGCGACGTGGAACTCCTTGGGATAGCCGGGGGTTCCGTGCGCCGCGGGCACGTCGATCGGGATCGCCTTGCCGGCGTAGAACGCCTTCGAGATCGCGCGCTTGTCGATCGCGTGGTGGGCGGCGAGGCGCACCTCCTCGCGCTCGAAGGCGCCCACGTGATTGACCTCGATGATCAGGATGTCGGCGATCGGATCGATGCGGCCGACGAGGCCAGGGCGGCCGCCCAGCCGCTGGGTCTCGCGGATCGGCAGATCGACCGCGAGATCGGCCCGGCCGGCCTCGATCGCCGCGACGCGCGCCGACGGGTCCTGCACGATCTCGATCGTGACCCGCTTGAGCTTGGGCGCGCCTGCCCAATGGCGGTCGAACGCCTCGAGCACCACGCGCGCGCCCTGCTGGTACTCGGCGAGGCGGTAGGGGCCGGAGCCGATCGGCTTCGCGGCGAACCCATCGACGCCGACCTTCTCGATATAGGCCTTCGGTACGACGAAGCTCGCCATGAAATAGAGCCACGTCACGGCCGAGGGCATGACCTCGGTGAACTGCATGACCGCGCGCGTCGGGGATTCGACGGTCACCGCCTTGACCTTGCGCCAGATGAAGCCCGTGTCGAGCTTGCGGCCGCCCGCGGCCACCGGCGCCTTGGGGCGCTCATCGAAGGTGAAGCGGAAATCCTCGGCTGTCACCTTGCTGCCGTCGTGGAAGGTCGCATCGCCGCGCAGCTCGATCTCGAGCTCGAGCGAGGCTGTGTCGCGATAGCGCCACGCCTTCGCCAGGTTCGGCAGCGGCGACAGGTCCGGCGCCTGGGTCAACGGTGAGTCGAAGACGCATTTGTAGAACGACTGCGCGCCCTGGAGCACGCGCGCGTTCGGATCCCAGGTCGGCACATCGTTGGGAAAGGCGATGGTGATCGCATCGCGGGCCTGCGCCCATGCCGGGAGTCCGAGACCGGCCAGTGCGGCCGCGGCACCGCTAAGCCCGAGTGCTGAGCGCCGCGTGAATTCCACCGTCATGCCCACCCCCTCGCGCTTGTGTTTGCTGGTCTTTCTTGAGATATTTTAAACCTAAAATGTTTGCCGGTGAAGCATGGCGCTTCGCCGCATGGTCACGCCAAGCACGGGGGATGGGCTATGCAAGTCACACGCCGCGACTTTTTGGTCACGTCTGCCATTGCGCCCTTCTTCGGGGCGCCGCTCGCGCGCGCCGCGACGGCCAAGGACGCTCTGGTCGTCGCCTATCCGTTCGACGTGCCGAGCTGGGACGCCGTGGCCTACACCATCCCTCTGGCGATGCCGATCTTCGCCAGCGTCTTCGACCAGCCGCTGACCTATTCGCCCGACCTCAAGCTCACGCCCAACGTGGTCAAGTCGTGGAACTGGATCGGCAGCGACGGCCTCGCGATCGCGCTCGAGTTCCGCGATGACGTCTTGTTCCATAACGGGGACAAGCTCACCACGGCCGACTTCAAGTTCAGCTTCCAGGAGCGTCAGAAGGCCGATCCGAAGCTCGCGACGGCGGCCGTGTGGCGCAACATCCAGGACATCGAGATCCAGTCACCGACCAAGGCGGTCGTGCATTTCTCCTCGCCCAAGCCGACGGCACCCGAGTGGTGGGCCTATCTCGGCAGCTTCATCCTGCCGAAGGCGTATTTCGAGAAAGTCGGCAAGGACGGGTTCCTGCAGAAGCCGGTGGGCTCGGGTCCCTATAAGGTGGTCGAGTTCCAGCAGGGGGCGCGCATCGTGCTGGAGGCGAACGCCAAGTACTGGAAAGGTGCGCCCAAGCTCAAGCACGTCACGATCGAGACCGTGAAGGACCCGACCGCGCGCGTGGCCGCGGTGCAGTCCGGCCAGGCCGACATCACCACGCAAATCCCCATCCGCGAGGCGCAACGCCTCGCGAAGGAGCCGGGCTTTGCGAGCCAGGTGAGCCCGATCACCGAGATCTTCATCATCCAGGTGGGCAATATCGGCGCCTTCACCGACGGCAATGTGCGCCTGGCGGCGCATCACGCGATCGACAAGGCGGCGTTGTCGAAGGCGTTCTTCGGCGGGGTCGCGGTGCCGCTGTCCGTCCTCGCGCCGCCCAAGACGGCGGGCTATGTTGCCGGGTTCACCTTCGCCCACGATCCCAAGCAGTCGGCTGCACTCCTCGCCAAGTCCGGCTTCAGCCCGCAGAAGCCGGTCAAGATCCACTTCAACACCACCAAGGGTGTGTTCCCGAACGACTACGAGATGGCGCAGGCGATCGCCGCCATGTGGAAGAAGGTGGGCATCGACGCCGACCTGCAGGTGATCGAGCTCGCGCAGTATTACGAGCTCAACCACTCGGGCAAGATGCCCGAGGCGACGTTGTATCGCTGGGGCAACGATACCGGCGATCCGGAGATCTACACCGGCTACATCCTGAATCCGAAGCTTCCGTTCTCGACCTGGAAGAGCGAGGACGTGGGCGAGCGCGTCGGCAAGCTGTTCAACGAGACCGACGAGAAGAAGCGCCTCGAGGGCTACCGCGAGCTCAACAAGTTCGTGGTCGAGCAGGGCTACGCGATGCCGCTCCTCCAGGGCGTATCCACGGTCGCCTACCACAACGACGTCACCTACAAGCCCTTCGCCAACGGCTGGATCTATCCGCCGGCATTGGCGAAGAAGTGAGATGGCCGTGAGTCGCCCGCAGGCGCGGATGCGCCTGCGGCGCCGAGCGAGTAGGGTTGGTGTGGCGGCTACTTGCGGGGCGCTCAGAGAACAATGAAGGCGGTCTATATCGAGGACTACGGCGGGCCCGAGGCCCTCAAGTTCGGCGAACAGCCGGCACCGCAGCCCAGGCCGCGCGAGGTGCTGGTTGCGGTGCACGCGGCGAGCGTCAATCCGATCGACTGGAAGCTGCAGGCGGGGTTGGTCCGCCAGTTCTTCCCGCTCAACTTTCCCTGCGTGCTCGGCCGCGACTTCTCGGGCGTGGTGGCGGCCCTCGGTGCCGACGTTCGGGGCCTTGCGGTCGGCGACGAGGTCTTCGGGATGGCCGATGCCAGGCGCGGCGGCACGCACGCCGAATTCGCAGCCATCGACGGCGAGGCGCTTGCCAGGAAGCCGCGCAACCTCGGACATATCGATGCGGCTTCGCTGCCGCTCGCCGGCCTCACGGCACTGATCGCACTCGATGAGGTCGCAGGCCTGCGGAGCGGCCAGCGCGTCCTGATCCACGCCGCGGCCGGCGGGGTGGGCGGGCTCGCCGTGCAACTGGCCAAGCATCGCGGCTGCTGGGTCGCCGGTACGTGTGGGGCCGCCAATGCGAACTACGTGACCCGGCTGGGGGCCGACCGGGTCATCGACTACGCATCCCAGGACTTCACGTCCGCCCTGCGCGACCTCGACGTCGTGTTCGACACGGTGGGCGGCGAGGTCAACCGCCGCTCGGCCACCGTGCTGCGCGCGGGCGGCTGTCTCGTGCAGATCACGGCGGCTCCCGTGCCGCCGGGCCCCCCGCGCGCCGACATCGAAATCAAGCCGGCCGTGATCCGGCCGCGCCGCGATCTTCTGGAGCGGCTTGCCGATCTCGCCTCGCGCGGCGTCCTCAAGCCGCATGTCGAGGCCGTGCTGCCGCTGTCGGAGGCGGCCCGCGGCTATGCGCAGAGCCGTACCGGCCATCAGCGCGGCAAGATCATCCTCCGCGTGGTCTAGCGCCCGGCAAGACAGCGACCTCCGTTTCACGTTATCAAGCTGTCCATGCACTATTTTCGCCCCCGCGTGGCCGTGGCCCTGGTGGGGTGCTGCGCCTTCATGGACCTCTATTCGCCGCAGGCGCTCTTGCCGATGCTGGCGCGCGAGTTCAACGCCGGGGTCACCGATGTCGGGCTTCTGATCAGCGCCACCAGCTTTGCCGTGGCGCTGATCGCGCCGTTCTCGGGCACGGTCGCGGACGTGCTCGGCCGCAAGCGGGTGATCGCCTCGGCGATGTTCGTGCTGGTGGTTCCGATGACCCTGATCGCGCTGGCCGCCGATCTTCACGCCATGATCTTCTGGCGGTTCATGCAGGGGTTGCTGCTGCCGCCCATCTTTGCCGTCACCATCGCCTATATCAGCGAGGAGTTCAGCGGCACGGAGGCGGTCACGGTCACCGGCATCTTCACTTCGGGCAGTTCCATCGGCGGCTTTCTCGGCCGGTTCCTGACCGGCGTCCTGACCGAAGCCTTCGGGTGGCGCACCGCGTTCATGATCCTGGCAGCGCTCACCCTCCTGTGCGCGGCCGGGGTCGTGGTCCTGCTGCCGCGCGAGCAGCGCTTCGTGCGCGCCGAGAATCTCAGACGCTCGTTCCGGCAGATGCTGCGCCACCTGCGCAACCGGCGCCTGCTCGGGACCTTCGGCATCGGCTTCAGCGTCCTGTTCTCGTTCGTCGCGATCTTCACCTACGTGAACTTCCGCCTCGCGGCCCCGCCGTTCAACCTGTCGAGTGCCGCCCTCGGCGCGATCTTCGTGACCTATCTCCTGGGCGCGGCCGTAACACCATGGATCGGACATGCGGTTCAGCGCCTCGGCCGCCGGGCCATCGCCTTTGTCACTGTTGTGATCTGGGCCGCGGGCCTGCTCTTGACCCTGGCCCCGCCGTTGATCGCCATCATCATCGGCCTGGCGCTGGCGGCGGCGTGCGGCATCACGTACCAGACCATGTCGACCAGCTTCGTGGCGCAGACCGCAGGCGAGGGGCGGTCGGCGGCCGTCGGTCTCTACGTGACGTCGTTTTATCTCGGCGGCAGCGTCGGCGGCGTGCTGCCGGGACTCACCTGGACCTACGCCGGATATCCCGGTGCCGTGGGGATGGTGCTCGTCATCCTGCTGTTCGTCACCCTTATGGCCGGGCTGTACTGGCCGCCGAAGCCGCGATGAGAGCCGAGCCGGATTCGCGCTGGTCGCCGGTCCATCCGGCCGAAAGGCCGCGGCGCCGCGGCTGGAGCCTCGTCCGGCGCATCCTGCTCGTCCTGTTCCTGGTCACGGTGGTTCCGGTCGCCCTTTACCGGCTCGTCGCGCCACCGGTCACGCCGCTGATGCTGATTCGCTACGTGTCCGACGGCGCGCCGGTTCGCAAGACATGGGTGCCTCTGTCGCGGATATCCCCGGCTCTTGTCCGTGCCGTCGTTGCCTCCGAGGATGAGAAGTTCTGTGTGCATCACGGGTTCGACTGGGTGCAGATGCAGGAGGCTTGGCACCAGTTCATGGTGGGCCATCGCCGGCCGCGCGGCGCCAGCACGATCAGCATGCAGACGGCGAAGAACGTGTTCCTGTGGCCGGGCCGCAGCTTGCTGCGCAAGGCGATCGAGGCCTATTTCACGGTGCTGATCGAGACCCTGTGGGGCAAGCCGCGCATCATGGAGGTCTACCTCAACGTCATCGAATGGGGCCGCGGGATTTACGGTGCCGAGGCGGCCGCGCGCACCTATTTCGGGCACGGCGCCGCCACCCTGTCGCCGCGGGAGGCGGCCGTTCTGGCCGCTGTCCTCCCCAATCCGCGGAAACTCTCGGCCGTGTCGCCCGGCGCGTACGTCGAAGGGCGCGCCGCCACCATCCGTGCCCGCATGCCGTTCATGATGGTGCCCACGGCCCGGGGCTGCCCGTAGCTGCAAATGGCGGCACCAAGATGCCGCAACGCCGAAAAAGTTAATCGGCACGCGACCTTGGCGTGCCGCCTAGGGGTTTTCCTGGACCCAACTAGGTGTTTCCCCCGGTTGGGTAATATCGCGCTATCCCCTTTAATGGCGCCGGGTAGCGTGGGGAAGAACAGAGGGGGCCCTGTGTCGGCGTTTTCTGAGGCGGATCCGTTAAGAAACTGAGCGCAGACGCAAAATCGGATTTGGCTGTCCTTCTATTCGACCTGCGTGCCGAGCGACGGCGGAGTTAGACGGTAAGACAGTGTGGGCGTTATGGGGCGTGACCGCGAGGCGCGTACCTGCCGCAGTTGTCATGCCGTGAGCTTGCGCGTCGCGTGTAGATTGGCGCCGTGTCGGAGCTAGTCACGAAAAAAACGCAGGAGCAGGCCATGCCGCGGAACGGGAACCACGAGAAGACGGGCACCACCACTCCCGAGCGCGCGGATGCTCCGCCGACCGGACTGATCGCCGAGGCCGCCGCCAAGGACCTCAACGGTGGCGAACACCTCAACGGTAAATTCGATCTTGCCGGGCTCGCCGAGGCCCTGGGCGCCGTCCGCGACGGCGATTTCTCGGTCCGCCTGCCGCGCCAGACGGGCGTTGCCGGCAAGGTGGCGGACGCCTTCAACCAGATCGTCGCCGCCAACCAGCGCATGGCCCAGCAGCTCGAGAACGTGGGCAAGGTCGTGGGCCGCGACGGTAAGACCCGCGAGCGCGTGCGGTTCGGCCTCGCGGCCGGCGCCTGGGGCGAGATGGAATCCTCGGTCAACACGCTGATCGACGACCTCCTGTGGCCGACCACGGCCATGACCCGCGCGATCACCGCGGTCGCCAAGGGCGACCTGCTGCAGACGGTCGAGCTCGAGGTTGACGGCCGGCCGCTGAAGGGCGAGTTCCTCCGCTCGGCCAACATCGTCAACACGATGATCAAGCAGCTGAGCGTGTTCACCTCCGAAGTGACCCGCGTGGCGCGCGAAGTCGGCACGGACGGCAAGCTCGGCGGCCAGGCGCAGGTCCGCGAGGTGACCGGCGTGTGGAAGGACCTGACCGAGTCCGTGAACTCGATGGCCTCGAACCTCACGGCGCAGGTGCGCAACATCGCCGACGTGACGATCGCGGTCGCCAACGGCGACTTGTCGAAGAAGATCACCGTCGACGTGCGCGGCGAGATCCTGCAGCTCAAGGAAGCCATCAACACGATGGTGGACCAGCTGCGCTCGTTCGCCTCGGAGGTGACGCGCGTGGCGCGCGAGGTGGGCACCGAGGGCAAGCTCGGCGGCCAGGCGATCGTGCCCGGTGTGGCCGGCACCTGGAAGGACCTGACCGACTCCGTGAACGCGATGTGCGGCAACCTGACCGACCAGGTGCGCAACATCGCGCAGGTGACCACGGCCGTCGCGCGCGGCGACTTGTCGCGCAAGATCACCGTGAACGTGTCGGGCGAAATCCTCGAGCTCAAGAACACCATCAACACGATGGTGGACCAGCTGAACTCCTTCGCCTCGGAGGTGACGCGCGTGGCGCGCGAGGTCGGCACCGAAGGCCGCCTCGGCGGTCAGGCGGTGGTGCCCGGCGTGGCCGGCACGTGGAAGGACCTGACCGACAACGTCAACTCGATGGCCTCGAACCTGACGGCGCAGGT
>DATJPD010000109.1:0-7635 GCA_035506575.1 Alphaproteobacteria bacterium
CACGTGGACCTTGACGCCGATCGACCGTATGTCCATCCACACGCTCTACGATCCGCGCGTGAAGCCCGGGATGCATTGGCTGGGCGCCATGGCGGCGGCGCGCGACGTGGTGGTCGAGAAGATGATCGCCGAGGGCGCCCCGCCGGAGACCGCGGACATGGGGCGTGAGTGGGTCGGCCGGTTTGCGCGCTACATCACCGCCCAGGCCGAGGCCGGAAACGCCCAGTTCCAGACCCAGCTCGGCTTCGCCTACACCTTCGGCGAGGCGATGGACTATCTGCCGATGGACGTCGCCGCCGGGTACAAGTGGTTCCGCCGCGCCGCCGAAGCGGGCGACGCCGAAGCACAGGCGCAGGTCGGCGACAGCCTGATCCAGGGCCGCGGCGTGGCCGCGGACCGCGCCGAAGGCCTGCGCTGGCTGCGCATGGCGGCGGAGAAAGGGAATGCCGACGCGCAGCGCAGCCTCGACACGATCGAGACCCGCCCGGGGACCGTCCCGGCACCGCCCGCTCCCGGGAACGACAACCGCTTCCAGATCATCATCGTCCCGCGCCCGGCGAGAGAGCGATAGGACCGCTCACCGGCCCAGCGCTGCGCAGTGGTCCGCGAGCACGTGGGCGATCACGGCCGAGATTTTCCGCGCGGTCGGCAGGTGCAGGAACTCGTTGGGGCCGTGCGCGTTCGAGTGCGGGCCGAGCACGCCGGTGACGACGAACTGCGCCTCCGGGAACTTCTCGCCGAGCATGGCCATGAACGGGATGCTGCCGCCCTCGCCCATGAGGGCCGGCGGTGCCGCGAAGCTTGCCTCGGATGCGCGCGTCAGCGACTGCCGGAGCCAGGCGCTGAGTTTCGGTGCGTTCCAGCCGGTCGCCCCGCCGTTCCCGCTGAAGGTGACCTTCGCACCGTAAGGCGGCTTCTCCTCCAGCAGGCGCTTGACGAGCGGGCCGGCCTTGCGGCCGTCGAGGGTCGGCGGAAGCCGCAGGCTGAGCTTCACGCTCGTGGATGGCAGCAGCACGTTGCCGGCATTCGCGGGCGGTGGCAGGCCATCGATGCCGGTGACCGCGAGCTGCGGCCGCCAGGACCGGTTGAGCACCAGCTCGGCGGGATCGTCCGAGACGGGCGACATGCCGGGGACGAACGGAAACTTCGTGTGGACCGCAGACCCGAGAGCCGCCGCCGCGACCCGCGCCTCCTCGATGCGCTCGGCTGGGATCTGGACGTGGAGCTCGGACGGAAGGATGGCCCCGGTGGCCTCGTCCTCGAGCCGCGACAGAAGCTGGCGCACGATGCGGAAGCTCGAGGGCACCACGCCCGACGCATCGCCCGAGTGAACGCCTTCCTGCAGCACCTGCACGGTGAGCGTACCCCCCACCATCCCGCGCAGCGAGGTCGTGAGCCAGAGCTGATCGTAATTGCCGCATCCGGAATCGAGGCAGACGACCAGGGACGGCTTGCCGAGCCGGGCGGACAGATGGTCGATGTAATGCGGCAGATCGGGACTGCCCGATTCCTCGCACGCCTCGATGAGGATCACGCAGCGCGCGTGGGGAATGCCCTGCTCGCGCAGGGCGTCGATCGCGGCGAGGGCCCCGAACATCGCATAGCCGTCATCGGCACCGCCGCGGCCGTAGAGCTTGTCGTCCTTGAGGACGGGGGTCCAGGGGCCGAGCCCGTCGGTCCAGCCAACCATCTCGGGCTGCTTGTCGAGATGGCCGTAGAGAAGGACGCAACCGTCGCCCTGTCCCGGCACCTCGATGAGGAGGAGCGGCGTGCGCTTTGGCAGCCGCACGACCTCGAGCGTCGCGCCCGGCATGTTGGCGATCTTCCGCCGCGCCCAGCGCTCGAACAGCGCCACCGCCTCGTCCATATGCCCGTGCGCCGCCCAGCCGGGATCGAAGGCCGGGGACTTGTTCGGAATCCTGATGTAGTCGACGAGCTGCGGCACGATCTCGTCGCCCCAGCACTGGCCGACCGACCGCATCAGCTTCGCATGATCCATCCGGTGCTCCTTCCGCCCTCACCGGATTGTCGGCGTCTCCATGCGGAGTGACAAGCGGATCAGTGATGCCCGCCGCCGCCGTGCGGTGCGCCATGCGGAGCGCCGCCATGGGGGGGAGCGCCATGCGGGGCTCCGCCATGCGGGGCGCCGTGATAGGGATGCCCATACCAGCGCCCGCCATAGAAGAAGCCGAATCCGATGTCCGGATAGACGTAGGCGGGCGGACCGTAGAAATAATTGAGCGGCAGGCAGCCGTAATTCGGGTCCCAGTAATAGCCCGCGGGGCATTGATAGTAGTAATAAGCCTGCGCGCGGGCGCCGCCGGTGATCGCATCACCCGCCGTGGCAATCCCGATCGCGGCCAGGACCGCAGCGGCGTTTGCAAGAAGCTTTGCAATAAGCGTTGCCCGTGTCATGGCGAGCTCGGTCGTCCGCGTCAGCCGTGCCGATGCGCCGGCCGGCCCTGCCGCAGCGGCACGAACGCGGCATCGGCGAGCTTCTTCTGCTGGTCCGAGAGGCTCTGATACAACGCGTCGAAGGCCGGGAGGAGCTTGTTGAGCCCGTCCGCATGGGCCGTGGTCAGCTGCGCATACCAATGGAGCTGGCCGGTCGCGGTCCGGTCGCGGTTCTGCGCCCGCTGATGAAACAGCTCTTCCATAGAGTGCGCGTTGTCGCGCATCACCTCGGCAAAGGCCTTGAACTGCGGCTCCTGCTCGGTCGTGATGTGCAGCTTCTTGTGAAGATCGGCGATCCGCGCCTCGACATGCTCGGCGGGGCCGCGCTGCGCGGGCGGCGCAGCGGCAGCACCCGATAAGGTCGCAGTCGACAGAAGAAGCGCAAAGCCCAGGATCGCAACGCCGCGCCAAAGCCGGCCGATGGCAGTCATGTCGTTCGCTCCTTCACCCGATGGTCTGCAACACCTACGCCACGGCACCACGGTTCTCATTGATCTGCATCAACGCACCACGCGCGCCGATCTGCGCCGATGGCGTCTCCCGTCGGAGGACACGAGCGGAGTTGAGATGAAGGCGCTGCCGCTGGCGAAGGTCTATCAGCTGATCGAACCGGGCCCGGTCGTTCTGTTGACCACCGCGCGGCGCGGCCGGCCGAACGTCATGACGATGTCATGGCACATGATGGTCGACTTCGAGCCGCCGCAGATAGCGTGCGTCGTGAGCAGCGCCAACCACAGCTTCGCGGCCCTGAGGTCGACGGGCGAGTGCGTGATCGCGATTCCGGCCGAACGCCTGGCGGCCAGTGTGGTCAAGGTCGGCAATTGCTCGGGGCGCGAGGTCGACAAGTTCGCAAAGTTCGGTCTGACCCCGGTGCCCGCCGAGCGCGTCAAGCCGCCGCTGCTCGCGGAGTGCTTCGCCAACCTGGAATGCCGCGTGATCGATACCCGCCTCGTGAGCCGCTTTAATCTGTTTCTCCTGCAGGTGGTGAAAGCATGGATCGATCCGGCGAAGAAACGTCCGAGGACGCTGCACCACCAGGGCTATGGCCGCTTCATGGTGGGCGGCCGCCTGCTGCGGCTCAAGTCGCGCATGCGGTGACGAAGGGGCGACTTCGTTGCTTGTAGTGGTGGCTGCGGAGGGATTTGAACCCCGACCAAGGGATTATGATTGCCGAAGAGACTCCGGGCGAGCGAAACCTTTAGCCCACTCTGCCATTGACTTAGGTCAAGACCATCTCGGCGGCACTGCCCTAGCCTTTCCCTAAAGGCCTCTTCGTCGGCCCTGCCACAAATTATTCATGGCGCGCGCCCGCTAGGACGGTGGGCCCGCCCAAAGCGGTTGGCCGTCCGGGGTCTTGATCTTCCGCCATGCCTTCTTGGCCTGCTTGACGACGGATTTCGGCACCGGAACGTAGTCGAGCGATACCGCGATGGGCGCCCCTTCTTCGTAAGCCCACGCAAAAAAGCCGATCGCGCCACGGACGGCCTGCGGATGATCGGCGATCTTCCGCAGGAGAATGAAGCTCACACCGGTGATCGGCCAAGTTTCGTCACCCGGGGCATCGGTCAATGTCGCGCCGTTGGTGACCGCCGCCCAGTCGGCCGCCGCGGCAGCGGCCCGGAAGCCAGCAGCGCCTGGCAGCACGAATTCGCCAGCCCGGTTCTTGAGCCGCACGATGTTCATCTTGTTCTGTTTGGCATACGTGTACTCGACATATCCGATCGTCCCGTTCGTGCGCTGGACGAGAGCGGCGACTCCCTCATTGCCTTTGCCGCCGAGGCCGGCCGGCCACTCCACCGCGGCCCCGCGCCCGATCCGGTCCTTGAAGCCCGAACTCACCTTCGAAAGATAGTCGGTGAACAAAAAGGTCGTGCCAGATCCATCCGCACGATGGATCGGCGTGATCGCGCCGGCCGGGAGTTGGAGATCCGGATTCAACCCGACCAGGAGACGGTCGTTCCACTTGGCGGTCTCTCCCAGGAAGATGCCGGCGAGCGTCGCCCCGTCGAGCCGCAGCGCGCCATCGGGGATCCCGCGCAGGTTGATCACGGGAACGATGCCGCCCATGACCATCGGGAACTGCAGGAGCCCGGCGCGGTCGAGCTCGTCGGCCGTGAGCGGTACGTCAGTCGCTCCGAAATCGATGGTCTTGGCTTGGATCTGCTTGATGCCACCGCCGGAGCCGATCGACTGGTAGTTCACGAGTATCCCGGTTTTCGCCTTATAGGCGGCAGCCCAGGTGGCATAGAGCGGATAGGGAAACGTGGCGCCGGCACCTGTGACGTCCGCACCGGATGCCGGCGCGGTCAAGGCGCTCCACGCAAAAACGGACGCGAAGAGAATGCGCCACACGATGCGTCATCGTCCTCAGCGAGCCGCAACGGCCCCGTAGGCCGTGCGCGAGCGCTATGGAACGCCACCTGACGAGCCGGCACATTGATCTCGATCAATGGTCCATTCCGTCGAGCCCGGTGCCGCCGACCGACGCGGTCACGGTCGGCTTGAGCGCTAACCGGGGCGGCTTCGGTTGGTGTCTCCGTCTGTCCGGTCTCCTGCCGGGCCGGAGCTGTCCTGGCAAGGTCGAGCCATGAGCAGGCCACGGCGGGCGAAGCGGATGCCCTCCCGCTCAAACGCTTTTTGAGCGCGTTCGAAGACCTCGCGCCGGATGAGGAACTGCTGGCCGGGCAGCGACTTGAATTTGGCCCGAACGATCAGAGCCGAGTCTTCGATCGCGAACACACCTTGCGATTTCACGGGTTCGAGCAGCGACGGACCAAGCTCAGGGTCAGCCTGCAAGTCCTGGCCTATTCTCCGAAACACCTTCTTGACCTTGGCGAGGTCCGTATCGAGCGCCACGGGAAACAGCAGCTTGTCGATGACCCAGTCGCGGCTGCGGTTGTTCAAAACCTTGACCTCACCGAACGGCACCGTGTAGAGCGATCCCCGCTGATGGCGGAGCACGAGCGAGCGCAGGTTGATCGCCTCGACGGTGCCCTTGGCTTGGCCGATCTCGACGTACTCGCCGAGGCGGAACGCGTCGTCGATTAGATAAAACACGCCGGCAACGATGTCGCGGACAAGCGTCTGCGCGCCGAAGCCGAGCGCCAGTCCGGCGATGCCCAGACCCGCCAGGAGCGGCCCGATGTCGACCCCGACCGCCGACATGACGGTCACCGCCAAAACAACGATGATCGCGACGTGGATTCCGCGCCGGATCAGCGGCAGGAGCGTTTTGATCCGCATGAGCGCTATGGCGCGCCCGGCCTTGTCGGGCACGGCCGCACGATTCATGGCGATGTCGACCGCTTTCCATGCCACTGCCGCAACGGCTAGCGCGATCGCGACATCGAGGAAAGCAGGTGACATATCACCTCGCGGAGACTATCGGCGAGCGCAGTCGGTCTGCGCGATCGATTCACACCGTCAGCGCGGATGTGACGTCATGTCCAAGGCACCGTCGGCTCGGCGAAACGTCCGTGACGAGCCCCCGCCATCAGCTTGCGGAAGTTGGGTCCCGAGACGTGGACAAGGCTCTGGTGGTCGCCGCCCTCGAAATAGACGTCGGACTGCTCGCCGAGGCTGTCGTCGACGATGGTCTTCAGGCCATAGGCCGTGCCAAGGGCGGGCACCGCGCCGGGAAGGCAATCGGAGAACAACGGCTCGACCTGCTCCTCATTCGCGAGATCGACCGGCTCGCTGAGCAGCGCTGCGACTTTGCCAAGTTCGATCCGCGAAGATGCGGGCAGAACGGCAACCCAGAAGCCGTGGTGGTCCCTGAGTACAACCGCCTTGGCAAGCCGCTCGTCGGGAATGTGACTGGTCCGCGCGCTCGCCCGGGCAGAGCCGGTGTCGCGGTGCTTCACGACGTCGAACGCAACTTGCTGATCGTTGAGATACCGGACGATCGTCGCAGCGACGCTCATGACAGCCCCTCCTGCAGACAAGAGCCACGCAGCGAACTCTGACGCCAGCGGAGGGGGTTATCCTCAACTCCGGCTTTCTCGGAGCCGACGCAATCCCACAACTCCACCCACTCGCGCGACTGTTGGAGCGTGATTAGGCGCCGTTTCGCCGCGTGACGTGAGCAGCCTACTCAGGGCGCGGCCGGGGACGCTTTGACGTGGATCAAACATTGCACCCGCAGCTGAGGAATCCTGCCCAGTGGCGCGGTTGATGTAGGTCAAGGCGTCCCTTCCCGACTTCGGGATCAATAGCAGCGCAAAAACAAGGAAGTCTTCGTGCCCTGGGACACGATCCACAAGCCGGTCCGGATCGCCGGCGCGCCGCCGAATCTGACAGACTACGCGCGCACGCGCGCCACGTTCTCGTGGGATGCCGCGCGCGCCGAGCTCGACGGCCTGCCGGGCGGCGCGCTGAACATCGCCTACGAAGCGGTGGACCGCCACGTGGCACATGGCCACGGCGAGATGCTCGCGATCCGCTGGCTCGGCAAGGACGATACGATCCGCGATTTCAGCTATGGCGAGCTGGCGCGGCTGACCAATCGCTTTGCCAATTTGCTGCGGCGCCTCGGCGTCGACAAAGGAGATCGGGTGTATGCGCTCATAAGCCGCATCCCCGAGCTCTATATCGCCACACTCGGCACGCTCAAGAACGGCAGCGTGTTCTCGCCCCTGTTCTCCGCCTTCGGTCCCGAGCCCGTGCGCGCCCGCATGTCGATCGGCGAGGCGACTGTCCTGGTAACCACCGCGGCCCTGTATCGCCGGAAGATCGAAGCTTGGCGGGCCGAATTGCCGTCTCTCAAGCACGTGCTCTTAGCGGACACCAATGGCGGCGCGGTCCCGCCGGGGTGTCTCGATCTCGCCCAGGCGCTGGACCGCGAAAGCCCGGACTTCGAGATCGTACCGACGCGCCCCGAAGACCCGGCCCTGCTCCATTTCACCAGCGGCACCACGGGGCGGCCGAAGGGTGCCGTGCATGTGCACGAGGCCGTGGTCGCGCACCACATGACCGGAAAGCTGGCGCTCGATCTGCATCTGGGAGACCGGGTGTGGTGCACCGCCGATCCCGGCTGGGTGACCGGCATGTCCTATGGAATCATCTCGCCGCTGACCAATCGGACGACGCTGATCGTCGATGAAGCGGAATTCGACGCCGAGCGCTGGTACCGCACGCTCCAGGACCAGCAGGTCACCGTGTGGTACACCGCACCCACCGCGA
>DATJPD010000110.1:0-2696 GCA_035506575.1 Alphaproteobacteria bacterium
GCGGCTCCATGCTGTTGGCGGTGATTCGGTTGATGACGGCGCGGCGGCGCACAAGGTGCGCGGCACGAGCGAAGGCGGCATCGACCGCGGCCCTGTCGCCGGCCTCGTGAAAAAACGCGATGTTGCCGGGGTTGTCTGCCCACACCGACGGCGCGCCGTCGGCGAGCGCGGCCTCGGCCGTAACGACGGCCGGCAGCGGCTCGTACTCGACCGCTATCAATTCTGCGGCATCCCTAGTGTCCTGATTCGGAAGTTTTACCGATTTGGGTTTGGATATCAGCGGTTTTGAGGGTGGCGAGGCAGAAGCGCTTGATGCTGGCCAGGATGTCGTCGGCCGATTTGGTCCACACGAAGGGCCGCGGGTTGGCGTTGACCGTCGCGATGTAGGCGGTGATCGCCGCTTCGAGTTCGGCGGTTGAGCGGTGGATGCCGCGACGGATTTGCTTGTCCGTCAGATCGGCGAAGAAACGCTCGACCTGGTTGATCCAGGAAGCCGAGGTCGGCGTGTAGTGGACGTGCCAGCGCGGCCTCTTGGCGAACCAGTTGCGAACGGCCTGGGTCTTGTGGCTCGACACGTTGTCGATGACGATGTGGATATCGTGATCGGCCGGCACGCTGGCCTCGACCGTGTTTAAAAACGCGCGGAACTCGCGCGCCCGGTGTCGCGCAAAGCAGCGACCGACGATCTTCCCTGTCGCTGTCTCCAGGGCGGCGAACAGCGATAGCGTGCCGTGCCGGGTATAATCATGGCTGCGCCGCTCGGGCTGCCCGGGCCGCATCGGCAATAAGGGCTGGGTGCGGTCGAGGGCCTGGATTTGCGATTTCTCGTCAAGGCACAACACGACGGCGCGCTCCGGCGGGGCCATGTAGAGGCCGACGATATCGCGCACCTTCTCGACAAACAGCGGATCGGTCGACAGCTTGAAGGTGTCGCTGCGATGCGGTTGCAGGCAGAACGCCTTCCAGATCCGATGGATCGTCGAGGGCGCGTGGCCCACCGCTGCCGCCATCGAGCGCAACGACCAATGCGTCGCGTTGGGTGGGGTCGTCTCCAGCGTCAGGCGGATCGTCCCGGCGATCTCATCATCCCCGATCCGCCGCGGTGCGCCGGGACGCGGCTCGTCATAAAGCCCGTCGAGGCGGCGCTCCGCAAACCGCCGGCGCCATTTGCCGACCGTGTTCTCGTCCGCCCCGACCGTTCGGGCAATGATCTTGTTCTCGGTGCCGTCCGCCGCCCCCAGCACAATCCGCGCCCGCTTCGCCAGCCCCTGCGCCGTTCGCCGCCGCCCCGCCAAACTCTCCAACTCGGCTCGTTCGGCCGCCGTCAGCTCGATTGCAACTGCTGGCTTGGACATCGATTATGTCTCCCGCGGGATACAGATATAATCACATGAATTTCCCGATCACGACACTAGAGCATTTTCACATTGAGTCGGCATAGCCGGCAGCGCGGAAATAGTTGGCACATTCGTCGGCGGTGAAGCGGTCGAGGAGTTCGCCGATGCGCTGCCAGAGGCCGTCGCGGGTGCGCTCGGGCGCCTGGCGCAGCAGGGTCTTGAGCTTCGAAAACGCCATCTCGATCGGGTTCATGTCGGGCGAGTAGGGCGGCAGCAGAAAGAACTGGGCGCCGGCATTGGCGATTGCGACGCGGACCGCGGCGATCTTGTGGGCCGGCAGATTGTCGAGCACGACGATGTCGTCGGGCTTGAGCGTCGGGATCAACACCTGCTCGACATAGGCGAGGAAGGCTTCGCCGGTCATCGGTCCGTCGAGCACCATCGGCGCGCCAAGGCCGTCGCGTCGCAGAGCGGCGACAAAAGTCGTAGTCTTCCAGTGGCCAAACGGCGCCTGCGCAAGCAAACGCCGGCCGCGCGGGGCGCGGCCGTAAAGCCGGGTCATCTTGGTGCTGGCGCCGGTCTCGTCGATGAAAACGAGCTTGTCGGCATCGACGAAGGGCTGCGCCGCCCGCCAGATGCGGCGCCGCGCCGCCACGTCCGGTCGATCCTGTTCGCTGGCCCGCAGCGTCTTTTTTTAAACGACAGCCCGAGCCGGTGCACCGCCGCCCACATCGCCCCGTTCGACAGCCACACGTCATGCTCGGCCAGCAACCAGGCCTGCAGCGCTGCCAGGGTGATGTCCGAGTGCGCCGCGATGTGCGCAGCCAGCGCCGCTTCCTGGGCTGGCGACAATTTGCGCGGCCGGTGCCCGCGCCGCCGGCTGGCGCTCGCCTCGCCAGTCCGCCGCCGCCGGATCACCGCCTTGTAGATGTACGACACGCTGACCCGGAACAGCTTGGCCGTTGCGCGCGCCGCCATGCCGCCGTCAACCGCCGCCAACACCCGTCCCCGCAGGTCCTCCGAATAGCTCTGCCCCCGCCGCCACGCCATCGATGTCCCCCAACATCTTGCGGTAGGGCCACAGAATCATACTTTCCTTCGTGCCGGAATCCCCTTTCAACGATTCCAGTCAATGCGGCTATCCTCTAGCGCGCGGCGGCGGAGCGCTGACGCGCGACCTCGGCAAAGCCCTGCCGCCAATCCGGATGCCGTGGCTGCCAACCGAGGTCTCGCTTAGCCTTCGCATTCGAACCGGCCCGCGCCTGGGTCATCATGACCACGAGATGATCGCCGGCGAAGAGCCGCCCCAACCAAGTCGGCAAATGCCGCGGCGGCTTCGCCCCAAGTACGGCCGCCAGG
>DATJPD010000111.1:0-42930 GCA_035506575.1 Alphaproteobacteria bacterium
CGCGATCGACGTCGACACCGCGGAAGGGACGGCTCTTGGCGCCGACGCCGGCCTGCGTGTGGACCTCGAGGCAGCCGCCGAGGTCGGCCGCCAGATCCGGCTGCGGGACATCGGCGGCGTAATCGTGGTCGATTTCGTGCGGCTGAAGGACCGCGCGCAGCGGGGGCGGGTCGAGGCGGTGTTGCGGCGTGCGGTGGCCCCCGACCGGATCACGGTCCAGCTTCTCGGCTGGACGGCGGCGGGATTGTTCGAGATGATCCGGCCGCGCGGGCGCGCGGTAGGTTCACTGGATTGAGGGGGCGCCCGACCGAGGGCATCCACGTGAGCGAGAAGCTGGTCCATTTCTCCGAGCACCGGCGGCCGCGGCGCCGCAAATGTCCGATCTGCGGCCGGCCGCCGCTCGCCCAGAACGAGCCGTTCTGCTCGAAACGCTGCGCCGATGAGGACCTGCGCCGCTGGCTGACCGGCGGCTACCGCATCCCGACGAAAGAGGTCCCGGAGCCGGACGGCGAGGGTGAGGGCGGGTAGGGTTCGTGCTCCCCATGATCACGATCCGCGCCGCCAAGACCGTCATGGTCGCCGCCATCGCGCTGTTCGCCAGCCTGGTCGCGTTCGGCAACCTTACGGACTATCAGACGAACTTCGCGTTCGTGCAGCATGTGCTGGCGATGGATACGATCTTCCCGTCCTCGACGATCAAATACCGCGCGATCACCGACCCGGCTCTGCATCGTGTGGCGTATGCGCTCATCATCACGGCGGAAGCCGCGGTGGCGGCGCTGTGCTGGGCCGGTGCCGCCGTTCTGGTCGGCCGGATCCGCTCCGACGCCGCCACATTCAACCGGGCCAAGGCGGTGGCCGTGGCCGGGCTGACCTTGGGGTTCCTGCTCTGGCAAGTCGGTTTCATGTCCATCGGCGGGGAATGGTTCGGGATGTGGATGTCCTCGCAATGGAACGGCGTCGAAAGTGCGTTCCGCTTCGTGGTCGCGATCGGCGTGGTGCTGATCTTTCTGGCGATGCCGGACGCGGAGCTGTGACCTAAGGCAGCATCCGCTGCCACACGTTCGCGATGACGGGCTCGCGGAGTGCGAGCTCCAGGAGGTAGAGCACGCAGCCGACGGCAGCACCGACCAGGGTCCCGGTGAAGCGGACATATTGAAGGTCGGCGCCGAGGGCGAGCTCCATCCGCTGGACGAGGACCTTCTCGTCCCACCGGTGGACGACATCGGCCACGAAGCGGGCAAGCTCGCCACGCCAAGGCACGACACTGAGCACGGCGTGCTCGATCGACGCGTTGAGCCGCGCCCGAATGCCATCGTCGGCGAGCAGCGATTGGCCAGCCGAGGTGAGGACGTTGGCGAGACCGGCGCGGGCGTAGTCGGGGTCGGCGGTCACGTCGCCCAGAACCGCATCGCGGATCTGGTCCCAGGCCGAGCCGAGCCACTGTTGCATCTCGGGCCGGTCGAGAAGGTCGCGCTTGGCCGTCTCGATCTTGGCCCGGTATTCGGGCGAGATGGCGAGCTCGTCGGCGAGGGTCGTGACCGCGTCAAGGGCGCGACGGCGCATCACGCTGTCGGCACTCTGCAGCTCGTCGAGCACCTCGCCCAGCCCGTTGAGGATGGCGCGCGCGATACGCTTGTTCACCGCGGCGGGAATCCACCACCGGCGGCGCGGCCCTTCTGCCGCTGCCTGCTCGATCTCGGACGCGTTGCGGTCGAGGAACTCGCGGCCGAGTTTGAGGGCGCGGTCGAGGACCGCCCCGTGGTAGCCGCCCGCCGTGAGAAGCCGAAGGGCCAGGGCCAGTACCGGTGCGGCATCGATGTCGCGCAGCCGCATGCCCAGCGCTTTGGCTGTGAAGGCGCGAAGCTCGGCGTCATCGAGCGCCGCCACGGCGTAAGGGAGCATGCGCACTACTTGGTCCGCCGCCATCGTGGAGTTGTCGGGTTCGGAGAGCCAGGTGGCGAGGCGTTGGGCCGCATCGAAGGCGCGCAGCTTGCCCGACAGCAGCTCGTTGGTCAGAAAGTGACGTTCGAGGAAGGCCCCGAGGCCTTCGCCGATGCGGTTCTTGTTGCGCGGAACGATGGCGGTGTGCGGGATCGGCAGGCCAAGCGGGCGCCGGAACAGCGCGGTGACAGCAAACCAGTCGGCGAGCCCGCCGACCACGCCCGCCTCGGCGGCAGCATGGGCGAGGGACGTCCAGACAGTCGGCTCGGCCACCAGCCCCGTGCCAATGACAATCGCCGCCATCGTGAGCAGCAGCCCGGTCGCCACGGCGCGGGTGCGCCGCAGTGCCTGCCGCTGCCGGGCCTCCAGATCGTCGGGTTCGGCCGCCATATCCCTATATATGGCGGCGACCCGCTAAGAGACGATCACTTTAGAGGCGCGCCGCCCGGCTGGGACAGCCACACCCAGGCGTCCTTGTTGGCGTCGTAGGTGGTCACGGTCGATGCATCCGGGCCCAGGCCGCGCTCGGGATATTTCTTGAAGTCGTAGATGCCGTCCACGCCCGCGAAGTCGGTCAAATTCGCGATGTAGTCGCGGAGCTGTGCGGCCATGGCTTTGGTGCCGAGCTTGCGCAAGCCGGCGACCACGATCAGCCCGGCATCCCATGACGTCCCGACCATGTTGTCGGCCTTGAGCTTGTGCTCCTTCAGGATCGCGTACATGTCCTGCTGGGCTTTCTCGATGCGCGGGTCGAGCTTGAGCACACCCTCATGCTCGGGGTAGAGCGCCGAGGCAAGAACGAGCTGCTTCGGCAGGAAGCTCTTCCACTGCTGCATGGCGGTGAACACCTGGTTGCCGCTCGTCGGCGCCACCGGGATATCGAGGCCAGCCTGCACCATGCCTTTGAAGACGGTCGCGGCCGGAGCACCGGTGGTCCACGCGATCATGGCCTGCGCGCCCGACGCTTTGATCTTCTCGATCTGCGCCGCCACCGATACGTCGGTCGGATTGAAGTGCTCCGCGATGAGCTTCTGCATCACGCCCTTGTTCTCGGGATACTCGAGCACGGTGTCGATCGATTTGTCGCCGTCCTGGCCGCTGGCGTCGGTCGTCTCGAGCGTGGCGATCTTGGTCCAGCCTTTCATCCGGTAATAGCGCACGACAGCGGCGATCTGGTCGATCGAGGACGAGCTCGAAGAAAAGGTGTAGCCGCCCGCCTGCGGATGGATCGCGGGCGACAGGCAATAGTGAACGGGGCCGTTCTTCATCAGCGGCGCCATGGCGAGGCACATGCCGACGAGCGAAGAACCCATCACGACCGACGGATGCGAGGACAAGGCGCTGTTGGTCAGCTGCACCGCCACCTGCGGGCTCGTCTGGTCGTCGTGGAACACGAACTCGAGGGGCTGGCCCTGGAGGCCGCCGTTCTTGTTCACGTATTCGGCGAGTGCTGTCAGCGTATCCTTCTGGCCCTGGCCGACGAAGGCGGCAAGCCCGGTCAGTGGCACAACGACGTTGACCTTGTAAGGATCGGCGGCATGTGCCGAAGGCTCCCACGCGGCCGTTATCAGGGCGACAGCCGCCGCCATGGAGAGTCCGCGCGTCCATTTGCCGGTGATGTGCATTCTCGACGTTCCTCCCGTTCGAATTGGCGCCAATTCGTCCACAGCCCGTGCCAAGAAGCAAGCCTCTTGGGCGGCCGCTCAGGGCTCCCGGATCAGATGAACCGCTGCCGGGTCGATATCCACCGTGACGGCCTGATGGGGCTGGAGATGGCGTTCGCTCACAGTGCGCCGAAGCAGGTGCGCGGTCAGCGGGAACCCGCAGTCGAGCGTCAGCCGGACCAGCGGGCCGGCGCTCGCCATGGCCACGATCAGACCGGGAAATTCGCGCAGGCTCGCAGCGCCGCCGGGCTGGCGCACGTCGACCGCGTCGGCGGGCAGACAGAGGAGGACCTCGTCTTCCGCGTTCAAGGACTCGTTCCCGGGCGGCACCTCGAGACGCTGCCCACCGACATAGACGCTGTATCCGCCCGCGTGACGCGCCATGATCGTTCCCGCGAGGATGTTCTCGACCCCGAGAAACTCCGCCACAAACCGGTTCTTGGGCCGCTGAAAGACCTCTGACGGCGTGCCAGACTGGACGATCTCGCCCTCCCACATGACCGCGATTTTGTCCGCGAGCGCCACTGCGTCGAGATGATCGTGCGTCACGAACAAGGCGGGAATGCGCGCGTCGCGGATGAACTGCCGGAGCTCCTCGCGCAGCGTGTCGCTCGTGCGGGTGTCGATCGCCGCAAATGGCTCATCCAGCAGGAAGACATCGGGCTCCGTAATAAGGCTGCGTGCGAGGGCTGTCCGCTGCTTCTCCCCCGGGCTCAGGGTGTCCGGCAGGCGGTCGGCGACGCCCTCGAGGCGAAAACGTGCCAGCAGCGGCGCGATCTCGCCTGATCCCCGTTGACGCCTCCGGATGTGCAGGCCGAACGAGATGTTTTCAGCCGCGGTGAGATGCGGGAACAAACCGAAATTCTGCAGGATGAAGCCCACGTGACGCTGCTCGGGCGGCTTCGTGGTGACCTCACGCCCGCTGATGACCACGCGTCCCGCGGCCGGCCGGTGGAACCCGGCGATGGTTTCGAGGAGGACCGACTTGCCGGCCCCGTTTGGCCCGAGGATGACGCCGATTTCGCCAGCGTCGAGCGACAGGCTGATGTCGAGCAGCGCGAACTCGCCGAGCTCCAAGGTGAGCTGCTCGACGGCGACGTCGCTCATCGGCCGAGTCCGGACGTATGGCCGCGCCCGTAGGCAAGCCAGCGCAGGAGCAGGAATAGAGCCAACGATACGGCCAGGAGCAGGAGCGCCATCCCTGTCGCCTCCTCGAGACCGAAGCGGATGAAGAGCTCGTAGATCTTCACCGGTGCCGTCATCGGGTAATAGACGAGGATCACGACCGCGCCGAATTCGGCGATCGCGCGCGCAAACGTGAGGGTGAGGCCGGTCATGATCCCGCGCCAGGCGAGCGGCAGCGTGACCCGGTAAAGCGCGTGCCAGGGTCCCAGGCCAAGGGTGCGCGCCACCTGCTCGAGCCGCGGGTCGACCGCCTCGAACCCTAGCCGCGCAGAGTTGACCGTGTAGGGAACGGAGACGAACAGCATCGCGACCACGACACCGGCCAATGTGCCCCAGAACTGCAAGCCAACGGCGTCCGCAGCAGCGCCGATCAGGCCCTGGCGTCCGAACACGAACAAGAGCGCGATGCCTGCGACCGTGTGCGGGACGGCGAGAGGGACGTCCACCACGGCGGAGACGAAGGTCTTTCCCGCGAACGACGTGCGTGCCAGCACATAGCCGAGCGGAACGCCGAAGAAGGCCGCGCACAAGGTGGCGAGCGCCGCACCGGCGAGGCTGAGGCCGATCGCATCGAGCACGTCGCGCGAGCTTGCGACCTGTGCCAATGCGGTCGGGCTCTGGCCCGCCGTGAGGGCCAGCAGCGGCAGCAGAATGAATGCCAGCAGGATGCCGCCGAGGACGAAGCTGAGCGCCAGCGCCCCATGCGGCCGCGCGGGCGATCTGGCAGACCGAGTCTGCACGCGGGCGCTCAGTGGAGCCTGGCAGACGTGCCGGGACTCAAGAGCCAGGGGCTCAAGATTCGGAGGCTCAGGAGCCTGGCCACGGCTTCACAAGCGGGTGCAGGTCGGGCGGCACACTGTCCGCGTTCACCGCATAAGCGGGGGTGAACGCTCCAAACCCATTGGCGGCGAGGATCCGCTGGCCTTCGGGGCCGAGCAGCATCGCGATGTATTTCCGTGCCCAGTCGGCGTGATGCGCGACGCTCGGGATGGTGATGGCGTAGACGATGGGTTTACCGCTGAGATCGCCGTTCTTCGTGTGTGCCACACCCTGCTCATAGAATTTGGCATGCGCCGGATCGCTGAGGTTGATCTCGGCCGGCAGCTCGAGAAATTTCAGATGATGCTGCAGCGCGTCCGAGCGATAGATGGCGAGGTAGTCGATCTGGCCGATCTGCAACGCGGAGATCAGCGCCGTCTCGGTATCGCGCAGGTTCTTCGGCGACGCGTTGGCCAGGATCTTCGTCGAGAGCTGGGGGTCCTTGTAGAACCGTGATGCCAGGTCGAGCATCTGGACGGTCTGATACCCCGACGGGTCGGTGTCGGGATCGGACCGGCCGATCTCGACGCCCGGTCGCGCCAGCACCTGGTACCAGTTCTGGGGCGTGAGCTCCTGCGCGTACTTGCTCTTGTCGGTGTAGACGAACGTGATCGCGTTGCGCGCGAACCCCACATACCAGGTCGTCAGGCCGGGCTTGCCATCGCCGGCGAACAGATATTTCGGGATCACGCTGTAGTCGGCGACGGCCAGGATATCGGCGTCCTGGTGCAGCTCGGTGATCTGCTTGGCCATCTTCACGCTGCCGCCGAACTGCGGCTGCACCTCGACCTCGGAATATTTCTTCTGGAAGGCCTCGTCGAGCGCCCGGAACGGAACCGCAAGCGTGCCAGCCGCGAACACGGTGAGCTTCACCGAGTCTGCGGCGTGGGCGGAGGGGGAGATGGCCATGATCAGAACCCCGAGCAACGGCGCGATGATCTGCTGGATAGAGGTCGGGTGTTGATTCATCGCGTCCTCGGTGAATTTGTACGAATTTATGCGTTTTATGCCATTTCGCGCCGAAAAAGGCAAAGAGCCCGGGCAAGGCTCTTTGTGGCGTTGGAACCGGGGTCAGGGGCTGTTGTAAATGACGGTGCCGAGGGTGGCCGTGTCGTAACCGCCCATGTCCTTCGCACGGGTCCGGAACCGGGCCGAGCGTGCGAAGTCCAGCAGCGTCTGGAACGGCGGCTCGAAATAGTCGCGGCGCCGCAGGACAAGGTCATAGCGCTCGCGCGCCAGCGGCACGAAATCGAGCCCGTGCTGGCGGGCGACCGTCTCGATGGCGATGCCGGCGTCCGCCTTGCCTTCGGCGATCGCGAGCGCGAGATCGCTCTCGGACAGTGCCGGCTTGCCGAGCCGCGCGAGCGCGTCCGGCGACAGCTTCTTCTCGCGGAGGAGGTGGCCAAGGAGGATCTGGCTGCCCGATTCCGGTTGGCGCTCGATGACCTTGATGCGCCGGTTTGCCAGGTCGCCGACATCGCGAAGCCCATGTGGATTGCCCGCGGCAACCACGAGGCCCTGCCGCCGCCACGCCCACTCGATGGCGACGACATCGAGCCCGGCGGGCGCCGACTTCAGCAGCGGCACGTTGTACGCGCCGCTTGCGTCGTCGAGCACATGAAGCCCGCAGACCTGCGCCTCGCCGGCGCAGAGCCGCTTGAATCCGTCGAGGCTGCCGCCAGGCATCAGGGCGAAGCCACAGCGGGATTCGCGCAGCGCCCATTCGAGCAACGGATCGTGGCTGCCGGCGACCACGCGGGGGGCTGCGGCGGAATTCTGCGGCGCCGGGAGGCCGCCTGGAAACTCCGTGCTCTTGGCGAGCCAGAGGTCGATCAGATCCCGCGGAAAGAGATATTTGCCGGTCACCCGCGTGCACGGAATGCCGCCGTCGCGCACGAGCTCGTAGACTTTTCGCTCCTTGATGCGCAGATATTCCGCGACTTCCCTGGTGCTCATCAGCTCTGGCACGACCGCGCGTCTCCGCCGTTTCTCCCGGTGCAGACTACAGTGGCACGGCACGACAGCGCTATACTTGGCGATCCAGCGGAGGAGAGGAACGCTCATGCACAAGAGCTCGAACCGGATCCGGACGTCGCATGTTGGCCGGCTGCCCACGCCCAAGGGCTGGGAGGATGTCCCGGCCCGCCTCGCCGGTGGTGACATCACCAGTGCCGAGGAGCTCTCGGCCATGGTCGTGCCGGCGATCGCGGACATCGTCGAGACCCAGGCCCGCATCGGCATCGACTGCGTGAACGACGGCGAGTTCTGGACATCGCGCAGCAGCTTCTCGCATCTCACGACGCATTTCGGCGGGCTTGAGACCCGGGCTCTCAAGCCCGGTGAGCCGGCCACGACGCGCCATTCGACGCGCGAGCGTGACGAGTTTCACGACTTCTACGACGACATGGACAAGCTCGGGACGTTGTTTTTCGTGCCGGGCGAAAAGCCCATGCCGCCGATGCGGCAGCGCGTTGTCGCACGCGCGCCGATCACCTGGCGGGGCAAGGACGCAATGGCGCGCCAGCTCGAGACGTTCAAGGCCGCGCTCGCGCGCTCGAAGACTCCGGTGGACGAAGCCTTCGTCGCCGTGCTCGCGCCGGGCTGGCTCGACCACTTCATCTTCAACGAGTACTACAAGACCGAGGAGGAGTTCATCTTCGCGCTCGCAGAGGCATTGCGCGAGGAGTATCGCGCGGTCGTTGCGGCGGGGTTCGTCCTCCAGATCGACGACCCCGGGCTCCCCGATTCATGGGACATGATCAAGCCCGCCCCGACCGTGGAGGCGTATCGCCGATTTGCCAAGCTGCGGGTCGATGCGCTCAATCACGCGCTGGCCGGCATCCCGGAGGAGCGCGTCCGCCACCATCTGTGCTGGGGAAGCTGGCACGGCCCGCACACCCACGATTTGCCGTTCGAGCACATCGTCGATCTGGTGCTCCAGGTGAAGGCGCAGACCTATTCCTTCGAAGCGGGCAACGTGCGCCACGAGCACGAATGGCGCGTGTGGCAGGACGTGAAGCTCCCGGCCGGCAAGATGCTGATGCCCGGCGTGGTCAGCCACGCGACCAACCTCGTCGAGCATCCGCAGCTCGTGGCCGACCGCCTCGTCCGCTACGCCTCGATCGTCGGGCGCGAGAACGTGATTGCCGGCACCGATTGCGGCCTCGGCGGCCGGGTGCACGGCGAATTGGCCTGGGCCAAGCTCGGGGCCCTCGTCGAGGGCGCCCGGCTGGCGACGAAGCAGCTCTGGTCCTAGATCACGGGTTCTTCGCGAGACCCTCGGCGATCTGCAGATGCTTTCTTGAGGTCGGGGAGGGTTCTTTTACGGCCACGACGATGCGCTCTACGCGGCGGTGCGCTTCCTTCGACGCGGTCGAGCGGGTGGAGCAGCTCCTCGCGGCGCCGAAAGCCGTCGAGATCGAAGCGCCGCAGATCTAACCGATCGTCAGCGTGGAACGCTGCCGCCGCCGCTCTTGTGATAGATGTTGTAGTCGTTCTTGAAGAGCTCGGTCACGACGGCGCCGACCAGCTCCTGGAAGCGGGGGTCCTGCGGGTCCGTGATGGCGGACGCCCGGCCGCTCGCTTCGGTCACCAGGCGGTCGCCGTAGCAGTATTCTCCGAGGACCTCGGTCCGCCCGGATGGCACGCCCGCCTGCGGCGTGTTGAGATTCTGGCAAAGGCTCTGGCCACCCATGGTCGGGCCGCCGAAGCTGAGGACGACGGTATAGCCGTTCCAGTCGGCCGGATTCGGGCCGGTGCCGAACTTGTATTGGCCGCTCTGGTAACGGGACTGCAGTGCATCGACGACCGTCTGCGGCGGGAACGGGCTGTTGCGGACGATGACCGAGTTGACACCGCTTTGCGCCTGCGTCTGCACGTAGAACGATCCGGTATAGCCGGGATTGATTTCGGACCGCGTGACAGTGACGGAATCACAGCCATACAGCAGCGACGACGCGGTCACCGCGAGGATCGGGATCAAGGACGGTTTCGACATGCAGCGCCTCCTCCAGGCAGACTCTTAGTATGCACCGGAGAAGAATTCCGCACCGGCGCATCCAGATCAAGTTTGCGTGTAGAGCCTTACGCACTACTTACGCCCAGCGTACACCGGGCTTACGCCACCCTCTCAGACTCTTCGGGACCGCACGGCGCGGATGGGTCAGGATCTCGAATCCGTCGCCGCGTTCCGGCCAGGCCGGCTCCTCGATACCGCAGCATCGACCCGCATCCAACGGCCGGGCGGCTTTACCTCGTCTCGCGCGGAACGATCATCTTCGGGTCGACCAGGCGGCCGCGCTCGATGACGGTCTTGCCGTCGAGCATCACGGTACAGTCGCGCATCGGCACGTCGTAGTGGCCGCGGGTCGTGCGGTTGCCGCCGCCTTGGGTGTTGGGGCCCGTCGAGAACAGGAAATTGCCGGGAAACACCCGAGCTGCCGCGCGGTTGCGTTCGGGCTCGGCGCTGTTGAGCCCCATCCAGTACCAGCGCGCCTGCGGGTTCATGCCCCAGCCGAGATGCGACACGGCGAACGGGTCGCGGTCGGCTTCGTTCTCCTGGCCGTCGGCGAGCCAGTCGCGCATGAGCTTGGCGTCGAGCCCGCCCTCGATGTTGGTGATGTGGCCCTCGCGGATCTCGAGCCGGATCGGGTCGCTCACGAACCGGCAATAGGGAAGGATGATGATGTCGCCGGGCTGGATGACGACGGTACCGGTGGCGCTGCCCTCGTTGGGGAAGGTATGGACGTGGCCGGCGCCCCAGTGGTCGAAGTGTCCGGGTTCGTCGGCATAGCCCCATTGGGTCATCACGGGGTATTCGCCGCAGGTCCAGGTAAGGTCCGTTCCGGCGTCCGACACCACGCGGACTTTCTTCGTCTTACGGTAGAGCCCTTCGGCGTATTTCATCGCCTCCTTGAGCCCGGGCGGCGACATCAGCTGGTCGAGATCGTCGGGCGCGTCGATGATCATGAGGACGCGCACCTTCTTGTCCATGACCGTCTTGAGCCAACGCGAGAACAGCGGAACATGGAAGATCACGATCAAGTCGGCGCAGGACAGCGCCTCGAGAGTTCCCTTGCACTTGCCGATCGTCGGCACGCCCACTTTGGTCCAGCCGGGGATCGAGTTGACGCACATTTCGTACGCGTCGGCGCCGAGCTCGTCGGCGGCGGCGAAGGCAGCTTCGATGTATTCGCGGCGCGTGCCGAGGTCGGACACCAGCGCGATGGTCTCCCCGGGCTTCACCCGGCACAGGTCGAGCTCGCGCCGGTACAGCATCGCGAGCTTGGCGGGATTGACCTCGGTCGAGCGGATCGCGGCTTGCATCATGGGGGTCACCGTAGAAGGGGACAGGGCACCCCGATTATGAAGCGGTCCTGGGCCGGCGTCTTCGTCGAAACGCTGCGAGCTTCGAGGGCGGGCGAACCCGGACGTCAGACGAGCGCGGGCCTTTTGGCCGTCGTCGTGGCTTGGACGTTCACGAAGCGATAGCTTTGCGCGAGCCATTCGCGCCGCTCCGCGCTCGCGAACTTCCACAGGAACTGGTCGATCCAGTTTCCACAGGAACTGGTCGATCCAGTAATGGGCCAACGTGAGGGCCGTCGTCGTCGCGATGGCCAGTCTCATGATCTGGTGGGCGCCGACACGTTGGCTGAACGTCCACAGGGCCACGCCGATCGCAAGCCAGATCGAGAATACGGCGAACGGCGCCAGGGCGCGCAAGCCCGGCCGGCCACGCGCCCGGCCCGCGGCATGAAACGCCACGAACACGGAGATATTGGACGCCATGCGCGACCAGCCAGCTGCTGAACAGTTGGTCACAGAGCGACCCTGTGGTCAGGCCCCTGAAATTAGTTTAGATATAAAATAATTGGGCGCGGCCGGTCGCGGCCGTGCCCGCGCGATCACGACATGAACCGGTATGTGGAAACCGCCGGACCGTCTCGTTCATAAGCCGTCTCTTGGCCGCGTCCCCGCTCGCGACGAGGCTGGCGCGTCCCGTCTGTTTTCGCCCATTGCCGTCGGCCCGGTCCAGTTGGCCCAGCGGACCTGGGTGCCGGCAATGGTGCCGTGGCGCGCCACTGAAGACGGCGTTGTGACAGACGACGTCGTCGATTGGTATGCGCGATTTGCGCGCGGACAGCCCGGTGCCATCGTCGTCGAAGCAACAGGGATCAGGGACGTGCCGAGCGGGCCGCTCCTGCGCGCCGGACACGACCGCTTTCTCCCGGGGCTGCGGCGCCTCGTCGATGCCGTCCGGCATGCGAGCGGCGGGCGTACGAAGCTGTTCATCCAGTTGATCGACTTCCTGGCGATCCGCCGGCGTCCGGACCCGGTAAAATACCTGCAGCAGTTCCTCCAGGTCTCGGACGAGCATCGCAGGGCGTTGGGCCTGAGCGGTGCCGATGAGGGGGAAGTGCGCCGCCGGCTCACGGCGCTAGCTCCGGCGGAGCTGGAACAAGTTCTGACGTCGCGGGAGCTCGAGGCCCTCAGGTTCGGAGCCCGCGAGCGCGTGACCGATATCGAGCACGAGCACATTCGCAACCTGCCGCAGGTCCTTCCGGGCCTGTTCGCCGATGCGGCCGAGCGCGCCCGCGCCGCCGGGTTTGACGGCATCGAACTCCACTATGCTCACGCCTACACGATGGCGTCCTTTCTCTCGGCCACCAACACTCGTCCGGACCGATACGGCGGATCGCTGGACAACCGTGTGCGGCTGCCGCTGGAGGTCTATCGTACGGTGCGCCGGCGCGTGGGCGACGACTTCGTGGTTGGATGCAGGTTCCTCGCCGAGGAGTGCATCCCCGAAGGGAGCGGGGTGGAGGACGCGACCTATTTCGGCGTCCGGTTCGCGCAGGCGGGCATGGATTTCCTGTCCACGTCGCGCGGCGGGAAGTTCGACGACGCGAAACAGCCCAGCGTCGGAGAGGCGGCGTACCCCTACACCGGCCCCAGCGGCTATGAGTGCATGCCGCAGCACATCTCCGACAAGCGTGGGCCGTTCGGCCGCAATGTCGGCCCCACCGCGGCGATCCGCCGGGCGGTGCGCGCGGCCGGTTGCGAGACCCCGATCGTGTGCGCTGGTGGTATCCATAATTTCGAGACGGCGGAGCGGCTGCTCGCCGAGGGCGTCTGCGACATCATCGGCGCGGCACGCCAGTCGCTCGCCGACCCCGACTGGTTCCTGAAGATTTCGCTGGGCCTGGGCGCCAGCGTTCGGCTCTGCGAGTACACGAACTACTGCGAAGGGCTCGACCAGAAGCACAAGATGGTCACGTGCAAGCTCTGGGACAAAATCGATCGTGAGTCGCCCGGGGTCAAAAAAAGTCCTGACGGCAAGCGCCGGACGACGGCCCCCGACTGGCAGCCAGCCCGGGGCGGATGATCGATCAGGGCAAGGGCTTCCAGCTCGAATCCGGATCGTACAGGGTCATCTCGCGCGCAAGAGCGGCGGTCTGAGGGCCCAGGTCTTTCTGGTACACAACGTCATCATGATTGACGATGAACGTCATGACGCCTGACACTCCATATTGCGCCGGGAACGCGACCAGCGCGAAGCCACCGATCATGTGCCCGTTCAGCACGTACGCATAGGCGCCGCCCTTTGCGGCCGGGCCTTGTGCTTTCAGGATCCGGTAGTAGTAGCCGTGGAAGGGCTGGGGTCCTCTTTTTTTCGCCGTGGCGCTGTAGCCTTCGGCCTGCGCCCGCACCATCAGCGGGCCGATCGGGCTTTCCTGCTCGCCCGCCGTCTCCGGCCAATACAGCCCATCGTGCTTGCCGGGGCTGCTCAGGAATTTCTGCGCGTATTCGATGTACCCATCGCGGTTGCGGTCTTTTTCCGCATACTCGCGCTGGGCGTCGACATAGGCGCGGCAGACGTCGATGGTGAAGAGCTCGTTGGCACCGATGCGCCGGGCGACGATCTCATCGGCACCAGCAGCCGCATCGAACTGCCAGGCGGCGCCGTGCTTGACGACCGGGAACGGGAACGGCCAATCGTCCTGCCCGACCTCGAGGACGACCCGGTCGTCGCCGCTACGCTCGAGGCTGTTCTTCTCATCGTAGGCGCTGACGAACTTGCGGCGAGCCTGGGCGTCCGCCACCGCGTCGCCGGAGCTGATCAGCGCCTGGCTGCTTGGACCGAGGATCGCCAGCATGTCGCTGGTCCGGCCCGCGCGAACGGCAGCAACCAAGGCCGCGATCGCCTGCTCGGGCGTCGCGAATGTCCTTTGTGCGGCGGCGGTGGCGGGGAGCGGCACAACCAGCGCGACCGACATGGCCACGAGAATGGACCCGACGATCGTCCCGAGCATCCGATGCCATCTGCCGACTCTATCCATGGGCGCCTCGTGCCATCGTAATCCTTCCGGCATCAGCGACGTCCACCGCGCCCGCCACCGCCACCGGCGCGCGCCCCGCCGCCAGCGCGGCCTCCGCCATTCGATTGGAACGATCGCTGGCTGGCGCGTCCGCGATCGGCTTGCGCGCGGACCTGGCCGCCGTTGCCCATGCCGCCGAACGCCGAGGGCTGCCGCGAGCCGCTGCCAGCCTGCCGCTGACCGCTGCCACTGAGCCCCTGGCCGCGGTTCGACACCTGACCTCTCTGCGCGTCGCCACCGCCGGGCCGCTGACCGCTGCCGCTAATCCCCTGGCCGCGGTTTGCGACCTGGCCGCGCTGCGCGCCGCCGTTGCCGAGCTGCCCGCCGCTCTGGCCGCCGGCGTAGCCGCGGGACTCGCGGCTCGCCGTGGGTGTCACCCGCGGACGCTGCTGAAAGTTCTGACGCGAGCCCGGATCGCGATACGCCACGCCGCCGCGATGTCCGGGATCGTGCTGCCAATTCCTCTGGTCCGCCGGCAGCTGGGTGGCGCGGTTGTTGCGGATGTTTTCGCGGTTGATGTTGTTGTAGCGCTCCGAATTGATATTGATGCTGCCGCCATTCCAGTCGGAATTGCAGCAATCCGTCAGCGCCGCGATCGACGCCACCCCGAGCCCGAACATGAGACCCGTCCCTAAAGCGTAGCCGGGATAATAGGCCGGCGGAGGCGGATAATAGGGCGGCGGGTAGGCGGGATAGGGCCACGTCCCATAGACCACGGTCGGATTGTAGGCCGGCACATAGACCGTCTGGGGATTGGTCGGCTGGATCACAATGGTGTCGCCGCCTTGGTTGATGACGGTCTGCTGCTCATTCGTCTGCAGCGAGCCGGCACCCTCCGCGCGCTTCCGCAGTCGTTGCACCGACGCCATCACATCGGCTTGCTGGGCCAGGACGGCGTCGCCCAGCCGCTGCGTCCAAGAAAGTTGTTCGCTCATCATCTTCAGGACCTGCGGATAGGGTGCGAGCGTCTTGACGCTGGGATCCCAGGTCTGACTTTGGAGTGCGGCGGCGAGCTGATCGCCCTCGAGAGCCGCGTTAGCCGGATCCGATACCCAGCGCTCCGCCTGGACGATCTCGAGCGGATAGGTGGAGGCGACCAAGATTTGTGACAGCAGCTGGTCGGGATAAAGCGCAATCGGCGCCGTCATCTGGTCGATCTCTTCGGCGCTGAACGTCGGCTGGCCGGGGGCCTGCGGGGCAGCCGCCGGCGGGATAGCCGCAGCGGGCGGCTGCCCGGCTTGACCGAGGACGGCGGCCGGATCGGCCACCGAGACGGCCAGCACCGACGCGATGACGCGAACGATTGTTGTTTTCACGGCAAAATTCTGGCCAGGCAAGGGCCGGCTGGATATCGATTCTGCGCACATAACCGATGCTGACTGCATGGCCGCGGGCGACCGGCCGGATCGGCAGGACTGCGTCACGTTGCGCAGAAGCGATAGCGACTTACCGCCCAATATCGTCTGCTGAATGGCCTTGACTTGCGACGCACGGCGTCTGGGCGGTTACGCGTCGCCGCGTGCTTCACGGGGCAAGTCTGAAAAAATTCGAGACGAGAAAGGATCACATCATGAGGAAGTTTTTGTCGATTACTGCGATCGGCGCGGCCGCGCTGATCCTGGGAGCCTGCCAGACCGAACTGCAGAAGGCGGAACAGCAGCCGATGCCGCAGCAGACCGGGGCAGGAACGCCCTTCACGCAAAGCCTGAACAAGTACTATCGGGAGGCCGCCGAATCGCAATGGGTCGGCCAGACCGATTTCATCTCTTCCGAGCATCTGGCGAAGAAAGCGCAGGCCACGGGCACGGGGCAGGCGGTGCCGATCGATTCGATCGAGGTCGAGGGTCGCGCGGTCAAGAAGAACGGCGAGCTCACGATCACGCGTAAACGGTTCATGGTCGCGATGGGCCGTGGCGCGGCGACCAAGGTCCCCGATCAAACGGCGCGTGCGCAGGTTGCGTACGACTGCTGGCTGGCGGAGGCGTCGGACCCGGTCGTCGCGGTTGAAAGCAAGTGGCTCGACAAGAAGGTCCGGAACTGCCGCACCGACTTCTACGAGGCCATGGCCATCGTCGACGCGGCGACGAAACCGCGCGACAAGTTCGTCGTTTACTTCGATAATGACAGCGCTCAAATCGGCGAAAACGCGCGGCTGACGCTCCAAGAAGCCGCGCAGACCGCGCGCAGTGAAGCGGTCAACGAGGTCAAGGTCAGCATCGTCGGCAACGCGGACCGTACCGGGAAGCCGGCCCACAACCAGATGCTGTCCGAGAAGCGGGCCAAGGAGGTTCAAGACAGCCTCCTGCAGGGTGGCGTGAACCAGGCTCTGATCGCGGCCGTCGAAGGCCGTGGCGAGGAAAACCCCGTGGTCCCGACGGCGGACGGCGTTGCCGAGCCGCAGAACCGGAACACGATCATCACGTTGCAGTGGCCGCCGCAGCCCGAATGATCATCTGACTCGGCACCTGACGGGCGCGCCCTTGTGGCGCGCCCGTTTTGTTTTGGGGGGCGCTCGTGCCGGTCGGGTGCTCCGCGCCGGGCATTCTTGCAGGCTTCCGATAGAGAGCCGTCGACGCTCCCGCATGATGGCGCGAGGCACCGAATCCGCCACACTTGCGCCGGGAGGACGCCCGCGTCGATGGACTTCGTGCAAGCCTTTCCCGTCGCGATCATCGACGACGACTATGACGGCAAGCAGGCGGCCAGCCGCGGCATGCGCATGCTCGCCGAGGCGATCGAGAAGGAAGGATTTCGCGTCGTGGCTGGCCTCAGCTACGAGGACGCCCGGCGCCTCGTCAACGTCTTCAATACCGAATCCTGCTGGCTGATCTCGGTCGACGGCGCCGAGGCCAACGAAACACGCTGGCAGGTTCTGGAGCATGTCCTGGCGGCAAAGCGCGGCCGCAACGACCGGCTGCCGATCTTCCTGTTCGGCGACCAGCTGACCGCCGAGCAGGTCCCGGCGGCCATTCTCAAACACGCCAACGCGTTCATGAGGCTGTTCGAGGACTCGTTCGAGTTCATCGCGCGCGCGATCGTCCGCGCGGCGCAACTCTATCTGGAACGTCTCCCGCCGCCGATGTTCAGGGCGCTGATGGATTACACGCTGCATCCCCGGTATTCCTGGCATACGCCCGGTCACGGCGGCGGCGTGGCCTTTCGCAAGAGTCCGGTCGGCCAGCTCTTCTACCAGTTCTTCGGCGAGAACATGCTGCGCTCGGACATCTCGGTTTCGGTCGGTGACGTCGGCTCGCTGCTCGACCATACGGGCCCGATCGCCGCCGGCGAACGCAATTCGGCGCGGATCTTCGGATCGGATGAGACGTTGTTCGTCGTCGGCGGAACCTCCACCGCGAACAAAATCGTGTGGCATGGAACGGTCAGCCGCAACGACCTCGTGCTCTGCGACCGCAACTGCCACAAATCCATCCTGCACTCGCTGGTCATGACGGGTGCGACGCCGGTCTACCTGGTCCCGTCGCGCAACGGGCTCGGCATCATCGGGCCCATTTCGCGCGACCAGTTCACGCAGAAATCGATCCGCCAGAAGATCGCCGCAAGCGCGCTGGCCAAGCAGTCGAACGGCAGGGTGCGGCTGATGGTGATGACCAATTCCACGTATGACGGGCTCTGTTACAACGTGGACGCGATCAAGCAGACGCTCGGCGATTCGGTGGACGTCCTCCACTTCGACGAAGCTTGGTACGCCTACGCCAATTTTCACCCCTTCTACGACGGCTATCACGCGGTCTCGTCGGCAAAGCCCGCGCGCTCGCCGCACGCGATCACGTTCGCCACCCAATCCACGCACAAGCTTCTCGCGGCCCTCTCGCAGGCGTCCATGATCCACGTGCAGCACGGCGAGGCGAAGAGGCTCGACATGGCGCGCTTCAACGAGGCGTTCATGATGCACACCTCGACCTCACCCCAGTACGGGATCATCGCCTCGTGTGACGTCGCGGCGGCAATGATGGAGCAGCCGGCCGGGCAGGCCCTGGTTCAGGAGACGATCGACGAGGCGCTGGCCTTCCGCCGCGCAATGGCCGCGGTGAAAAAGCAGGACAAGAGCGGATCCTGGTGGTTCGAGGTGTGGCAGCCCGACGCCATGGCCGAACGCCCGGTCGACAAGACGTCGGCGTGGGTGCTGAAGCCTGGCGACAAATGGCACGGGTTCGAAGGGCTTGCCGAGAACCACGTGCTGGTCGACCCGATCAAGGTGACGATCCTGTCGCCCGGCCTGTCGGCCAACGGCAGCATGCGGCCGCAAGGCATCCCGGCGGCGGTGGTCACTAAATTCCTGTCGTCGCGGCGGATCGAGATCGAGAAGACCGGCCTGTACTCCTTCCTGGTCCTGTTTTCGATGGGTATCACGCGCGGCAAATGGAGCACGCTCGTCACCGAGCTGATCAACTTCAAGGACCTCTACGACGCGAACGCACCTCTGTCGCGCGTCCTGCCGGCGCTGGCCGAAGCCCATCCCGAGGCCTACGGCAAGACGGGACTCAAGGACTTATGCGACCAGATCCACCGTGTCTATCGCGAAGACGACTTGCCGAAGGCGCAGCGGGACATGTACACGACCGTGCCCGAGATGGCGCTGCGGCCGGCCGACGCCTACGAGCGGCTGGTGCGCGGGCAGGTGGAGAGCGTCGAGATCGACAAGCTCGGCGGCCGGACGCTCGCCGTGATGCTGGTCCCTTATCCTCCGGGGATCCCGCTGATCATGCCCGGCGAGCGTATCACGCCGTCGACCAAGTCGATCCAGGACTACCTGCTGTACGCGCGCGACTTCGACCGGAAGTTCCCCGGATTTGAGACCGACATCCACGGCTTGCGGTTCGAGCCGACGCCCTCCGGACGACGCTATCTCGTGGACTGCGTCAAGCAGGAGAGCGGCCGATGATTCCCCGCGACATCCCGCCGCCGACAATCCCGATCCCGTTCCACAAGCTGCTCAAGGTAGTGGCGATCGTCGACAAGGAGAACGCGCAGGTCAAAGAGCTCCTGGCGCAGATCAGCGGCGAGGGGTTCGAAATCGAGGTAAGCGACAGCTTCGATCGCGACGTGGACGAAGATGCGGCCGTCGGCGCCTACATCGCCATGATCGATGGCGAGCGCCAGGAGCGCGCCCGCAAACTGGGCCGCGCCGTGCGTGCCATCGGCTTTCGAACGCCGCTGTGGGCGCTGGCCGATTCGCGCCGGATCGCCGACCTCGCGGTCTTCAACCTCACCGGCGAGGTCGACGGCTATATCTATCTCGGCCAGCAAACGCCCACCTATTATGCCAAGCAGGTCGTGGCGAGCGTGGTGCATTACGGCCTGTCGCTGCTTCCGCCGTTCTTCGGCGGGCTCATGGCTTACGACAGCGAGGCGAACATCACGTTCGCCTGTCCGGGCCATCAGGGCGGGCAGTTCTATCGCAAGGCGCCGGCCGGGCAACTCTTCTTCAAGCACTTCGGCGAGAGACTGTTCCGCAACGACCTGTGCAACGCCGATGTCGGCCTCGGCGACCTGCTCATCCACGAGGGGGCGGCCGCCGAGGCTCAGAAGCACGCCGCGCGGATCTTCGGCGCCGACCGGACGTACTTCGTGCTGAACGGCACCAGCACCTCCAACAAAGTCGTGACGAATGCGGTCCTGCGCCGCGGGGATCTCGTCCTCTTCGACCGCAACAATCACAAGTCGCTCCACCAGGGCGCTCTTGTGCAGGCCGGGGCCATCCCGATCTTCCTGCCGACCTCGCGCAACTCGTTCGGCATGATCGGGGCCGTCGACTGGGACGCGTGGGACGAGGAGTACCTGCGCGACCAGATCCGCGCGAACCCGCTGGTGAAGGACCGTCAGCGCGCGAAGGCGGAGCGGCCGTTCCGCCTCGCCTGCATCCAGCTCGCAACCTATGACGGCACGATCTACAACGTCCGCAAGGTCCTGGAAAAGATCGGCCATCTCTGCGATTACGTGCTCTGGGACGAGGCGTGGATCGGCTACAACGCCTTCCATCCGCTGTTCGAGAACCATAGCCCGATGCGGCTGGAGAAACTGGGCCCGCAGATGGCGGGCCTGTTCTCCACGCAGTCCGTCCACAAGCAAGGTGCCGGCTTCTCCCAAGCCTCGCAGATCCACAAGCGCGATGAACATATCAAAGGCCAGAAGCGGTTCATCGAGCACAAGCGGTTCAACGAATCGTTCCTGATCAACGCCTCGACGTCGCCATTCTATCCGCTGTTCGCCTCGCTCGACGTGAACGCCAAGATCCACGAGGGCAGGGGTGGCGAGATGCTGTGGGACCGCTGCATCGAAATCGCCATCGAGGCCCGCAAGAAATTTCGTGAGTTCGGCCGCTATTACGCGAAGACCGGGCGCACGTCAGAGGAGAAATGGTTCTTCGACCCATTCGTCCCCGACGTGGTGACGATCCGCGGCTCGAAGTTCACCAAAGACGCGAAGGATGTCCCGTGGGAGGACATCCCGACCGACGTGATCAAGCGCGAGCAGCAATGCTGGAACTTCCATCCCGAAAGCGCTTGGCACGGCTATGCCGGCTACACGCAAGGCTACGCGATGGTGGATCCCAACAAGCTGTCGCTGCTGACGCCCGGCATCGACCGCAAGACCGGCGAGTACCTGAGCTTCGGCGTGCCGGCCACGGTCGTCGCCAACTATCTGCGCGAGCAGCGTGTCGTGCCGGAAAAATGCGACCTCAACAGCATCCTGTTCCTGATGACCCCGGCCGAGGACGAAAGCAAGCTCAACACGCTGATTGCCAAGCTCGTGAAGTTCAAGAATTTCTGGGATAGCGACGCCCCGCTTACCGAGGTTCTGCCGACGATTGCCGCGAAACATGGCGAGCGCTACGCGGGGTACACGTTGCGGCGGATCTGCAATGAGATGCACGAGTTCTACCGCAAAGCGAACGTCAAGGAGCTGCAGCGGCTGTGTTTCCGGGCGGCGAGCTTCCCCGAGCTCGCGATGTCGCCGCAGGATGCCTATGAGGCGCTCGTCGCCAACGAGGTCGATTACGTGCCCCTCGATAAGGCCAAGGGGCGCATCGCCGCCACGCTTGCGCTGATCTACCCGCCCGGCATCGGCGTCATCGTCCCCGGCGAGCGCTGGGACAGCAAGGCGCAGCCGATGATCGACTATTTCCTGGCGTTCCAGGAATCGTTCAACCGCTTCCCTGGATTCAACTACGAAGTGCAGGGCGTCTATCAGGAACGGATCGACGGCCGCATCACATTCCACACCTACGTCGTCCGCGAGTGAATCGCGGCACTCGAGGATGAACGTCCAGGAGGAACGCCCATGAATGACCAGGCAAAGAAAGCGACGGCGGTGGAGGGGCAGGCGCAGATCAAACGGATGAACCTCATGCAGCTCACGTTCATCGTGGCGGTGAACATGATGGGCTCAGGGATCATCATGCTGCCGACCAACATGGCGCAGGTCGGCGCGATCTCGCTGTTGTCCTGGATCGTGACGGCGCTGGGCTCGATGGCGATCGCCTACGGGTTTGCGCAGGCCGGTTTGTTCAACACCCGCTCCGGAGGCCTCGCCGCCTATGCCGAGGACGCGTACGGCCGCTCCGGCTATTTCCTGACATTCTTCCTCTACTTCATTTCCATCGCGGTCGGAAACGTGGCGATTGCGATCTCCGCGGTCGGCTACCTGGCCCATTTCTTCCCGTGGCTGTCGTCGACGCCGGTGTCGACATGCATCGGGGTGATCGGCCTCTTGTGGCTCACCACGGTCGCGAATTTCGGAGGACCCAGCGTGACCGGCCGCATCGGCTCGTTCACGGTGTGGGGCGTCATCCTCCCGGTGGGCTTGCTGTCCGTGTTCGGCTGGTTCTGGTTCAAGCCCGACGTGTTCGCGGCCGCCTGGAATCCGAAGGGACTGGGCCTGTTCGAGGGCATGGGCTCAAGCATCTCGCTGACGCTGTGGGCCTTTCTCGGCATGGAATCGGCAGCCCAGAACTCGGACGCCGTCGAGGACCCGAAGCGCAACGTGCCGCTCGCCTGCATGTTCGGCACGCTGGGTGCGGCCGTGATCTATGTACTGTCGACCACCGCCATACAGGGAATCGTCCCGAACGCCGATCTGGCCGCTTCGACCGGGCCCTTTGGACTGGCCTTTGAACATATGTTCAGCCCCGCGATCGGCGGCGTCGTCATGGTGCTGGCCGCGATCGCCTGCGTCGGTTCGCTGCTGGGCTGGCAATTCACCTTCGCCCAGACCGGCAAGTCGGCGGCGGACGAGCGCATGTTTCCCGGCGTGTTCGCGAAAGTGACGAGTGCCGGGGCGCCGATTGCCGGGATGGTCATCCTCTGTATCGCGCAATCGCTGCTCGCCCTGTCCACGATCTCGCCCAGCCTCAGCGAGCAGTTCTCGGTCCTGGTGAACCTCACGGTCGTGATCAACGTGATCCCTTACGTGATCGCGCTTTCGGCGCTGATGGCGATGATGCACGACGCGGGCGTGACCGGTGCGTTGTTCTGGCGCAACTCGCTGATCGCTCTCGTCGCCATGGTCTACAGCATCTACGCCATCTACACCTCCGGGAAGGACGCGGTCATGGGCGGCATGATGGTCGTGGGCGTGGGCTTCGTGATCTGGGGCCTCATTGCGTCGCGGTTTGCGCCGAACCGGCTGCTTGTGAGCGGCGCCCGAGGAGCCGGTCTCGCGAAGGTCGCAGCAATGCTCCTCACCACAGGGCTGTCGCTTGCTCTGTCGATGCCAGCGGCGGCCGGCACGCTGGACCGCGTTCGCTCGACCGGCAAGCTCTCGCTCGGGTATCGCGCCGATGCGCGACCCCTCTCGTATCGGGACGAGTCCGGGACGGCCGTCGGCTATGCCGTGGCCTTGTGCCAGAAAATCGCCGACCAGCTGAAGGCCGACCTCAAGCTTCCGGCGCTGAAGACCGAGTGGGTGCCGGTCACGCTGTCCGACCGCTTCGCGGTGGTGCAGCAGGGCAAGGTCGACCTTTCGTGCGGAGCAGATTCGGTCACGTTGGCGAGACGGGCCGATGTGTCGTTCTCGATTCCGATCTATCCGAGCGGCGTCGGAGCGGCTCTGCGCGCCGACGCTCCGACGGCGCTGCGCGAGCTGCTGGCCGAAGGACACGCGCCGGCCCATCCGCTGTGGCGCGGCTCGCCCGCGCAAACACTGCTGGAAAGCGCCACGTTCTCGGTGGTCGGCGGGACCACCAGCGAGAGCTGGCTCGCACAGCGTCTCAAGGCGTTCCAGATCGAGGCGTCCATATCGCCCGTCGGCAGCTATGAAGCCGGCATCAAAGCCGCGCTCGAGAGCAGGTTCGCCGTGTTTTTCGGCGACCGCGCCATCCTTCTGGAGAGCGCCGTCCGCAGCGGTTCGCCCAGGAATCTGGTGGTTCTCGACCGGCTGTTCACGAATGAGCCGCTCGCTCTTGGCTTGGCACGCGACAACGATGACCTTCGCCTTATCGCCGACCGGACCCTGAGCCGGCTCTACGGATCACCGGAGTTTCGAGACCTTTATGCGAAATGGTTCGGGCGGCTCGACGAAAGCACTGCCACGTTCTTCCGGCAGAGCGCGCTGCCGGAGTGAGTCGCTGCCTGCGACTTGCTCGAATCCGATAGAGCAGATTTTCACCCACCCCATGATGAAGCGTTTTTGGGAACGAATCGCCGCACTGATAACAGGCAGGCATAATCATGGGAAACGGCAATCCAGGTTCGACCGCCGGGAGCCGACGCTCCGGAGTGCCATCGACGGTCCCGTTCGCAACGGCGCTGGCTTTCGCGATCAGCGCGATTGGCACGGCAAGTCCGGCGCTGGCTCAGATGTCCGGCACGACCAGCCAGCCGATCGAAGTCCGGACGATCGAAGTCACTCAAGGGGCGGGTACCACCACGATGGCCGCGGCACCCGTGCCGCCCGGAGAAGCGAGCAGAACGAAACCATCACCAGAGACGCTGCCGAAGCCCCGCGTTGGGACATTCAATGAGATCGACAAGCTCTACGACGGGTATCTCGATTTCAAGAAGATGCTCAGCGACCGCTACAACCTCGACTTTTCGATGGAGTTTTCGCTGTTCGGGCAGTTCGCGAGCGAGGGCGGCGGCAAACCGGTGTGGCCGGTGGTCTATTATCCGAGCCTGACCTGGAAACCCTTCACCGACACCAGCTTTGGCTCCGGCCAGATCGACGCCACCACCGGTCATCAGACTTATTACAGCCGGTTCAACACCGGCGATCAGACCGCGCGCATGGGCCTGATCACCTTCCCCAACGACTGGACGAACGACAACCTGTCGGTCTCCACGCTCGCCTATACGCATACGATGCCGGGGAGCATGAGCTGGCTGTCGGTTACCGCCGGGCAATACAACCTGTTCAAATTCGATCCCAACGCGTATGCCGCGAACGCCCAGACGAGCTTCATCGGCTACTCGTTCGCACAGGACGCGACCCAGACGTTTCCCAATGCCGGGTTCGGCGGCTACGCGACCGCCAGTACGCCAGACGACCAGTTCCATATCTCCGGCGGGTCGCAAAGCGCCGCCAATCTCGCGGGCGACAGCCTCAGATCGGACGGCAGATACGCCAACTGGGGCAATTTCCAGTGGACCCCGAAGATCGACGGCCTGGGTGCCGGCGTCTACAGCATCCTCGTCTACAAGCAGCCCTTCATCCACAACATATCGAGTCACTCGACCGGGATTTCATTCAGCGCGTCGCAGGAGCTCACCGAGAAGTGGGGCGCCTTCGTCCGCGTGAACACGGCCTCGGGGTCGGATCTCGATATCCGGCATTCGATTGCGGCCGGCGGGGTCATGAACGATCCGTTCCATCGCAACCCCACCGACCGGGTCGGTGTTGCCCTCGCGTATGACGTGACCAATGCCCATGCGATCGGCGTCGAGCCGAATGGGTCCTTCGAGCACGAGACCCTGTTCGCCGGTCCGCGGAATCACGAATGGGTGAGCGAGGTTTTCTACAACTACACGGTCTCGAAGGCGATCTGGATCACGCCGGACGCGCAGGTGTTCTGGAACCCGGCACTGGCGCCCAGCCGGGACGCCGAGGCCGTGTTCACCGTCCGCACCACGCTGTTCTTCTAACCTGGAGGACGTGTCGATGTCGAACACCGCCGCCAAACGCGCTCTCGACGCCAAGCCCGCGCCCGCCAAGCGGCTCGGCGTCCATTCCGAGATCGGCGTCCTGCGTAAGGTCCTGGTGTCTCAGCCATCACTGGCGCACGAGCGGCTGACGCCCGGGAACTGCAAGGATCTGCTCTTCGACGACGTCTTCTGGGTGCAAAAGGCCCGGGTCGCTCACTACGACTTCGTGACGAAGATGCGGGAGCGGGGGGTCGAGGTCTACGACCTGCAGGACTTGCTTGCCGAGATCTTCGACTCCAACACGGCGGCGCGCTCGTTCGTGCTCGACCGCCGTGTGACGCCGAACCTCGTCGGCGTCGGAATCGCCGCCGTCATGCGGGAGTGGCTTCAGTCGCTCCCGGGCAAGGAGCTCGCCCGGTTCCTGATGGGCGGCGTCACCATCCATGACATACCCGCGGGCGAGCTGACGTCGTTGCTGCGCGAAGCCCTCACCGGACAGGAATTCCTGCTCGATCCCATTCCCAATGCGCTGTTCCAGCGCGATCCGTCGTGCTGGATCTATAACGGCGTCACCTGCAATTCGATGTACTGGCCCGCCCGCAAGCCGGAGGTCCTGTTCCAGCGCGCCGTCTACAAATTCCACCCGATGTTCGACGGCAAGTCGTTCGAGATCTGGTGGGGCGACAGCGACGAGGACTTCGGCAAGGCGTGCATCGAGGGCGGCGACGTGATGCCGATCGGGAAGGGCTGCGTATTGATCGGCATGGGCGAGCGCACCACGCGCCAGGCCGTGGCCCAGGTGGCCGCGCAGCTTTTTGCGAAGGGCGCGGCCGAGCGGGTGATCGGTTGCCTCATGCCCAAGAGCCGGGCCGCCATGCATCTCGACACGGTGTTCAGCTGCCTCGACCACGACAAGGTGACGGCGTTCCGCGAGGTCGTCGACACGATCGTCTGCTACAGCTTCCGTCCCGCGAACAACCCGCTCGGCCTCGAGGTGCGTCGCGAGCCCGGCTCGTTGTTTGAGGTGTATCGCCAAGCCCTTGGACTCGACTCGCTGCACATCATCGAGACCGGCGGCAACGCGTTCCAGCGCGAGCGCGAGCAGTGGGACGACGGCAATAACGTCGTCGCCTTGGCCCCCGGCGTCGTCGTCGGCTACGACCGCAACACGCACACCAACACGCTGCTGCGCAAGGCCGGCATTGAGGTCATTACGATCGAGGGGTCCGAGCTGGGCCGCGGACGCGGGGGCGGCCATTGCATGACGTGTCCGCTCGCGCGCGATCCCGCCTATTCATAACTGGGAGATACTTCCATGGCGTTCAATCTCCAGGGCCGCAGCTTTCTCAACATCCTGGACTTCTCGCAGCGCGAGCTCCTTTATCTGCTCGACCTGTCGCGCGACCTCAAACGCGCGAAGTACGCGCATTCGGAGCAGCCGGCGCTCACCGGGCGGGAGATCTGCCTCATCTTCGAAAAGACCTCGACGCGGACCCGCTGCGCCTTCGAGGTCGCGGCCCACGACCAGGGCGCCCACGTCACGTATCTCGACCCCTCGGGCAGCCAGATCGGCCACAAGGAATCGGTCAAGGACACGGCGCGGGTCCTGGGGCGCATGTTCGACGCGATCGAATACCGCGGCGCCGGACAGGACATCGTCAAGACCTTGTCCGATTATGCCGGCGTTCCCGTCTACAACGGCCTGACGGACGACTGGCACCCGACGCAGATGCTGGCCGACATGCTGACCATGCTCGAGCACAGCGACAAACCGCGGACCCAGATATCATTCGCTTTCCTTGGCGACGCGCGGAACAACATGGGCAATTCGCTGATGATGCTGGGCTGCATCATGGGGTGCGACGTGCGCCTCGTCGCTCCCAAATCCAACCAGCCCGATCCGGCCCTGGTCGAGAAAGCGCGCCAGATCGGCGCGCAGCACGGCGCACGGCTCACCGTCACGGACGATACGAAGAAAGGCGTGCAAGGCGTGGATTTCATCCATACCGACGTTTGGGTCTCGATGGGCGAGCCGAAGGAGGTATGGGCGGAGCGCATCAAGCTGCTCAAGCCCTACCAGGTCAACGCCGCACTGATGAGGGCGAGCGGCAATCCCACCGTCAAATTCATGCATTGCCTCCCGGCGTTCCACAACCGCGAGACCAAAGTCGGCGAGGACATGTTCCAGAAGTTCGGCATCTCGGAGATGGAGGTGACCGAGGAGGTGTTCGAGAGTCCGGCCAATCTGTCCTTCGAGCAGGCGGAGAATCGGCTGCACACGATCAAGGCGATCCTCGTCGCCACGCTGGGAAGCTGATCCATGCGCCGCATCGTGGTGGCGCTCGGCGGCAACGCGCTGCTCCGGCGAGGCGAGGCCTTGACCGCGGATAATCAGCGGCGCAACGTGCGCATCGCAGCCGAAGCCCTGGCGCCGATCGCCGCCGACAATGAGCTGACGATCACGCATGGCAACGGACCGCAGGTCGGTCTGTTGGCCCTGCAGGGAAATGCCTACCAGGAGGTCGAGACTTACCCGCTCGATGTGCTGGGGGCGGAGACGGAGGGCATGATCGGCTACATGATCGAACAGGAGCTCGGCAACCTCCTGCCGTTCGAGAAGCCGTTCGCCACCATGCTCACCATGGTGGAGGTCGACCCGAACGATCCGGCGTTCCAGAATCCGACCAAGTTCATCGGTCCGGTCTATGACGAGCCGACGGCCCGCCGTCTCGCCGCGGAGAAGGGCTGGGCGATCAAGCAGGATGGCGCCAAATGGCGGCGGGTGGTGGCTTCGCCCACCCCGAAGCGCATTTTCGAGATCCGCCCGGTGCGCTGGCTGCTCGAAAAAGGAACCATCGTGATTGCCGCGGGCGGCGGCGGCATTCCCACCGCCTACGCCGGCGACCGCCGGCTGCACGGCATCGAGTGCGTCATCGACAAGGATTTGTGCTCGGCATTGCTCGCCCGCGAGCTGGGGGCGGACGTTCTTGTGCTTGCCACCGATGCGGACGCGGTTTATCTGGATTGGGGCAAGCCCGCGCAGCGCGCCATCCGGTCGGCTACTCCCGATGCAATGGACCAGTTCGGATTTCCCGCCGGGTCCATGGGCCCGAAGGTCGCGGCGGCGCAGCAGTTTGCGCGGGCGACGGGCGAGCAGGCGATCATCTGCGACCTGACGGGACTCACGGCGGCGCTCGAGGGCCGGCGCGGAACGCGCATCGCGAACGGCGCGGGGCCGCTCGCGTTCCATTCCTAGGGGCTAATCACCGGCCGGGGATGCGTCTTCGTACTCGCGGGTTCGGAGCGCCATCTGCGCCACGATATCCTGCGGCAGCAGCTTGGTGAGATCGATGGTCGAGCGCCGGCCGATCGCCTCGCCATTCTTCGCCAGCCACTCTTCGGCAGTGGTCCGGCCCAGGCCGAACAGGAACTCGAGAAACTGCGGCGAGTTGTTGATCTTGGTCGATGCGGGAATTTTCTCGAGATGTTCGCTCGCTTGAATGGCATGGAAATTAAAGCGCTCGAACCTCTCCCCTTTGAGCCATCCGGCCTCTTTCATTTTCAGCAGCATGCCGATCGCGCCTGCCTCCATCCAGAACGTCGAGTTGAAGCTGACCTCGGTGACACGGTCGTGGATCTCGCGGACGCTCTGCGGCACGTCCACGCGGATGATCGGATCGATTCGGACGATGATCAGGTCGGATTTCGGCAGGAAGGGGAAAAGGCCCATCATGGCCGGATTTCCGGTGAAGCCGCCATCCCAGTAGGGTTGTCCGTCGATCATGACCGGCGGAAACATCTGCGGCAGGCAGGCCGAGGCCAGCACGGCGTCCACCGAGATGTCCTTGTTATGGAAGACCCTCCGCCACGACGTCCGGGCGTTGGTCGCGCAGACCATGACCGTCAGTTCCTTTTGCGCACGGATACGCTCGAAATCGACCAGCTCCGTGAGCGGCTCGCGCAGCGGGTTGAAGTTCATCGGATTGAGCTGCGACGGCGACAGGTTCCGGCTCACCAGGTCCCACGCGAGATAGGCGGGCGTCTGTTCGAGATGAACGTGCGACTGCATCTCGCCCGACAGTGGCCATAGCGGGGTCCCGAAGCCGGGCATCTTGCCGATCGCTTCCCAGAACGCGCGCAGGCGCTGCCGGCCGCCCTCCGGCCCGCCGCCCAACACCCCGTCGGCCAGGACCACGCTGTTCATGGCGCCGGCGCTGGTACCGGTCACTCCGACGATCTCGATCGTCGGGTCCTCGAGCAGGCGGTCGAGAACCCCCCACGTAAAGGCGCCGTGCGAGCCGCCGCCTTGCAGGGCCAGCGCGATCTTCCGCCGTTCGGGGGTCGAACGGTGGCCGGATTTACCTTGCATTGCCGGGCCCTCTGGCGGCAGCGCCGCCTATCGTTATGTGCTCCCCTTGTGCAAGAAATCATGTCGCGACATGTCGCGACTAGCGGATTTGCGCAACCCCGAACTATTCATCGGAAGGCGGCTCCGCCGGTTCAAACGCGAGCCGGTAGGCCTTCAGCGCCTGCCGCATGGTCGGGAAGATCCTCTCGTCATACTCGGCGCGGTAGCGGCCGATCTCGCGCAGCCAGTTGAGGAACTCGGTGCGCCGCCCGGCGAGGACCAGGACGGCGCCGCGCGCTTCCAGCCGGTCCTGCAGATCACGCAGGGCGTACAACCCGTCGATGTCGACCTCGCTGATCGGGATCGCGTCGATCAGGAACCAGCGAAGGCCAGGACCGCCGGCATCGGCCGCTGCCAGCGCCTGCTGCTTGAAATAGTCGGCGTTGAAGAATGTCAGAGGTGCGTTGAACCGGAAGATCGCAAGCCCAGGGTAGGTCCTGGCGGAGGGATGCCGCGCGATCGAATGAAAGCCTGACATTCCCTCGACCTTGCCGAGCATTTCGATGTTCGGCCGGGCAACCTGCTTGATGAAGCGGACCAGGGCGAGGCCGACCGCAAACAGGATGCCGTTGATCGCGCCGACCGCGACCACCGCCAGCATCGTGACCACCGCAAGCCCCACGTCGAGGCGGTCGATCTTCCAGATTTCGCGGAGCGTGCGTATGTCGAACAGCGACAAGGCCGCGAACACCAGGACCGCCCCCAGCGCCGCGATCGGCACGTATTGCAGCGGTCCGGTCAGAAACATCAGGACCGAGGCGATCGTCAGCGCGGCCACCAGGCCCGTGACCTGGGTCCGGCCGCCCGCGGCGGCCGCCATCGCGGTGCGCGAATCAGCTCCCGTGACCGCGAATCCCTGCGATAAGGCGGACGCGATATTAGCGGCGCCGTAGGCGGCGAATTCGCGATCCACGTCGATGGAATAGCCGCCCTTCGAGGCGAAGCTGCGGGCGGTCAGCGTACCGCTCGAAAAGAGCACGAGCGCAAGGCCCGACGCATCCGCCAGGAGCGCCGGCAGCTCGTCGACCGGAACTTGCGGCCAATGCAGCGTCGGCAATCCGGCCGGGATCAGCCCGAGGGTCGCGATGCCGTACTGATCGAGCTGCAAAAGAGCGGAAGCTGCTGCTGCGGTGGCCATGACGACCAGCGCGGCCGGCACGCGCGGCAGGAAGCGCAGGCAGGCCCACATCCCCGCCAGACTTGCGGCCCCAATCAGGCAAGTCGGAAGCCGGGCCTGGGGCAGTTTGGCGGCGATCTCCATCAGCCTCGGCACGATACCGCCCGACACGATGGAAAACCCCATGAGCTTGCCGACTTGCCCGAGGAAGATGCTCAGGGCAATTCCGTTCAAGAACCCGACCAGGATCGGGCGCGAGAGGAAATCGGCCATGGCGCCCAGGCGGAAGAAGCTCGCGATCACGCAAATCACGCCGGCAAAAAACGTCAATGCAATGGAGAATGACAGATACATCTCGGGATCCCCGCCGGCATGCGGCGCCACGGCGGCTGCGATCATGGCGCAGGTCGCTGCGTCCGGGTTCACCATCAGCTGTCGGGAGGTGCCGAAGATGGCGTAGGCCACCAGGGGCAGGATGCTCGAGTAAAGTCCCACGACGGGATTGAAGCCGGCGAGCTCGGCGTAGGCGACCGCGACGGGGAGTGCCACCGTGGCCACGGAAACGCCGGCGATCAAATCGTGGGCGAAGTCGTCCGCAAACCGGTAATGCAACAGTGCCGGCAGCCCCGGCGCAATGCGTGCGGCCCGGCTGGTCGCAGCCGCCGGCGGCGGCTCGGTGCGTGTTTCCTCGATCGGCCGCGGTTCAGCCGAGGACGAAGCCATGGTGTCAGTAGCGTTCGGGCACGAACGTCGCTGCGTTCAACGTTGCCTGGTCGTTGTACCGCCCCTTTTTCGAGCGCTTCGGGAGCCTCACTTTGTCGCGATGGACCTTCTTATAGGGAATCAGGGACAGAAGGTGGGCGATGCAGTTGAGCCGGGCTCGCTTTTTGTCGTCGGAGCGCACGACGTACCACGGCGCATGGTGGCTGTCCGTCGCCTTCAGCATCATGTCGCGCGCCTTCGAATAATCGTACCAGCGGGAATAGGACTCGACGTCCATCGGGCTCAGCTTCCACTGGCGGAGCGGATCGTTGATGCGGGCCGCGAAGCGCCGTTCCTGCTCCTCCTGCCCCACGTCCAGCCAGAACTTGATGATCTTGATGCCGCTGTCGACGATGATTTTTTCGACGACCGGTGCCAGGTCGAGGAAGCGGCGGTGCTGCTCTTTGGTGCAGAACCCCATGACGTATTCGACCCCGGCGCGGTTGTACCAGCTGCGGTCGAAGATCACCATTTCACCCGCCGCCGGCAGGTGCGTAAAATAGCGCTGGGTATAGATTTGAGTTTTTTCGCGGTCTGACGGCGCGGGCAGCGCGATCACGCGGAACACGCGCGGGCTCACGCGTTCGGTGAGTGCCCGGATGGTGCCCCCTTTGCCGGCCGCGTCGCGGCCTTCGAACAGGACGGCGATCCGCAGGCCTTTCAGCTTGATCCATTCCTGGAGATGGCACAACTCGACCTGGAGCCGACGCATCTCCTTTTCGTAGGCTTTGCGCTTGAGCTTGTGGCCGGATCCGGATTTGTCTTTGTGCTTTGCCATGCGAACCTCGAAGCGCTCGATCGGTCGCCGCCGCAGCGGCCGCGGCGCACACGCCGTGCTGATCGGACGATTCAGCCTGACGGGCAGCTTGCAACTAGCGAATTCACGCAAATGTAACGGTGGGCGATGGTCGTTCGATGCGAGAGCTGGGCCGCTAGGCCACCATGCCGATTCCGGCAGATCCCGCACGGGCACCCAGGGCCCGCGACAGGGGCGTCGCCGTGACGCCGTGCGCGATGACGCTGAGCAGGACGGTGCACATGACCGTGGCCTGCAGCGTATCGTTGCCCGGGAGCTGCTGATTGAAGACGAGGATCCCGAAGACGATGCTCGCGAGGCCGCGCGGGCCGAACCACCCGACGAACAACTTGTCGGCCGCGCTCGTCCTGGTGCCGATCAGGCATAAGAATACAGGGACCATTCGGATCACGGTCAGGCTCAGCAGCGCATAGAGAACGACGGAAACGCTAAGGCCGCCGTAGATCTGGGTAATCGCAATGGCGCCGAACGCGACCCACGTCAGCATTGCGAGGGTCTCGCCAATGCTTTCCGCACCTTTGAGCAGTTCATGCTTCCGTCGTGGCGCGAGCCAGCTCACCATCAGCCCGCCGACGAAGCAGGCGATGAAGCCGCTTCCGCCGATGGCTTGTGCGCCCGCGTAGCACAGGGCCGCGAGGGCCACGACCGGCACCTGCACCCATTCTTCGCTGACCCAATCCAGCTTCACCGTCGCGCGCAGCAAGGCCACGGCGCACCCAGTTGCGGCAAGCCCGAACACCAGCCCGATTCCGATCTCTTCCGCGACGACCTGTACGATGTGAGCCGGGGCGTAACCCTCGATCTGGGTGCCGACGGCGAGATCGAGAAGGATCACAATGACCGGCACGCAGATCCCGTCATTGAGTCCGCTCTCGAGATTGAGGCTTTCGCGCAGCGCGGCCGGGATCGAGGTATTGGTCAAGACTGGTTTGCCGAGTGCCGCGTCGGTCGGGGCCAGGATCGTCGCGAGCAGGGCCGCCTCAAGAAGATTGAGTCCCGGGATCAACGATCCAGCGAGGAACCCGAGAACGATCGTCAGCGGCAGGCCGATCAGAAGCAGCCGTAACCAGATCACGACGTTGCGCTTGACGACCGCGAAATCCGCGTTTGCGGCGTCGGTGAAAAGCACCATCGCCAGCGTGCCCTCGGCCAGGAAGCGAATTCCGCCGCCGGCCAGGTCGACGTCAAGCAATCGGAGACCGTAGGGGCCCAGGAGCAGTCCGGCCCCAATGAATGAAAGCGGTCCGCTGAACCACGACCGCTCTACACGGCCGGAGACGGCCGTATACAGGAGGAGGAATCCTGCGATGACCGCAGTGGTTTGATACATGGATGACGCGCTTTGGTTGAGAAAGCATCGCGACGCGCTCGACGCCCCCGGTCACCCTTACTTAAACGCGCCGTTCCCAGGCGGCCGTCGGAATCGCGCAAAACCTCCGACCGGCGCGGCCCGCCTTAGCGTCGTGTCCGGACGAGGAGCCAGGCGGCCGTCATCGTCGTAAGCGCGATGACGCCGAGAGGCCACAGCTGCGTACCGACGAACGGCCAGCCGGCGCCCCGGATGCAAAGCGCGCGGATGACCGTATCGAAATAGCGCAGCGGATCGAGCAGGGATACGAATTGGAGAACAACCGGCATGGCGGTGATCGGGGTGGCAAAGCCCGAAAGCATGACCGCCGGGACGAAGAACATGAAAATACGCAACGTGGCCTGGCGTTGCGACTGCGCCCGGCACGACAGCATAAGGCCGATCCCGGTCGTGGCGATGGTGAACATCAGAAGCGACAGGAAGAGCGCCGTCAGGCCGCTGCGAAACGGAACTCCGAACCAAAAGGCGGCAATCAGCGACATCGTGGCGCCGTGGAGAAAGCCGATGCTGACGGGAAGCACCGACTTGGCGGTGAGGATCTGCAGCGGCGTGAAGCCCAGAACGAACATCCGATCGAAGCTCGCGAGCTCGCGCTCGCGGGCGATCGAAATCGTCGCGGTGAGCGTGATGATCAGCACGAGCTTGCCGATCAGCCCGGGAATGATGAACCAATGGCTGGACAGGATCGGATTGAACCAGGCGCGTGAGACCGTGCTCGCCGCCGGGCCCGGCAGGCCGTTGGCCGCCCCGTAGTCGGCATTGAAGCCGGCGAGGATCAAGGTCACGTAGGACTGAACGGTCAAGGCCGTCGGCAGCCGCCGTCCGTCCAGGATCACCTGCACGCTGGGGGCGCGACCGCCGCGCAGGTCGGCCGAGAACCGGGGACCGATATGGAGGGCCATCATTACGCCAGCCTCGTCGATCAGCGGCTTGATCTCGCGCTCGCTCGTCGGCAGGGCGGTGATCTCGAACGTGGGGGACCCGTTGAAGCGGGCCACGAGCTCGCGCCCGTACGGACCCGCATCCTCGTTGAGCACCGCGATTGGAACGTGATCGACGTCGTAGGTGGCGGCGTAGCTGAAGATGAACAGCTGGAGCAGAGGCGGGACGACGAGGGTGATGCGTGACCGCGAATCCGACCACAGGAGGTGGAGTTCCTTCAGGATCAGGCCGATCAGCTGGGCGACCATGACTCAGCTCATCCGGCGACGGAGGAGCAGGCCCACGCCGGCCACGAGCGCAATGGCTAAAAGGGCGAGGCCACCAAGGTCCGGCAGGAGGATGCGCCATTCGTCGCCGACCAGAAGGGTGGTCTGCAGGATCGACACGACGTAGCGCGAGGGTACGATGAGGCTCAGCCACTGGATCGGCGCGGGGGCATTGCGCAGATCGAACAGAAAGCCCGAGAGCATGTAGGCTGGCAGGAATCCCGTCGTGAGGGTCAGCTGGACCGCGGCGAGCTGATTTCGCGAGGTGATGGATATCAGCAGGCCGAGCGCGAGATTGCACGCCACGAAGAGCATTGTCGCCATGACGAGAGGCCTGAGCGTGCCGCGGAACGGGACCCCGATGACATAGACGGACACGAGCAGCATCAGGGTCATCGCCGCCACGCCAAGGCTCATGTAGAAGATGAGCTTCGCATACATGAATTCGCGCGGGCTCGCCGGCGTGGCCAGGATCGAGTCCATCGTCCCCTGTTCGCGTTCGCGCGCAACCATGAGCGCCGACAGCAAGGGCCCGATGACCGCCATCAGCAGTCCGATGATACCGGGAACAAGGAAATAGCGGCTTTTGATCTCGGAGTTGAACCACACGCGGGGCGCCGACCCGACGGAATTGGCGCTGCCGATCCGGCCAGCCAGCGTGCGTTGCGCGAGCCAGGTCGCAACCGCACCCTCTGCGTAATTACTGACCTGCCGGGCGATACGCGCATCGGTGCCGTCGACCAGAACCTGAACAGGTGCGTTGCCCTCGGCCACCGCGGCCCGCGCGAAGTCTTCGTCGAGGACGATCAGGCCACCGACCTCTCCTGTGGCCAGTTTGTCGAGGGCGACGCGGCGGTTGTCCATGATGACCGCATGAAAATAATGCGCGTTGTAGAAGGCGCCGGCGAGATCGCGGGTGTCCGGGGTCGAGTGCTCGACGAAAATTCCCAACGGGACACGCTCGGTTTCAAGGCTGACGCCGTAAGCAAACAGCAGGAGCAGGACAATGGGACCCGCGAGCGCCACGCCCAGCGCCGTCCGGTTGCGCGCGGTTTGCCGCGCCTCTTTGGCGATCAGGGCGATCATGCGTCTCTGCCGCGGCGTCATCCGGCCGATCTCCCCTGACGTAGCCTCGCGAACAGCGCGGAGAGCGCCGCCAACGTGGCGGAACCTGGGCGCTTCTGGACTGCAGTCTCCGCGACTTTGGCCGGCAAAGCGGGTCCGGCGATCCGGTCAAAGTCGAGGAGAAGCACCCTGTCGCAAAGCTCGGCGTCCTCGGTCGCCTGAGAGGCGATGAGCACGCCGGTGCCGGCCGCGGCGACAGCGCCTACGTCGGACCAGACGAGACGGCGGGTGAGGGGATCAAGATGCGCCCTCGGCGCGGCAAGCAGCATGAGCGCTGGCGCATTGACGAGGGCGGCCGCCAGGGCGACCCGCCACTGCAAGGCGGTCGAGAGGCTTCCCGAGGGGACCGCAGCCACGTCTTTGAGTCCGAGTTCCGTCAGCAGAGAACCGATCCGGGATTCGCGTTCGGCGCGCCGAAGCGAACCCGCGGATGCGAAGAATTGCAGGATCTGGACCGGCGCGAGATCCGGATAGGGCGATGCGGCCGAGTCGATATGCGCAAGGCGGGCGAGCGCCCGGCGCCGATCGTTGCCCAGGTCGATGCCGCCGATCGTGATGACGCCGGCCGAGGGCCGCTCGAGCCCGCACAGCAGCCGGATCAATAAGTCCCTGCCGGGCCCATCGGGACCGATCAGGCCGACGATTTCGCCGGGCGCGATGGTCAGCCCGATACCGTGGACAAGGACACGGCGGTGCCGCCGCGCGGCCAGTCCCCGCACCTCAAGCACGGACGCGCCCGACGGCGGTCGAGGCGGGGCCGTCGCGTGCAAGACAGGCGCCGCCAGCATCGCGACGCCGCGGTCGTGGAGCAGGCACACGAAGGCGTCGTCCAGACGTGGCGCCGTCGTGGCCGATGGCAGCGCGACCGTGAGCTGCGAGGGGACCTCCCGATCCGGATGATCCGTGATCACCTTCAGGCACGTTCGCTGCACTTCGACGTCGATGACGCCGTCCTGTCCGCGCAGCCAGGCTGCCGTCGCATGACGATCGGCGGCTGTGACCGCCACGGCTCGCATCCGGCGTGCCGCCAGCGCGGTGAGCTCGCGGGGTGCACCGCATGCGACCCGTCGGCCGTCAGTCAAGAACACCACGCCGTCGCACCGCTCGGCTTCGTCGGTGTAGGTGGTGCTCATGAAGATCGAAATTTTTTCATCGCCGGCCAGGCGGCGCAGAACGTCCAGCATCTCCATGCGCGAGGCCGGATCGAGGCCGGCCGTCAACTCGTCGAGCAGCAGAAGGCGCGGCATGGCGGCGAGAGCGCACGCGAGCGCAAGCCGGCGCCGTGCGAAGAGCGACAGATCGGCCGCCCTGTGATCTGTCAGATGGGTGAGGCCGCTGAGGCCGAGAACGTGGCGCCACCGGGCCGGGCAGATATCAGGCGTCACGCCGCGTAAATCCGCGTGCAGCTTGAAATTCTCACCGACCGTCAGGGTGTCATAACTGCCGACCCCCTGCGGCACGTAGCCTATTATGTCCTGGACAGCCGTTGCCTCGCGAACCGTGTCCCGGCCGAAAATCCGGATTGCGCCGGCGTCGGGTCGGGTGAGTCCGGCGATCAGCCGGATCAACGTCGTACGCCCGCCGCCGCGCGGCGCGATAACGCTCCATAGCTCGCCGGAGGGCATCGTGAAGTCGACCTGATCGATGACGGCCGCGCCTCCGACACGCTTGACCAGGCCGGTACTGATGATCGCGTCGGTCACGGACGGACGGGCAGGACCGTGACCGTTGCCGGCATGCCTTGCCGGAGAGTGCGGTCCGGATTGTCGACTATGATGCGAACCCGGTAGACGAGATCCGTTCGCAGGCTCGGGGCTTCGACCGTGCGCGGGGTGAACTCCGCAGTCGGCGAGAGGTAGCCGACTCGTCCGTCGTAGATCTTGGTCGGCGTGGCATCGGTGTGGACGCGCACCGGAGCGCCCGCGATCATGCGGCTTAGGTTGGGTTCGTCGACATAGGCGCGGATCCAGACCGGGTCGATGACCGAGACAGTCAGTACGGGACTGTTCGGGATGACCACGGCACCCGGCTCCCGGATGCGCGTCAGAACGATGCCGGCGTTGGGGGCGACGAGGGTCGACTTGGCGAGCCGGTAGTTCTGGATACCGAGGGCTGCGCGCCGCGCCTCGACCTCGGCCCGCTGCTGGGTGACCTGTTCGGCCCGCGTCCCTTCGAGGCGCATCGACAGAACGGCCCGGGCATCGCGCAGGACCGCATTGGCCGTGCGATCCGCAAGCTCCGCCGCGTCATATTGCTGTTGTGACGTGTGGCCGCCCTGAAGCAGCTCACGCTGCCGCTTCAGGTTCAGGTCGGCGTTCTGGAGGGCCGCCTCGCCCGAGGCGACGATGGCCTTGGCTTCTTCGATTTCCTGCGGCCGGAACCCGGCGACGAGTTCTTCGAGACGCGCCTCGCCGCTTGCGAGAGCGGCGGCGGCGCTCGCCTGGGATTGGACGAACGGCTCCTGCTCCAGAATGGCCAAGGTCTGTCCGGCCTCCACCCGGTCGCCTTCGTCGACGAGGACCTTGGCGATGGTGCCCTCGACGCCGAATGCCAGATCGACCTGGCGGATCTCGACATTCCCGTAGAGGACGAATCCCCCCGGTACTGCACCCGGCGTTGCCGTCCTGAATGCCTGCCAGGCATAGGCGGCGCCCAAGACGATGAGCACGAGGACCCCGGCCACGGCGATCCACGCGACCTTGTGTGTCCGCTGCGGCGCAGAAACAGGGGCGCGGTCCGCCCGCATCTCGGCAGATAGATCCGGCGCCTCCATGACGGGCCCGGTCGATGGCGACTGGTCAGGCATTCCTGGAAACAAGCCAGCGCGCAATCCGCGCGCCGGTCGCATGTTTGATCCAGGAAATTAGAGGAGATATGAGGCTCGAATGACTATCGGAACGGTGCAGGGCTGAAAACGGCGAAGCCGCCCCCATCGGTGCATGAATCCGATAGGCCGGAACCTGGGGGTATCTCTATTGATCTGCACCCCCGTGTTTGAGGCGGCGATGCAGAGCGGCTCGTTCAGCACCCCGATGCTGGTCAGAAAGTGGCGCCAGCGGCCGATCTGGCTGGTCCCGATGTACTACGCATGGACCAGCCTCGTGTTCGGGCTCATCCTGCCGCGGCTCGAGCATGCGTACGGCACTCGCTATGCCAGCTATCTCGCCGGTTACGGTCTTTCCCTCTCGGTGACCTCGACCCAGGCGCTCCTGTCGGCCGTCACGTCGGGAATGATGGCTCTGACCGCCATCGTGTTCTCGGTCGCCTACATCACGGTGCAGTTCAATTCGATCGCGTATTCGCCGCGGCTCGCTCTGATGTTCGCCCGCGATCCGAAGCTGTTTCACTCGTTCGGAATCTTCATCGCGACCTTCCTCTACGCTCTCATCACTTTGGCATGGGTCGACCGAGGCGGGTCGGGCACGGTGCCGCTCCTGTCCGTGCTGCTGGTGGGGGTGCTCGTGACCATCAGCATGTTCCTGTTCACTCGGCTCGTGCGCGGGGTGAGCGACATGCAGGTGACGAACACGCTGCATTCCGTCGGGGACCGCGGCCGAGACGTCATTCAGGAAATGTTCAACCGGCTGGAAGAGAAGGGGCGCCCCACGAAACGCACGGCACCCGCGCAGGACGTTGTGCCGGGGCCGGTCACTCAGTCGCTGAGGTACCACGGCAAGCCGCGCGCGATCGCCGAACTGGACGCGGGCGCTCTGGTCAGACTGGCGGAAGCCGCGGACGGGCTGATCGTCATGGACTGTGCGGTGGGCGACTCGCTCGTCGACGACAGCCTGTTGCTGCGGGTCCATGACGGGAAGCATCAGATACCGGAGCGCGAACTGATGCAGGCGATCGATCTGAGGCGTGAGCGGACGTTCGAGCAGGACCCGAAATATCCGATCCGTCTCCTGGTCGACATCGCCATCAAGGCGCTCTCGGCAGCGGTCAACGATCCGACGACCGCCGTCCAGGCGCTCGACCAGATCGAGGACCTGCTGCGGCGGCTGGCGCGGATGGAGCTGGACGCGGGCTACGCATACGACGCGAAGGGCGTGCTTCGCCTGATCTTCCCCATGCCGAGTTGGGAAGACTATCTGCGGCTCTCCTTCGACGAGATCCGCCGCTATGGCGCAGGATCGGTTCAGGTGGTGCGCCGCCTGCGCTCCGCCCTGGCCGGCATCGAAGAGTCGCTGACGATGGAGGCGCGGATTACCGCCGTCCGTCAGTACACCATGCAGATCGACTGGTCCGTCACGCGGTCCGATCTCGATCCCGAGGACCGGGCCGTCGCGAGCCAGCAGGATCGGCAGGGCCTCGGCCTGTCCCGGAAACCGGCCCCGCCCAAACCTGTGGCGGCCGAGCCGTTGCAGCCGGTCAAGGCGGCCGGCGCGACATGACGTCCGCCGCAGACGGCCCGGTGAGCGGTCGCGCAGCCATGCGCTGCCGGAGCGGCGGCCGCCCGTTCACCCGCCGCACGGTCCTCGGCCTGATGGCTGCGGCGTCCGCCGCGCGGACCGCCCAGGGACAAGAGAAGGACAGCGTGCGCCGGGTCGGCGTCCTGGTGCCTTATACCGAGACCACGATCCTCGGCGAGGACGTCGTCGGCGTCTTGCGGACCGAGCTGAAAGAGCGAGGTTGGATCGACGGAAAAAATCTTCAGATCAATGCCCGCGGCCGCCTCGGCGATGCGGCGCGCATTCGTATAGAGGCGCAGACGCTCGCAAAATGGGCGCCCGACGTGATCTTCTGCGCCAACGCCATACTGCTCGCTGCCGTGCGGCGCGAGACGGACACGATTCCGATCGTGTTCGTCCAGGTGGCCGATCCGGCTGGGCAGAAGTTCGTGGCGAGCCTCGAACATCCCGGCGGCAACGTGACCGGCGTCGCCAACTACGATTTCAGCATGGCCGCCAAATGGCTGAACGTCTTGAGGGACGTCAGCCCCGGCCTGCGGCGCGTGGCGCTGATCTACAATCTGGAGTCGGCCCTCGCCAACCCGTTTTTCGTGCGCTCGTTCGGAGAGGCGGGCCGGAACCTGAAGATCGACGTCGACACAGGCTCATCGATCAGCGACGCCGATATCAAGGATAAGCTCGCGGCGCTGAGCCAGCAACCCGGCGGCGGATTCGTGGTGCTTCCCGAGCCCTTTTCCACCCGTTATCGGCAACAGATCATCGCGCAGGCCGTGAAGAACAAGGTGCCTGGCGTCTATCCCTTCCGCCATTTTGCCGTGGCCGGCGGCCTCTGCTCCTACGGGGTCAACGTGACGCAGGCGTATAAGGAAGGTGCGGAGTACATCGCCCGCATCCTGAGCGGTGCGACACCTGCAGAGCTGCCCGTCAGTCACCCGGAGAAATTCGAGCTCGTGATCAACCTCAAGGCCGCCGAGGCCATCGATCTCGCGATCCCGGCTTCGGTTCTGGCGCGGGCCGACGAGGTGATCAGGTAGAAGAACGGCGCCTCGCGTCACTCGCCGATCAGGCATTCTCCGCTGGCGAGGAAGGTCGCGTCTTCGCTCGTGACGGTGAGCTGAAGGGAACCCTCTTTGGGATCGAGCGCCAGCACCCAGGCCAGCGCGCCCCGCTCGCCCTCGATCGCGTCGTCGAGTCCCTGGGCAAACACGACCTCGCCACGCTGGTCCACAGACCGGATCTTGCTGACGCGGTTGCGCGCGCGCGGCCCGACACCCTGCAAGGTACGCTTGCCAAGCTCGATACGGATGAACCGCGGGACGGCGATCTCGTCGGCCGTGACCTTCGCGCAGGGCGTGCCCGGATCGCACTCCTGGATATCGACCAGCGCGCATAGGGCGCCTTTGGGCAGGTCGGCGGCGCCCGCCGGTGCTGCCAAGAGCGCCGCGCACAGGCCAATGGCCATGATTCTTTTAGACTGCATTGTGATCACCGCACCGTATAGCCGCGCCCTTCGAGGCACGCGGCGTAAGCCCGATTGAAATTGCTCTGCTGCTGGCTGTACGCGGCCTGCTGTTGCTGCTGGTACTGCTGCGACTGATACGCGTACTGCCGCTCCTGGTCGCGCCGGCGCATGCCGCCGATCAGGGCGCCGGACGCCGCCCCGATCGCGGCACCCTTGCCGGCGTCTCCGCCGATGGCGCCGCCGACAGTGCCGATCACGGCGCCCCGCGCGGCACCGCGGAGCACGGGTCGATCATTCTGATCGTAGCTCGGCGGCGGCGGCGCCATGTTGACGGGAGCCGTGGGGTTGAATCCCGATTGCTGCTGCGCCCAGCCCGTGCACTCGCCGGTGTCGCGCTGCTGCTGGGCCTGTGTCTGCCCGCGCGCGGGATAGACCATCACCTGTGCGTGCGCTGCGGCCACCATTGCCGCGGTCGCCGCCAGTGCGAGGAGAGCGCATCGGGTCGGCTGAAGTCGGTGCATGAATTCGTGCTCCCTATGCTGGCGGACGCCCGAACTGCGGCGAAGAAGAAGTGGCCTGCCCGGAGCGATGTCGGCTCAGGGGTATGAGCCGCCATCCCCCGGGCAGACCTGTCTGCAGTTCAAGGAGAAACCGTGCCGCCGCGGGGGGACGACGGTCACGTTCGTTCGGTGGACCGAACTTGTCTCGGCAGCTGATCGGGACAACCGAGAGATTTCCGAATAGGCGATGCGGGCGCACGTCACTATCGGAGACATGCAAAAGCAAGCGGCGCAGATGGCCGCCGGCTTTGCGCGGAATCGATAGCAAAAAGGCGGGTGCGCGAATGATTCTGCCGGGCGGGGCACTCCTCCGGGGCATAGAAGAAGGAGTGATGGCGATGCTTGGCTCGTCTTTTCGCCTCTGTTTGGCCTTCAGCCTTGCGCTGGCGTTTGTCGTGCCGGCGAGAGGGGCCGAACGAGAACTGTCGGCCAGCGGCAAGCCGGTCCCGCAGATCGGCGACAATCTCGACGCGTTTGCGCTGCCGGTGCCGTCACCGTGGACGGGCGATTTCGATGGCATGCGCGAGCGACGACTGATCCGGGTCCTCGTCCCGTACAGCCGGACGTTCTATTTCATTGATCGCGGGCGCCAGTTGGGAAT
>DATJPD010000112.1:0-8334 GCA_035506575.1 Alphaproteobacteria bacterium
GTTCACGTTCTCGGCGTCGTCGGGCAGGCCCAGCATCCGCAGGACCGCAAGCCCCTGGGCCGCGAACGCCTCGTTGAGCTCGATCACGTCGATCTTCTTGATGTCGATGCCCGTCTTTTCGAGGAGCTTCTTCGTCGACGGTGCCGGGCCGATGCCCATGATGCGCGGCGGAACGCCGGCGGTGGCCGCCGCCACCACGCGCGCCCGCGGCGTGAGGCCGTGGCGCCTGGCCGCGGCCTCCGATGCGACGATGACGGCACAGGCACCGTCGTTCACACCCGAGGCGTTGCCGGCCGTGACCGTGCCGCCTTTGCGGAAGGGTGTCGGGAGCTTCGCCAGCGCCTCGAGGCTGGTGTCGCGCGGGTGCTCGTCGCGGTCGACGATCACGGGGTCGCCTTTGCGCTGCGGGATCGACACCGGCACGATCTCCTCGGCGAAGCGGCCGGATTTGATCGCGGCGATCGCGCGCTGCTGGCTGCGCAGCGCGAACTTGTCCTGGTCGGCGCGGCTGACCTGGAACTCCTCGGCCACGTTCTCGGCCGTTTCGGGCATGCCGTCGGTGCCGTATTTCTCGTGCATCAGCTTGTTGACGAAGCGCCAGCCGATCGTCGTGTCGAAGATCTCGGCCTTGCGCGAGAACGGGGTGTCCGCCTTGCCCATGACGAACGGCGCCCGGCTCATGCTCTCGACCCCGCCGGCCAGCATGAAGTCGGTCTCGCCGGCCTTGATCGCGCGCGCCGAGATGCCGATCGCCTCCATGCCCGAGCCGCACAGCCGGTTGACCGTGGCCCCGGACACCGTCTCGGGAAGGCCCGCCAGCAGCAGCGACATGCGGGCCACGTTGCGGTTGTCCTCGCCCGCCTGGTTGACGCAGCCCATGACCACGTCGTCGAGCGCGGCCCAGTCGACCTTGGCGTTGCGCGCCATCAGGGCCTTGATCGGCACGGTCAGCAGGTCGTCGGGACGGACGGAAGAGAGGGCACCGGCGTAGCGGCCGATAGCCGTGCGGGCAGCGTCACAGATGAAGGCGTCGGTCATGGGGAGATCTCGGAGTGGAGTGACTGTGAGGCTCGCACCGTACCATAGGCGGCGGTCCGGGCCTATCTGGCCCCCTTGCGTCTACGCACGGGCATCCGTGGCAGACGACGGCTAGGCGGCGAGCAGGCGCCGAGCCTCGGGCCAGCTTCGGGCCCCGAAGGTGGCAAGATCGGCGGTGAGGTCAGCCGGGCACCAGTCGCGGAATTGCGGCTTGTAGGTCGGCCGCGCCTTGATGCGCTCGTACCAGTCCGCCAGCCGCGGGCGCGACGCCGTCCACATCTCCGACATGCTCATCATGTCGAGGCGCGTGACGTAGGGCGTCAGGGCGATATCGGCGAGCGAAAACGCATCGCCCGCGAGCCAGCATCGCGTCGCGAGCGCATCCTCCATCTTCTGCAGATACGCGTCGTAGAGGCGCAATGACTTGTCGATGCCGGGCGCGGCGAGGCCGAGTCGCACGATTTCTTTCTTGCGCTCGTGCCAACCCGCCGTCACCGAAATCGGCGGCGTGCTCGCAAGGAATCTTGCCACGCCCTCCGGGCCGAGGCGTGAGACGGTGTGGCGATGCGAGCAGGCGAAGGTGATTTCACCGCAGGCAGGATGCAGCAATTCGTCGACCGCCTTGGTCCACTGCCGCATCTCCGCGCGGGCGACGGGCGTCGCGGGCTTCAGCGGCGGATCAGGGAAGACTTCGTCGATGTATTCACAGATGACGGTCGACTCGACGATGACGTGCCCGTCGTGGACGAGTGTCGGCACGACAGCCTTGGGATTGATCCTCAGATAGGCGGGATCGAATTGCTCGCCCTTGAGAATGTCGATGTAATGGCCCGTCCATTCGACGCCCTTCTCCGCCAGCGCGAAGCGCACCTTCGCGGCGCAGACCGAAGAGCCGTGATGATAGAGTTCGATCATCGGGTCTTATCCGGAGCTGGAGCTTATGTCCGCGGCGACCGGCGCGGACAGCGGGACGAGGCGGCCAAGAATCTAACATCCGTGTGTTTCGCAGCAAAGTGACGCGCGCGCTGCGTCATTCAGATCAGCCGTAACCTCTCCCATGGCAGGTCCTTCCCTTGGATCAGCGGTCTGTTTCAGCCGGCGCGTTTGTTGTATAGTCAAACAAACGGCCGATACACCGTAACAGGGGAGGGGATCGATGAAACGGGCTTTGCTGGCGGCTTGCGTGAGCGCAGCGGTACTGGGGATGGCCGGCGTTTCCGCGCAGGCGCAGGACAAGACGGTCGAGCTCAAGTTCAGCTACTGGGTGCCGCCGGTCCATCCGCTGATCCCCTCGACCCAGCAATGGGCCGATGACGTCGCCAAGGCGTCCAACGGCTCGATCAAGATCACGATCTTCCCGTCCGAGCAGCTCGGCAAGGCGTTCGACCATTACGACATGGCGCGCGACGGGATTTCCGATCTGACCTATGTCAGCCCCGGCTATCAGCCGGGCCGCTTTCCGCTGTTCGCGGGTGCCGGTCTACCCTTCCTGCTGACGAATGCGAACGGGGGCTCGCGCGGCGTGGACGAGTGGTATCGCAAATACGCCGGCCGCGAGATGAAGGACGTCCATTTCTGCCTCGCGTTCGTACACGACCCGGGCGCCTTCCACTCGAAGAAGAAGATCGTGATGCCTGAGGACCTCAAGGGCATGAAGGTGCGGCCCGCCACCGGCACGATCGCGGCCCTGGTCTCCTCGCTCGGCGGCACCAACGTCCAGGCTTCGGCCCCTGAGGCGCGCGACGTGCTGGAGCGTGGCGTGGCGGATGCCATCACCTTCCCGTGGCGTTCGATGTTCCTGTTCCACATCGAGACGGCGGTGAAGTACCACATGGACGTGCCGCTCTACACGACGCCGTTCGTGTGGGTGATGAACCAGGGCAAGTACAACGCGTTGTCGGCGGCACAGAAGAAGGTCATCGACGACCACTGCACGACCGACTGGGCGGAGAAGGTGGCGGCTCCCTGGGGCGACTTCGAGGCCAGCGGCCGTGACATGATGAAAAAGCTGGCCGGTCATGAGGTCTATTCGCTGACCGCCGATCAGCTGGCCGCCTGGAAGAAGGCGGCAGCACCGTTGCGCGCCCAGTGGGACAACGACGTGAAGAAGCTCGGGCTCGATCCGAACGCGGTCATGGCCGAGCTCGAAGGCGACCTGAAGAAGGACAACGCCGCCTACTGATCGAGGCGCGGGGGGGCGGCGCCCAGGCCGCCCCTCGCGCTCTTCACCGCCGTGGCCACCAAGACCTACACGAACAGGCTGATCGACGGGATCGAGCTGACGGCGGCGATCTTCGTCGGCATCGTCGCGGCCGATACGTTCATTTCGGTCATCCTGCGCGATCTCTTCAGCTTCTCGATTCCGGACAGCTACGATTTCGGCCGGATGCTGCTTGGCATCCTCATCTATTGGGGGATCGCCGCCACGAGCTATCGCGGCACGCACATCACGGTCGATTTGATCTGGAGTGCCGCCGGCCCGCGCGCCAAGCGCTGGATCGACGTGTTCGCCACCCTGGTGCTGCTGTTCGTCGTCACCGTCCAGACCGTCATGCTGTTCGACAAGGTGATGACCACGCGCGCCGACCATGTCGAGACCTACGACCTCAACCTGCCGGTCTGGCCGTTCTTCGCGGTCGCGTGGCTCGGCGACGTGTCGGCGGTGATCCTGATCGCCGTGCGCACCTGGCGGCTGATCTTCCACCCCGAGCTGATGCGCGAGCCCAGCGCGAAGCCCGTCGAATGAGCACCAACGCCGTCGCCATCATGGGCTTTGTCTCGCTGTTCGCGCTGATCCTGCTGCGCGTCCCGGTGGGCATGGCGATGGGACTCGTGGGCGTCACCGGCTTCGGTTACCTCGTGGGCGGCGGGCCCGCCCTGAAGCTCGTCGGCCAGACCGCGATGCGCACGGTGACCGACTACACCTTCGGCATCATCCCGATGTTCCTCTTGATGGGGCAGTTCGCGTCGAACTCGGGCATGAGCCGCGAGCTGTTCCGGGCCGCGAACAGCTTCCTGGGGCACGTGCGCGGCGGCCTCGGTCTCGCCACGGTCGCCGCCTGCGGCGGCTTCGCCGCGATCTCGGGCTCGTCGGTCGCGACCGCGGCCACGTTCTCGACCATCGCCTATCCCGAGATGCGCCGCTACGGATATCCGCAGGCCTTCTCGACCGGCGTGATCGCCGCCGGCGGCACCTTGGGCGTCATGCTGCCGCCCTCGACCGTGCTCACGGTCTACGGGCTCATCACCCAGCAGGACATCGGCAAGCTGTTCATCGCCGGCATCCTGCCCGGGCTGCTCGCGGCCTCGATGTACATGACCACCATCGGCGTGATCGGCCTGGTGCGGCCGGGCTATCTTCCGACCGGCCCGCGCACGCCGTGGAGCGAGCGCCTGTCGGCCTTGCGCGATGTGTGGGCGACGTTGCTCCTGTTCATCTTCGTCATCGGCGGGCTCTATGGCGGCTGGTTCACGCCCACCGAGGCCTCGGGCATGGGCGCGGCCGGCGCGTTCCTCATCGGGATCGCGCGCCGGCGGCTGTCGCGGAAGGCGATCCGTGAGTCGCTGCTCGGTGCCACGCGCACCGCGGCCGCCGTGTTCACCGTCCTGATCGGGGCCCTGCTGTTCGGCTATTTCCTCACGGTCACGCAGACCCCGCAGAAGGTGACCGAGTTCCTGACCAGCCTCGGCCTCGGCCGCTACGGCGTGCTGGCGCTGATCATGGTCATGTACCTGGTGCTCGGCTGCCTGATGGACGCGATGGCGATGATCATCCTCACCATTCCGATCATCTTCCCGGTGATCACCACCCTGGGCTTCGATCCGATCTGGTTCGGCATCATCATCGTCATGACGGTCGAGCTCGGCCTCATCCACCCGCCGGTCGGCATGAACGTGTTCGTGATCAAGAGCGTGGTCGAGGACGTCAAGTTTTCGACCATCTTCAAGGGCGTGCTGCCATTCGTGGCGACCGACATCCTGCGGCTGATCATCCTGATCGCCTTCCCGATCATCGCCCTTTATCTCCCCTCTCGTATGTAGCGGGCGTATGCCGTAAATTTCGGGGCTACGCCGACACGAGGGGAAGCCGATGCCGCCGAAGACGAAGCCCGAGGAATTGCGAAGCCACCGCTGGTACGGGGTGCAGGATCTGCGCTCCTTCGGCCACCGCTCGCGCACCAAGCAGCAGGGCTTCACCGACCAGGACTACGCCGGCAAGCCGGTGATCGCGATCATCAACACCTGGAGCGAGGCCAATCCCTGCCATGCGCATTTCAAGATGCGCGCCGAGGAGGTGAAGCGCGGGATCTGGCAGGCGGGCGGCTTCCCGATGGAGATGCCGGCGATCTCGCTCGGCGAATCGCTGATGAAGCCCTCGACCATGATGTACCGCAACTTCCTGGCGATGGAGACCGAGGAGCTTTTGCGCGCCAATCCGGCCGACGGGGCGGTGCTGCTCGGCGGCTGCGACAAGACCGTGCCAGGCCTCCTCATGGGGGCCATCAGCATGAACATCCCGGCCATCTTCGTGCCGGCGGGTCCCATGTTGCGCGGCAACTGGCGCGGCAACACCTTGGGCAGCGGCACGGACACGTGGAAATACTGGGCCGAGAAGCGCGCCGGCAACCTCGACGACGAGGCATGGACCGAGATCGAGGACGGCATCGCGCGCTCGTTCGGCACCTGCATGGTCATGGGCACCGCCTCGACCATGGCGGCGGCGGCCGAGGCGCTCGGCATGAGCCTGCCGGGCGCGTCCTCGATTCCGGCCGCCGATTCCGCGCATGCGCGCATGGCCTCGATGTCCGGCCGGCGCATCGTCGAGATGGTGTGGCAGGATCTGAAGCCGAGCGACATCTGCACGACGAAGGCGTTCGAGAACGCGGTGCGCGTGGCCATGTCGCTCGGCGGCTCGACCAACGCCATCGTCCACCTGATCGCGATGGCGGGCCGCGCCGGTGCCGCCCTCGACCTCGACAAGTTCGATGCGCTCTCGCGCAGCACGCCCCATCTCGGCAACATCCGCCCGGCCGGCAAGTACCTCATGGAAGATTTCTATTATGCCGGGGGCTTGCGCGCGCTGATGGCGCGCCTGGCGGACCTCCTCAATCGCGATTGCATCACGGTGAGCGGCAAGACCATCCGCGAAAACGTGGAGGGTGCCGGGGTCTACAACGACGACGTGATCCGGCCGCGCAACGAGCCGTTGAATTCCGAGGGCGGGCTCGCCGTGCTGCGCGGCAATCTCTGCCCCAACGGCGCCGTGATCAAGCCCGCGGCCATGGAGCCGCAGTTCCTGAAGCACACCGGGCGCGCCATCGTGTTCAAGAACTACAACGACATGGCCGCGCGCATCGACGATCCGAACCTGCCCGCGACCAAGGATTCGGTGCTGGTGCTGCAGAACGGCGGGCCGCTGGGGGCGCCCGGCATGCCCGAATGGGGCCAGCTGCCGATCCCCAAGAAGCTCCTGCAGCAGGGCGTGCGCGACATGGTGCGCATCTCGGATTCGCGCATGAGCGGCACCAGCTACGGCGCCTGCGTGCTGCATGTGGCCCCCGAATCCTATGTCGGCGGGCCGCTGGCGCTGGTGAAGGACGGGGACATGATCGAGCTCGACGTGCCCGGCCGCAAGCTCACGCTCAAGATCGACGACGCGGAGCTCCAGCGCCGCCGTGCGGCGTGGACGGCGCCGCCGCCGCACTACACGCGCGGCTACGGCCAGCTGCACGCGCAGCACGTCCTGCAGGCGGACAAAGGCTGCGACTTCGACTTCCTGCAGCGCGGCGCCCCCACGCCGGACCCGGAAATCCATTGAGAGCCGATCAGGCGGTAGAGATTTTGAGCCGTCATCGCGAGCGCAGCGAAGCGATCCAGGGCGCGTGCCATAGCTCCTGGACTGCTTCGCGGAGCCTGTCCTCGGGCCGGCCTTCGGCCGGACCCGTGGGCTCGCAGTGACGGAACCTTCCATGGAGCTGCGCTGGATCGGTCCTGTCGAGCGCTTCGCCGGCCGGCCCTCGGCCCCGTACATCCTGGGGGCGATCGGCTTCGCGAGCTCTTCGTTCCTGCCGATCCCGCCGGATATCCTCCTGGTGCCGATGGCGGTCATGCTGCCGGATCGGATCTGGCGGCTGACCTGGATCTGCACCGTCACGACCGCACTGGGGGCCCTGGCCGGTTACGCCATCGGCGCCGAGTTCTGGGACCTGATCGGCCAGCGGATGGTCGAGCTCTACGGCTGGACCGAGCAGTTCCAGGCCTTCCAGAGGGTGTTCGCCGAATGGGGCCTGTGGATCATCGTCCTCAAGGCGTTCACGCCCATCCCGTTCAAGATCGCCGCCATCGCGGCCGGCCTCGCCCGGATGGACCTCCTGACCTTCACGCTCGCCTCGTTCGCGAGCCGCGCGCTGCATTTCGTCCTCATGGCGCTTCTGCTCATCTGGCTTGGGCCGCGCGCCCAGGAAGCCATCCGCAAATACGAGACGCGCACCGCCGTGGTCGGCGGCGTGGCGGTGGCGGTGACCGTCATCTACGTGAGCCTGCACTAGCGCCCATCCGATTTGCGCGATTGCGACAGCCGCAGCGACCCCGGCCCGGTACCCGTGCCCTTGAGTCTAAAAGCCGGTCGGAGGGGCAAATGACGGGCGTGTGTCGACAGGCGTGGTGTGCGCTGCTTTTGGCGAGCGCGGCGTTCGCAATGTCCGCCGGCGGCGCGGCCGCGGCCGGCACGATCGACAGGATGCGCGCCGAGCAGACGATCCGCATCGCCTATCGCGAGGATGCGCCGCCCTTTTCCTACAAGGCAGCCGACCGCACCGAGCCCGTGGGCTACATGGTCGATTTGTGCCGGGCCGTCGCCGCGAAGCTGGCCGACCAGCTTCGCCTGCCGTCGCTGAAGGCGACCTATGTCGCGGTCACCGCGGCCAACCGCTTCGACGCGATCGAAAAGGGCCAGGCGGACCTTCTCTGCGAGCCCACGAGCGTCACGTTGGCGCGCCGCGCGCAGGTCGATTTCTCGATCGCTACGTTCGTCGACGGCGCCAGTCTGCTGACGCGCAACACCGGCCTTAAGAACCTGCAGGCCATGGCCGGCCACAAGATCGGCGTCCTCAGCGGCACGACGACCGAGGACTCGCTGCGCAGCACCCTCAAGGACCAGGGCATAGCGGCCCAGGTCGTTCCGGCGAAGACGCACGACGAAGGCCTGGCGATGCTCGATGCCGGCAAGGTCCAGGCCTACTTCGCCGACCACTCGATCCTGGTTTTCCTGCTCGCCTCCAGCAAGGCGCCGGAGAA
>DATJPD010000113.1:0-45406 GCA_035506575.1 Alphaproteobacteria bacterium
ACGATCCCGGTCGGATCGACGATGAAGCCCGACCCGAGGGCCATCGGCGTGCCCGAGCCGCTGTCGTCATCGTTGTCGTCGTTGTCGCCCTCGTCCCCGTTCGGCGCCGGATGGTTCTGGTTCTGATTGAAGAACCGGCGCAGGAAATCCTCGAACGGCGTGCCGCGCAGCTCAGGCGGGATCGGCACCTGCCCGCGGGCCCCGGGGCGCCCGGAGGTCTTGAGCGTGGTCGCGATATTGACCACCGCCGGCTTGACCTTGTCGACCAGGTCCGCGAAGCCGTCGGGCCCGGCGGCAAGGGCGAGCGGTGCCGTGAACAGGATTCCGAGCGTGGCGGCGGTGGCTGCGGCGGCGCTGCGCCAGCGGCTGGTCTTGGCCGGTATCGGACCGGCGATCTGGGCGCTCGGCCGGGCTTCGGCGGGCGTGTCGAACATGGTCGGGGCTCCCTGAGACAAATCGGGCGTGGCGGAGACGAAGATCTGGCACCTCATTTGGTCCGCCCGCTGCACTCTTTCCAGATATCCAGGGGCCTCTGACGGGCCTATGGCGGCATCATTAAACGTTCGTAATGTGGTGGCGGGGGGCGCCAGCCGGCGACCGATGGGCCAGGCTCCCGCTATAAGCATAGCTCTCATGCAGGGGTATGCGCCCGCCGAGGGGCTTCCATCGCGTACACTGCGGCCGCCCGAACATGCGACGATCATTTGAGGTTTGGACGTGAGTCAGACGACAGCAACCATGGACCGGACGCCGGTCGAGAAGACGACCGTGGCGATTCTTTTGGCCATGTCGGCGTCGCACATGGTGAACGACACCATCCAGTCGACCTTGCCGGCCCTCTTTCCGATGCTCAAAGAGAATTTCACGTTGAGCTTCACCCAGATCGGCCTGATCGCCCTCGTCTGGAACGTGATCGCTTCGCTGCTCCAGCCGGTGGTGGGGCTGTATACGGACCGGCGGCCGCAGACCTATGCGCTGCCGGTCGGCATGGCCGTCACCCTGTGCGGGCTGTTGCTGCTGGCCTATTCCCCCAACTACCCCACGATCCTGTGCGCGGCGGCGCTCATCGGCATGGGCTCTGCCGTCTTTCACCCCGAAGCGGCGCGCATTGCGCGGTTTGCCTCCGGGGGCCGGCACGGCCTGGCACAATCGCTGTTCCAGGTCGGCGGCGGCGTCGGCTCGGCGATCGGGCCGTTGCTCGCCGCTCTCATCGTGCTGCCGCGCGGCCAGGCGAGCGTGGCGTGGTTCTCGGTCCTGGCCCTGCTGGGCATGATCCTGCTGGCCAATGTCGGCGGCTGGTACAAGCGCAACCGCATCCGCCGGGCTGCATCGCGCACGAGCCCCGCCGACCACGCGCCCGCCGTGTCGCCGGCGGGCGTGCGGGTGGCGATCGCGGTGCTGCTCACTCTGACCTTCTCGAAGTATTTTTATCTGTCGAGCCTGACCAGCTATTACACGTTTTATCTCATCCACACGTTCGGGGTGTCGGTGCAGGGCGCGCAGATCTATCTGTTCGTGTTCCTGGCCTCGGTGGCGGCGGGGACCCTGGTCGGCGGGCCGGTCGGCGACCGCATCGGGCGCAAATACGTGATCTGGTGTTCGATCCTCGGCGTGCTGCCGTTCACCTTGCTGCTTCCGTATGCCGATCTCCCCTGGACGGTCGTGCTGAGTGTGGCAATCGGGCTCGTGATCTCGTCGGCCTTCTCGGCCATCGTCGTGTACGGGCAGGAGTTGCTGCCGGGCAAGGTCGGCATGATCAACGGCTTGTTCTTCGGGTTCGCGTTCGGCATCGGTGGCAGCGGGGCCGCCTTCCTCGGCTGGCTGGCCGATCAGACCAGCATCACCTTCGTCTATCGCGTGGTGGCCTTCCTGCCGGCCCTCGGGCTCTTGACCGTGTTCCTGCCGAACATCGAGCCGCGCGGCTGGGGTGCCCGCGTCCGCACCAGCGGCTAGAGGCGCTTTTTCTTTTTGGCCGCTTTCGCGGTCCGCGCCGCGGCGAGCGCGGCCGTCGCCCAGCGTACCATCTCCTCGGCGTCTTCGAGGATGTCGGGCGGGCATTCCATGTAGCCCGGGATCTCGACCTCGCGCTTCGGCCCGCGCATATAGCGGAACGGGCGCGATCCGGCGGCGGTGAAATCGGGCCGGTTGCGGTCATCGACGCGCAGATAGAGCGTGTCGCGCGAGATCAAGCCGAACATCGCACCCTGGCGGTAGAGCCCGTAGCTGCGGAACATGCGGCGCGCCGACACGCCGCCCCAGTCCCCGAGCAGGTCGAGGACGTGCGCCACGAACCCGTCCTGCATCGGGCCCGCGGTCAGCCCCGCCACTTCTCGAAGAAGTCGTTGCCCTTGTCGTCGACCACGAGGAACGCCGGGAAGTCGACGACCTCGATCCGCCACACCGCCTCCATGCCCATCTCGGGGAAGGCGACGACGTCGACCTTCTTGATGTGCTTGTCGGCAAGCAGGGCGCCTTCGCCGCCGATCGAGCACAGATAGAAGCCGCCGTGCTTCTTGCACGCGTCGGTGACGACCTTCGAGCGGTTTCCCTTGGCGAGGGTCACGAAGCTGCCGCCCGCGGCCATGAACGGATCGACGAACGCGTCCATCCGGCCGGCCGTGGTCGGTCCGAACGCGCCCGAGGCGTAGCCCTCGGGGCGTTTTGCCGGTCCTGCGTAGTAGATGATGTGCTCCTTGAAGTAGTCGGGGAGTGGTGTGCCCGCATCCAGCATCGCCTTGATCTTGGCGTGGGCCAGGTCGCGGGCGACGATCAGGGGGCCGGTGAGCGACACGCGCGTCGTGATCTTGAGTCCGGAGAGGGTGCGGCGGATGTCCTCCATCGGCCGGTTGAGGTCGATCTTCACCGTATCGCCCCCGAGCTTGGACTCGTCGATCTCGGGCAGATACTGCGCAGGATTGGTCTCGAGCTGCTCGAGGAACACGCCCTCGCGCGTCACGCGGCCGAGCGCCTGGCGGTCGGCGGCGCACGACACGCCGATGCCGATCGGCAGGCTGGCGCCGTGGCGCGGCAGGCGGATCACCCGCACGTCGTGGCAGAAATACTTGCCGCCGAACTGCGCGCCGATGCCGTTCATCTGGGTCATCTTGTGGACGCGCTCTTCGATGCCGCGGTCGCGGAACGCCTGGCCGAATTTGTTGCCCTGCTCGGGCAGGGAATCGAGGTAGTGGCAGCTCGCGAGCTTCAGGGTCTTCATCGTGAATTCGGCCGACGGACCGCCGATCACGATCGCGAGGTGGTAGGGCGGGCACGCGGCGGTGCCGAGGGTCTTGATCCTGTCGTCGAGGAACTTGAGCAAGTCCTTCTCGTTCAGCCGCGACGGCGCTTCCTGGAACAGGAAGCTCTTGTTGGCCGACCCGCCGCCCTTGGCCACGAACAGGAAATCGTACTCGTCGCCGTCGGTTGCGTAGAGCTCGATCTGTGCCGGCAGATTGTCGCCGCTGTTGACCTCCTTGAACATCTCGAGCGGCGCCAGCTGGCTGTAGCGCAGGTTGCGCTCGGTGTAGCTCCGGTGGATGCCGCGCGCGAGCGCCTCGGCGTCGTTGGCCCCGGTCCACACGTTCTGGCCCTTCTTGCCCATGACGATCGCCGTGCCCGTGTCCTGGCACATCGGCAGCACGCCGCCGGCCGCGATGCAGGCGTTCTTCAGGAGATCGTAGACGACGAACTTGTCGTTCGCCGACGCCTCGGGGTCGTCGAGGATGGTGCGCATCTGCTTGAGGTGCGCGGGCCGCAAGAGATGGGAGATGTCCTTGAACGCCTCGGCCGCCAGCATCGTGAGCGCCTGCGGGTCCACCTTCAGCACCTTCTGTCCGTCGAAGCTGGCGGCGCCGACATGGTCGCTGGTGAGCTTGCGGTACGAGGTCGGATCGTCGCGGAGTTCGAGGATGTCGCGGAAGGCGAAGTCAGGCATGGCAGCCCCTTTGTGGTGCTTGTTCGTGGTGCTGGGAACGTCGGAGGAAAAGAGAAAGCGGGACTATTTCTTGCGGCTGTCGGACTTGCGGAACGCGTCGAGCGCCACGACGCGGTTGCCCTCGCCGACGGCCGAGGCGTCTTCAGCCGCCGCGACCGGTGCGGGTGCCGGCATCGGCGCCGTCACGGTCGGCGCCTTGGGCGGCTGGGCGGCGACCGGTGCTGCCGCGGCGGCGGGTGCGGCGACCGAGAACTGCAGGCCGAACTGCACCGAGGGATCGACGAATGCGCTGACGGCTCCGAACGGCACCACCAGGCGTTCGTGCTGGCCGTTGAAGCTGAGCGTCACCGAGAACTGCTTGTCGGCGACCTCGAGGCCCCAGAACTGGTGCTGCAGAACGATCGTCATCTCTTCGGGATGCCGATCCCGCAAAGAATCGGCGAGTTGCACCCCCGGGAAATTGGTGCGGAACGTGAGATAGAAATGGTGCTGGCCGGGCAGGCCGCGTTGGGCCACGGTCACGAGCGCCTGGCGGACGACACCGCGCAGCGCCTCTTCGGTTAGGGCCTGATAATTGAGCGGGTCTCCCGACACTGAACCACCCTCACCTGCATGACGGCGCGGAGCCAGCGCGCCAGGAACCAGTGGGGGGCTTCTGTTGCCCGGCGCCCCCCGAGCCGCGCTAACTTAAACTGCTGTCAGTCCTGTGAGGGACTATCAAGCAGCCTGAGCAGCGAGAGCCACGTTATCGTTGGCATCTCTAGGTTGGCCCGATAACGGCGGTACCATGCCGGGCGAACTTCGTACCTTTACCCGCACGTCGATCCTGATTCGCCCCCGCAAGGCTGCCGTCGATGCGGGACACGCATGGTCGGCGGCAGCGAATTGGTGGAGGCGCCGGGCTCTGCCCCCGGGTCCGTATCGGCTATTACGTACGCTATTTATCGCCATAGTCGGTTGCCCGACCTGGAAAATATAGGCACTTCGCGACCCCCGGGGAAGGCCTCAGGCCCGCCGTCGCGATTGCCCGGGCGCCGAAAGAAAAAGAAAAAGGGGCCGCCCGAAGGCGGCCCCAGTCTCACAGGGAGGCGTCATGATCCGATCAATGGACCAGGGTGGTGGCCCGACAGGGGGAGGAAACGCGGGCCTGTCCACCAAGGCCAGTCTACGCCTCTACGGCTTAAGCGACGCTTAAGGGGGGAATTCGTACAACACTCTGATCTGCTTCACTTTTTCTTGAAAAATGCGTCGGCGGCGGCGCGGTGGCCCTGCTTGGAGCCGATCACCTCGCGCACCCGCGCGATCTCGCCCTCCAGATTCTCGATATAGCTGTTGAGCTCTTCGACCGACCAGCTCGACAGATCGCGCGGCTTCGGCGGTTGCTTGCGTGGTTCCAGCTCTTCGAAATCCATGCGCCACCTCCGTGGTCTTGTCAGTTTGAAGTCGGCTGGTTAGACCTGCAATAGCCCTTTCCTGCAATTTTGCGAGCCACCTCTCATGTCCGTTCCCGCGACCATGACCTGCATCGAGATCAGCTCCTTCGGCGCACCGGAGGTGCTGAAGCCGGCGACGCGGCCGACACCCAAGCCTGCCGCGGGCGAGGTGCTGGTCAAGGTGGCGGCCGCCGGCGTGAACCGGCCCGATGTGCTGCAGCGTTATGGCAAGTATCCGCCGCCACCCGGCGCCTCCGATCTTCCCGGCCTCGAGATCGCCGGGACGGTGGCCGCCCTCGGTTCGGGCGTGACCGAGTTCAAGCTTGGCAATGCCGTGTGCGCGCTCGTCTCGGGCGGCGGCTATGCCGAATACTGCACGGCTCCCGTGCCGCAATGCCTGCCGGTGCCCAAGACGCTGTCGATGGTCGAGGCCGCGGCGGTTCCCGAGACTTTCTTCACTGTCTGGACCAACGTGTTCGAGCGCGGGCGGTTGAAAGCGGGCGAGACGTTCCTGGTGCATGGCGGGGCGAGCGGCATCGGCACGACCGCGATCCAGCTCGCAAAGGCGTTCGGCGCGCGCGTGCTCGCCACCGCCGGTACTTCGGAGAAATGCGACGCCTGCCGGTCGCTGGGTGCGGAGCGCGCTATCAACTACAAGAGCGAGGACTTCGTCGCTATCGCGAAGGAGGCGACGGGCGGGCAGGGCGTCGACCTGACGCTCGACATGGTCGGCGGCGACTACGTGGGCAAGAACATCGACATCGCCAAGGTCGAAGGCCGGATCGTGCAGATCGCGTTCCTGCGCAGCCCGAAGACCGAGGTCAACCTGGCGCCCCTGATGATGAAGCGCCTGACCCTGACCGGGTCCACCCTGCGTGCGCGCTCGGTGGCCGAAAAAGGAGCCGTCGCCGCGGCGGTCCGCCAACACGTCTGGCCGTTGATCGAGAATGGAAAGGTCAAGCCCGTCATCCATGCCACGTTCCCGCTCGCCGACGCCGCGGGCGCGCACCGTCTCATGGAGGCCGATACGCATATCGGCAAGATCGTCCTGACCGTGGCGGACTAAGGAGCCGCAAAGCCCTTTGACCGGCCACCCGTCGCCCTATATATAGGGCGGTATCCCGACAATCTCATGCGTTCCGTGCCTTCCCTAAGGGAAGAAGAACGGGCCTATTTGGAGGAGTCCATGTCTTTGCCGCTCATGCCCAAGGCAACCGCGGTCTGGCTGGTGGAGAACACTTCGCTGAGCTTTGAGCAGATCGCAGAGTTTTGCGGCATGCATGCCCTGGAGGTGCAGGGGATCGCCGACGGCGAGGTCGCGATCGGCATCGTCGGCCTCGATCCGATCGCCAGCGGCCAGCTGACGCGCGAGGAGATCCAGCGCTGCGAGGCCGACAAGGCGGCGCGGTTGCAGATCGCCAAGTCCGACCTGCCGGAGATCACCCCGCGCGGCAAGGGTGCGAACTACACGCCGGTCTCCAAGCGCCAGGACCGGCCGCATGCGATCGCCTGGCTGCTGCGCCACCATCCCGAGCTGACCGAGGCGCAGATCCGCCACCTGGTCGGCACGACCAATTCGACCATCCAGAAGATCCGCGACCGCACCCATCCCGAGACGCCCAATCTCAAGCCGCGCGACCCGGTGGCGCTCGGCCTGTGCACCCAGGCCCAGCTCGACGAGGCGATCGAGAAGGCTCACCGCGCCGCCCAGCGCGCCAAGCGCGAGGCGGACCGGGCGGCGCGCCGCGCCGCCAAGGCGCTCGCCGACGCCGAAGCGGCAAAGCAGAACGACGCCGCCCGCGAGGCCGCAGCCGAGCTGGCGGCCGCGACCGACGCGCTGGCCGGCGCCCAAACGCCGGCTGCCGAGCCTGCGCCGGAAGCGCCGGGCGAGCCGCACACGCCGTCCGACGAAAAGGAACCCTCCTCACACTAGAGCGGCGGCGCGGACTCTCAGCCGGCGCCCGCTCCGGTCTTCGCCCCGCCTTTGGCGTAGCCGGTGCCGCGCAAGGATTCCGCGATCTCGCCGAGGATCGCCGGATCGTCGATCGTGGCCGGGGTGGTGAACGGCGTGTCGTCGGCGATCTTCTGCATGGTCGCGCGCAGGATCTTGCCCGAGCGCGTCTTGGGCAGCCGCTTCACGACCACCGCCTGCTTGAACGCCGCGACCGGCCCGATGCGCTCGCGCACCATCTGCACGATCTCGCGCACGATCTCCTCCGGCGGCCGGTTGACGCCGGACTTGAGCACGACGAACCCGAACGGCACCTGGCCTTTGAGCTCGTCGGCCACGCCGATCACGGCACACTCGGCGACGTCCTGGTGCGAGGCCAGAACCTCTTCCATGGCGCCGGTCGAGAGGCGGTGGCCCGCCACGTTGATCACGTCGTCGACGCGCGCCATCACGAAGACGTAGCCGTCGGCGTCCACGTAGCCCGCATCGCCGGTCTTGTAGTAGCCCGGATAGTCGTCGAGATACGCCTTGCGGAAGCGGTCCTCGGCGTTCCACAGGGTCGGAAACGTGCCCGGCGGCAGCGGCAGCTTGCAGCACAGGGCTCCCGTTTCGCCGCGTTTGACCTCTCGGCCGTCGGCCGCCAGCGCGCGCACGTCCCAACCCGGCGCCGCCTTGGTGGGCGAGCCGGGCTTCACGGGGAATGGTCCACCCTTACCGCTGTCGAGCCCCATGCAGTTGGCGACGATCGGCCAGCCGGTCTCGGTCTGCCACCAGTGATCGATCACCGGCACCTTGAGCATGTCCGCGGCCCAGTTGAGCGTGGCCGGATCGCAGCGCTCGCCGGCCAGGAACAGCGTCTTGAAGCCCGACAGGTCGTAGTTGCGGATGAACTCGCCCTTGGGGTCGTCGCGCTTGATGGCGCGAAAGGCGGTGGGGGCGGTGAACAGCGCCTTCACCTTGTGCTGGGAGATGACGCGCCAGTAGACGCCCGCGTCGGGCGTTCCCACCGGCTTGCCTTCGAACAGCACGGTCGTGCAGCCGGCAAGGAGCGGCGCATAGACGATGTAGGAGTGCCCCACGACCCAGCCGACGTCGGATGCGGCCCAGAACACGTCGCCGGCCGACATGCCGTAGACGGTGGCCATCGAATCGCAGAGGGCGACGGCGTGGCCGCCGTTGTCGCGCACGACACCTTTGGGCTGGCCGGTCGTGCCGCTCGTGTAGAGGATGTAGAGAGGGTCGGTCGCCGCCACCGGCACGCACGGCGCGGGCGCAGCGCGGCTCATCGCCGTATCCCAGTCGACGTCGCGTCCAGGACTCAGCTCGCAGCGGAGCTGCGGCCGTTGCAGGATCAGGCAGGCCTTGGGCTTGTGGCGGGCCAGGGCTATGGCGCCGTCGAGCAGCGGCTTGTAGGCGATGGCGCGGTTCACCTCGATGCCGCACGAGGCGGAGACGATCGCCTTGGGCGTGCAGTCGTCGATCCGCACCGCGAGCTCGTTGGCGGCGAAGCCGCCGAACACCACCGAGTGCACCGCTCCCAGGCGCGCGCAAGCGAGCATCGCCACCACCGCCTCGGGCACCATCGGCATGTAGATGATGACGCGATCGCCGCGGCCGACCCCAAGTTCTGCCAGCGCTCCTGCGCAAGTCGCGACCAGGTCGCGAAACTCCCGGTATGTGTAGCTGCGGATCGTGCCGGTCACCGGGCTGTCGTAGATCAGCGCGGGCTGCTCGGCGCGACCGCCCTCGACGTGGCGGTCGAGCGCGTTGTAGCAGGTGTTGAGCTCGCCCCCTGCGAACCAGCGGTAGAGCGGCGCCCGCGAGCTGTCGAGCACGCGGGTCCAGGGCTTCGTCCACGCGACCTGGCGCGCCATGTCCGCCCAGTAGCCCTCGGGATCGGCCAGCGACCGCGCATGGGTGTCGGCATACGGCCGGCTCATCCTCGTCCTCCCTTGCTCCTACGGGCCTTGCTCTTACGGGAAGTTTGTCGCCAATCCGGCGAATTTGCAAAGGTCGGCCGAAACCGGCGCCGCTGCTTTGACGTGGGTCAAATTTTGCGTGCTCGGCAGGCGGCACGCCGCAGCCGGCTCACACCCAGCGCACGAACACCCAGCCGCGACCCGGCTCTTTGGCGGCCTTCATCTGGACCAGCACGCGCATGGGCCGGTTCGGAAACGTGAAGGTGTAGCTCAGGATCGAATTGAGCGTGCCGTCCCGCACGCCCGCTTCGAACGCGCGGCGGAAGGCCGAGACCCGGGTGCACGGCGCGATGTCGGTGAAAAAGTTCTTTCCGGTCGCGGCCGCCGGGTCGATGCCGCTGAACCGGCTCTCCACCGCGTTGTAGCGCAGGACCGTGCCCGCGCCGTCGAGCAGCATGACGCCGATCGGCAGCCGATCGATGGCCGCGGCCGACAACCGTTCGATAGCCGAGTCGGGGAGAAGCGCCGACTCATGGCCGGGCATTTCGGGTGTGTCGTCGCCGGACGGGGCGCCGAGCAGGATCAGCGGACCGGCGACCACGCGCGTCGTGGGTAGCGTGATGAACACGCTCGTTCCAGCCCCCAGCTCGCTGTTGATGAACAGGGAGCCCCCGTGCAGTTCCATGAACGACTTGGCGATCGGCAGGCCAAGCCCGGTGCCCGGCCGCTTCTTGTGGCCGTGTTCGTGGCGCAGGGACACGAATGGCTCGAGCACCTCGATCGTCTTGTCCGACGGAATGCCCTGTCCCGTGTCGTTGATGACGCAGGCGAGCCTGCCGTCGGCCAGCCGCAGCGTCGACACGGAAATCAGGCCGCCATCCTCGGTAAAGTTCACGGAATTGGACAGGAGGTTGAGAAGGACCTGGCGCAGCAGACGCTCGTCTGCCCTGACCGTGAAGGCGCCGGAGGCTTCGTTGCGCAGCTCGATCCCTCGCCGCTTGCAGTGGCCCTGAACCACGCGCTGCACTTCATCGATGAGGCCGCCGAAATCGAATTCGCTCTCGTCGAGCTCGACGCGACCGGCATCCAGCTTCGAGAAGTCGAGCACGTCGTTGATGATACTGAGCAGATGGATGGCGCTCAGATGGATGTCGCCGGCATATTCCGCGTAGCGCTGGTTTCCGATCGGCCCGAGGATCTGGCCGTTGATCATCTCGGCAAACCCGATGATGGCGTTGAGCGGCGTCCTGAGCTCGTGGCTCATGTGCGAGAGAAATCTCAGCTTGGCCCGGTCGGCCTCCTCCGCCCGGTCGCGGGCGGCCCGCAGCTCGCGCTCGCGCGCCGTGCGCTCGGAGATGTCGCGCTGGATTGCGACGAAGAAGCGGGGGCGCCGCTCCGGCCCGGTTCCCTCGAACAGCGGACGAATGCTGAGCTCCACCTCGAACGCTTCGCCCGACTTCCGGTAGTTGGTGAGGCCGACGGTCGTGGGTTGGCCGGCTTCGAGCGCCGCGCGGATCTCCCGGCGCACCTCGCGCGAGGTTTGGCGCCCCTGCAGCAGGCGCGGCGTGCGCCCGACGATGTCGTCCGGCGCATAGCCGGTCATCTGCACGAAGGCCGGATTGACGTATACGACGCGCGGACCGTCCGGCGCATCCAGCGGTGCTCCGTCGGTGATGAGGACCGCGTCGTTGGTGAACTCGGCAATATTCTTGAGGATATCGTCGAGCAGCATGGGGCTTTCGCAGGGACGGTGGGGGTGGAAAGGGCGAAGACTCGCGACGGAGGCGTATTATACGGACGATGCCTGCCCTTGGATCTCCGACCTAAGGCGATGTTTCGCCGGAAGGATTGTGGCAGAGTTGGCATCGGGTCCAAGGAGGAACACCATGCGGGGCAAGCGAGCGCGCACCAAAACCAAATCCACGGCCAAGGCCAAGGCCCAGAAGCGGCCGGCCACGGCCTCGCGCCGCCCGGCCGCCCATCCGGTCAAGTCGCGGGCAGCGCATCCTTACGAGCGCGATCTGGACAAGACCGCCGCCAACTACGTGCCGCTGTCGCCGCTCTCGTTCCTGCCGCGCGCGGCGCACGTTTTTCCGCGGCACCTTGCGATCGTGCACGGCGCCGTCCGCCGCACCTGGGCGCAGACTTATGCGCGCTGCCGGCGCCTTGCCGACGCGCTGCGCCGGCGGGGGGTCAAGCGGGGCGACACCGTGGCGCTGATGGCGCCCAACATCCCGGCCGCTTACGAGGCGGCGTTCGGCGTGCCGATGGCCGGGGCGGTCCTGAACGCCATGAATATCCGGCTCGACGCGCCGACCATCGCGTTCATGCTGGAGCACGGCGAGACCAAGGTTCTGCTCACCGACACCGAATTCGCGCCGGTGATCAAACAGGCGCTGAAGCTCATCAAACACAAGATCCAGGTCGTCGACATCGCCGATCCGGAAGGGCCGGGTGGCGAGCGCCTCGGCGAGATCGAGTACGAAGAGCTTCTCGCGGGCGGCGATCCGGATGCCTCCTGGTCGATGCCCGGGGACGAATGGGACGCGATCACCCTCAACTACACGTCGGGGACCACGGGCAATCCGAAGGGCGTGGTCTATCACCACCGCGGCGCCTACCTGAACGCGGTCGGCAACGTGCTGGTGTGGAACCTGCCGGGCCGCCCCGTCTATCTGTGGACCTTGCCGATGTTCCACTGCAACGGCTGGTGCTTTCCATGGACCCTGGCGGCGACGGCCGGCACCAACGTGTGCCTGCGCCGCATCGAGGCGGGCGCCATCTTCGGTGCCATCCGCAATCACGGGGTTACGCATTTCTGCGGCGCACCGATCGTGCTCAACATGCTGGCCAACGCGCCCGATGACCTGCGCGCGACCGTCTCCGGCCCGGTCGAGGTGATGACCGCCGGCTCGGCCCCGCCCGCGGCGGTGATCGAAAAGATGGAGCGCATGCGCTTCCACGTCACCCACGTCTATGGCCTTACCGAGGTCTACGGGCCGGCGGTCGTATGCGAATGGCACGACGAGTGGAATGGCCTTTCGGCCGACGAGCAGGCGGTGCTGAAGGCGCGTCAGGGCGTGGCCTACCCCGTGCTCGAGGGACTGATGGTCGCGAATCCCGCCACGCTCGAGCCCGTGCCGTCGGACGGGCAGACCATCGGCGAGGTCTTCATGCGCGGCAACATCGTCATGAAGGGCTATCTCAAGAACCCCAAGGCGACCAAGGCCGCCTTCGCCGGCGGCTGGTTCCACACCGGCGACCTCGGCGTCGCACATCCCAACGGGTATATCGAGCTCAAGGACCGCTCGAAGGACATCATCATCTCGGGCGGCGAGAACATCTCGACGATAGAGGTCGAGGGCGCGCTCTACCGCCATCCCGCGGTGCTCGAGGCGGCCGTGGTGGCGCGGCCCGACGAGAAGTGGGGCGAAACGCCCTGCGCGTTCGTGACACTCAAGGACGGCCGCACCGCGACGGCCGAAGAGATCATGGCGTTCTGCCGGCAGAACCTCGCGCACTACAAGGCGCCGCGGAGCGTGGTATTCGGCCCGCTGCCCAAGACCTCAACCGGCAAGATCCAGAAATTCGTGCTGCGCGACCGCGCCCGCGCGCTGCCAGGAGGCTGACCGGCGTCGACCCGGAACCCCCGGCGAGCGCCCTGGCAGCACGCAGAAGTGCGGCTGGAGAGCACTCTTGTCCGGCCGTTCGTGCCCATTAAGAGTCGGATTTCTTATTTGTCCGTTTATTACTTAGGGGTGGGCGAATATACTTCCCGGCGGATCGGGGATTGGGGGCGCCGGGGAAGGAGTTTTGACCTTCCCCAAGTCCGGGGCAGCGTCGCGGAAAGCATGCCGCGCGCGGCGCGCCACGACTGGACAGGCGGCAAGGGAACGCGAGCAGAATGCACGCGCCGGCGGTTGCATGGTGGCGGAGCTGGCGGGGCCAAGTGCGGCCCAGCCGCGCACTTGCCGTTTTCGGAACCTTTCTCGTCATCGCGATCTTCGGCGTCACGGCGCTCGCCGTCTGGTATCTGCGCGGTGCGGCGCTCGTCGACGAGCAGCGCCGGCTGTCGCAGCTCGATCTCGTCCTGTCCGAGCAGACCTCGCGGGTGGTCGAAGAGGTCAACCTGCTGCTGAAATCCTCGGAGGAAAAACTGCGCGTGATGCAGCGGGAGGCGCCGTCAGGGCAGCCCGACCCGCACGCGCTGCACGAGATGCTGGCACGGCAATCCGCCGGCATGACCCAGGTCCGGGGATTGTTCATCATCGATGCCACCGGCCATGGCATCGCCGATTCGCGCGTCGATCCGGTGCCGCCGCTCGACGTCTCTGATCGCTCCTTCTTCACCGCACAGCGTGCGGCCGATGCGGGTGTGTTCTTCTCCGAGCCGTTCACCGGCCGGGTCAACGGCCATCGCTCGGTCGCGATGTCGCGCCGTTTGCAGGGGCCCGACGGATCGTTTCGCGGCATTGTCGGGGCCACGGTCGATCCGGAGCATTTCGAGGCTTTCTACGAATCGCTCGGGCTGGGCGAGGGCGGAACGATCGCGCTCTATCGGCAGGATGGCACGTATCTCGCGGGATATTCCGACCGCCCGGCAACCGGCCTCGCCGTCGTTTTTCGCGACCCCGCGGTCGCGGCGGCGCGCCAGCGTTCGCCCGACGGCTCTCTGATCGTCCGCGACGCCGCCGGCGGCTCGACCTTGGTGAGCTTCCGCGCGCTTCCGCATTACCCGCTGCTCATCCTGGTCGCGCGTGACGAGACGGCGGCGCTGATGCAATGGAACCGGCAGGCGGCGATCGTCGGTGCGGGCGGCGTCGGCAGTGCAGTGCTGGTGTTCGTGCTGCTGCTCGGCCTGGCGCGTCAGCTGGTGCGCCAGGAAAGCCTGACGACGGCGCTGCAGGGCAGCGAGCAGCGCTTCCGCGACTTCGCCGAGGCCTCGTCCGACTGGATCTGGGAAATGGGCCCGGACATGAAGTTCACCTACGTGTCCGAGCGCTTCTTCGAGCTCACGGGCACGCCGGTCGCCGAGCTGGTCGGCCGGCCGCGCAGCGCGCTGGTCGACTACTCGGCCGACGACCCGGTGTGGCAGGTCCATCTCGACGATCTCGCGAACCGGCGCGCCTTCCGCGGCTTCGTCTATCCTCACCGGCGCAAGGACGGCCAGGTTCGCTGGATCCGCACCAGCGGCAAGCCGGTGTTCGATGCGGCCGGCGGCTTTCTCGGATATCGCGGCACCGGGTCCGACATCACCATCGAATACGAGGCCGAGGAGCGGGCCCGCATCGCCCAGGACCGGCTGCGCGACGCGGTCGAATTCCTCGCCGACGGGTTCGTGCTGTACGATTCCGAGGACCGGCTGGTGATGTGCAACGGCCGCTATCGCGAGATCCACGCGCGCAATCCGCTCGCGACCATGCCCGGCCAGCGCTTCGTCGATATCGTGCGCTCGGCCTACGATCTGGGCGAGGTGCCGGTGGGCGCCGTCGAACTCGAGGAGCAGGTCCGACGACGGGTTGAGCTGCACCGCAACGGTACCCCCATCGAGATCGTCAGCCAGGGACGGGCCATCCGCATCGCCGAGCGGCGAACCCGCGACGGGTTCATTGTCGGCCTGCACAGCGACATCACAGCACTCAAACAGCGCGAGGCGGCGCTGATGGAGGCCAAGCAGGCGGCGGAAATGGCGAACCGCGCCAAGTCCGAGTTCCTCGCCAACATGAGCCATGAGCTGCGCACGCCCCTCAACGCCATCATCGGCTTCGCCGAGGTCATCCAGGGCCAGGTCTTCGGCGAGACTGCACCCCGCTATATCGAATACGCACGCGACATCAGAAGCAGCGGCGAGCACCTGCTGTCGCTGATCAGCGACATCCTCGACATGTCGAAGATCGAGTCCGGCCATTTCGACTTCGACGAGCAGGAGGTCGGAATCGTCGATGTCGTGAGCTCATGCCTGGCGATGGTGCAGGGGCGCGCGCGCGACGCCCAGGTCAAGCTGGTGGCGCCCGCGGCACCGCCGCCGGTCCATCTCCTGGCCGACCGCCGCGCCATGGTCCAGGTGCTGCTCAACCTCTTGACCAACGCGGTCAAGTTCACGCCGGCCGGGGGCACGGTCACGGTGCGGGTCGAGGCGGACGAGGACCTGACCCTGGTCGTCCAGGACACGGGCGAAGGGATCGCACCCGACATCCTGCCGCACATCTTCGAGCCGTTCCGCCGCGGGGCGGCCGATGTCAGCCGCAAGGCCGAAGGGACGGGGCTTGGGCTTGCCATCAGCCGCAAGCTCATGGAGCGGCACGGCGGCACGCTCGACATCGAAAGCACGCCGGGTGCCGGTACCCGTGCCCGCGCGGTATTTCCGGCCGCGCGCCTGGTCAAAGGCGACGCCCGCCAGCGCGCGTGACGCGGCGCTGCGCGCCGGTGCCGACGGCTCTAAAGTTCAGTTGATTGGTTGTGGTGGCCGGTGGCGCCCCGGCTTCGCGGGGCGCTCCGGCTGAGTCAGTCTTCGCCCTGAGGGCCGCGCGTTACAGCGATAGTCGCGTGATCTCTTCTTTTATACGGAGCTTTTGTCGCTTGAGTTCGGTGATGTGGATGGTGTCTGGAAGTGGCCGGTGGGCCTCGTCGTCGATTTCGTGCTCGAGGTGCGCATGGCGCGCTTTGAGAGTCTCGACACGGTCTTCCGTCGTCATCGGCAATTCTCCCTTTAATTGTCGGGTAATCGCCCCAAACGCAAAAAATGCTACGCCTGTCCGGAGATTTTGCAAGTGTGTTTCACGTCGCGGCTGTGGCCACGGTGGAAAACCGGCGTTAGAGTCTTGACCCCCCACGTCGATTCGCAGCGCCAAGGAGCGCCCCATGGCGGACGGCAGCCGAAAGAAAGTTACGTCCGATAACGTTACGGCCGACCAGCGGGCCGAGATCGAGGCGCAGCGCGCCGAGACCTTCTCCACCCGTCGGCCGACCGTCGCCGCCCTGGAAGAGCTGCTCTATCGGCCGTTGCCGGTGCTCGACCACGGCTTCGTGCGGGTCATCGACTATTTCGGGGACGACGCGGCGATCGTCCAGGCGGCGCGGGTGTCCTACGGCAAAGGCACCAAGAAGGTCTCCGACGACCGCAATCTCATCCGCTACCTGATGCGCCACCGCCACTCGACCCCGTTCGAGATGTGCGAGATCAAGCTGCACGTGAAGCTGCCGATCTTCGTGGCCCGGCAGTGGATTCGGCACCGCACGGCGAACGTGAACGAGTATTCGGCGCGCTACTCGATCCTCGACCGCGAGTTCTACGTCCCCGTCCCGGCCCAGCTCGCCAAGCAGTCGCGCACCAACCGCCAGGGCCGCGGCGACGTGCTCGAGGGCTCGGAGGCCGAGGCCGCACTCTCCACGATCGAAGGCCTGAGCTCGGACGCCTACGCGGCCTACACGAAGCTCCTGAACGAGGACCAGTTCGGCAAGGTGCTGGAAGAGGGGCGGGACGGGCTCGCGCGCGAGCTGGCGCGCATGGTCGTGCCGACCAATTTCTACACGCAGTGGTACTGGAAGATCGACCTCAACAACCTCTTCCACTTCCTGAGCCTGCGCGCCGACGCGCACGCGCAGTACGAGATCCGCGTCTACGCCGACGCCATCTGCGACGTGGTCGAGAAATGGTGCCCGATCGCCTACGAGGCCTTCCGCGACTACCGGATGACCGGCGCCTCGGTTTCAGGGCCTGGGCTCAAGGTCGTCCGCCGGCTTTTGGCGGGCGAGGCTGTCACGCAGGAGAGCTCCGGTCTCTCCAAGCGCGAATGGGCCGAGTTGATGGCGGTCCTGGAGCGGAAGGCGTAGCTGCCGCTATTCCACCACGTCGTCGGCCAGCGCCAGGAGATTTGCCGGCACGGTCACGCCGATGGAGCGCGCGGTCTTCAGGTTGATCGCCAATTTCAGCTCGGCCGGCTCGACGAACGGCAGGTCGGCCACCTTGGCGCCTTTGAGGATCCGGTCGACATAGCTCACCGCGCCCGAGAGGTTCTCCACGCTCGGCGGGCCATAGGCCGCGAGCGCTCCGTTCTGGATCTGCGACGGCCACGCATCCATGAGCGGCATGTCGCGGATCAGGCACTCGTCGGTGATCACGGCCGCAAACTGCACGTGCAGCGGATCGGGGTCGGGCATCAAGGCGCCCACGTGTTCCTTGTCGGCCGCGGCGAAGGCTGGCTCGATGTCGGCGCTCGTCTTCAAGGGAATCGACACGATCTCGATCCCGAGGCTGCGGCCCGCCGTTTGCGCCTGCCGGCCCAGCTCGCCGCCCATCGGGCTCGCCGGAACCCACAGGCGGCCGACTTTGCGCAGGCCGGGCACCAGCTCGCGCAGGATCTCGAGCCGCTTGGCGACGATCGACGTGCTCGAAATGGTGAAGCCGGTCGAGTTCCCGGTCGGGCGCGACATGCTGGCGGAGAGCCCGGTCGCGACCGGATCCGCGGTCGCGGTCAACACGATGGGGATGTCGTGGACGGCCGCCGCGAACGCGTAGGCGAGGGCCGAGCCCGCCCCAACCACGATGTCCGGCTTGGCGGCCACCAGTGTCCTGATCGCCTGATCGACATTGTCGTCGCTGACGGCCACATACGTGATGTTGCGGCCCTCGACATAGCCACGCTTCGCCAGCTCCTTCACGATTTCGAGGTCGCGGATCGGCGGTATGCCGCCGATCATCATGAGGCCGACCTTGTATTGGTGTTGCTGCGCCCGGGCGGCGAGCGGCCACAGGGCGGCTGCCCCGGCGGCGGCTATGAACTCGCGCCGCCTCATTCGATCACCTCGCTTGCGCGGCGTCGCCGCGTAGCGCCGGCGGGCGCGAAGAAAAATCGGGGCAATGAGATGATCACTCGATCACCTCATCGGCCAGGGCGAGCAGGTTCGCCGGCACGGTCACGCCGATGGAGCGCGCGGTCTTCAGGTTGATCGCCAGCTTGACTTCGGTCGGCTCGACGAACGGCAGGTCGGCGAGCCTGGCACCCTTGAGGATCCGGTCGACGTAAGCCGCAGCCCCCTTGAGGTTTTCGACCCTGGCCGGGCCATAAGCGGCCAGCGCGCCGTTCTGGATCTGCGAGGGCCAAGGGTCCATGAGCGGCAGATCGCGAACCTGGCATTCGTCCGCGATGATCGCGCCGAACTGCACCGACAGCGGATTCGCATCGGTCAGGATGGCCTTCGCGCCCTCCTTATCCGCCTGTTCGAAGGCGGATGCGATCTCGGCGCCCGAGCGCACCGGCAGCGAGACAAGGTCGAGGCCGAATTGAGCGGCGGCGCGCTGCAGCTGGTCGGTCACCTGCAGAGCCGACATAACACGGCTGGCAGACCACAGCCAGCCCACCTTGTGCAGCCCGGGCACGAGTTGGCGCAACATATCGAGCCGCTTGGTGGCGAGCGAGGTGCTGGAAATGGTAAATCCCGTCACGTTGCGGGTCGGTCGCGACAGACTGCCCGTCAGCCCGGTGTCCACCGGATCGGCCACCGCGGTCACCACGATCGGAATATCGTGCGTGGCTTCCACGAGCGAATAGGCAAGGTCCGAGCCCGCGCCGACCAGGATGTCCGGCGCCGACCCGACCAGGTCGCGCGCGACCCGGTCAAGATCGGCGGTTCCATCATCGCCGCGGATCGCGTACGTCACATTGCGCCCGTCGACGTATCCGAGTTTCGCCAGCTCCTTGACGATCTCGAGGTCGCGCGCGGGGAGAGTGGCGCCGACCAGGAAGATGCCGATCTTCTTGGGGCGGCCGGTCTCTGCGTGCGTGGCGAGCGGCCACAGCGCGGCTGCCCCGGCGGCGGCTATGAACTCGCGCCGCCTCATTCGATCACCTCGCTTGCGCGGCGTCGCCGGCCGTTGCGGCCGCCCTTACGCTGCGCCGCCGCGTAGCGCCGGCGGGCGCGAAGAAAACTTGGGGGCGCAAACATGAAATTTGACGAGGTGATCATTCGATCACCTCGTCGGCCAGCAGCTGCAGGGAGTTCGAGACCGGGAGCCCGAGGGCGCGGGCGGCCTTCATGTTGATGACGAGCGCGAACTTGCTCATCTGCTCGACCGGCAGGTCGCCCGGCTTCTCGCCCCGCAGGATGCGGCCGACATAGCGGCCGGCCTCGCGGTCGCGCTCGGCGAGGTTGGGGCCGTAGCTCATCAGGCCGCCCGCGACCGCCATCTCGCGGAACGGGTAGATCGCCGGCAGCGCGTGCTGCGCGGCGAGCGTTGCCAGCTGGACGCGCTGCGCGATGAACAGCGGATCGTTGCTCACGATAAGCCCCTCGATGCGCTTTTCCGCGGCCAGGCGCGCGAACAGACCGTCGATGTCCGCCGCGGTGGCGACGGTCAGGATGTCGGCGGAGAGGCCCAAAGCCGAAGCGGCGGACTGGGAGTCATGCGTGACCGCCGCGAGCTGTACGCTGACGGAATTGGCGAGCACGCCGACGCGGGTGGCCTGCGGCACCAGCTCGTGAAACAGGCTGATCTGCTTGCCGAACAGCTCGCTCGCCCGCGAGGTGACGCCGGTGACGTTGCCGCCGGGATGGTTAAGACTCGTGACCAGGCCCTGCTGCACCGGATCGATCCCGAAGCCGAACACGATCGGGATCGTGCCGGTCGCCTTCTGCGCGGCGTGCGCGACAAGGCCGCTCGCGGCCGCCACGATGACCTGCACGCGCCGGCGGACCAGATCGTCCGCCTGAGCGCTCATCAACGCAGGATCGTCGTTGCCCCACCGGTACTCGATCAGCAGGTTCTTACCCTCGACGAAGCCGGCGTCCTTCAATCCCTGGCGATACCCCGAGAGATCGTACGACGACGGCGCGCCGGCTGCCATGATTCCGACGACGGGTATTTGCTGCGCACGTCCGGCACCAGGCCATGCTGCGGCAGGGGCGACCAGCCCGGCGCCGATGGCGATCCGTCGCGAGATCACTCGATCACCTCGTCGGCGGTCGCGAGCAGCGACTGCGGCATCGTGAGCCCGAGGGTCTTGGCGGCTTTGGTGTTGATCGCGAAGTTGAACTTTGTCGGGTCCTGAACCGGGAGATCGGCGGGATTGGCGCCTTTGAGGACCCGGTCGATGTAGCCCGCGGACCGGCGGAAGATGTCTGGCAGGTCGGGCCCATACGACATCAGCCCGCCCTCGGTCACGAATTGGCGATAGACCGAGACCGCGGGGAGCTTGTGCTCCAGCGTCAGCGCGGCGATCTCCTTGATGTAAGTGACTGCGAATGCGTCCGGCGCCACGATCAGGGTCCCGCCTGCGGCAGCCTGAACGGCCAGGACGGCCTTGATCTGCTCGAACGATTCGACCGGGGTTGCGACGATCTTGCCGGCCGGCTGCGGTGCTGCGTCGAGCTCGCGCAGGAAGCTGTAATACCAGGGATTGACCTTGGGATTGAACAGCAAGGCCGAGTTCGTTCCGGCGGGCGCGACCTCGGCGAGGAGTTCGCGCCACTTGCCGATGATCTCGGCGTTGATGAACGAGAACCCCGTGATGTTGCCTCCGGGACGAGGCAGGCTCTGCACGGCCCCGACGCCGACCGGATCGAGCACCAGGGCGAACACGATCGGGATCGCCGTCCCAAGGCTCTTGAGCGCGATCACGGCCGGCGTGCCATTGGCCAGGATCACGTCGGGCTTGAGCGCCACGAGCTCGCGTGCGTATTGCGGAATGAGCTCGCTCTTCCCGCCGGCCCAGCGGTAGACGATCTTGGCCGTTCTGCCATCGACCCAGCCGGCGGCGGCCAGCCCTTCGCGGAAGGCGCGGATGCGCGTCTGCCCTTCCTCGTCGTTCTCGGCGATCACCATGAGCACGCCGATCGTGGGCATGTGTCCCGCCGTTTGCGCGCGGGCGGCGAGCGGCCATGTCAGGGCCGCACCGGCGGCCGCCAAAAAGTTGCGGCGCCTCATTCGATGACCTCGTCGGCGGTCGAGAGCAGCGACGGCGGAATGGCAACGCCGAGCGCCTTGGCCGTCTTCATATTGATGACGAGCTCGAACGTCGTCGGCTGTAGGACCGGCAGATCGGCCGGGCGCGCGCCCTTCAGGATCTTGCCGAGCATCACCCCGGCTTGCCGGTAGCCTTCGAAAAAGTTCGTCCCGTAGGTGACCAGGCCGCCATGATCGGCGTATTGCCGCTCATTGTAGATTCCCGGAAGCTTGTAGCGAGCAGCCAGCGCCACGATCTGCGCGTTGTGGCTGTTATAGAATTGATCCTGCGCGACGAGGACGCCGCGCGCGCCGCCCTGTGCGATCGCAGCAAATCCCGATTCGATCTCGCCCTCCGTCCCGGCGTGCTGCACGAGGATGGAGCGCCGGAGTTCGGCCGCCGCCGCCTGCAGCTCGCGGACCTGCTCGGCGGCTGCCGGATAGCCGGGATTCACCAGAACTCCGATCGGGGCGCCTGGTGCCACGAGCTGATCCAGGATCTCGAGCCGCTTCGCCTCGAGGCTCGACCCGATCAGGCTGATGCCGGTCACGTTGCCCTCGGGCCGGCTCAGGCTGGTCACCAGGCCCGCCTTGACCGGGTCGGCGGCGCTGATGAACACGATCGGAATGGCGGTCGTCGCGGCCTTCGCCGCTTTGGCCGGATCGCTGCCGCCCGCGGCGAAAATGACCGCGACCTTGCGTGCGACGAGACTGGCCGCAAGCTCGGGCAACTTCTCGTAGTGACCGTCGGCGCCCCGATACTCGAACGCGAAGTCCCTTCCTTCGATGTATCCGGTTTCCTCCAACCCATGTCGTACGCTGGGAGTGAAATTCGCCATGAACGCCGTCGAGGCGCTGGACAGGAAGCCAATGAGCGGCTTGGCCGCGGGCTGGGCCTGGCCGGCGCCGGGCCGCACGGCGACCGCTGCTCCCGTGAGGGCAAGGAACGTTCGACGTTTCATTCGATGACCTCGTCGGCTTCGATGAGCAGCGGCTGCGGCACCGTCAGCCCAAGTGTCTTGGCGACCTTCAGGTTGACCGCCATGTAGAAGCGCGCCGGCTGCTCGACCGGAATGTCCGAGGGCTTCTTGCCCCGCAGGATGTCCGCCGCCATTCGGGACAGCTGGTCCTGGTAGATGCGGTAGATGCTCGGCCCGTAGCCGATAAGGCCGCCTTCTTTTGCGTTCTCCGGCCACTGGTAGACCGCGGGCAGGCCCAGTGCCGCGGCGCGTTCGAAGATTACCTGGCGATTGCCGAACAGGAGAGCCGAGCCAAGCACGTTCAGGCCGGCCGCACCCCCGGCTTTCGCCGCTTCGACGGCCGGTGCGATCTCGCCATAGGTCTTGACGATCCGGATGACCAGCTCGACGCCGCGGTCGTGCGCCTCGGCTTGAAGCGCTTCGAAGTGGGCCGCGCTTGCCGTGTCGCTGCCGGCCAGCGCGTCGATGCGCGTCGCACGGGGAAGCAGCTCGCGCAAGATTTCGAACCGCTTGCCGTCGAGCTCCGGCGAAAAGATGCTGACGCCCGTGGTGTTCCCGCCGGGATGAGCGATCGACGCGACGAGCCCGTCTCCGACGATGTCGTCGGTGTTGACCAGCAGGGGGATCGTCTTCGTGGCCTGTTGCGCCGCCCGGCCCGGCTCGGGGCCGCCGCAGATGATCAGGTCGGGCTTGGCCTCGACCAGCTGCCGCGCGGTGGGGACGAACTGCTCGGGATGCTGGCCGTACCCGCGAAGGTCCTGTTCCAGGTTTTTCCCCTCGACGAAGCCGAGCTTGCCCAGCGCCTCGAAGAAGGCGCGCTGCGGCGGAGCGCCCACCGGCGATGGGCCGAGATAGGCGACGCGGTAGACGCGCCCGGGCGCCTGCGCCCGGGCTGCGAAGGGCACCGCTGCCGCCGCGCTCGCCAGAACGATGAACCTGCGCCGCCTCATATGCCGATCCCCGGTCATCGCCTCAGCTGCCCGCGTCGATCCACACGCGCACCGGCTGGCTGCGGCCGCGCAGCGCCTGCTCGCCTTTGTCCTGAAGCCGCTCGAGCGGGGAGGTCGAACCGGTCGCCCGGATTGCCGCGATCACGTCGTTGCTGACCACGAGCGGTGACGAAAACGAGCGCGTCAGGCCCTGCAGGCGGCTTGCGGTGTTCACGGTATCGCCGATCACGGTGAACGAGAGGCTGTGCTCGCTGCCGACGTCGCCGATCACGGCCGGTCCGTAATGGAGGCCGATGCCGATCGCGAGTGGAGGATCGCCGGCCGCCGCGCGCTCGCGGTTCCACTGCTCCAGGGCTTCGATCATCGCGTGCGCGCAGCGCAACGCATTGGCGGGGTCGTCAGCACTTGCGTCCGGCAGGCCCCATACGGCGAAGATGGCATCCCCGATGAATTTCTCGATCGTGCCGCCGCAGGCGAAGATCTGCGCGGTCATCCGGTTATGGAACTGGCGCAGCATGGTCACGACCGCCTCGGGCGCCATCGCCTCGGCCATCCGGGTGAAGCCCACGATGTCGGCGAACAGGACGGCCACGGTCTGCCGCCGCACCGCCCCGAACGGCTCATCGCGGCCCGCCAGGATCTCGACAATGTTGGGCGAGAAATAGCGCGCGAGATTGCCCCGCGCGCGCTCGGCCGCGGCATGACGGCGCTCCAGCGCGCGCACGATCGCGATATCGTCGACGGTCTTGCGGATCGTGATCTCGAGATCGTTGAGGTCGACCGGCTTGGTCACGAAATCGAAGGCCCCCCGGTTCATCGCGGTGCGGATGTTCGCCATGTCGCCATAGGCCGACACGATGACGGCGCGTACCGGCGACTTCTGCTCGCGCAAGCGGGCCAGCACCGTGAGACCATCCATGACCGGCATGTTGATGTCGAGCAGCATCAGGTCGACGTCGGGCTGCGCCGCAAGGGTCTCGAGCGCCTCCTCGCCGTTATGCGCGAACACGAACGTCAGCTCCTGGTCGCGGATGTGCTTGCGGAAGCGCTGCCGCAGCAGCGTCTCGAAATCGGGCTCGTCGTCGACGGCGAGGATCTTGGCCGGTCCGGTCATGAGTTCAGGCCGAACTGATCGACGGCAGCTGGCTCAGCTGCGCCTTCAGGAAATCGAAGTCCACCGGCTTGGTCAGGAAGTCCACGGCGCCATACGCCTTGGCCTTCTGGCGCCGCTCGGCATCGTCGTAGGCCGTGACCATCATCACCGGCAGATCGGGGCGCAGCTTCTTGATCTCCTGCAGCAGGCTGAGGCCGTCCATGCCGGGCATGTTGATGTCGGAGAGCATGACGATGAGATGCGGCTCGATCTCGCCCTGCAGCTTTTCGAGCGCTTCGGCGGCGGAGAGGGCAAAATGCAGCACGTATTTACCCTCGCGCATTTCGCGGCGGAAGCGTTGGCGGAACAGGTCTGCGACGTCTGGCTCGTCATCGACGACAAAGATGCTGACTGACATGAACGCCTCGCTGCTGTCTTAGGTGGTCGCCGCCACGCCATGGCGGTTGCGCGGCAGTTGGATGGTGAATTCCGTGAACTCGTCGACCTGGCTGTCGACCGAGATCGACCCGCCGTGCTGCTGGGTCACGATGTCGTAGCTGATCGACAGGCCGAGCCCGGTCCCTTCGCCGGTCGGTTTGGTGGTGAAGAACGGCTCGAACATCTTCTTTTTGACATCGGGCGGAATGCCGATCCCGTTGTCGCGGATATGGATGGCGACCCGGCCGTCCTCCTCGCGCGTCGTGACCTTCACCACGGGTCTGTAGCCGCCGTTCGACCGCTTCTGCCGCTGCCGCACCGCGTAGAACCCGTTGCCGAAGAGATTGAGGAACACGCGGGTGATGTCCTGCGGCACGACCTCGATCGGCTGCAGCGTCGAATCGAAGTCGCGCTCCAGGGTCACGTTGAAGTCCTTGTCCTGCGCGCGCACGCCGTGATAAGCGAGGTTGAGCGATTCGTCGATCAGCGCGTTGATGCTGACCGTCTGGCGGTCGCCGCTGCCGCCGCGCGAATGGGCGAGCATGCTCTTCACGATGTTGTCCGCGCGGCGGCCGTGCTCGCCGATTTTGTCGAGATTGCCGGTCAGCATCGTCACCAGCTCGTCGACCTCCTCGCGCTTGCCGGGGTCGAGGGCCGCCAGGCCGGGTGCTGCCGTTTCCTTCAGCTCGTCCAGAAGCTCGACCGAGAGCTTGGCGAAGTTGTTGACGAAGTTCAGCGGGTTCTTGATCTCGTGCGCGATGCCGGCGGTCAGCTGGCCGAGCGAGGCCATCTTTTCCGACTGGACCAGGCTGGCCTGGGCGGTGCGCAGGTCGGCCAAGGCCTTCTCCGCGGTGTCCCGCGCGGTGCGGATCTCGTTGAGCAGGCGCGCGTTCTCGATCGCGATCACCGCCTGGCTCGAGAAGCTCTCGACGATCGCGATCTGTTTGTCCGTGAATGGCCGAACCTCGGGTCGGTAGATCTGGAACGCGCCGACCACCTCGCCGTCCTTCATCATCGGCACGAAGAGAGACGTCCGGGCGCGGCCCAGATCGACGAATGCCTTCGCAAGCACGACCCCGTCGCGATAGGTCTGCATGTCCGCCGCGTCGGGGACATGGATCGTCTTTTTCTCCTGCATCATCTGATAGGTGCCGGTGCCGGGCGGCGGCTTGAACGGCGGCAGCCGGCCCAGGAATTCGGCGAATTGCGGCGGCACGCCGCGCGTCGTAATCGGACGGAACATACCGTCCTCGGCGACAACCATCAGGCCCATATGCGCCTCGCAGAGCCGCAGCGCATTCGCAAGCATCGCGTCGAACACCGGCTTGAGCTCGCCGGGCGACGAGGAGATCACGTGCAGGACCTCGGACGTCGCGGTCTGCTGGTCGAGCGACTCACGGAGCTCGCCGAGCAGGCGCGCATTCTCGATCGCGATCACCGCCTGGGCCGCGAAGCTCTCCACGAGCGCGATCTGCTTGTCTCCGAAAGGCCGGACCTCCTGGCGATAAATGATCATCGCGCCCAGGAGCTCATTTTCCTTGATCATCGGCACGGCGAGCAGTGCTCGAGCCCCTCCGAGGCGCGCTTCGGAGCTTGGCGTTTCGTCCGCCGCCTGGTCCGCGCTGTGGAACACCTTTCCCGTCCGCAGGATCGTGTCGAGCGGCCCACCGGGAAGCGGCTTGAACGCTCCGCGCCGGCGATGGAATTCGACCAGCTCCGCGGGCGCGCCGATGTGAGCTGCGGAAACGAATGTGTCGCCGGTGCGAAGATGCACGACACCGAACGCCGCCTCGCAGATCCGCGTGGCGTTGACCAGCATCGCATCGAATACCGGCTTGAGCTCCCCGGGCGAGCTCGAAATGACCTGCAGCACCTCGGACGTGGCGGTCTGCCGCTCTAGCGACTCGCGCAGCTCGCTGAGCAGGCGCGCATTCTCGATCGCGATCACCGCCTGGCTGGCGAAGCTTTGGACCAGCGCGATCTGTTTGCCGGTAAACGGCCGAACTTCCCGGCGAAAGATGCAGAACGCGCCGATAAGTTCGTCCTCTTTCAACATCGGCACCGCCACGAAGGTGCGCGCGCCGGCCAGCTCCACGAAGGCGACGCGGGAAGGATCCCGCCGGTCGTGATAGAGGCTCTCTGCCTTCACATCGTCGATCTGGACCAGCTGTTTTGTTGCCTCGAGGCGGCCGAGCGCCGTCTCGGGATCCCAACGGCGCGGCTCTGCCAACAGCCACTCCGCGAACTTCGGGGGCGTGCTGCGCAGCCCAACCGGCCGCCAGAACTCATTCTCGTAAAGGACCATGACGCCGAAATCGGCGCCGCAGATGCGGTTGGCATTTTGCAGCATCGAGTTGAACACGGAGTCCAGATCGCCCGGCGAACGGCTGATGACGCCGAGCACTTCCGAGGTCGCCGTCTGCTGCTCGAGCGATTCCGTCAGCTCCTTGGTACGGTCATCGACCTTCTTCTCGAGGTCGGCATAGGATTCTTCGAGACGGCCGGCCATGTCGTTGAACTGGTTGGCAAGCGCCTCGAGCTCGTCGCCCGTCTTGATCGCGATGCGCTGGCCGAGATCGCCCCCGCCGAGGCGCGCCGCCCCGGCGCGCAGCGCCTGGATCGGCACGACCATGCGGCGGGCCAGCAGCAGGGCCGCGAGGAAGGCGAGGACGAGGCCGGCGGCGAGCAGCGCCGCGGACCGCTCGATGGAGGCGTAGAGCGGCGCGTAAGCTTCGTTGATCGGCAGCTCGACGAACATGAACCAGCCGAGCGGGGAGATGGGAGCGGCGGCGGTCAGCACCTCGCGGCCCTGCACGTCGCGCGCGACCCGGACCGGCTCGGCGGCTTCGCCGGCGGCACCCGCGCGGGCGGCGCGCACCTGCGACAGCCGCGAGAGGTCGGTGTTGCGCAGCACGAGGCTGATGTCGGGATGGGCGATCAGCCGGCCGCCGCCGTCGACCACGTAGGCGAGGCCCTTGTCGCCGACCTTGATCTGCGACACCACGTCCCAGATGAACTTGAGGTTCACCTCGGCCACGCTGACGCCCGCGTCGCGACGCGTGCCCGCCAGTGCCAGGGTCATATAAGGCTCGGACTCGCGGCGGAAGTATACGGGGCCGTAGTAGACCTTGTGCGCCACCGCCTCGGTGAATTTCGGGTCGTGCGAGAAATCCGTGTTGCTGCCGACCACGTCCATGGCGAGCCGCGAGACGCGGAGCTGCTCGTGCCCGGTGGCGTCGAGCTGCGACAGCTCGGTGATCGCCGGAACCTGCCGCAGCAGGCGCAGAGCGTCGAAGCGCCGCTGCTCGAGCGTGCCGGCCGACCACGGGAGCTGCGTGGTCCAGCCGATCTGATTCTGGATCTCCTGCACGAACTGCTCGATCTTGGCCGCGGCGGCCTGCGCCTGCTCGCGCTGGATGCGGATCAGCGCGTCTTCGTGCTCCCGGTAAGAGAACCAGATCTCGAACAGCCCGTTGGCGAGGAGTGCTGCCGCGACCACGCCCACGAACAGCGCCACGTATTTGCGAAACAGGCGGCCGCGTACGGTCGGCTCCGTCACGGTGGTACCAGGCAGCGGAATATCGGTGCCGTGCGCGTTCACGACCCTACCATCGGTGCTTCTGGCATGGTCCCCGTCGTCCGCAGCGCCAGACATCGCCGCGCAAAACGCGCCGGCCGACGCCGGCGATCAATTCGCGCCGTTTCACATCCCCCCCGATGGATAGCAGAAAACCGCGCCCGTTAACGATACCCCGTCAGCGCACGCGGTCACCCGTGTCGAATGTCTACACTATCTTAATGCCCGCTTGCCACCGGCGGTGTGACGACTTTCACACCCCCGGATCCGGTTGGCGCCTCTGTTGAGCCAGCCCGACCGGGGGCAAGGCTTTTGCGCGAAGCGGACGTCCGCATACAATAGGGCTTCGGTCCGCCTCTCAGCGGGCCCTGACCGAGGTGGCCCATGCGCCGTACGTGCGCGTTGCTGCTCGCGATGGCTGTTCTGGCAGGAGTGCCGGCGAGCATGTCGGCGCCGGTCGGCGCCGATCCGGCTGCGTCCGTCGACGTCGTGGACGTCAAGGGCGCCATCGGTGTCGCCACCAGCCGCCACATCGAGCGCGCGCTGCACCGCGCCGGGGCGGACGGTGCGGTCCTGGTCGTGATCCGGCTCGACACGCCGGGCGGCCTCGTCAGTTCGACGCGCGACATTATCCAGTCGATCGTGGGTTCGGCAGTGCCGGTGGCGGTCTACGTCGCCCCGGGTGGGGCGCGCGCCGCGAGTGCCGGGACCTACATCACCTACGCGGCCAATTTCGCCGCCATGGCGCCGGGCACCAATATCGGGGCCGCGACGCCGATCAGCCTTGGGGGGCCGGCGAGGCCGTCGAGCCCGCCGGAGCCGGAGCAAAATCCGCCCGCCCGCGGCAAGGCTCCCGCGGCCAAGGACAAGGCTGATCCCGACAAGGCGCCGCCACCCAAGACCACCGAGGAGCGCAAGGTGCTCAACGATGCGGTGGCGTTCATCCGCAGCCTGGCCCAGATGCGCGGCCGCAACGCCGACTGGGCCGAGCGCGCCGTGCGCGACGCTGCGACGTTGACCGCACAGGAGGCGCTGCAGCAGCATGTGATCGACGTCGTGGCGCGCGACTTGCCCGACCTGTTGTCGCAGCTCGACGGGCGGTCGGTGCGCATCGGTGCCGTCGACCGGCGCCTGGCGACCAAGACCGCCTCGATCGTCGTCATCCCGACCGACACCTGGACCGAGGTGCTGTCGGTGATCACTGACCCGAACATCGCCTATATCCTGATGCTCGCCGGCATCTACGGCCTTGCCTTCGAGTTCATGAGTCCGGGCATGGTCCTGCCAGGCATCGTCGGCGGAATAAGCCTGCTGTTGGCGCTCGCAGCGCTGTCGGTCCTGCCGGTCAACTATGCGGGCCTCGCCCTGATCCTGCTCGGCATCGCGCTGATGGCAGGCGAGGCGGCCACGCCCGGCGTGATCGCGCTTGGCATCGGGGGCGTGGTCGCGTTCGTGGCTGGGGCGTTGTTCCTGTTCGAGCCGGGCAGCTTCACCGGCTTTGCGATCGCCTGGCCGGTGATCGCGGGTGCGGCCGCGGTCAGCGTCGCGTTCATCGTGTTCGTCATCGGGGCTGCTCTTCGGGCGCGGCGGCGCGCCGTCGTCGGCGGGGCAGAGGACATGATCAACAGCCTCGCGAGAGTCGTGGACTGGCAGGACCACGCGGGGCGTGTCACGCTGCGCGGAGAGCTGTGGGCCGCCCGCGCCGACTGGGTGCTGCGGCCAGGCGATGCCGTGCGGGTCGCAGCGCGCGACGGCCTGAAGCTGGTGGTGGAACCCGACCGAGAAGGAACCAAGCCGTGATCCAATATTATGGCCTTGCTCCCGTCGTCATCATCGCGGTGCTGGTGATCGTCGTGATCTCGCGGTCGGTGCGCATCCTGCGCGAATACGAGCGCGGCGTGGTGTTCCAGCTCGGCCGCTTCTGGAGCGTCAAAGGCCCCGGGCTGATCCTCCTCTTTCCCGTGGTCCAGCAGATGGTGCGGCTCGACCTGCGCACGCGCGTGCTCGACGTGCCCTCGCAGGACGTGATCTCGCGCGACAACGTGTCGGTGAAGGTGAGTGCGGTCATCTACTACCGGATCGTGGACCCCGAGAAGGCGACGATCCAGGTCGAGGACTACAACATGGCGACCAGCCAGCTCGCTCAGACCACCTTGCGCTCGGTCCTCGGCCAGCACGATCTCGACCAGATGCTGGCCGAGCGCGACAAGCTCAACGCCGACATCCAGAAGAACCTCGACGATCAGACCGAGGGCTGGGGCATCAAGGTCTCGAATGTCGAGCTCAAGCAGGTCGACCTCAACGAGACGATGATCCGCGCCATCGCCAAGCAGGCCGAGGCCGAGCGCTTGCGGCGCGCCAAGATCATCGACGCGGAGGGCGAGCAGCAGGCCGCCGAGAAGCTGGCGCAGGCGGCGGAGATCCTCTCCCGCAAGCCGCAGGCCATGCAGCTGCGCTATCTCACGACGTTGCTCAACGTCGCGGGCGACAAGAGCACGACCATTGTGTTTCCATTCCCGATCGATCTTCTGGAAGTCTTCCGCGGCCAGAAGGGGTAGACTTCGCGGATCCAGCCAACCCTGCGAGGACAGCCATGGGCATTGTGGTCGACGGACAATGGCGCGACGAGGAATTTCCCGATGAGACGGGTGCGGCCGGCGAGTTCAAGCGCAAGGAGAGCCGCTTCCGCGACCGCATCACCGCCGACGGCTCGTCGGGCTTCAAGGCCGAGCCGGGGCGCTATCACCTCTACGTCGCCTATACCTGCCCGTGGGCGCATCGCACCCTGATCTTCCGCGCGCTCAAGAAGCTGGAGCGGGCGATCACGGTCGCCTACGCGCTGCCGGGCATCAAGGACCAGGGCTGGACCTACGGCACCGATGCGAGATACCCGGAGTGCACTCCGGATACGGTCAACGGCTTTACGTATCTGCACCAGGCCTACACGGCGACCGACCCGAACTACACCGGCAAGGTGACGGTGCCGACCTTGTGGGACAGCAAGACCCGGCGGGTGGTGAACAACGAATCCTCCGAGATCATCCGCATGCTGAACAGCGAGTTCCGCGGCATCGCCGGCGACGACACCGATTATTATCCGCCGGCCTTGCGCCCCGAGATCGACCGCATCAACGAGCTCGTCTATACGACCGTCAACAACGGCGTGTACCGCTGCGGCTTCGCGCGCACGCAGGCCGCCTACGAGGCCGCCTATGACGCGCTGTTCCAGACCTTGGACGAACTCGAGGCGCGGCTGGCGCGCCAGCGTTATCTCGTCGGCCGCCAGATCACCGAAGCCGACTGGCGCCTGTTCCCGACGCTCGTGCGCTTCGACGTCGCGTACTTTTCGTTGTTCAAATGCAACAAGAAGCGCATCCAGGACTATCCCAATCTGTGGAACTACACGCGCGAGCTTTATGCCGTGCCCGGCATCGCCGCGACCGTGATCCCGCGCCAATACGTCCTGGGCTATTACGCGATCAAGAAACTGAACCCGACGGGCATCTTCCCGAAGGGGACGCCGGTCGATTTCTCGGGCGGCCACGACCGCGCGCGCCTGGCGGCGTAATCCTGCAATTCGTCATGCCCCGGCTTGTCCGGGGCATCCACGTCGGGCCGACCGTGGAGACGTTCGTTATTTGCGCGCCGACGTGGATGGCGGGAATAAGCTCGGCCATGATGGAAGGAGATGGGCACGCGATCGCTACATCAGAGCCTGATCCACCTGAGTTGACGCATCCAATTTAAACCCCTCGCCTCGTAGGAGCGGGCCGCGCGGCTAAGCTCCGTCTGCGCTTGCTGCCGACGCCGTCATCCGAGCATGTTGCGGCGGACCAGCCAGTCCAGGGACACGTAGCCGGGCCCCCGGGCGAGAAGCACCAGCAGCATCGCGGCCCATTGGATGTGGGTGGGCCACGCCTGGGGATAGACGAAGACCTCGATGACGGTGGTCATACCCAATAACACGACCGCAGCACCGCGAGTAAACAGGCCCAAGACCAGCAGCGCGGGCGTGACAAGCTCGATGGACACGGCAAGATCGGCGGCCATCATGGGCGGCAGGAGCGGGACCTGGTACTCGTCCGCAAACAGCTCGAGCGTGGTGTCCCAGTTTGCGAGGTGCGCCAGCGCCGAACTCCAGAACACGGTGGCCAGGGCCAGCCGCAACGGGATCGCCAGCAGCGCATAGGGCAGCGCTTCCAGCCGGTCGAGGACGCGCGCAGCGAGGCGGAGCATCCATGACTGAGAAACCTTGACTGTGGTGTTCGGGCTCATTCATGGACCTCGGGTAATGATGGGTGCATATCGGCAATCTCGAAATCGACAAAGCGCCCGGCAGCCAGATGCGTGGCGAGTTCGGTTGCGGCATCGACACCGGTCACGGAGCAGAGGGCGGCCTGCAGCGGCCGTCGCGCGCACAAAGCGCCCAAGAACCGCCACGCCGGCTCGTCGAAGCGCCGGACTTCGACGCTGAGTTCTGGCCGCTCGATCAGCAGCCAGACCGGGCCCGCGGCAAGGTCGACAGCCGCCATCGCCGCATCGTTCTCGGCCAGAACGGCGCGCCAGATGGTGTCCACGGGATGCTCCGCGAACACGAGGCCGATCGCCGGATGCGGGACAAAGGCGATGGACTCTTGTGTCTTGGGTGCGAGCGCTGCCAGGCGTGCGAGGCTGAGGCCCGCGGCATCCCGGGCGTGCAGCGCCACGTTTACCGCCCATTCGAGCCGGGCGACGCCCGGCAGATAGGCCAGTGCGGCCGCCGGCCCGAAGCCGGCCAGGAAGTCGGGAAACTCGGCGCCATACTCGTCGAGATAGGCCGAGCGCGGAGGGTGTGCTGCGACGAAGACCTGGGCGGCGGCTTCGAAAAACTCGGGTCCGACCAGGCGGTAGACCGCAGGGAAGGAAATCCGGAGCGCCGTCGTGAGGCTGCCGATGAAGGTGTTGCGATAGATAGCAAGGCGCGCCGCCGGCGCCAGTTCGTCGCCGAGAATCAGCTCCACGGCATCCGAGTCGTCACCTTCCACCAGACTGCGATACAGCGCGTCCTGGGTCTCATGCAGCGTCGGCATTTCGGGTCACCCCCTCCCTATGCGCGAGCATCGCGGCGGCCTTGGATGCCTCGTCGACGAGCGTCCGCAGCGGCGGCACATCCGTGTCCCATTCGATGAGGGTCGGCACGGGACCGAACCGCCGAAGCGCCTCTTCGTACAGCGACCAGACCTCGGGGATGACGCGCGAACCGTGATCATCGATCCTCAGCGCGATGCCGCCGTCGAGCACTCGGAGGGTATGCCCGGCGAGGTGGATCTCGCCGACGGCAGTCGGCGGAAGCGCCGCGAGGTACGCTGCCGCGTCCCAGCCGTGGTTGCAGGCGCTGACGTAGAGGTTGTTGACGTCGCAGAGCACGCCGCAGCCGGTTCGTTGGGCGACGGCCGCAAGGAACTGGCACTCGGGAATCGTCGAGTGCCGGTAACGCAAGTAGCTTGAGGGGTTTTCGACCAGGATTTGGCGAGCGAGGGCGGTCTGGACTTCCTCGACATGCCGGCAGACGACCGCCAACGCTTCCTCGGTCATTGGCAGTGGCAGGAGATCGGCGAGATATCGCTGGGAGGCGATGCTCCAGGACAGATGCTCGGAGACGAGTCCGGGCTCGATTCTGTCGACCACGGTGCGCACACGGCCGAGATGCGCTTGATCGAGACCAGCCGTACTCCCGAGCGACAGGCCAACCCCGTGCAGCGAGATCGGATAGTCCCGCCGGATCGTTTCGAGATAGCGGAGCGGCGCTCCGCCGCCCATGTAGTTCTCGGTGTGCACTTCGAGCCATGCGACATCCGGTTGGATCTCGATCACGGCCTCGTGATGCTGGAAACGCAGCCCGATCCCCGCCTGCGCGGGAACCGGGCCGCGTGCCGCTACGGCGGATCTGGGGGAGGACACCCGCCGCCTCGCGATCAGCTCGCCGTCAGCTTGCCGCCCTGGATCTTGGCGCAGTCGCCCGCGGGGAGCAGCACGAACGACTTCGGATCGCGCGCCTGCGTCGACTGCCCGGCGCAGGAATGGGCCCCTTCGGCGCAGTCGTTCTTCGCGACAGCGTTGATCCCGTAGCACTTCTGGAGCTTGTTCTGCTGCATCTGCGCCATGTTGTCTTTCACGACCTGCGGCATCTTGCTCATGTCCTGCGCTTGGCCAGGGCCGGCCTGCAGGGCGAGGGCAAGTCCGACAGCCGCGGACAGCGCGGAGGCGGCGAAAACACGACGTTTCATATTGATTCTCCATGAATGGCGGCCTCGGAGTGAGGCCAACACTCTGGTCTTCGGATTTTTGCGGCAGATGGTTACGGCCGTCGGAGAAATTGACGCGTCTTCGTGCGGTCACGGCCGGCAGGCCGCGCCACACCCGCATTACGCCGGGTAACATTTGAGAGGCGATCCGCGAAGACAGGTATATGAAGCATGATGCACGCGATTGGGTGTCGGCCTGGATGCTCGCTCTCGCCGTCATCGGCGCTATCGCCGTCGTTGGTCATTTGCCGGCGCGTCACGGTGGTGATGCCCGAGGTTTGGATATTGCGCGCGCGCGCGGCCTGTTGATTTCGCCGGCCGATCCGCGCCTTCTGGTCGACCGCGACGTGCCGCTCAGGGAATCCGACGACACGGCGGCCGAGGAGCCGACATCGCCGGAAATCGGCGCTCCAATGCGTCCGATCTGCTGAGCGCGACCACGCAGGCGAAAACGCTCCGGAGGTCAGCCCGCGCGCAGGTGGCGCCAGCACAGGATGTGGCGTCCGATTGCCGCACTCGCGGCGCTGAGCAACGCCACGGTGCCGACCTGCCAGACGAGCACCATGGCGCCCGCGTCCTGTGTATGGAACAGCCGCAGCGCGAAATCTGCCAGTGCCGCGGCGGAAAGACCGCCCAGCCCGACCGACACGACCGGGACCAGCGGCGCCAACCGACGCAGCAGCGCGACCATGACCACGCCCGGCACGAGGCCCACGAGAACGATTCCCGGCAGGCACTCCCAATCCGGCTGCAGGCTCACGCCGACGGGGCCGGATTGGATCCAGTCCTGGACGCAGCCAAGGCCCAGTGTTCCCAGCCAGACAAGCACCGGTCCCGCGGCCAACCAACGCTCCCACCGCGGGCGCCCGGGGACGCCGGCGCACAACGCCGCCATCCCGGCCGTGACGGCCGTGGCCAGAGCGGCACCCTGCTCGAGAAGCCAGCGCGGCTCGGCGAGCTTCGTGCCGAGATCGGGTCGCAGGTGCATGACGGCGACGACCAGAGCGATCCAGGGTGCCGAGACAGCCAGCCACTTGATGAGCCGCACCGACGGCGACGGCAGCCGATGGACGGGGCTACGGGAGTCGTTCGCAAGAATCGCAATCAGATCTTTGGTGCGCATGGGTCATTTGCTCAGAGCGGCCCGCAACGATTTGAGGGCGCGATGCATCGATACTTTCAGCGCGGCGATCGACATGCCGCTGGCCTCCGACGCTTCTTTGAGCGACATCTCCTTCAGCCGAAGCAATTCCACGGCCTGGCGCTGCCGCGGCGGCAGGTCGGCCATGGCCCGGCTCAGCGTCTCGGCGTCGGCCAACCGATCTATAGGTTCCTTCGCGTCTTCATCAGAAAAGGTTTCGGGCAGCGCTTCGACAGCCACCTCGCCCTTGGCGCGCCGCGCATGACGGCGCTGTGCGTCCGCCAGCCGATGCTGCGCGATGGCCATGAGCCACGGCACGAACGGCCGGTTCGGGTCATAAGTCCGGCGGACCTGATGAAGCGATAGCAGGACGTCTTGCACCAGATCGTCCGGCTCTTCGATCCCCGTCCAGCGGCACGCGACGGCCTGCCGGATCAACGGCACGATACCGTCCAGCAGTCGCGCGTACGCGACTGCGTCACCGTCCTGCGCCGCCTGCATGAGCGCCGCCATCTCGGCTTCGTCGAGACGCATGTCAGCCACCGCACGCACGCTCCGCGAACACGTTTGCAACCTTCTCTTGGCGGCGGCCGAAGACCAAGACTGGAGCCATCGCCGACGCCCCGAGCGACCGCTTCGTGTTTTGTAGCAACTGTTCTAATATATGGCACATCCTGGCATTGCGGGCACTCATCAAGCCGGCACTCATCAAGGGGGACGTTTGGGACGGCCGCGGGCATTCGATGTCGACGAGGCGCTCGATGCGGCACTCGACCGCTTCTGGCGTCACGGGTATAGGGGAACATCGGTGCGCGATCTCGCCGACGAGCTTGGCATCGGCACGGCGAGCTTCTATCACGCGTTTCAGGGAAAGCGCGCCCTGTTTCTGCGCGCACTTGAGCGGTATCTCGACAGCACCACCCGTGAGCGGATCGGCCGGCTGCAGGGCTCGCTGCCGCCGAAGCAGGCGGTGCGCGCCTTCGTCCGCGAGATCGTGGAGAAGTCCGTCCGCGACCGCCGGGGATGCTTTCTCGTCAACTCCGCCCTCGAAGTGGCGCCGCATGAGCCCGCCTTGCGGGCCGAGATCGCAGCCCGGCTCGGCGAAATCGAGACGTTCTTCCGCCGCTCGATCAAAGCCGCGCAGAGGGATGGCAGCGTACCGAAGGGGCGCCCGGCCACTGCGGTCGCGCGGCATCTGCTGACCGTCGTGCTCGGCTGCCGCGTGCTCGCCCGTTCGAAGCCGGATCGGAAAATTCTCGAAGGGGCGGCGCGGTCAGCGCTCGCCCTGCTCGAATGAATAGCTATCCAAGGAGGAGAGACATGCCACGTCTAAATCCGCTGTCGCGCGAATCCGTCCAGGGGCTCGACGATATTCTCGACTTCGTGAAGGGCCGTCTCGGGTTCGTGCCGAACTCCATGCTGATCCTGGCCCGCCGGCCGGAGATTGCGCGCGCCTTTGGGGCGCTCAATGCCGCGGTCAATGGGCCCACCTCGACGATCAGCCCCCAGCTTCGCAATCTGGTGTCGCAGATGGCGAGCCGCGGCGCCGGCTGTGGCTACTGCATGGCTCACACCACCCACACGGCGGAACGAGTCGGGATTTCGGCTGAGAAGGAAGCGGCGCTGTGGGAGTACGAGACCAGTCCGCTGTTCACTGAAGCGGAGCGCGCGGCAATGCGCGTGGCGCAACGCGCTGCCATGGTGCCGAACGAGGTTACCGACGAGGATTTCCGCGAGTTGAAGAAGCATTATTCGGAGACGCAAATTGTCGACATCGTGGCGGTCATCGCTCTGTTCGGCTTCCTCAACCGCTTCAACGACACGATGGCAACCGAGCTCGAGTCGTCGCCGCTCGAAGCAGGCAAGCACTTCCTCGCCGCGCGCGGCTGGACCGTGGGGAAGCACGCAGCCGATTGAGTGCGCGGCCACGACAGCGCGCGTCTCGCGGCGTAGCGCCGGCCGACGTCGCGTTCACGGGAATATCGGCCCGATCCAATCCTCGAGGGCTTTGATGCCGCTCGGCGTCTCGCGCGGGAGGGCGGCGAAGCCTTCGCCGCGGTCGAGCCCGTCCGGTCTCTGGCCCTGGGCGGGCGGATCTTCGTGCTGCTCGAACCTCTCGCTCGATGGCGTGGTGCGCTCGGGGGGCGGGACGGGCTGGCGGGGGAGGCCCAGATCGGGCGGCTTGGGCGGGCCTTGCACCGGCGGCGGCACGATCTGGATCTTGCCGCTATCCCGCTTCGTCGCCGGGTTATCGTCGGCGAGAGCCGGAGCTCCCGCGCATATCAAGCTCCCGACGACGATGACAGCCATGCGCATGGACCGCTCCTACTGCATCACGATGCGCGGCGCCTGCCGCGCACCGGCGCCGGTGATCTCCTCGACCTTCTGCCACACCCGGTCGGCGATGCGGCGATAGGCCTTGGCGTGCTCGCTCTCGGGCTGGCTGACGACGATCGGGTGCCCGCCGTCCGAGGTCTCGCGGATGGCGATGTGCAGCGGCAGCTCGCCCAGGAACTCGGTCCCGAGACGGTCGGCTTCGCGCCTGGCTCCGCCGTGGTCGAAGATATGCTCGACATGGCCGCAGTTCGAGCACACGTGGTAGCTCATGTTCTCGATGATGCCGAGCACGGGCACCTCGACTTTCCGGAACATGTTGAGGCCCTTGCGCGCATCGAGCAGGGCGATGTCCTGCGGTGTGGAAACGATCACGGCTCCCGTGACCGGCACGCGCTGGCTGATCGTGAGCTGCGCGTCGCCCGTGCCCGGCGGCAGGTCGATCACCATCGCATCCAGCTCGCCCCAGCTGACGTCGCGCAGCATCTGCTCGAGCGCACCCATCACCATCGGACCGCGCCAGATCATCGGCGTGTCCTCGGGCACCAGGAATCCCATCGACATGACCTTGACGCCGTAATTCACGAGCGGCTCGATCGTCTTGCCGTCGGGCGAGCGCGGCTTTCCCGAAATTCCCATCATGCGCGGCTGCGAGGGGCCGTAGATATCGGCGTCGAGGATCCCGATTTTGAGGCCCTTGGCCGCGAGCGCCAGGGCCAGGTTGACCGCGGTCGTCGACTTGCCCACGCCGCCCTTGCCCGAGGCGACCGCGATGATCGTGCGCACGCCCGGGATGAGCTGCTTGCCGCTTTTGGGGGCCGCTGGTGCCGCTGGCTTCTGCGCGGTGAGGACCGCTGAGACCGACAAGATGCCCGGGACCGCGTCGACGGCCTTCTCGGCCGCCTGGCGCAGGGGCTCGAGATGCGGCCCGCGTTTGGGGTCGACCTCGATCGCAAACGCGACGTGGCCCTCCTTGACCGTAAGGCCGCTCACCATATTCAGGGTGACGATATCCTGGCCCCGCTCGGGGTCTTTGACGGCGCGCAAGGCGTCGATGATCTGCGTCTCGATGGGTGCCCGGTTGTTCACTGTTATTCCTTGAGCTATAAGGCCAATTCCAAGCCAGATATAGGCCGGGGCGCCGGGATTTGAAAGCCGGCCTGTGACCTCCGACATCACACGAGGATAACGACAATATGCCGTGGAATCAGGGCGGTGGCGGCGGTCCATGGGGCGGCGGCGGGCCCAGCCCGTGGGGCCGTCCGTCGGGTGGCGGCAGGCAGCCGCCGGATATCGAGGAATTCCTGCGCCGCAGCCAGGAGCGCGTGCGCCGCATGATGCCGGGCGGCTTCGGCACCGGACGCGGCGTCGCCCTCATCGTCATGGTCGCGGTCGCCCTGTGGATCGCGAGCGGCTTCTACCGCGTGCAGCCCGACGAGGTCGGCGTGGTGTTGCGCTTCGGCGAATGGGTGAGCCGCACCGAGCCAGGCCTGCGCTGGCACATCCCGGCTCCCATCGAGACCGTGCTCCTGCCCAAGGTCACGCGCATCAACAGCCTCGACATCGGCTTCCGCGCCTCGCCCGAGGTGCGCGGCAGCCGCGGCCGGTCGGTCCCGGAAGAAGGGCTGATGCTCACGGGCGACGAGAACATCCTGCAGATCGAGTATTCGGTCTTTTGGAAAATCGACGACGTCGGCAAGTACCTGTTCAACATCGCCTCGCCGGAGGCGACGGTGAAGGCCGCGGCCGAGAGCGCCATGCGCCAGGTCATCGGCCAGATGCAGGCCAATTACGCGCTTGCCGAGGGACGTTCGCAGATCGAGACCGGCGCCATGCAGCTGCTCCAGCAGATCCTCAACGATTACGGAGCGGGCGTGCTGATCACGCAGCTGCAGCTGCGCGCGGTCGACCCGCCGGCCCAGGTCATCGATGCGTTCCGCGACGTGCAGCGCGCCAAGGCGGACCGCGAGCGCGCGAGCAACGAGGCGCAGGGCTATGCGAACGACATCGTGCCGCGCGCGCGCGGCGATGCGCAACGCATCATCCAGGAGGCCGAGGCCTACCGCCAGCAGGTGGAGGCCCAGGCGCAAGGCGAGGCGCAGCGCTTCGTCTCGGTCTATGACGCGTTCAAGAAGGCTCCCGACGTGACGCGCCGGCGCCTCTATCTCGAGACGATGGAGCAGATCCTGCGCGAAAGCGCCAACAAGTACGTCCTCGAGGATTCGACAATCGGCACCCAGGGCGTGGTGCCGTATCTTCCGCTGGGTGCGCTGCCGCCGAAAGCGGCGCCGCAGCCCGCCCCGGCACCGGCCGCCCCGCCGCAGGGGCAGCCCTCGCTGTCGAACCAGGGGAGCCGCTGACCATGAACCGCACGCTCATCACCGGTGCGGCGATCGCCGTCGTCCTGCTGGCCCTTCTGTCGCTCACGGCTCTGTTCACCGTGAACCAGGCGCAGCAGGCCCTGGTCCTGCAGTTCGGCGCCCCCGTGCGGCCGATCGAGGATCCGGGCCTGCACGTGAAGGTCCCGCTCGCCCAGCAGGTGGTCTATTTCGACCGCCGCCTGCTCGACATCGACACCGATCCGCAGGAAGTCACGATGCTCGACCAGAAGCGGCTGGTCGTCGACGCGTTCGCGCGCTATCGCATCGTCAATCCGTTGCAGTTCTATCAGACGGCCGGCAGCGAGGCGAACATGCGCATCCGGCTGTCCGCGATCGTGGTCTCGAAGCTGCGCGACGTCCTCGGCAAGGTGCCGTTCGCCGCCGTGCTCACCGAGCAACGCGGACAGCTGATGAAGCAGATCACCGACCAGGTGGTGGCCGAAGCGCAGTCCTTCGGCGTCCGCGTGTTCGACGTGCGCATCATGCGCGCCGACCTGCACCCGGACAACAGCGCCGCCATCTACGGCCGCATGCAGACCGAGCGCGAACGCCAGGCCAAGCAGGAGCGCGCGGAGGGCGCGCAGGCGGCCCAGACGATCCGCGCCCAGGCCGATCGCGAGCGGACGGTGATCCTCGCCGAAGCGCAGAAGCAGGCGCAGATCCTGCGTGGCCAGGGCGATGCCGAGGCGACCGCCATCTTCGCCGACGCCTTCAACCGCGACCCGCAATTCTATGAGTTCTACCGGTCCCTGCAGGCCTACCGGCAGGCGTTCGGCGATGGCGCCACCACCATGGTCCTGTCGCCGGACAGCGAATTCATGAAGTACTTCCGCGACGAAGACGGCACCACACCTGCGCGGCCGCCGGCCGCCGGGGCGCCCGGGCGCCGATAAGACGCGGGAGGGCGGCGATCAACAGACGGTGAGCGGCGCGGGCGGACGAACCAAGGCCTTGATCGTGCTTGAAGAGAACGGGCGTTGGGATTACATGCCACTCTGGCGGTCTGTACTCGCAAGCGCGGCTGTGGCTGGATGTTTGCATCGCCCTCCGGCGCAGATTTCTTGCGGATTTCTTAAGGAGACAAGGCACGTGACCATGGAGCACAAGACCGGCCGGTCGGCGGCACGCCGGACGATCGGCGGTCGCCCAGGCGCCTTCCTGGCCCTGGGACTGATCGCCGCCCTGACCATGGGCGGGCCGGTGGCCGGACGGGCCGCCACGGACACCCGTGTCGCCACGGCAGCCCCGGAGAACGGGTTTGCCGATCTGGCCGAGCGTCTCCTGCCGGCCGTGGTCAACGTCTCCACGACCCAGATCATCAAGCCCGACCGGCCGTCGGGCGACCACGAGGGCGGAGCCGGGCCGGGGCCGGAGAGCCGCCGTGGCGGACCCGGGCCGGACATGCCGCAGTTCCCGCCGGGCTCGCCGTTCGAGGAGTTCTTCAAGCAGTTCTTCGACAAGCAGGGCCGCGGCAGCCCCGATTCAGCCCCGCGGCGGATGCAGTCGCTGGGCTCCGGCTTCATCATCGATCCGGCCGGCTACATCGTCACCAACAACCACGTGATCGACGGCGCCGACGAGATCAAGGTGACCTTGCACGACAACCGCAAGTTCAACGCCAAGCTCGTCGGCAAGGATGCCAAGACCGATATCGCATTGCTGAAGGTGGATTCGCCGAAGCCGCTGCCGTCCGTGAAGTTCGGCAACTCCGACAACGCGCGCGTCGGCGACTGGATCGTCGCGATCGGCAATCCGTTCGGCCTCGGCGGTTCGGTGACGGTCGGCATCGTGTCGGCCCGCGCCCGCGACATCAACGCCGGCCCTTATGACGACTTCATCCAGACCGATGCTTCGATCAACCGCGGCAATTCCGGCGGCCCGATGTTCAACCTTGCGGGCGAGGTGATCGGCATCAACACCGCCATCTACTCGCCGACCGGCGGCAGTATCGGCATCGGTTTCGCCGTTCCTTCGGCCCTGGCCAGGAATGTCGTCGACCAGATCCGCAAATACGGCCACACGCGCCGCGGCTGGCTCGGCGTCAACATCCAGACCGTGACCGACGACATCGCCGAAAGCCTCGGCCTCGACAAGGCCAAGGGGGCGCTGGTCGCGCGCGTGACGGACAGGGGCCCGGCCGCGGAAGCCAAGATCCAGCCCGGCGACGTCATCCTCAAATTCGACGGCCGCGATGTGACCGACATGAAGCGGCTGCCGCGCATGGTGGCCGAGACCCCGGTCGGCAAGACCGTCGAAGTGGATGTCTGGCGCAAGGACAAGGAGATTCCGCTCAAGGTGAAGCTGCAGGAGCTCGAGGAGAACGAGCAGGTTGCCTCGGCGCCCAAGAACGAGACGCCGGACAAGCCGGCCCCGGTGCCCGAAGCGACGGTGTCGGCGCTCGGCATGTCGCTGGCGCAGCTGACGGCCGAAACCCGCGAGCGCTTCGACGTGCCGGAGCGCACCAAAGGCGTGCTCATCACCAAGGTGAATGACGGGACGTCGGCGGCGGAGCGCGACCTGCGCGCGGGCGACGTGATCGTTGAGGTGGCGCAGGAAGAGGTCTCCGCACCCGACCAGGTGGTCAAGAAGATCAACCAGGCCAAGTCGGCCGGCCGTAAGAGCGTGCTGGTGATGGTCGAGCGGCGCGGCGAGCAGCGGTTCGTCGGCCTGCCGATCGATGGCTCGAACGCAGCGGGGCCAAGCCCCGCAGCGCCCAAGCCGCCAGGCCCGGCCGGCAAATAGCGCGCGGCACCGCACGGAGAAAATTGTCAACGGCGGCGCCGGGGAGTATTGTCCGCCCCCTGCGATGAGGCCGGCCAATGACGCCGGCCGGTCGGCAGGCGGGGGCGGGAGGTTTTTAGGATGCGGCGGCTGATATGCGCCGCGGTCGTTGCGTGGCTGGCGGCGACCGTGTCCGGGATAGCCGTGTCGCCGTCCCTCGCCGGGGAGCGTAAGCCCCATTCCGCCAAGGCGTTAAGCCATCAAGCGTTAACGCGCCAGGATTTCCGCATCGGCCTCCTGCTCGCCGGCGGGCCGCATGCCGCCGTGGCCGACGATATCGCCGCCGGGCTCGACCTGGCCCTCGCCGAGACCAATCGCGCGGCCGGCGGCCGTCACCTGGTCGTCGTCCGCGAGGACGGCAACGGCGGGCCGACGGATTCAGCGGCCCGGGCGCAGGCGCTCGCGGCGGCGGGTGCGGTCGACATCTTGATCGGCCCGGCGACGCGGACCGAGCTTCCCGCGCTGCGCGACGCCGCGGCCGAAGTGCAGCTGCCGCTGATCGTACCGGTGGCCGAGGGCGCGTTGGCCCCGCAGCACTGCAGTCCCTACGTATTCAACCTCGTGCCGGCGGACGACCGGGTGGCGGGCCTGGTCGGTGCCTGGGCCGGGCGCCGGCCGGCGGGCAAGCACGCCTACGTCCTGGTCCCCAACGACAAGGCGGCGCGCGCCAACGTGGCGGCGTTCGAGCGGCAGTTCGAGGCCGCGGGCGGGGAGATCGTGGGCGAGGAATCGGTTTCGGGATCGGACCCCGAATTCAGCGCGTATCTGGCCAAGCTGCGGCTGGTCGGCGCCGACACGATGTATGCCCCATTCACCGGTGCCCCGGCCAAGGCGCTCGCGAGCGATTTCAAGTCGCTCGGCCTCGACAGCCGGGTCACGGTCGTGGGCGCCGCCGCCGGCCCCGCCGCCGGCAGCGACGGTATCCGCGCGGTCGACTACGCGCCGGGCCTGGACACGCCGGAAAACCAGCACTTCCGGACCGCCTTCGAGAAGCGCTTCGGCCGCCCGCCTTCGCCCGAGGCGGCGCGCGGCTATGATTCCGGCCGGATGATCATCGAAGCCCTGCGCACCGCGCACGGCCAGGTCGAGCAGGAAGGTGGACTGTCTGCTCTCCTGGCGCAGGTCTCGTTCACCGGGCCGCGCGGCTCGGTGCGCGGCGGGGTTCTGGAGCAGCTGGCCATCGTTGGCGGGGAGCCCGCGGGCGACAAGCTCCTGGGGCGGATCGCGCCGACGTCGCCGGCCCCGGCCGATTCCTGCCACGCCCCTGCACGCAGCTGAGCGGATTCACTGACCCCCATCATCATCGATTGCGATCCCGGCCAGGATGACGCGATCGCACTGATGCTGGCGCTCGGCTCGCCGGAGCTCGAGGTGCTTGGCGTCACGGCGGTGGCCGGCAACGTGCCGCTCGCTGTCACGTCCGCGAACGCGCGCCGCATCGTCGAGTTCGCGGGCCGGCCTGATGTGCCCGTGTTTGCCGGCTGCGACCGGCCGCTGCGCCGCCCTCAGCCGAGTGCGGCCGACATCCACGGCGAGTCCGGCCTCGACGGCCTCGATTTGCCGCCGCCGCGGTTGCCGCTGCAGCCGCAGGACGCCGTCGACTTCATCATCGACACATGCCGCCGCTGCGAGGCCGTCACCTTGTGCACCTTGGGCCCGCTCACGAACATCGCCACAGCGTTGGCCCGCGCACCGGATCTGGCACGGCGCGTGGCGCGTATCGTGGCGATGGGCGGCGCGCGCCGCACCGGCAACATCACGCCGGTCGCGGAGTTCAACATCCACGCCGATCCCGATGCGGCGGCGGCCGTGCTCGGATGCGGGACGCCGATCGTCCTGATCGGTCTCGACCTGACGCACAAGGTGCTGGTGACCCCGGCGCGGCTTGCGGCGCTGCGCGGCCGTGGCGGACGGGCCGGGGCTGCCGCCGCCGGACTGTGCGATTTCCCGCAGCGCTACCGGCCCGAGCGCTATGGCGAGCCTGGCGTTCCGCTGCACGACCCGTGCGTCATCGCCTATGTCCTGAAACCGGACCTGTTCCAGGGCAGATCTTGCGCGGTCGCGGTCGAGACCGGGTCCGAGCTCACGCTCGGCCAGACCGTGATCGACTGGTGGGGGAAGACGAGCCGATCGGCGAACGCGTTGGTGCTCGAGGGGATCGACGCCGACGGGTTTTTCGCGCTGCTGATCGAGCGCCTCGCGCGGTTATGAGGTGGAACGGGCCACAGGTTATTGTTCGCAGTCTTGCCTAAAATAACATGGATGTTATATA
>DATJPD010000114.1:0-74193 GCA_035506575.1 Alphaproteobacteria bacterium
CGGCAACCAGCGCTCGGTGAAGTCGCGCAACGCCGGGGTCGTCGAGGCCGACTACAAGGACCTGCTGAATTTCGAGAAGTCGACGCGCTACAACGACCGCCAGAAGGCAGCGCTCGCCTACGCCGAGTGCATCACCTGGGATCTTGCGGCCGAGGACGCGCTGTGGGATCGGCTGCACAAGCATTTCAGCGAGGCGGAGCTGGTCGAGCTCGGGTACTTCATCGCCCTGACCATGGGCCAGCAGCGCTGGCTGCGCACGTTGAACATCGAGCATCACCAGATCCTCGCGGGAACGGATGCCTCGATGGCGCCCGGTTTCGAGACCATGGAGGACCTGAAAAAGAGCAAGTCCTCGCCTGATTATTGGGCCAAGAAGAGTGCCGCGGCGAAGTCTTCGGCGGCGGAATGACGTCGCTCACGAGTGCCATGCGGGCCTCCGCCCACGAGGTGGCGAATACGTCTCTCATGAGCGATCAGGGGCGAAGCTCGGCGCGCATCCGCGCCACCGGCATCGGCAAGCGCTACGGCGACTTCACCGTCTTCCAGAACGTCAGCTTCGATGTCGGCGAGCGCGAGGTCGTGGCGCTCGTCGGCCCTTCGGGCTGCGGCAAGACGACCTTGCTGCGCTGCATCGACGGCCTGCTGCCGCTCTCCGACGGCGAGATCACGGTCGAAGGCCGGCGCGTCACCGAACCGCTGCCGGGCATCGCGATGGTGTTCCAGCATTTCGGGCTGTTCCCGTGGAAGACCGTCTTCGACAACGTGGCCTACGGGCTGCGGCTCGCGGGGGCCTCGCGCACCGAGATCGCCGACAAGGTGCCGTACTTCATCAACATGGTCGGCCTGAAGGGCTTCGAGAGCGTCTACCCCTATCAGATGTCCGGCGGGATGCAGCAGCGCTGCGGGCTCGCACGCGCTCTCGCCGTCGAGCCCAAGGTGCTGTTGATGGACGAGCCGTTCGCCGCGGTCGACGCGCAGACCCGCGAGATCCTGCAGTTCGAATTGCTGCGCATTTGGGACATGCGGCCGACCAGCATGCTGTTCGTCACGCACTCGATCGAGGAAGCGGTGCTGCTCGGGGACCGCGTGATGGTGCTGAAGGGCCGGCCGAGCCGCATCCATGAAGAGATCGCGATCGATTTGCCGCGGCCGCGCTCGCGCGCGACCCTGCAGCTACAGCGCTTCGCCGAGCTCCGCGAGCGCGTGTGGGCGACCTTGATGACCGAAGCCAAGAAGGCCGAGTTCGACATCGGCCCCCAAGCATAAAAAACCGACGACGATTGAACCAAGTCAGGGCGAGGGAGGAACAGAACACATGACGCTTCGTCAATCCATCATCGCGGCCGCCGTAGCTGCCGCGACGTTTGCCGCCCCGGCCTACGCCGAGGCGCCGAAGATCACGCTGGCCCCGCCCGGCGTGCCGCCGATCTTCATCTCGATCATTACGTTCGTGGCGCGCGACGCGGGCTTCTTCAAGAAATACGGGGCCAATGTCGAGCTACGGCAGTTCGACAACGGCACGGCGGCCGGGCGCGCGGTGGTCGCGGGCGACCTCGATGCCTCGATGTCGGCGACGGCACTTCTGATCAGCCAGATCGCCAACGCGAACGTGCCCATCGTCGGGATCTACGGCTTTCCCAAGCCCGACTTCCAGCTCGGCACGACCGATACGGCCAAGGCGACCTGCGAGGACGTGAAAGGCCAGCAGGTGGGCGTCGACACCCCCGGCGGGGCGCGCGTGATCGCGCTGAAGGCGATCCTCGGCGGCGGCTGTCACATGACCCTCAACGACGTGCAGCAGATTCCGCTCGGATCGAACTCCGCCGCCGCCATGATCGCCGGCCAGATCAAGTATGCGGTCCTGCATCTCGACGACGTTCCGGACATCGAGAGCCGGGGCAAAAAGGTCGCGATCATCAAGACGGAGCTCGAGGCGAGCCCGAACGCGCACAACCTGATGATCGTGGTGCGCAAGGACAAGCTGGCCGAGAAGCGCGACGGCTTCGTGCGCATGCTGGCGGGCCTGATCGGTGCCGCGCACTACATGGCGGATCCGAAAAATCTCGAGGCGGTGGCGAAGATCGCCGAGGTCACCGGGCGCAGCCACGACATCGCCAAGGGGGCGGTGCAGGGCTACGTCAAGTTCGGCCTGTGGGCGCAGACCGACGACGGCATGAACCCGGAGCAGCTCGCCAACTTCATCAAGATCCAGCAGGGTGCGGGCAGCATCCTCCCCGGGAAGACCGCGCCGACGGCCGAGCAGCTGATCGATGCGTCTGTCTGGCGGGACGCCAACGCGCTCGTCGAGAAAACGAAATAGGCGAAGACCTCGATGAGGATGGACGCCCTCAAGCGGCACGGGCCGTTCCTGCTGAGCCTGTTCGGCGGTCTGGTCCTGTGGGAGATCGTCGGCCGGAACACGAGCGCCGCCTTCATGGCGCCGCTCTCCGGCACGATCTCCCGCCTCATCGAGCTCGCAGGGGCGGGGGAGCTCTGGGGGGAGCTCGGCAGCTCGCTCTCCCTGTTCGTCACCGGGTTCGTTGCCGCCGTGATCGTCGGGCTGCCGGTCGGGCTGCTGTTCGCGCGCGTGCGCGTGCTGCGCGAGGCGCTCGACGTCTACATCATGATCCTCTACGCAACGCCCATGGTGGCGCTGATCCCGTTCATCCTGTCCTTGATGGGATTCGGGTTCGCGCCAAAGGCCCTGGTTGTCTTCTTGTTCGCGGTCTTCCCGATCCTCTACAACACGGTCGAAGGCGCGCGCAGCATCAAGCCCGAGCTGATCGAGGTTGCGCGCTCTTACCGCTCGAGCGAATGGGCGCTGTGGCGCGAGGTCATGCTGCCCTACACCTTGCCCTACACCATGACGGGCGTCCGGCAGGCGATCGGGCGCGCGCTGGTCGGGATGGTGGCGGCCGAGTTCTTCCTCAGCGCATCGGGGCTGGGCGGCATGATCATGACCGCCTCGCAGAATTTCGATACGGCGGGCGTGTTCGCCGCCACTCTGATCATCGGGCTGCTCGGCGTCGGGCTGATGCGGGTCGGCAGCATGCTCGAGCAGCACTTCGCGCGGTGGCGCGGATGACCACCGTCGGTGCCGCCCTTCCTGCGGTCCAGGCCAAGGCGCGTACGCGCGGCACGGCATTGCCGCGCGCGGTCGCCGGGGTCGCCATCCTGCTGGTGTGGCAGGTCACCGTGCGCGCCTTCGCACCCGATTTCGTGGCCACGCCGACGGGCATCGTCGAGGCCATTCCGGCCGTCGTCAGCAGTGCGGCGTTCCTCGAGGCGATTGGGATCACGCTCGCTGCCACGGCCGAGGGATTGGTCATCGCCCTCGTACTCGGCACGGCCCTTGGCCTCCTGATGGGGCGCAACGCCGTCGCCGATCGCGCGTTGCGGCTGTGGATCAACAGCTTCAACGCGATGCCGATGATCCTCATCCTGCCGCTCGTGTCGCTGTGGTTCGGCTATTCGAGCCTGGCACGCCTGGCGACGATCGTGTTCGCCGCGATCTTCGCGGTCATCATCAACGCAGCCGAGGGCGCGCAGTCGGTGCCGCGCGAATATCTCGAGGTCGGACGCTCGTTCCGGTCCTCGGCGTTGCGGGGGCTGTTCGAGATCGTGCTGCCCGCCTCGATGCCGTATCTGCTGTCGGGCCTACGGCTGGCGGCCGGCCGCGCGATCATCGGTGCCGTGGTCGCGGAGTTCTTCACGGCCATTCCCGGCATCGGCTACTTCATCCTCTACAACTCGCGCACGTTCCACCACAACGAGGCGTTCGTCGCCGTCATCTTCCTGGCCGGGTTCGGCGTCGGCTTCGATGCCCTGGTGAACTGGGCGACCCGCCGGTATCTGCCGTGGTACCGGCGCGACGAGCAGACCGAATAACCAGAACTCTAGGGGGAAACATGTTCCGTCCTGCCGCCTTCGCATTGGCCGCGCTCCTCTTGCTCGCCGTCTCCCCTGCTTCAGCCGCCGATGCCAAGGCGCAGGCACACAACATGGCGCTGGCCGGCTACAACGACCTGCAAGGGCGCAGCGCGTATCAGCCCGTCGTGCACGAGCAGTTCGGCCGCTGGATCGCCTATATCGGCCATCACGGAGGCACCGATGCCGTCGCCAAGCCGATGAACCCGCTGACCGGCAAGGCCGAGGACAACGGCACGTCGATCGTCGACGTGACCGACCCGCACCACCCGAAATATCTCGCCCATATCCCGGGCGAGCCGGGCCTCTACGAGGCGGGCGGGGCGCAGATGGTGCGCGTGTGCGACGGCAAGACCTTGCCCAAGGGCGATCCCAGCAAGGTCTATCTGCTGCGCCCCTTCGGCAACCAGGCGCATGAGATCTGGGACACGACCGACCCCGCGCACCCGACGCTCGTTACGCGCGTCGTCGAGGGCCTCAAGGGCACGCACAAGAGCTTCTGGGAGTGCGACACCGGCATCGCCTACCTCGTGTCGGGCGTGCCCGGGTGGCGCGTACCGCGCATGACCCAGATCTACGACCTGAGCGATCCGGCGCATCCGGTGTTCATCCGCAATTTCGGTCTTCCCGGCCAGGAGCCCGGCGCCACGGGCCCGACGCCCATCATGCTGCATGGCATGATCTCGATGCCGCAGTCCAATCGCGTCTATTTCGGTTACGGCACGAACTCCGACGGCATCATGCAGATCGTCGACCGTCAGAAGCTGCTCACCGGTCCCAAGGAACCGACCGACGAGAACCTCCGCTATCCGGAGGTCAGCCGCTGGACGATGTCGGCCTTCAACGGCGCGCACACGGCGTTTCCGATGCTGAACGTGCCGGTGACGAATTTCAAAGACGACAAGATCGGCCGCACGCGCAACTTCGTCGTGGTCACCGACGAGCAGATCCAGAACGAGTGCCAGGAGCCGCGCCAGATGGCGTGGTTCGTCGACGTGACGGTGGAGAAGACGCCGGTGTCCGTGGCGACGTTCCAGGTGCCGGAGCAGCCGGGCGATTTCTGCCACAAGGGCGGGCGCTTCGGCACGCACTCCTCGAACGAGAACACGACCCCGATCTACTACGGCCGCGAGATGTTCTTCGCCTATTTCAATGCCGGCGTGCGGGCGGTCGACGTGCGCGATCCGTTCCATCCGCGCGAGGTCGGCTACTACATCCCGACGACGACGAAAAACACCGACAAGCGCTGCGCCAAGCTCGAGGGCGGCCGGCAGCATTGCGCGGTCGCGATCCAGACCAACAACGTCGACGTCGACGACCGCGGCTACATCTACATCGTCGACCGCGCCAACACCGGGATGCACATCCTCGAGGTCACCGGCGAGGCCCGCAAGATCGCGAACTTCGCGAAATAGCTGGTCGCGACAGCTTACTTGTACGCGGCCGCGTTGTTCACGTTGTCGAGCGACGCGCCGGTCGAGGAGACGGCCGTCAGGAGCTTGGCGGCGATCTGATAGGGCTCGGCCATGCTGAAGGTCTCGGCATGGTGGCCGCTCGGATCGATCAGGGACAAGGTGGCGCTGTGGTCGATGACGTAGTCGTCGCTCCCGAGCAGGATCTTCTCGTATTTGACGCCGAGCGCGTTCGCGGCGGCCGCGATCTGCTCGGGACTGCCGCCGAGGCCGATCAGGCGCTTGTCGTACTCGGCCGCGAAGCTGCGCAGGATGGGCCCGTGATCGCGCGCCGGATCGACGGTGATGAAGAGGGGCTGCACGTGCTCGGCGGCCGGGCCGATCTGGTCCAGCGCCTCGGCCATGGCGCTCAGGCTGGTCGGGCACCAGTCGGCGCAGTGCGTGTAGCCGAAATAGACCAGAAGCCACCGGCCGGCAAAGGACGCCGTGCTCACCGTCTTGCCGTCCGCATCGACCAGGGTGAGGGGGCCTGCGAGCGTGATCGGCAATGGCTCGGCCGCCGCCGCGTTCGCAAACAGAACTGCGAGCGCGAGCAACATGTATCGTGCTTGGCGGAGCATGGTCATTCGAGCGTGATCTGAACCTTCCGGCCGAGGGCGCGCCACTGCGCGATCTCGCGGGTGATGCGCTCGCCGAATTCTGCGGGCGTGCTGCCGACCACGTCAATGCCGTCGCGCCGGCAGCGCTCGACCATATCCGGGGTCTGCATGGCGCGCCGGCTTGCCGCCGCGAGCTGCTCGACGACCGGCTTGGGCGTGGCCGCCGGCGCCATCAGGCCGAGCCACAGGATGCCCTCGTATCCGGGCAAGCCCATCTCCGCGACGGTCGGGACCTCGGGCATGAGCGGGCTGCGCGCGTGCGCCGCATAGGCCAGCGCCCGCAGCTTGCCGTCGGCGACCAGCTGGGCCGAGGTTGCGATGGTGTCGAGCTTCAGTTGCACGTGCCCACCCAGGAGATCGGCCATGGCGGGTGCCGCCCCTCGATAGGGGACGTGCAGCACCTGCACGCCCGCTTGCTGCAGCAGCAACTCCATCGTCACGTGCGGCAAGGTGCCGTTGCCGGCCGACGCATAGGTCAACTGGCCGGGATGCTGCTTGGCATAGGCGACGAACCCCTTGAAGGAATCGAACGGTGCCTGTGGCGAGCTGACCAGAAGCTCGGGGATCTCGGCGACGATCGAGACGGGTGCCAGGTCCTTCTCGGTGTCGTAGGGCAGCGTGGCGCGAAGTGCGGCGTTGATCGTGTGGCTGGGCGTGGTCAGGAGCAGCGTGTACCCGTCGGCCGTCGCCTTCGCGGTCGCATCCGTCGCCAGGATGCCGCCCGCACCCGGCTTGTTCTCGACCACGATCGTGCCCGGAAGGTCATGGGTGAGCTGGCTCGCCAGCAGGCGGGCCACGAGATCGACCGCCCCACCGGCCGGGAAGGGCACCAGAAGGTGGATCGGCCGGGTGGGATATTCGGCGCAAGCCGGCTGAGCCAGGGCCAGGAGGGCGTACGCGGCGATGACGGCACGGAGCAGCATCGTGATGATGTTCGCACGCGGGGTGGCGGCCCTTCAATCCGTGGGCAGCGAATTGCTTTGGCCCGGCAATGTTTGTAGCGTGGGCGCCCAAACGGACACACCGCCCCCAACGAACACTTCGGCGAGGACGCGCCATGGCCAAGAGCAAGCATCCCGAACCCAAGATCGTGAAGCCGGAGGACGTCGATCCGCACCATGACTGGACCCGGCCGCTGATGGCGCTCGGCTCCATGTCGGTCGATTTCGAGGAGCGGGTCGACTTCCGCCGGCTGCACAAATACCGGCTCGGGCGCACCCGCCAGGCGTTGGCGAGGTCCGGCCTCGGCGCCATCCTCACCTTCGACCAGCACAACATCCGCTACATCTCCTCGACCGTCATCGGCGAGTGGGCGCGCGACAAGCTGACTCGCTATTGCCTGCTCACCGGCCCGGGCGAGCCGTATGTGTGGGATTTCGGCTCGGCGGCCAAGCACCACCGCCTCTACGCGCCCTGGCTCGAGGACGACCATTGCCGCGCCGGCCTGCTCGGCTTGCGCGGTGCCATCCACCCCAAGGCGGGGCTGTTCCGGCGCGCGGCCGAGGAGATCAAGGCCGTGCTCGAAGAGGAGGGCGTGGCCGACATGCCGCTCGGCGTCGACGTCGTCGAGCCGCCGATGCTGTTCGAGCTGCAGCGGCTCGGCATCGAGGTTCGCGACGGCCAGCAGGTGATGCTGGACGCACGCGAGATCAAAAGCCGCGACGAGCTGATGCTGCTCAACATGTCGGCCGCGATGGTCGACGGGACGTATCAGAAGATCTCCGAGGCGCTCAAGCCGGGCGTCCGCGAAAGCGAGATCGTGGCGCTGGCCAACCACGACCTCTACTCGCGCGGCTCGGACTGCGTGGAGGCGATCAACGCGATCTCCGGCGAGCGCTGCTCGCCGCACCCGCACAACTTCACCGATCGGCTGATCCGACCCGGCGACCAGGCGTTCTTCGACATCATCCAGTCCTACATGGGCTACCGGACCTGTTACTACCGGACGTTCAATGTCGGCCGCGCGACCGAGGCGCAGAAGGACGCGTACAAGCGGGCGCGCGAGTGGATCGACATCGCGATCGACATGATCAAGCCGGGCGTGCGCTCGGACCAGGTCGCGGCCGCGTGGCCCACCGCCGACAAGATCGGCTTCACCAGCGAGATGGAGGCGTTCGGCCTCGAGTTCGGGCACGGCCTGGGCCTAGGCCTGCACGAGCGGCCGATCATCAGCCGCCTCAACTCGATCGACGACCCGATGGAGATCAAGGCGGGCATGGTGTTCGCACTCGAGACCTATTGCCCGGCCGGGGATGGCATCTCGGCGGCACGCATCGAAGAGGAGATCGTCGTCACCGACAAGGGCTGCAAGGTGATCACGCTCTACCCGGCCGAGAACCTGCCGATCGCCAACCAATATTAGGCGCGGCCCCCCCGCGTGAAGGAACTCGCCGGCAAGTCGGCGTTCGTCACCGGTGCGGCGCAGGGCATCGGGCTCGGCATTGCCCGCGCCCTCGCCGGGGCCGGGATGAACGTGGCCCTCGCCGACATCCAGGCCGACGCGGTCGAGCGCGCGCGGCGGGACATCGAGCGGCTTGGCGTGCGCAGCCTGGCGCTGTCTCTCGACGTGTCGGACGCCGCCGCTATGGAGCGTGCCGCGCACGAGGTGCGGCAAGCGTTCGGCAAGCTCTACGTGCTGGTCAACAACGCGGGCGTCGCGCCGCCGGGCAAGCCGGTCTCGCAGTTCACGCTCGAGGAATGGGACTGGGTGATCGGGGTCAACCTCAAGGGCGTGGTCCACGGGTTGCGCAGCTTCCTGCCGCTCATCCGCAGCCACGGCGAGGGCGGCCATGTCGTGAACACCGCCTCGATCGGTGGCCTGCAGGTGCGGCCCGGGCGCGGCAGCGGCGCCTACTCGGCCACCAAGTACGGCGTGGTCGCGATCTCCGAATCGCTCGCCCAGGAGCTCGAGGGCTCGGGCATCGGCGTGTCGGTGCTGTGTCCCGCCGCCGTGGATACTGAGATCTACGCGTCGGCGAAACACCGCCCCCAGCGTTTCGGCGGACCGTACGAGTCGCCGGCCGACAACCCGGTGAAGGACCAGTTGGCCGCCGGCTGGCCGCCGGACGCGGTCGGGCGGCGGGTGCTGCAGGCGATCCGGGACGACGAGTTCTTCATCTTCACCCAAGAGGAGCCGCGGGCGTGGATCGAGGAGCGCCATGAGCGCCTGATGGCGGCTTTCTCGCGGGCGGCCCGTTATAATCGCGACCCGGCCGGATGAGGGGGCGCGCAGCTGCAACAAAACTGTTGCATAGCGAACCTATAGTTAACGCCTTCTGATGACTCGAAAAGCGCGGGAGTTCTGCATGCGTCGGGCCTTGATTGCGACTGCCTTATCCACCGTCATCCTGGCGTTGGGTTCACCGTCATGGGCGGCGGATAAGCCGCACAACGTGATCCTGTTCGTCTCGGACGGCCTGCGCGCCCGCATGGTGGATGCGCAGACGGCGCCGAACATGGCGGCGCTCCGCGACCAGGGGGTCGGGTTCAGCAACAGCCATGCCCTCTTTCCGACCTTCACGACCGCCAACGCCTCCGGCATGGCGACCGGCCATTACCTCGGCGACACGGGCGACTTCAGCAATACGATCTATGTCGGCTTCCCGGTGCAGCACGCCGGCGGGTCGGTCACGCCGTTCCTCGAGAACGATACGGTCATCGACGAGGTCGACGACCACTTCATGGGCAACTACCTCGACGAGATGACGATCCTCGCGGCGGCGCGCCAAAAGGGGCTCAGCACGGCGACCATCGGCAAGGTCGGTCCGGCGCTGATCTTCGATCCGACGAAGGATGCCCGCGTGCAGACGATCGTCATCGACGACGCGACCGGCAGCCCGGCCGGCGTTCCGGTCATGCCCGAGGTCGCACAGGCGATCGCCGCCGCCGGGCTTCCGGCGGCAGCCCCCTCGCGCGGCGCCAACGGCAATCCCGGAAATTCGACGACGCCGGGGACCAAGGCTGCCAATGTCGAGCAGCAGGCGTACTTCGCCAACGTGATGACGAAGGTCGTGCTGCCGATGTTCAAGGCGCGCAACAAGCCGTTCGTCCTCGTGTTCTGGTCGCGCGACCCCGACGGCACGCAGCACTTCCAGGGCGACAGCCTCGATACGCTGACACCGGGAATCAACGGGCCCACCTCGCTCGCGGCGATCAAGAACGCCGACGACAATCTCGGCCAGATCCAGGCGGCGCTGATCTCGCTCGGCCTCGCCGACACCACCGACGTGATCGTCACCGCCGACCACGGCTTCTCGACGATCTCGAAGGAGAGCAAGACGAGCCCGGCCGCGCGCGCGCATTACGGCGACGTGCTGCCGGAGCATCTGCCGGTGGGCTTCGTGGCGCTGGACATCGCGCAGGCGCTGGATCTGCCGTTGTTCGATCCGGACAACAAGAACGCCCAGGTCGGCGCCGAAGCGCACCCGAAGGCCGGCAACGGCCTGATCGGCAAGGATCCGACGCATCCTGACGTGGTCGTCGCCGCCAACGGCGGGTCCGATCTCGTGTATCTGCCGAAGAAGGACAAGGCGCTCGCGGCGCGCGTCGTCAAGGCGCTGATGGCGCAGGACTACGTGAGCGGCCTGTTCGTCGATGATTCGCTGGGCCACATCCCCGGCACGTTGCCGCTCTCCGCAATCAACATGCATGGGGCGGCGCGCACGCCTACGCCGGCGATCGCGATCAACTTCCGCACCTGGGACACTGGGTGCGGCGAGGTCACGCGCTGCGGCGTCGAGATTGCCGATACCGGGCTGCAGCAGGGCCAGGGCATGCATGGCAGCTTCAGCCGCGCCGACACGTTCAACTTCATGGCCGCGACCGGACCGGACTTCAAGCGGGGCTTCGCCGATCCGGCCCCCGTGAGCAATGCCGACCTGGGCAAGACCATCGCCAGGCTGATGAACCTCCACGTGCCGAACAAAGGCAAGCTCGTCGGTCGCGTCATCACCGAAGCGCTGCCCGGGGGCATGGTGCCCAAGTTCGACCACAAGAGCGTGGCATCGCTGCCCGGCCAGGAGGGCCTCAAGACCGTGCTCAACTATCAGACGGTCGGGCGGACCTTGTACTTCGACGCGGCGGGCTTCCCGGGCCGCACGCTCGGGCTGACGGCGCCCGGTTCGGTGGCGATGGCGAAGTAGGGGTCAGGCAGGCCGCGCGGTCGAGCCGCGCACCACGAGCGCCGGCTCGAGCCTGATGTCGGCGCCGCGCGTCCCGGGCTCCTTAATACGCTCGAGCACCGCGCCAGCGGCGCGCATCCCCATTTCGTAGTGCTGGATCCGGACCGTGGTCAGCGGCGGGCTCACCTTGTCGACGAACGGCATGTCGTTGAAGCCGGTGATCGAGATGTCCTTGGGGCAGGAGAGGCCGCGCGCGTTCAGTGCGTCATAGGCGCCGAGCGCCAGCAGGTCGTTGCCGGTCACCACGGCGGTGAACTTCTTGCCGCGGTCGAGGAGCGTCAGCATGGCGCGCTCGCCGGCGTGCTCGCTGAACGCCTCGGCGACGACGATCAGCGCCGGCTGGCGTTCGAGCCCGACCGAGTCCATGGCCGCGATAAAGCCGCGATGTCGCTCATATCCGGTCGACAGATGCAGGGGACCGGCAATATGGGCGATGCGCTTGTGCCCGAGGCCGGCGAGATGCGCGACCGTGAGCGCGATGCCCGCCGCATCGTCGGTCACGACGGAGATCGCCCGCCCGGTGCTCTTGGTCGTCCGGTTGATCAAGACGAGCGGGATGTCCTCGGCCACGCAGCGGTCGATGGTCGGGTCCTTGCGCTGGGCCGTCGCCAGGATGAATCCATCCACGCGGCGGGCCAGCATTCCCTCCAGGATGAGATTGGCCCGGTCCGCCGCCCCGTCGGTATTGGCGATCATGGCGGTGTAGCCGGCCGCCGCCAGCCCATCCTCGATGCCGCGCAGGATGGGCGGAAAGACCGGATTGGTGATATCGGGGATCAGAACCCCGATGGTATTGGACCGCCGCGTCCGGAGGCTGTGGGCCAGGGCATTCGGATGATACCCGAGGGCCCGCGTCGCCTCGATCACGCGCTGCGCGATCTCGGCCGTAACCATATGACGGGTATTGGCATTTAGCACCCGCGAGACCGTCGATGGGTGCACCCCCACGGCATTCGCCACGTCGTGAATGGTGACCTTCGCGCGCGCCATCGGCGCGACGATAGAGACCAGGGTCCCTGGTGACAAGGCGCCGCACCTTGGCGGGCCGGCCAACGGTTGCGATTTTTCCTCAAATCCATTACAAGTCTGCAATCGATTGTGCAATCGTTTGCATAGAGGATTGCGACGATTGCACGGCGGGTTTCACGAACCGGAAGCGGGGCTCGAATGGCGGCGGTAAAGACGGCAGTAAAAGTCGGCACACACACGCTCGGCTGGATCGGCACCGGCCGCATGGGCTTTCCGATGGCGGCGCGCCTGGCCAAGGCGGGCGGCAACCTCGCCGCTTACAACCGTACGCGCGCCAAGGCCGAGCCGCTGGCCGACTATGGGGCGACGATCGTCGACAGCCCGGCGGACCTCGCGGACCGCGACATCGTGTTCACGATGGTCAGCGCCTCGGATGATCTGCTCGAGGTGACGCTCGGCGCCAAGGGTGTGCTGTCGCGAAACAAGGTGCCGAACATCCTGATCGACTGCTCGACCGTGTCCGAGGAAGCCTCGGCCCAGGTGCGATCGGAAGCCACCAAGCGCGGCGTTCAGTTCCTCGCCGCACCCGTCAGCGGCAACGGCAAGGTGGTGAAGGCGGGCCTGCTCAGCGTCGTGGTCTCGGGCCCCAAGGACGCGTTCGAGACGGCGCGGCCCTATCTCGAAGCGCTCGGCACCGGCGCCAGCTATGTCGGCGACGGCGAAGCCGCGCGCCTGATGAAGATCTGCCACAACGTTCTTCTCGGCGTGACGATCCAGGCGCTGGTCGAGATCACCGTCCTGGCGGAGAAGGCGGGCGTGAAGCGGCACGCCTTCCTCGAGTTCATCAACAAGAGCGTCATGGGCTCGATGTTCACGCGCTACAAGACGCCGTCCCTGGTCAATCTCGACTTCACGCCGACGTTCACGCCGCCGCTGCTGCGCAAGGACATGGATCTGGGCCTCGCCGCGGCGCACAAGCTGGGCGTGCCGATGCATCTCGCCTCGACCGCGCGGGAGATCATTCAGAGCGTCATCGGCCACGGTCACGTGACCGACGACTTTGCGACATTGCTCTTGCTTCAGGCCGAAAACTCAGGCATCGACGTCACTCCGGAGAACGTGAAAGTCAGCGACGGCCTGTCGTAAAAAGGGCCGCGCAGACAGCATTTCGGCGACAGAGGAGGAGATGGCGATGAAGTTCGTGAAGGCCGCGCTTGTTGCGGCGACGCTGGCATTTGCGGCGGCCCCGGTCTGGGCGCAGTCCTATCCCGATCATCCGGTCCGTGTGACGGCGGCATTTCCGCCGGGAAGCGGTGTCGACATCGTCGCCCGCATCGTCTCGGACAAGCTGAACCAGGTCCTGAACCAGCCGTTCGTGGTCGAGAACCGGGTCGGCGCCGGCGGCACGATCGCCGAGGCATTGGTCGCCAAGTCAGCCCCCGATGGCTACACCGTGCTGGTCAACTCGTCCTCGCACAGCGCCAATTCCCTTCTCTATGCAAACCTGTCCTATGACCCGCTGACCGACCTCGTTGCGGTGTCTCCGCTCGCGATCCTGCCCAACGTGCTCGTGGTGGACGCGAACAACACCAAAGGCCTCGATTCCGTGGCCAAGCTCGTGGCCTACGGCAAGGCGCATCCCGGGCAGCTCACCTACGCCTCGGCCGGGGTGGGCAGCGCCACCCACATGAACGACGAGAAGTTCCGCATTCGCGCCGGCATCGAGGCGGTCCACGTGCCGTTCAAGGGCACGCCCGAAGCGATGAGCGACATCATGGCGGGGCGGGTCGATTACATGTTCACCCCGATCGTCTCGGCCATCTCGCTGATCAAGTCGGGGAAGCTCAAGGCACTGTCGGTGGCGGCTGCACAGCGCTCGCCGGAGCTGCCTGACGTGCCGACCACAACCGAGGCGGGCGTGGCGGATTCAGATTACGTGTTCTGGGTGGCGATGCTGGCGCCTGCCAAGACGCCGCCGGCCGTGATCGACAAGCTGAACGAGACAGTCGCCAAGGTGCTGGCGTTGCCCGACGTCAAAGAAAAGCTGGGGGCCCTCGGGGCGACCCCGTACGTGATGAAGCCCGCCGCGTTCCAAGCGGTCATCCAAAAAGAGTTCACCGAGAACACCGAGCTCGTCAAAAAGGCGGGCATCAAGGCGAACTAAGCCCGGGTCTTCGGCGGCCTGAGGTGCATGCCCACGGGCCGAACACGCATCGCATTCATGGCTAAAATTTGATCAGGGTCTCGCAGGAGACCCTGATCCCTGCCTTCTCTTTGGGCGACAGCGGCTGATTAATGCAGCAGCCGCACATGCCTTGGGGTTTGGCACGACTCTCGCACTGAGTCCTCTGCCGCGGCCATTCGGACCGGCGGTCAGGGCAACCAGGGAGAGGAGATCCATAGTGTTCAAAACGAGATTTGCGCGCGCCATCGCGGCCACTGCGATGGTCGCGGGCGTCGCCGGCTTTACTGCCGCGGCACAGGCCCAGGACAAGCCGCCGATCAAGGTCGGCGTGCTGCATTCGCTGTCGGGCACGATGGCGATCAGCGAGACCACCCTCAAGGACACGGTCCTGATGATGGTGGATGACCTCAACAAGAAGGGCGGGCTGCTGGGCCGCAAGGTCGAGGCGGTGGTCGTCGACCCTGCGTCGAACTGGCCGCTGTTCGCCGAGAAGGCGCGTGAGCTCCTCACCAAGGACAAGGTTGACGTGGTGTTCGGCTGCTGGACCTCGGTGTCCCGCAAGTCGGTGCTGCCGGTGTTCGAGGAGTTGAACGGCCTGTTGTTCTACCCCGTGCAGTACGAGGGCGAGGAAAGCTCGAACGACGTCTTCTACACGGGTGCGGCCCCCAACCAGCAGGCGATCCCGGCGGTTGAGTATCTGATGGGTGCCGAAGGCGGCAACGTGAAGCGCTGGGTGCTCGAGGGCACCGACTACGTCTATCCGCGTACGACCAACAAGATCCTCGAGGCCTTCCTCAAGGCCAAGGGCGTGGCGCCGGCGGACATCATGATCAACTACACGCCGTTCGGCTTCTCCGACTGGCAGACCGAGGTGTCGAAGATCAAGCAGTTCGCCTCGGCTGGCAAGAAGACGGCGGTGGTGTCGACGATCAACGGCGATGCCAATGTGCCGTTCTACAAGGAGCTGGCGAACCAGGGCATCAAGGCCTCGGACATCCCGGTGGTCGCGTTCTCGGTCGGTGAGGAAGAGCTCGCCGGCATCGACACCAAGAACCTCGTCGGCCATCTCGCCGCGTGGAACTACTTCGAATCGATCAAGAACCCGACGAACGAGGCGTTCATCAAGGAGTGGCACGCCTACATCAAGGATCCGAAGCGCACCACCAACGATCCGATGGAAGCGACCTATATCGGCTTCAAGATGTGGGAGCAGGCGGTGCTGCAGGCCGGCACGACGGACGTCAACGCCGTCCGCCAGGCGATGTACGGCCAGAAGGTGCAGGCGCCGTCGGGCTTCATCGCGACGATGAACACCAACCATCACCTGTCGAAGCCGGTCTATATCGGTGAGATCCGGCCGGACGGGCAGTTCAACGTCGTGTGGAAGACCAAGGGCCCGATCAAGGCGGATGCCTGGTCGAAGTACATTCCCGAAAGCGCCAAGCTGACCGCGGATTGGACGTTCCCGTGGGTGTGCGGCAACTGCGAGAAGCCGAAGTACAAAAGCTACGAGTAAGTACCGAGCGGAAGCGGCGGGTCCGTCTGCCTCCGGCAGGCGGTCCCGCTCTTCTCTCGATGCCCGCTCTTCTCTCGATGAACGGGCACGACTGGGACGACGAACAAGAAGAAGACGATCGATGAATTCAGGCCGGCAGGACAGAGGGGCAGGGCGCCTTGCACGTCTTCTGACGGCGGCGGCGGTGGTGATCGCCGGTCTCTTCCTGGCGGCGGCCGTGCTGTCATCGGCGCGCGCCGACGATCTCTCGGACGCGCTTGGCGGCCTGACCGACCCGGACCCGAAGCCAGCCATCGAATCTCTCATCCATCTCGACGACCCCAAGGCGAAGGCAGCACTCCAGGCCTTGTCCAAAGGCCTCCTGTTCCAGCGCAATGCGGATGGCGCCGTCGTCATTGGTGAAAAAGACGGCGAGATGTACGTCGTAACGAACGCGGCGACCGGGCAAGTCGAAGACGAGGCCAAGGCCGACGACCTGACGCCGATCGCGCTCGACGACGCGGCGAGGGCCTTGCTGGGCGGCCCCGGCACCGTTGCCGCGGCCGGGGAGACGAAGCCGCTCGATTTTGCCGGTGCGGTCAACCAGCTCAACGCCGACTCCTTTGAGGACAAAGGCAAGGCCATCCAGGTGCTGACGGCGTTGGGCGACGAGCGCGCTATCCCGGTCCTGCAGGCGTTGAGCGACGGGCGCCTGTTCATCCGGCACTCGGACGGCGCGACGGTCATCGGCGATCGCAGCGGCAATCAGCTCCGGCTGACCCTGGCGACGACCCTTGCTCCCGCGGGATTCGCCACGGCCGCCGATGTCGACCCGATGGTCATCAACAACAATCTGCGCAATGTCGTGCAGGAGGCGGTGGGCAAGCTTGGGTTGGTCAGCTCGAGCGCCAGCCAGCGCCTGCAGGCGGCCGAAGCGCTGCTGGACAGCGCCGCCCCGGAGACGGTCGGCCTGCTGCGTGACGCCTATGGCAAGGAGACTGATCCGCAGGTCAAGGCGGCGATGGACGTGGCCCTTGCCGCCGCCGACCTTGGCGATCCGGACAAGGCGAAGCGGATCGCCGCGGCGCGCGTGCTGTCCGGCTCACCCGAGTTGCGGGTCCGTTCGGTGCTCGAGGCGCGGCTGACGGCAGAGTCCGATCCTGATGTGAAAGCCGCGCTCAGGTCGGCGGTCGATGCCGTGCAGCGCCGCCTGACCATCGCCGGCTACGGCTCCAGTCTCTTCGAGGGGATCAGCCTCGGCAGCGTGCTGCTTCTGGCAGCGATCGGCCTGGCCATCACCTTTGGCGTAATGGGCGTCATCAACATGGCGCATGGCGAGATGATCATGCTGGGCGCCTATTCGGCGTTTGTGGTGCAGGAGATCTTCCGCGCCTACCTGCCGCCGGGCTGGATCAATGCCTACCTTCTGGTGTCGGTGCCGGTCGGCTTCCTGGTCGCAGCTGCGTTCGGGATCGCGCTCGAGCGGACGGTGATCCGGTTCCTCTATGGCCGCCCCCTGGAGACCTTGCTGTCGACCTGGGGCATCAGCCTCATCCTCCAGCAGATGGTACGCACGGTCTTCGGCGCACCCAACAAGGAGGTCGCGAACCCGTCATGGATGACCGGCGGGTTCAACGTCACCGGCGGCTTCTTCGTCACCTGGAACCGGCTCTATATCATCGTCTTCTGCTTCGCGGTGCTGGGCGCCATCGCCCTCGTACTTCGCAAGACCGCATTCGGGCTGCACATGCGCGCGGTCACCCAGAACCGCGACATGGCGGCGGCCATGGGCATCGCCACGGCGCGCATCGACGCGCTGACCTTCGGCCTCGGCTCCGGCATCGCGGGCATGGCGGGGGTGGCGCTCAGCCAGATCGGCAACGTGAGTCCTAACCTCGGTACCATCTACATCGTCGACAGCTTCATGGTCGTCGTGTTCGGGGGCGTCGGCAACCTGATGGGAACCCTGGTCGGTGCCATGACCTTGGGGATCGTCAACAAGTTCCTCGAGCCGTTCGCGGGTGCGGTGCTCGGCAAGGTCGCTGTCCTCGTGTTCATCATCCTGTTCATCCAGAAACGGCCGCGCGGCCTGTTCGCGTTGCGCGGCCGGGCGGCAGAGACCTGAGATGATCGTGGACCTTCTCGACCGGCGCGGCTGGGGGGCGTTCCTGGGCTTGGGTGCGGTGCTCGCGATCGGCGTGCCGCTCCTCAACCTGCTGCCGGCGAGCTCGCCCTTCGCCATCCCCGACTATCTCGTGCCGCTGCTTGGCAAGTACGCGTGCTATGCGATCCTCGCGCTGTCGCTCGATTTGATCTGGGGCTATGCCGGAATCCTGAGCCTCGGCCAGGGCGCCTTCTTCGCGCTCGGCGGCTACGCCATGGGCATGTACCTCATGCGCCAGATCGGCACGCGCGGCGTGTACGGGAACGCCGTTCTGCCGGACTTCATGGTGTTCCTGAACTGGAAGGCGCTGCCCTGGTATTGGTACGGATTCGACCATTTCGCCTTCGCGGCCGCGATGGCCCTGCTGGTGCCCGGCCTCCTGGCGTTCGTGTTCGGGTGGTTCGCGTTCCGCTCGCGGGTCACCGGCGTCTATCTCTCGATCATCACCCAGGCGCTCACCTATGCGCTGCTGCTGGCATTCTTCCGCAACGATATGGGCTTCGGCGGCAACAACGGGTTGACCGACTACAAGGACATCCTCGGCTTTGACGTCCATGCGCCTGCGACGCGCCGCGGTCTCTACGTGATCACAGTGATCGCGCTTGGCCTTTCGTTCCTGCTGTGCCGCTTCATCGTGAGATCGCGCCTCGGCCGCGTGCTGCTGGCGCTGCGCGACGCCGAGAGCCGTGTGCGCTTCCTCGGATATTCCGTCACCAATGCCAAGCTGTTTGCGTTCACCGTGGCAGCAGTGCTTGCGGGGCTCGCGGGGGCCCTGTACGTGCCGCAGGTCGGCATCATCAATCCCAGCGAGTTCTCGCCCGCGAACTCGATCGAGGTCGCGATCTGGGTGGCCGTGGGCGGCCGCGGCACGCTGGTCGGCGCCATTCTCGGCGCCGGGATCGTGAACTGGGTGAAGACCTGGCTCACCGGTGCGGCGCCCGAGGTCTGGCTGTTCTTTCTCGGCGCCCTGTTCATCATCGTGACCTTGGCGCTCCCGTCAGGGGTGGTGGGCCTGGCGCGGCAATGGCAGGCGCGCCGGCGCCGTCGTGCCGTCGCGGTGCCGGCCGAATGAACGACGTCGCCATGACCGATACCTCTTCCCGGCAGATCACGGCGGACACACTGCTCTATCTCGACGGTGTCACCGTGAGCTTCGACGGCTTCAAGGCGCTGAACGAGCTGTCGCTGATCGTGACCCGCGGGGAGCTGCGTACGATCATCGGCCCCAACGGGGCCGGCAAGACCACGATGATGGACGTCATCACCGGCAAGACGCGGCCCGACACGGGCACGGTGCTGTTCGACGGCAACATCGACCTGACCAAGCTCGACGAGACGGCGATCGCCAATCTCGGCATCGGCCGCAAGTTCCAGAAGCCGACCGTGTTCGAGAACCTGACGGTGCTTCAGAACCTCGAGCTCGCCCTGAAAGGCGAGCGCGGCACCTGGCGCACGCTGACCGCAAAGCTGAGCGGCGAGGGCCGGGACCGGCTCGATGCGACGCTCAAGACGATCGGCCTCGCCGAGCGGCAGAAGGAGATCGCGGGTGCCTTGAGCCACGGACAGAAGCAGTGGCTCGAAATCGGCATGCTGCTGATCCAGGACCAGAAGATCCTGCTGCTCGACGAGCCGGTTGCCGGCATGACCGACCACGAGACGCAGGCCACGGCCGAGCTGATCCTGAGCCTCGCCGGCAGCCGCACGGTGGTCGTCGTGGAGCACGACATGGAGTTCGTGCGCAGCCTCGGCGCGCGGGTGACCGTGCTGCACGAAGGATCGGTGCTCGCCGAAGGCTCGATCGATCATGTGCAGAACGATTCGCGCGTCATCGAAGTGTATCTCGGACGGTAAGGAGGACAGACATGACCTCAGTGCTCTTGCTCGTCATGGCCGCGTTGGCCGGCGCGATCGCCTTGCGGCCTTCGATGGCCGTCGTCCGCCTGGCGCAAAAAAGGCCCCGCCGCTAGGTCCATGCTCGCGGTCCAGGACATCGATCTCTATTACGGCGCCAGCCACACCCTTCGCGGGGTGAGCCTGACCGCGCGCAAGGGCGAGATCACGTGCATTCTCGGCCGCAACGGCGTCGGCAAGACCAGTCTGTTACGCGCGATCTTCGGCCTGCAGCCGATCGCAGCCGGCCATATCGGCTGGGAGGACCATGACGTCAGCAAGCTTCCGCCGCACGCCCGCGCGCGCAGCGGCATGGCGCTGGTGCCGCAGGGGCGCGACATCTTTCCGCGCCTGACCGTACAGGAGAACCTCGAGACGGGGTTCGCGCCGCTGTCGCGCGACAAGCGTCACGTGCCGGATGAGATCTTCACCCTGTTCCCCGTCCTGCACGACATGCTGGGGCGGCGCGGCGGTGACCTGTCGGGCGGCCAGCAGCAGCAGCTCGCGATCGCGCGGGCGCTGGTGACCCGGCCGCGCCTCCTGATCCTCGACGAGCCGACCGAGGGCATCCAGCCCTCGATCATCAAGGACATCGAGCGGGTCATCCGGTTGCTCGCCGAGCGCGGCGACATGGCCGTCCTGCTGGTCGAGCAGTATTTCGAGTTCGCCCGCGATCTTGCCGACGCCTACGTGGTCATGGAGCGCGGCGAGGTCGTGCTGGCGGGGCGCAAGTCGGACATGGAGGAATCCGCCGTCCGGCGCTACCTTACGGTCTGACGTGCCGTATGACCCAACTTCCGGCCGCACGACGGCCCTCGAACGCGGCGACGGCGCCGCCGAGCTGGTCTTTGCCGGGCGCGGCCCGGGCAACGGCCTTCGGCACCTCTATCAGCACGATCCCTGCCGCGTGCTGTTCCCGCGCGCCGAGCCGGGCCATCCGCCGACCGCCGTGCTGCTGACGACCTCGGGCGGGCTCACGGGGGGCGATCGCCTGCGCCTGTCGTTTGCAGCGCGCGAGGGGGCGGCGGCCACGATCACCTCGCAGGCCGCCGAAAAGATCTATCGTGCGCTCGACGAGGAGTGCCGCATCGACGTCACGATCGACGTCGGCAACGCGTGGCTGGAATGGCTGCCGCAGGAGACGATCCTGTTCGACGGCGCCCGGCTGGCACGCCGCACCACCGTGGCCACGACAGCGGAGAGCCGGCTGCTCGCCTCCGAGATGCTGGTCTTCGGCCGCATCGCGCGCGGCGAGAGCTTCGCGTCGGGCTTCCTGCACGATGCGTGGCGGATCACGCGTGACGGAAAGCTCGTGTGGGCCGATGCGCTGACGCTCGAGGGCGACGTCGCTGCGGCCCTGGGGCGGCCGGCCGCCTTCGATGGCGCCCGGGCCGTGGCCACGGCGGTCTATGTGGCCGCCGACGCGGCAAAGCACCTCGACGTCGCCCGCACCTTGCTGGAGACAGCTTGCAGCTGGGCGGCGGCGACCGTGGTGAACGAGATCCTGCTGGCGCGCTTCGTCGGCCGCGACGCGGCGTCGGTGCGCCGCGACTTGATCGGGTATCTGTGCGGGCTGCGCCAGGCGGCCGGCGGCTGGCCGGCGCGTCTGCCGCGCGTCTGGTATCACTGACAGAGGGCAACGGGGAGGCGAGGGTGAATCTGACACCGAGGGAAAAGGACAAGCTCCTGGTCGCGATGGCGGCGATGGTCGCGCGCCGGCGGCTCGAGCGCGGGGTGAAGCTCAATCACCCGGAGGCGGTGGCGCTGATCACGGATTTCGTGGTCGAGGGCGCGCGCGACGGCCGCAGCGTCGCCGAGCTGATGCGCGACGGCGCCACGGTGCTGCGCCGCAATCAGGTCATGGAGGGGGTCGCCGAGATGATCGCCGACATCCAGGTCGAGGCGACGTTTCCGGACGGCACCAAGCTCGTCACCGTCCACGCGCCGATCCGCTGAAGGGGGAAGACATGATTCCAGGGGAAATCCTGCCGCAAGACGGCGAGATCGAGCTCAACGCCGGCCGCAAGACGGTGACACTCGAGGTCGCCAACACCGGCGACCGGCCGATCCAGGTCGGCTCGCACTATCATTTCTTCGAGACCAATACGGCGCTCAAGTTCGAGCGCAAGAAGGCGCGCGGCTACCGGCTCGACATCGCGGCCGGAACCGCGGTGCGGTTCGAGCCCGGGCAGACGCGAACCGTGCGCCTGGTGGCCTACGCGGGCGGGCGCACCGTCTACGGCTTCAACGCCAAGATCAGCGGCAAGCTTTAGGGGCGGGACCATGGCGACACGCATCAGCAGAGCGGCCTATGCCGACATGTTCGGTCCCACCACGGGCGACAAGGTGCGCCTGGCCGACACCGGGCTGTTCATCGAGGTCGAGGAGGATCGCACGACCTACGGCGAGGAAGTGAAGTTCGGCGGCGGCAAGGTGATCCGCGACGGCATGGGGCAGAGCCAGCGTTCGCGGAGCCGTGGGGCCGTGGACACGGTGATCACGAATGCGCTCATCCTCGACCACTGGGGAATCATCAAAGCCGACATCGGGCTCAAGGACGGCAAGATCGCGGCCATCGGCAAGGCGGGAAATCCGGACGTGCAGCCGGGTGTGGACATCATCATCGGCCCCGGCACCGAGGCCATCGCCGGCGAAGGCAAGATCATCACCGCGGGCGGCATCGATACGCACATCCATTTCATCTCGCCACAGCAGATCGACGAGGCGCTCTACTCGGGCGTCACCACGATGATGGGCGGCGGCACGGGTCCCGCGGCCGGCACGTCGGCCACGACGTGCACGCCCGGCCCGTGGCACATGAAGCGCATGCTGCAGGCGGCCGAAGCCTTCCCGATGAATCTCGGCTTCTTCGGCAAGGGCAACGCCTCGCTGGCGCCGGGCCTTGCCGAGCAGATCGAGGCCGGCGCCTGCGGGCTCAAGCTGCACGAGGATTGGGGGACGACGCCGGCTGCGATCGACAATTGCCTCAAGGTCGCCGACAAGTACGACATCCAGGTCGCGATCCACACCGACACGCTGAACGAGTCCGGCTTCGTCGAGGACACAATCGCCGCGTTCAAGGGCCGCACCATCCACGCCTTCCACACCGAAGGGGCCGGTGGCGGGCATGCGCCCGACATCATCAAACTGTGCGGCGAGGCCAACGTGCTGCCGTCCTCGACCAACCCGACGCGGCCCTACACCGTGAATACGCTGGATGAGCATCTCGACATGCTCATGGTCTGCCACCATCTCGACGCCAACATTCCCGAAGACGTGGCGTTCGCCGAAAGCCGCATCCGCCGCGAGACGATCGCGGCCGAGGACATTCTGCACGACCTCGGCGCGTTCTCGATGATGTCGTCGGACAGCCAGGCCATGGGCCGGGTCGGCGAGGTGATCATCCGCACCTGGCAGACCGCCGACAAGATGAAGCAGCAGCGCGGCCGGCTCAAAGAAGAGAAGGGCGACAACGACAACGCGCGCGCCAAGCGCTACATCGCCAAGTACACCATCAACCCGGCGATCGCGCAGGGCATTTCCCCCTATGTCGGTTCCGTGGAGGTAGGGAAGCTGGCCGATCTCGTGATCTGGTCGCCCGCGTTCTTCGGCGTGAAGCCGGACATGGTGTTGAAATGCGGGTCGATCGCGGCGGCCCCCATGGGCGACCCGAATGCCTCGATCCCGACCCCGCAGCCCGTCCATTACCGCCCGATGTTCGCCGGGTACGGCCGCAACCTGATCGAGAGCTCGGTGCTGTTCGTCAGCAAGGCGGCGCATCAGGCCGGCATCGGAAAGAGGTGCGGCCTTGCCCGTGCAACCCTGCCGGTGAAGAACACCCGCGCGGGCATCTCGAAGAAGAGCATGGTCCACAACTCGGCAATGCCGCGGATGGAGGTCGATTCCGAGACCTACGAGGTGCGCGCCGACGGCGAGCTTCTGACCTGCGCTCCGGCGAAGGTGCTGCCCATGGCGCAGCGGTACTTCCTGTTCTGACGATGCTGCACGCGCATCGCATCGCACCGGCCGGCCATTGGCCGTCCGAGGAGTGCCGCGGCACGGTGACGCTCGGCTATGACGACCGCCACCGTCGGCGGCTGCGCCTGGCGACCGACGCCGGCGAGCCGGTGCTGCTCGACCTTCCGTATACGGCGGTGCTGGCCGACGGCGACGGTTTGGCGCTCAGCGAAGGTGGGTTCGTCGCGGTCAGGGCCGCCCTCGAAGACCTGGTCGAGATCACCGCCGACACGCCGGCGCTGCTGTCGCGCATCGCCTGGCATGTCGGCAACCGGCACGTGCCGGCCGAGCTCGACGGGCAGCGCATCCTCATCCGCGAGGATCACGTGATCGTGGCGATGGTCGAAGGCCTGGGCGGCACCGTGCGGCACATCCAGGCGCCGTTCACGCCCGAAGGCGGCGCCTATGCGGCGCACGCGCATGGTTCCGAGTTGGACAGTGACCATGTTTAAGACGGGGGCTACGTCTGAGACCGCGCTGTACCGGCTGATGGCGTGGCTGTCCCCGGCCTATCCCACGGGCGCGTTCAGCTACAGCCATGGTCTCGAATACGCGGTGGAAACCGGGCGCGTGGCCACGGCTGGCGCGCTGATCGATTGGGTGGCGACCGTCGTCGAGGCGGGCGCAGGCCGGGTGGACGCAGCCCTGTTCGCCGCCGCATGGCGCGCAGCGGAGCAGGGGGACGACGCAGCCCTCGATGAGGCGGTTGCGCTGGCGGCGGCCTGGCGCTCCAGCGCCGAGACCGCCCTCGAAAGTACGGCGCAAGGGTCCGCCTTCCTGTCCGTTACGGCCAAGGCGTGGCCGCATCCCGCCCTCTTGCAGCTCGCCACCCGTCACCGGGACCAGGTGCCGCTGTCTGCGGTGGTCGGTGCTGCCTGCGCCTGGCACGGCGTGCCACTGGCGACAGCAGTCGCAGCATACCTGCAGGCGTTTGCCGCCAACCTCGTTTCGGCCGGGGTACGGCTGATCCCTCTCGGCCAGACCGACGGCCAGCGCGCCGTGGCTGCCCTCGAGCCGGTGATCGCGCGCGCGACCGAAGCCGCCCTCGCGGCCGATCTCGACTCGCTGGGGACCTCTTCGCCCTTACTCGACTGGTGCTCGATGAAACACGAAACCCAATACACGAGGTTGTTCCGCTCATGAGCTCTCCCCATGGACCTCTCCGCGTCGGCATCGGCGGCCCGGTCGGCTCGGGCAAGACGGCACTCGTCGACCGCCTGTGCAAGCACATGCGCGACCGCTACAACCTCGCGGTCGTCACGAACGACATCTACACGAAGGAAGATGCGCAGTTCCTGACCCGCTCGGGGGCACTCGCCCCGGAGCGCATCGTGGGCGTGGAGACGGGCGGCTGCCCGCACACGGCGATCCGCGAGGACGCCTCGGCCAACCTCGCGGCCGTCGCCGACATGACGCGCCGCTATCCCGACCTCGACATCGTGTTCGTCGAGTCGGGCGGCGACAATCTCGCCGCGACCTTCAGCCCCGAGCTCGCCGACCTCACCATCTACGTCATCGACGTGTCGGCCGGCGACAAGATCCCGCGCAAGGGCGGCCCCGGCATCACGCGCTCGGACCTGCTGGTGATCAACAAGATCGACCTCGCCCCCCTGGTCGGCGCCAGTCTCGAGGTGATGGACCGCGACGCGCGCAAGATGCGCGGGACCCGCCCGTTCCTGTTCACCAACCTCAAGGCGAACCAGGGTGTCGCCGAGATCGCCGACTTCATCGTGAAGACCGGCGGGGTCGAGGCCGCGGCGTAAAACATTGAGGGGCTGCCGCGGGGCGGGCATTCTTAGCCGGATCGATCCCCGAGTCCCGTCCGGAGCTGCCTTGCAGTCGTCCTTGTCCGCCGAGCGGCGCAGCATCGCCGCCGATCTCCTGCTGCTGGCGCTGGTCATCGGCGGCATCTATCTGGTGCTGCTTGGCCAGCGGCCTTTGAGCGTGCCGAGCGAGGCGCGCTACGCGGAGATCCCCCGCGAGATGCTGGCCTCCGGCGACTGGCTGACGCCGCGCCTCAACGGGGTCAAATATTTCGAGAAGCCGCCGTTGTTCTACTGGCTGCAGGCGGCCGACGAGGCCATGTTCGGCCGTTCCGAGTTTGCGGTGCGCGTGCTGACCGCGGCGTTCGGCGTGGGCGGATGTCTCGTCGTGTACGTGGCGGGCCGTGCCTCGTGGTCGCGGCGCGCCGGGCTCCTTGCCGCCGGGACGATGGCGACGTCGGTGCTCTATTTCGAGCTGTCGCGGCAGGTGCTGCTCGACATGCCGGTCGCGTTTTTTCTTACGGCGACATTCACGGCGTTTCTGCTCGGCATCCGGGCGCCGCCGGCGAGCCCGGCCCGCAGCCGCGCTATGTACCTCATGTATGCCATGGCCGCCGGCGCGACCTTAACCAAGGGGCTGATCGGCATCGCCCTGCCGGGCTTGGTCGTGCTGACGTGGCTGATCCTGACCGGCCGTTGGTCCGAGCTGCGCCACGTGCGCCTGCCGACCGGCACGTTGCTGTTCCTGGTTTTGACGGTGCCGTGGCACGTGGCGGTGGCGCTGCGGAATCCGGAGTTCGCCTGGTTCTATTTCGTGCACGAGCACGTGCTGCGCTTCCTCACGCCCGAGGCAGGCCGCAGCGAGCCGGTGTGGTTCTTCATTCCGATCCTGATCATCGGGTGGCTGCCGTGGGTCGTCTATCTACCCTCGGCGATATGGGAGTCGGTCGGCACCTGGTGGGCGGACCGGCGCGAACGCTCGGCCGAGCTGCTCGTCCTCTTGTGGTTTCTGCTGCCGTTCCTGTTCTTCTCCGCCTCGCGGTCGAAGCTGATTCCCTATGCCCTGCCGTTTTTCCCGCCGCTGTCGCTGCTCCTCGGCGCCTGGCTCGACCGCGCCCTCGAACGGGAGCGGCGGCTCATGCGCGGGGCTCTGCTCCTGCTGTCGGTGCTGCTGATCGGACTGGCTCTGCTGACCGACCGTGTGCACGACGACCCGCAGCTGTTCATTCCGCAACGCTACCTGGCCGCCGCCGCGCCCGCCTTGGGCCATCTGATGCCGCTGACCTATGGACTGGCCCTGGCCGCGATTGCACTGGGCTGGATGGCACGGCGCGATGCGTTGGGTGCGGCGATCGCCGTCACCCTGGCCGGTTCGGCCGCGTTCGGTCTCGCGGTCGATGCGATCGTGGGTGCCGCGCAGCCCGGATCGACGAAGCCGCTCGCGATGATGCTCGATCCTCGCTTGCGACCGGGAGACGAGGTCGCCTCCCTGTTCAGCTATCCGCAGGATCTGCCGTTCTACCTGAACCGGCGGATCACGGTCGCTGCGACCGGCGGCGACGAGCTCGATTTCGGCCGCTCGGTCGAGGATACGCGCGCCTGGATGGTCGGCGAGGACGAGTTCTGGCGGCGCTGGAGTGAACCGGGGCATACGATGTACGCCGTGATCCCGCTCGCGCGCTATGCGGAGCTCTCCGCCGGCCGCAAGACGTCGATGGTTGAACTCGGGCGGACCGCGAGCGACGTGCTGGTGTCCAATATCAAGTAGCCGCCGGGAGTATGGCGGCGGTTCGCCGCCGCAGCCGCAACAACGAGCCGGCAATCAGGAGATTAAGGATGTTCCAGCCGATGCCGTTGAGAATGGCGGCCTGATAAGAGCCGGTCAGATCGAAGATGGCGCCGGACATCCAGCCACCGAGCGCCATGCCCACCAGGGTGGCGGATAAGGTCAGGCCGACGCGCGTTGCGGCTTCACGGGCCGGGAACAGCTCGCGCACGATATACGCGTAGCTCGGGACGATGCCGCCTTGCCCCAGGCCGAACACCGCCGAGATCACGTACAGCGACACCAGGCCGTCGAACGGCAGGTACAGGGCCAGCGCCATCCCCTGCAGCGCCGAGCCGATCAGCAGCGTTTTGAGGCCGCCCAGGCGGTCAAGGACCACGCCGAAGGTGAGCCGACTGATGACGCCGCAGCCGAGCATCAGCGACAGCATCTCGGCCCCGCGCGCCGGTCCATAGCCGAGGTCCACGCAATAGGCCACGAGATGGACCTGCGGCATCGCCATCGCGATGCAGCATGAGAGGCCCGCCAGCGCCAGCAATGCCTGCAGCCGCGCGGGCGGCAGGAAGGGCGTCGGGTCCCGGCCGACCGCCATCTCGTGCCGGGCCGACTTCGCGGGCGGCTGCCGCCGCAGGACAAAGGTCAGCGGCAGGGTCGCCACGAGACAGAATACGCCGATGCCGAGATGCGTCTCGCGCCAACCGACCAGCGCGATGAAATGCTCGACGATGCCCGGCCAGAGGGTCCCGGCGAGATAGTTGCCGGTCGCCGCCACCGCGATTGCGATCCCGCGGCGTCGTTCGAACCAGAGCGAAATGTCGGCGACCATCGGTGCGAAGGTCGCAGAGCTGCCGAGGCCGATCACGGCGCCGTAGATCGCGGCGAACACCCCGATGTTCGGCGCATGCGCGGCAGCGACATAGCCCAGACTGAGGGCGATCGTGCCGCCGATCACGGGGACCATGATGCCGAACCGGTCGGCAAGCCGGCCCATCAGGACCGTGCCGCAGGCAAAGCCGATCATGGTCAGGGCATAAGGTAAGGACGCGCCGCCGCGCGCGACGCCGAATTCCGCCTGGACGGCCGGGAGCGCCACCACGATCGACCACATCCCGACGCCGCCGAGCGTACTGATGGTCACGACGGCGATCAGGCGGACCCATGCATACGGGGAATCGACGCCGCCGCTGGCGATGGTGCTCATCCCGGTACTCGTACCTCATTCGCGGCCCTGCCGCCATCTTCGGCACCCCGCCGCGGCGAAGAATCTCTCAACATTGTGAATATGTTGGGGCCGTAGTATGGTCCGCCGCGCCGGCCGTTCGCCGGACACAGCCAAGGTGCGCATGACGAGCGATCCGGCGCCGTTCCTTCCGTTTGCGAAGCCCGATCTCCAGGCGGAGGAGATCGACGAGGTGGTCGCGGTCCTGAAATCGGGCTGGCTCACCACCGGCCCGCGTGTGCAGCGCTTCGAGGCGGCGTTCAAGGAGTATTTTGGCGCCCCGCACGTGCTTGCCGTGTCCTCGGCGACGGCTGGCTTGCATCTCGCGATCCTGGCGCTCGGCCTCGAGGACGGCGATGAGGTCATCACCACGCCGCTCACCTTCGCTGCGAGCCTGAATACGATCGTGCTCGGAGGCGGCCGCCCGGTGCTCGTGGATATCGATCCGGCGACGTTCAACATCGATGTGGGGCGGGTCGCCGCCGCGATCACCAAGCGCACCAAGGCGATCATGCCGGTGCATTTCGCAGGGCTGCCGGTCGATCTCGATCCGCTCTATGCGCTCGCCGACAAGCACGGCCTGCGCGTCGTGGAGGATTGCGCGCACGCGATCCACACGGAATACAAAGGCCGCCGGCTCGGCAGCTTCGGCGACACCCAGGTGTTCAGCTTCCATCCGAACAAGAACATGACCACCGGCGAGGGCGGGGTGGTGGTCACGCGCGACGCGGCCCTGGCCAGGACGATCAGCACGCTTCGGTTCCATGGCATCGACCGCGACGCCTTCAACCGCTTCTCGAAGGCGGGCAGCCAGATCTATGACGTCGTCGCACCCGGATTCAAATACAACATGATGGATATCCAGGCGGCGATCGGGCTGCATCAGCTCAAGCGCCTCGACAGCTTCATCGCGGCGCGAACGGCCCTGGCCGAGCGCTACGGCAAGCTCTTCGGCGACTGGAACTCGCTCACCCGGCCGCAGCCCGCGCCATTCCCGCACCGTCATGCGTGGCACCTCTACACGGTGCTGGTCGAGGAACGCGCCTGCGGCATCGACCGCGACGGCTTCATCGCCGCGATGAAGGAGCACAATATCGGCGTCGGCCTCCACTACACGGCGGCACACCTGTTCACCTATTACCGTGAGCGTTTCGGCTTCAAGCCGGGGGACTTCCCGCATGCCGAGCGCGTCGGCGCCAGCATCACGAGCCTGCCGCTGTTCCCGACCATGACCAGCGCCGAGCAGGATCGCGTGGTCGCGGCCATGCGCGACGTCTTCCAGGCGGCGCGCGCCTGATGCCCCAGTCCGTCATGCCGAAGCCTTACGCCAGCGTCGTCATCCCGGTCTACAACGAGGCCGAGAACCTGCGGACGTTGTTCGACCGGCTGATGGCAGTGATGGACAGGCTCGGCAAGTCGTTCGAGGTGCTGTTCACCGACGACGGGAGCCGCGACGGATCGCGCGAGATCCTCATCGGATTCCACAACGCGCGACCGGACCATGTGCGGGTCATCCTGTTGCGCCGTAACTCGGGCCAGCACCAGGCGATCATGGCGGCGTTCGAGCGTGCGCGCGGCGAGGTCATCGTGACCTTGGATGCCGATCTGCAAAATCCGCCCGAGGAGATTCCTAAGCTGCTGGACGCGATAGCGCGGGGGCATGATGTCGCGGGAGGCTATCGCGCGGACCGCAAGGACTCCGCGCTGCGCACCATCCCGTCCCGCATCATCAATCACCTTCGCGCCGCCACGACCGGAATCGAGATGCGCGACCATGGCTGCATGCTGCGCGCCTATCGCGCCGAGATCGTGCAGCAGATTGTGACCAGCCGCGAGAGCGCCATCTACATCCCGGCCCTTGCCCAGCACTTCGCCGCCAACCCGGCCGAGGTCGAGGTGCAGCACGCGGCGCGCACGCATGGCACGTCCAAGTACAACCTGTACCGGCTGATCCGCCTCAATTTCGACCTCATGACCGGGTTCACCCTCGTGCCGCTGCAGTTGTTTACGGTGTTCGGTCTTGCGGTGGCGGCCGCAGCCCTCCTGCTGGTCGTATACCTGGCGCTGCGCCGTCTGATCGTCGGCCCAGAGGTCGAGGGCGTCTTCACGTTGTTCGGCATCCTCTACTTCCTGATCGGCATCGCCATCTCGGGCCTCGGCATCGTCGGCGAGTATGTCGGCCGGATCTATCAGGAAGTGCGGCGCCGGCCCGCCTATCAGGTGCAGGCCGTCTATGAACGCCCCCAGGACGCCTGAGCCGGTATGACCGATTCTGGCGCGGCCGGCGGGATTATCGTCTTCGCCTATAGCGATATCGGCTACGAATGCCTCGATCTGCTGATCCAGCGCGGCGAGGCCGTGCGCGTCGTGTTTACCCATCAGGACGATCCGGGTGAGACCCGCTGGTTCCGCTCCGTGGCCGATCTCGCGCAGCGTCACGGGATTGCGGTGCGGTTCGATGAGCCCAGTCTCGGCGGCGAGGCCGATCGCCTGATCGCAACCTTGGCGCCGGATCTCATCTTCTCGTTTTACTATCGGCGCATGATCCCGACCGCGGTCCTGGCAGCGGCACGCCGCGGCGCCTTCAACATGCACGGATCTTTGCTCCCCAAATACCGGGGCAAGGCGCCGGTGAACTGGGCGGTGCTGCATGGGGAACGCGAGACCGGCGTCACCTTGCATCATATGGTGGCGCGGGCGGATGCCGGCGACATCGTGGATCAAGAGGCCGTGCCGATCGCACCCGACGACACGGCGTACGACGTGATGCGCCGCCTGGTCCCGGCGGCGCGGCGGCTGCTCGACCGTCAGCTGGCGGCGCTCAAGGCCGGGACCGCACCACGCCGGCGGCAGGACGACGCGCTGGCGAGCAAGTTCGGCGGCCGCCGGCCGGAGGACGGCCGGATCGAGTGGACGCAGTCTGCGGTCCGGATCGTCGATCTCGTCCGCGCCGTAGCCCGGCCATTTCCGGGTGCCTTTTCGGAACTTAATGGGCGGCGTCTGATGGTGTGGAAGGCGCGGGCGGCCGATGCCGCCGGCGGGCGGCCGGGCGAGGTGCTCTCCGCCGCGCCCCTGCGCATCCGGGCGGGCGACGGTGCGGTGGAGCTGGTCGAGTCCGAATGGGCGGACTCCGGAACCCCGCGCTTGCAGCCGGGTGACATCCTCGGCTAGAAGCCCCTCATGTCGCTCAAAATCCTCCTCCTCGGCGCCAACGGCTTCATCGGTAGCAACCTGTCGGAGTTCATCCTGCGCCACCGCGACTGGTCGGTGTTTGCGATGGACATCCAGTCCGACAAGCTCGACGCCTGTCTGGGCCATCCGAACTTCGCCTTCGTCGAGGGCGACATCACGATCAACCGCGAGTGGATCGAGTATCACATCAAGAAGTGCGACGTGGTGCTGCCGCTTGTCGCGATCGCGACGCCGGCCACCTATGTGCGCGAGCCGCTCCGGGTGTTCGAACTCGATTTCGAGGCGAACCTGCGCATCATCCGGGACTGCGTGCGCTACGGCAAACGCGTGGTGTTCCCGTCGACATCCGAGGTCTACGGCATGAACACCGAGCGCGAGTTCGACGAGGAGACGTCGAACTTCGTCCTCGGCCCCGTGGCCAAGCAGCGGTGGATCTACGCCTGCTCCAAGCAGCTGATGGACCGCGTGATCTATGCCTATGGCGAGGAGGGAAAGCTCGACTACACGCTCTTTCGGCCGTTCAACTGGATCGGCCCCCGGCTCGACAACATCTGGGCCGCCAAGGAAGGCTCGTCGCGCGTGCTCACCCAGTTCATCGGCAATATCATCCGGCGCGAGAACATCCAGCTCGTGGACGGCGGCGACCAGCGGCGCTGCTTCCTCTACATCGACGATGCGATCGACGCGCTGATCCGGATCATCGAGAACAACAGTGGCCAGGCGTCCAAGCGCATCTTCAACATCGGGAACGCGAAGAACGACCTCTCGATCCGCGAGCTGGCCGAGCTCCTCGTGCGTATGATCGCGCGCTATCCGGGATACGAGAACGTGGCCAAGGAGATGAAGATCATCTCGGTGGGTGCCGACGAATATTACGGCAAAGGCTACCAGGACATCGCGCTTCGGGTGCCGTCGATCCGCAATGCCGAGCGTTATCTCGGCTGGCACCCGGTCACCGATCTCGAGACCGCGGTGAAGAAGACGCTCGACTATTACCTCGTGTCGAAGCACCCGGAGACCGGCGACCTCGACGCCTCCCGGAGGTGACCACGCCGCGGCTCGCGCTCAAGGTCGACGTCGATACCGACCGCGGCACGCGCGAGGGCGTGCCGCCCCTGGCACGGCTTCTGGCCGAACGCGGCATCCGTGCCACGTTCCTGTTCGCGCTCGGCCCCGACAACACCGGCCGGGCCATCCGCCGCATCTTCCGCCCGGGCTTCTTCCAGAAGGTCAGCCGCACCAGCGTGGTCTCGGTCTATGGCTGGCGCACTTTGCTCAACGGCGTGCTGTGGCCCGGTCCGGACATTGCCGCGCGCAACGCCCAGGCGATGCGCGAGGTGCAGCGCCTCGGCCATGAGGTCGGCATCCATTGCTGGGATCACGTGAAGTGGCAGGACGGGCTTGCGCGCATGCAGGGCGATGAACCGGCCGCGGAGATCCGCAAGGCGCGCCAGGCGTTCCGGAGGGTCTTCGGGTTCGATGCCAGGACGGCCGGGGCAGCGGGCTGGCAGGCGGACGCGAAGAGTCTCGCCGCCTACGACGCCTGCGGCTTCGACTATGCGAGCGATGCGCGCGGCCGCGCGCCGTTCTTTCCGCGCGCCGCCGGCCGCGTGTTCGCCACCTTGCAGATCCCCACCACCTTGCCGACCTTGGACGAGTTGCTCGGCCGTCCCGAATATCCGCAAACCGGGCTTGCGGATGCCTATCGGCGCTGGCTGCGCGAGGATGACCTCAACGTGATGACCATCCACGCCGAGCTCGAAGGGATGGCCTACCGCTCCTGGTTCGAGCAGCTCATCGACCGGCTCCGCGGGGAGCGTGTCGCTTTCACGCTGCTGGCCGACGAGGCTCGCGCATCTCTCGGCCGGCGCGCCGAAATTCCTGTCTGCGACCTTGCGATGGGGACGGTGGACGGCCGCTCCGGCACCTTGGCCGTGCAAGGCGCCTAGGCACGTTCCTTCGCCACGCCCGCCTCTTCCGGCGGCCGCACGCGGCTGAACATCCTGAGCAGCGCCAGGTCGTAGCCGGCCTTCAGCACGCCGCCGAACAACAGCGGCCAGCCGAAGGTCGTGAGCGTGATCAGATATCCGGCGATCACCGGGCTGACCGCCGAGGCGAGGCTGCGCGGAACCGCGGTGAGGCTGGCGGCGGCCGGGCGCTCGGCTTCGCTGACCACCGCCATGACGTAAGACGAACGCGCCGGCACGTCCATCTGCGAGAGCAGGGCCCGCACCAGCAGAAGTCCGATCACCACACGCAGGTCCGACACGAACGGGATCGCGATCACGCACAGGCTGGACGGCAGATGCGTGAATACCATCGTCCTGATCAGGCCGATGCGGCGCGCGAGCGGCGCTGCCGCGAGATACGAGGTGGCCGTCAAGGTGCCGGCCCAGAAGAAGAGGCTGGCAGCCTCGGTCACGGGCATCTGGAAGCGTTGGAACAGCCACAGCACGAGGATCGACTGCACCAGGAAGCCGCCGCCGAACGAATCGACGGTGAAGAGAGCGGTCAGGCGATAGACCACGCCGCGCGACCGGCCGAGCGGCTGGACCGCCTCGCGATGCTCGCCATGGTCCTTGGCCAGGTCCCGATAGAGAAAGGAGGCGATGACTCCGGTCGCGGCGTAGAGGAGAAACATCGCCTGCATGGCCGTGAGCGGCGACAGGCCGAGCCGCGCCGAGGCCAGATCGGGAACGGCCGCGAGCAGCGTGCCGAGGGCACCCATCAGCGCTCCGGCGAGGCTGTATTCGGCGAAGAGCTGCGTGCGCTCACGCGGTGCGACCGAGCGCGCCAGCAGGGACTGCTCGAGCGGATAGAAGACGCTCACATCGCCCGCCGAGGGATTGAGCGTGCCGATGAATGCGACGACCAGGAGCGGCCAGAACGCGCGGAAACCGGCGAACCCGAGCCCGGTGAAGATCATCAGCCCCGCTGCCCACAGGAGCGGCCGGCGATGGCCGAACCGCGCCGTGATCCAGCCCGTCATCAGCGTGAGCGCCGCCGAGCCGATCAACGTCGCCGTCGTCAGCACCCCGACCTCGAACGGGCCCTGGCCGAGTGCCAGGAGATACGCCGGCATGAGGATGCTGACGAAGCCGTCGCCGATCGCGCGCAGGCCGCGTGCTATGACCAGGCGGCGCGCATCGGCGGTTGCGGATTCGGGGAAGAGGCGCATGGAGGAGTTTCTAGCACGGACGGGCAGCGTCCCACGCGCCGCCGTCGTCTAGTCCTCTCTACCGCCGGATGCTAGCTTTGCGTCAACGACGGGACGGGAGGAGCACGCCATGAAGCGGAGCAGCGAGCGGTTTTTGACGACCCACACGGGCAGCCTGCCGCGCCCCGACGACCTGATCCGCATGATGTTCGCGAAAGAGGAGGGCGTGCCGGTCGATGCGGCCGCACTGGCCGCACGAATCCGTTCGGCGGTCGCCGAGGTGGTACGCCTGCAAGTCGACGCAGGGGTCGACATCGTCAACGACGGCGAGTTGAGCAAGCCAAGCTACGCCACTTACATCAAGGATCGCCTGAACGGCTTCGGCGGCACCAGCAACTCGTTCCAGTACCAGGACCTGAACGAGTTTCCCGTCCTGGCGAAGAAGGTGTTCGGAGATCCGGGGCGCTCCAGGCGCAAGACGCCTGCCTGCACGGCGCCCATCACCGTGCGCGATGCCGCCGCGGCGAAGACCGACGCCGACAACCTCAAGGCCGCGGTCTCGTCGGTGGGTGCGACGGAGGCGTTCATGAGTGCTGCGTCGCCGGGTGTGATCGCCCTGTTTTTCCGCGACGATTACTACAAGAGCCGCGAGGCTTACCTAGCCGCGATCGCCGAGGCGATGCGCCACGAGTACGAGGCGGTGGTGAACGCCGGGTTCATACTGCAGATCGACTGCCCCGACCTCGCCATGGGCCGCCACATCCAGTTCGCCGGCCTGAGCCTCGAGGAGTTCCGCAAGCAGGCGCGGCTCAACATCGAAGCCCTCAATCACGCGCTCGCCAACATCCCACCCGAGCGCCTGCGCATGCATCTCTGCTGGGGCAACTACGAAGGGCCGCATCATTGCGACGTGCCGCTTTCCGACATCATCGATGTCGTGTTCACCGCCAAACCCGCTGCCATCTCGTTCGAAGCGGCCAACCCGCGCCATGCGCATGAATGGAAGCTGTTCGAGGAGGTCAAGCTGCCGGCGGGAAAGGTCCTGATCCCGGGTGTGCTCGAATCCAAGACGAATTTCATCGAGCATCCGGAGCTGATTGCTCAGCGCATCGGCCGGTACGCGAAGCTGGTCGGCCGGGAGAACGTGATCGCCGGCAGCGACTGCGGGTATGGCACCTGGGTAGGCCAGGCGGCCGTCGATCCGCAGGTGGTGTGGGCGAAAATGGCGGCGATGGCCGAGGGAGCCAGGATCGCCTCGCGCGAATTCTGGCGGTAGGCTGCCTCGAATCGGTCATGGTTGCTGACATTTTGGGCGCCACAAAGATCCGGCGGACCTGACTCGCCGAAAATCCGGTCATTGGCGTCAAAAGCGGCAGTCATCTGCTGCAACTTTCTGCGCCGGCAGCGCCGCATGCGTATTCCGGTGGCATGTCCTTTGCTGGAAGCGGGTGGGTTCCGCAACCGAAAGGCTATGCCGTGTCCTATCTCGTTCCCTCCGAGTTCGTCACCAAGATGATCGACGCCGGCGAAGCGAAGATCCTGATGTCTACCCGGGACACACTGGTCCGCGCGTACATGGCGGGCGCCATCCTCGCCTTGGCGGCGTGGTTCGCGGTCACCATCAACGTCAACACCGGTCAGCCGCTCGTGGGCGCTATTCTGTTTCCGGTCGGGTTTTGCATGCTGTCCCTCTTCGGCTTCGACCTTTTGACCGGCGTGTTCGTCCTGTCGCCGTTGGCTTGGCTCGACAAGCGCCCGGGCGTGACGATGGGTGGGGTGCTGCGAAATTGGGGGCTGGTCTTCGTTGGCAACTTTGCCGGCGCCCTTACCGTCGCGTTCCTGATGGCTTTCGTGACCACGTTCGGCTTCACGCAGCCGCCGGACAAGGTCGGCACCACGATTGGGAATATCGGTGAGGCCCGGACCCTCGGCTACGCGGCACACGGGGCCATGGGCATGGTCACGCTGTTCCTCCGCGGCGCCCTGTGCAACTGGATGGTGTCGACCGGCGTCGTCGGTGCCATGATCTCGACCACGGTCCCCGGCAAGGTGATCGCGATGTGGATGCCGATCTTCGTCTTCTTCTATATGGTCTTCGAGCATTCCGTCGTGAACATGTTCCTGTTCCCCTCCGGCTTGATGCTCCATGCGCCGTTCTCGATCAGCGACTATTTCATCTGGAACGAGATTCCGACCGTGCTCGGAAATATGGTCGGCGGGCTGGCGTTCACCGGCCTCACCCTCTATGCGACTCACGCGCGGACGGCACCCAAGCGCAGCGTGGCCCTCAAGCACGCCGCCTGACGGCGTCGGCATCGTCGAGCCTCGACCCGCCCCGGGTTGAGGCTCGGCTTCTTTGCGCGGGCTCATGCCAGCGGGGCTTTCGATATCGATCGGGCAATGCTCCGAGGCCGGGCGCAAAAGCGCCAACCAGGACTTTTATGGCGCACTGATTCCTGAAGGGCCGCTCCTGGGTCTGAAAGGTGTCGCGATCGTCCTTGCCGACGGGATCAGCACGAGCGAGGTCGGCGCAGATGCGAGCGAGACCGCGGTCAAAAGCTTCCTGACGGATTACTACTGCACGCCGGATTCATGGTCGGTGAAAACCTCGGCGCAGCGCGTGATCGCCGCGGTGAATTCCTGGATGCACGCCCAGAACCGGCCCATGCGCCTTCTCGAGGACAAAGACAGGGGCTACGTGTGCACCCTGAGTGCGCTCGTGATCAAGTCGACGACAGCGCATATCTTCCATGTCGGCGACGGGCGCATCTGCCGTGTCGCCGGGCGCACCCTCGAGCAGCTCACGGAAGATCACCGCGTGATCGTGTCCTCCGCCGAGAGCTATCTCGGCCGTGCCCTCGGCATCAACTCGCAGATCGAAATCGATTACCGCTCCTTGCCCGTCGAACCCGGCGACCTGTTCATCCTGGCGACCGACGGCGTGCACGAGCATGTCACGCCGCGTTTCATAGCGGAGGTTGTCGCCGAGACCCCGGACCTGGACGGTGCGGCCAGGCGCATCGTCGAGGAAGCTTACCGGCAGGGCAGCTCTGACAATCTGACCGTGCAGATCATACGCGTCGACGCCGTGCCGCGCGGCGAGGCCGCCGAGGTCGTCGCCCACGCCTCCGAATTGCCGCCTCCACCGCTGCTCGAGGCGAGGGCGGAGTTCGAGGGGTATCGCATCGTGCGCGAGCTCCATGCGAGCAGCCGAAGCCATATCTATCTCGCGACCGATGAACAGGATGGCGCCAGGGTCGCGATCAAAATTCCGTCGATCGACCGTCGCGGCGATCCAGCCTATATGCAGCGATTCCGGATGGAGGAGTGGGTGGCGCGGCGCATCAACAGCGCCCACGTCTTGAGGGCACGCGAATCCTCCAGGAAGCGCAACTACGCGTACCTCGTGACCGAGTTCGTGGACGGACAGACGCTGGCACAGTGGATGGTCGACAATCCGAGGCCCGGCCTGCACAAGGTGCGCGACATCATCGGGCAGATCGCGAAAGGCCTGCAGGCGTTCCATCGCCTCGAGATGCTGCACCAGGATCTCACGCCCGCGAACGTCATGATCGACGTCACCGGGACTGCGAAGATCATCGATTTCGGCTCCACGAGCATCGCCGGTATCGAGGGCGACGGCGCCGCCGCCGATCGCACCGACATCGCGGGATCGATCCAGTACACGGCACCGGAGTATTTCCTGGGCGAGGGAGGTACGCAGGCGTCGGACATATTCTCGCTGGGCGTGATCGCCTATCAGATGCTGACGGGGCGGCTGCCCTATGGCACCGCGGTCGCGAAACTCAGGACCAGGGCGCAGCTGCGAAAGCTGCGCTACGCGTCCGCGGTCGACGATCATCGCGAACTCCCCGGCTGGGTCGACGCAGTGCTGAGGAAAGCCGTACACCCGGATCCCGCCCGCCGTTACGGCGAGTTGTCGGAGTTCTTGTTCGACCTTCGGCAGCCCGACAAGGCGGCTCTGGGGATACCGGCGGCTCCGCTTCTGCAGCGCAACCCGCTGGTGTTCTGGCAGGCGACGTCCGCGCTGCTGGCGGCGATCGTCGTTGGGCTCCTCATTTATCTAGGCCTTCGCCGCTGAGGCGTCCGGCCGGCGGTTTCACGAATAAAATCAAAGCGTCTCCCAGGGGCTCGCGTGAGAGAAATTAGGCCGCGGGCCAAGAAAAATTTGAACGACAGCGTGTGACGTGCCATCCATACACACTCGATGAGCCGCCGCTTACCGCCGCTGAATTCCTTGCGCGCCTTCGAGGCTGTTGCGCGCCATCTCAGCATCTCGAAGGCTGCCGACGAGCTGAGCGTGACCCCGGCGGCGGTCAGCCACCAGATCAAGACCCTCGAGGATCACCTGGGGGTTGCGCTGTTCCGGCGCGACAAACGCACCCTGCTCCTGAGCGATGCCGGGCAGGCCTGTCTTCCGGGCATCCGGGAGGCGTTCGAGCGGCTCAGCAGCGCCATCGCCGAGATCGATTCCCTCGGCTTGGGCGGCATCCTGACGGTGAGCGTCGCGCCGTCATTTGCCGCGAAATGGCTGGTACCGCGCCTCGACCGCTTCCAGGCCAAGCATCCCGAGATCGACGTTCGCGTGTCAGCCTCGATGCAGATCACCGATTTCTCGCGCGATGATGTCGACCTCGCGATCCGGTACGGGGCGGGCCGCTATGGCGACCTCGTGGTCGAGCGGCTGCTCGACGAAGCCGTATTTCCGGTGTGCAGCCCCAAGCTGATGAAGGGCAAGAACGCGCTCACGGCCCCGCAGGCGCTCAAGTCCCATACGCTGCTGCACGATGACAGCCCCGACGGCGACGAATCCTGCCCCACCTGGGCGATGTGGCTGAAGGCGGCGGGGGTGGAGGAGGTCGACGCCTCCCGCGGGCCCCGGTTTAACCAATCGAGTCTGGTGATCGAGGCGGCCATCCTCGGCCGTGGCGTGGCGCTGGCCAAGGCCACCCTGGCCGCCGCAGATCTGGCCGAGGGCCGGCTGACCAAGCCCTTCCAGATGAGCGCTCCGGTCGATTTCGCGTACTACCTCGTCTGCCCCAAGGCCAAGCTCAACCTGCCCAAAGTGGCGCTGTTCCGGGACTGGCTCAGGAACGAGGCCGCGGCCGTGCGCAAGGCCGCGTAAGGCCAAGAAAAATTAAAGAGTACCTTTAGAAAACATGCCGTGCGTCTGGACGCGCGGAGATTAAGTTTGCAGCACCGAATGTGGGGTTTTCGCGGTGCCGCTTACGCCTGACGTCCTGTCCGCCTTTCACGACCGGGGCTTCCTGGTCCAGCCCCAGGTCTTCGTCTTCGACGAGATCGCCTGGGTGCGCGACGAGGCGCGCGTGGTGGCGCTGCGGCGCGCTCAGGCGGGCCACGCCCGCGGCAGCGATGCCTTTGCCGCCGAAGCCCCCGAGGGCACGGTCTACGGCGCTCATGTGAGCGAGCCGGCGTTCCGTAAGCTCGCGGCTCACCCACGCATCGCGAGCGTCGCGCGCGAGCTCCTGGGCGAGGACGTGTACGTGCACCAGTCGCGGCTGATCTCGCGCTTCGCCGAGGTGCGGAGCGACGTGACCTGGCGGCGCGATTTTGCCTCGTGGTCCACGGTGGACGGCTTGGCGGCGCCGCGCGCCGTGACCGCGGCGATCGTGCTCGGCGATACCGATCCGTCGGAGCCGGTCCTCCAGGTCGCAGCCGGTTCGCAGCGCTTTGGCTTCAACGATCTGGGCGCTCCCGATGACGGCGGCGGCTCGCTCGGGGTGTGGGCGCCGGTCGGCAGCGTCGTCTTCTATCACGGCAATCTCGCCTATGCGCTGAACCGCCGCAGCGACCGCCGCTCGCCGCCGCTGTTCCTGGTGTCCTACAACGCGGTCAGCAACTCGCCGGCCCGTGCGCGGCGGGATGAGCTGTTCGCCACCCGTCACGCGGCCTCCATGGTCGTCGAGGCCGATGACTGCATGTGGCCGACCGCCTGGTGCGCCGCCGGCTGACGGCTCCGTCTCTTCCACGTCCAGAACTCCCAGGAAACGGCGCCGGCGACTGTCGGAGCACTTGAACAGCTGAGCCATGGAATACCTGCCGCTCTTCTTCGACCTGCGGGGCCGCCCCATTCTGGTGGTGGGTGGAGATGCCGTTGCGGCTCGGCGCATCGACTTGCTTCTGCGCGCGGGTGCGGCGGTGCGTGTCGTGGCCGAGGCGGTCACACCCGAAATCGAGGCTCTCGCGAGCGCCGGCCGAATCCAGCTCGAATTGCGATCGTTCGCGACGTCGGATGTGGCGGGCTGCGTCGCTGTATTCGGGGCGGGTGCGGAAACCAGGGCTGCGGAGGTGGCGGCGGCCGGCCGCGCCGCCAACGTGCCGGTCAACATCGTCGACCGGCCAGATCTCTCGACCTTCATCATGCCGGCGATCGTCGACCGTGACCCGGTGATCGTCGCCGTCTCCTCGGGTGGCGCTGCGCCGGTGCTGGCCCGACGGGTGCGCGCCCGGATCGAGGCCCTGCTGCCCGCGCGGCTGGGAGCGCTCGCGCGCTTTGCGCGACGCTTCCGTGCTGCGGCGCGCGATGTGTTGGCGAGCACCGCGCAGCGCCGCCGGTTCTGGGAGCGCGTGTTCGAAAGCCCGGTGGCCGATGCGGTGCTGGCGGGCAACGAGGCCGCTGCGCAAGCGCAGATGGTGCGCCTCTTGAACCACACCGCGCGGCCGGAGGCCGGGGTGGTCTATCTCGTGGGCGCCGGGCCGGGTGATCCCGACCTGTTGACCGTCCGGGCCGTGCAGCTGATGCAGCAGGCGGACGTGGTGCTCTACGACGAGCTGATCGGGCCCGAGATCCTCGACCGTGTCCGCCGCGACGCCGACCGCTTCTATGTCGGCAAGTCGAAGGGCCGGCACAGCCTGTCGCAGGACGAGCTCAACGCGCTCATGCTGCGTGAGGCACGCGCCGGGCGGCGTGTCTTGCGCCTCAAAGGCGGCGACCCGTTCGTCTTCGGTCGCGGCGGCGAAGAGGCGGATTTCCTGCGCGGCCACGGTATCGAGGTGGTCGCGGTTCCGGGCATCACCGCCGCGGTTGGAGCGCTGGCTGCCGCTGGCATTCCGCTGACCCATCGCGACCACGCCTCCGCCGTGACCTTCCTCACCGGGCACACGCGGCCCGGCGATCTGGAGATCGATTGGGCCTCGCTTGCACGCGGCGATCGCACCCTCGTCGTCTACATGGGGCTATCGAACGCCGGTGACATCGCCGGTCGCCTGCGCGCCGCCGGCCTTGCTGCGCACACGCCGGTCGCGGTCGTGCAGAACGGCACGCGCCCCGATCAGCGGGTCAGCACGGGCACGCTTGACGAGCTCGGAACACTGGCCGCCGCGCATGCCGGGCTGGGACCGGCGCTGCTGGTCATCGGCGATGTCGCCGCATATGCGGTCCCGGAACACTCGGAAAACGGGCGGGCTGTCTCATGGCAAAAGTAGTCAAGAATCCCGCGGCCCAGGTCGTGACCGCCAACCGGCTGCGCGATGGGGCCGTGGTTTACCTGGTGGCGGACGGAAGCTGGTCGACGAACGTTTCCGAAGGGGCCGTCGCCCGCGACACCGTCACGGCCGAGCGCCTGATGGCGGCCGGCAACCAGGCCGCGGCCGACCAGGTGGTGGTCGGCCCTTATCTGATCGCTGTTGCCGTCAAAGATGATCGCGTCGAGCCGCTGGGTACTCGCGAGCGGATCCGAGCGCTCGGTCCCAGCGTGTCCGAACGCCCTGCTGCGTGAGAGTGGCCATGTACAGTTACGACGAATACGACCAGAAGCTCCTCGACCAGCGCGTGGCCCAGTTTCGCGACCAGGTGCGCCGGCGCATCGCGGGTGAGCTGACCGAAGAGCAGTTCCGCCCGCTGCGCCTGCGCAACGGGCTCTATCTCCAGCTGCATGCCTACATGCTGCGCGTCTCCGTGCCGTACGGGACCTTGTCCTCGCGCCAGCTGCGGGGGCTCGGGCACGTGGCGCGGCACTACGACCGGGGATTTGGGCATTTCACCACGCGGACGAACATGCAGTTCCACTGGATGAAGCTCGAGCATGTGCCCGACGCCCTGGCCGACCTCGCCAAGGTGCAGCTGCACGGCATCCAGACCAGCGGGAACTCGCTGCGCAACGTGACCGCCGACCACCTGGCCGGCGTGGCGCCCGACGAGATCGAAGACCCGCGAATCTGGTGCGAGATCATCCGGCAGTGGGGAGCTCTGCACCCCGAGTTCTCCTACCTGCCGCGCAAGTTCAAGATCTGCATCATCGCCGCCCCGCACGACCGTGCGGCGCTGCGCATCCATGACCTGGCGTTGCGCCTGCACCGCAACGAGGCTGGCGAAACGGGATTCGAGGTGATGGTCGGCGGCGGCCTCGGCCGCACGCCGTTCCTGGCCAAGACGATCCGCGAGTTCCTGCCCAAGCGGCATCTGCTGTCGTACCTCGAGGCCGTGCTGCGCGTGTACAACCAGCTCGGCCGCCGCGACAATCTGTGGAAGGCGCGCATCAAGATCCTGGTGCACGAGCTCGGCGTCCAGAAGTTCACGGAGCTGGTCGAGGCAGAGTGGCAGGACGTCAAGGACGGCCCGGTCGAGGTTTCCGAGGCCGAGGTGGCGCGCATCGCCGCGCAGTTTTCGCCTCCGAACTACGAAGACGCGCCGACATTCACGCGCGAGTTCGACGAGCTGCGCCTGAACGATCTCGGCTTCGCACGATGGCTGCGCACGAACGTGGGCGGCCACAAGCAGCCGGGCTATGCGATCGTGACGGTGTCGTTGAAGCCTCCGGGCGGTACGCCGGGGGATATCACCGCCGAGCAGATGGACGCGGTGGCCGACCTCGCCGACCGTTACAGCTTCAGCGAGATCCGGGTCACGCATGCGCAGAACCTCGTGCTGCCGCATGTGCGGCGCGCCGATCTGCCGGTGGTGTGGCGGGCGCTCGCAGCGCTCGGGCTCGCCACCCCGAACATCGGTCTCGCAAGCGACATCATCTGCTGCCCCGGCCTCGACTACTGCAGCCTCGCCAACGCACGCTCGATCCCGATCGCGCGGCGCCTGACCGAGCGGTTCGACGACCTGTCACGGCTGCACGACCTCGGCGAGCTCAAGATCAAGATCTCGGGCTGCATCAACGCCTGCGGCCATCACCACGTGGGTCATATCGGCATCCTCGGCGTCGATAAGAACGGCGAGGAGTACTATCAGGTGACCTTGGGCGGCAGCGAGGATCTCAACGGCGCCCTCGGCACGATCCTGGGGCCGGCGATCCACGCCGACCGCATCGTCGAGGCGGTCGAGACCCTGATCGAAATCTATGTGGCGCTGCGCCGCGACGGCGAGCGGTTCCTCGACACCTATCGCCGCGTCGGCCTCGCCCCGTTCAAGGAGCGCATCTATGCCCCTGCTTAAGAATGGCGAGGCGATCGCCGACACATGGCAGCACGTCGCGGCAGGCGAGGCGGTGCCCCCCGCCGGCCCCGTGGTCGTGCCGTTCGAGCGCTGGAAGGCCGAGCGCGAGGCGCTGCTCGCCCGCAACACGCCGCTCGGTGTCCGGCTGCCAAATGCCCAGAACGTCGGCGAGCTCGCGGCCGATCTCGGCCGCCTCGAGCTGATCGTGCTCGAGTTCCCGAAGTTCGTCGACGGCCGTGCGTTCAGCCAGGCGCGGGTGTTGCGCGAGCGCTATCGCTACAGAGGCGAATTGCGGGCTACGGGCGACGTGCTGCGCGACCAGCTCCAGTTCATGCAGCGATGCGGCTTCGATGCCTTTGAGATCGCGGCACCCAATGCCGCGGAGATCTGGCGCGCGGCCGTCAACGAGATCGACGTGTTCTACCAGCCGGCGGCCGATGACCGCGTGCCCGCGCCGCGGCTGCGCCGCTCGGCTTGAGCAACGGCGTATGAGCGTCATCGCCGATATCGACCGCACTCGCGCGGTGGCATTGGCCGCGCGCGCCGAGGCGATCATGGCGCGGGAGCTCCTGGCGGAGATGATCCGGCGCGAGTTCCCCGGGCGGATCGCGCTCGTCTCCTCGTTCGGTATCGAGGCAGCCGTGCTGCTGCACATGATCTCGACGATCGACCCCGGCACGCCCGTCGTCTTTCTCGATACCGGCAAGCTGTTCGGCGAGACGCTGCGTTACCGCGATGAGCTGGTCCGTCGGCTTTGTCTGGGCGACGTACGCAGCGTGCGCCCGGACACGGACCGGCTCGTTGTCGAAGACCCGGAGGGGACGCTGTGGCGCTCCGATCCCGACAAGTGCTGCGCTCTACGGAAGGTCGAACCGCTCGAACGCGCACTCGCCGGCTTCGACGCCTGGATCAACGGCCGTAAGCGGCACCATGGGGGCGCCCGCGCGGCACTGCCCGTGATCGAAACGGCCGGCGGCCGCATCAAGGTCAACCCGCTCGCATCGTGGGGACCAGGTGAGATCGAGGCTTATTTCGCCGCGAACGATCTGCCCCGCCATCCGCTCGAAGCGGATGGATACCGTTCGGTCGGATGCGTCCCATGCTCAGACCGCGCCAAGGCCGGCGAGGGCGCCAGGGACGGGCGTTGGCGCGGGCGAGACAAGACGGAGTGCGGCATTCACGTTTCCGTCGCCAGCACCCCGCGCGACGAATAGGCAGACGGGCCCCCGTTGCGGCTGTCTTTTGACACGTTGTTTGCCCGGGCAGTGAAGATAAGGTCATCGCCTTCGCGGCCATAGGATCGGCACCATGGATGTCCTCCATTCGATCGACTGGCTGTATTCGGTCTTGGGCTTTGGCGTCGGCTTGCTCGTCGGCATGACGGGGGTCGGTGGCGGCTCGCTGATGACGCCGCTGCTGATTCTGTTGTTCGGCATCCATCCGGCGACCGCGGTCGGCACGGACCTGCTCTATGCCTCCGCGACGAAAACCGCCGGCACGCTGATCCACGGTCTTCATCAGACGATCGAGTGGCGCGTGGTCGGGTTGCTTGCCCTTGGCAGCCTGCCGATGACGGCCCTCACTCTATTTGTGCTGTCGAAGCTCGATCTGCATGGGGCATCGGCCGGCGACTTCATCACGTTCGTGCTCGGGATCGCATTGCTGCTGACCGCTGTGGCGCTGATCTTCCGTGCCCAGATCGTGACGCTATACGCCAGACATATCGGCGATCTGGCGCCCCGCCAGACGGCCTATCTGACCGCGGCGGTCGGTGCGGGGCTTGGGGTCCTCGTCTCCTTGTCGTCGGTGGGCGCCGGAGCGATCGGCGTGACGGCGCTCATCCTCCTCTATCCGCGGTTGCCAACCGTGCGTATCGTCGGCTCCGATATCGCGCATGCTGTTCCGTTGACGCTCGTCGCCGGGATCGGTCATTGGATGATCGGCTCGATCGATGCGCATCTGCTCGGCTCGCTGCTGGTGGGATCCTTGCCGGGGATCGTTTTGGGCAGCACGCTGTCGGCGCGCGTCCCCGATGTGGTGCTGCGGCTCAGTTTGGCCGCCACCCTGCTGCTCGTGGGTGGTCGGCTCGTGTTCTGATGCTGCAGCGCGCATGCTGCGCTGCCACAAGAGTTTTTCTCGTGTGACCGCGAAGAATCTCTCAGTTGCGACTGGGCAGCGCTGGCGCGACCATGCACGCATGACAAACCTATCGAAACGAGTCCCTGATCCGTCCCGTGATGCGGAGCCGCCGCTGGCCGAACTACTCGACGATTCGGTGCTGCAGTGGCTCCTGGTTGGCGACCGCATCGAGCGCTCGGAGCTCGAAGCCGTCATTCGGCGCGCCCAGCGGCGCTTGGGGCCGCGGCGCACCGATCCGGCGATCGGCGAGTGCTGCGCATAAGCGGAGCGAACCCGGCGCTGAGGCGGGGGCGCGGGCGCCGGGGTGCCCGACGGCATTGACCGCGCGGTCAGTTGCGAACGGCGAAATTTTCGTGACGCCGATCGTCCGTTCTTGTCACTTCGTGCGGCAAGGCTCACCGGCTTAGCTGGTGGCGCGCCAGTCCCGCCGAATTGTTCGGCAGAAAGTCGTGCAACTGCCGCATGGGATGGCGGCTGTGTGAACTTTGTCCTAAATCCGAAGCGACGGCCCTTTTAAGGACTCTTAAGCTCTGCGCTTCATGCTGGCGGTGGCCTTTACGCGATTGAGAAGGCTACGCACGTACGCGATCTGTTATTATACTGAAGTTGTAGTTCCGGCGCGGGGTTTGACCTCCTACGCCGTGTAACACCAACAACCAAGCGCTCGGACAGGTCGGGCCGGCTGGGGAAGAGAACGTGGTTAAGAGCGACAGCGCGGCCGTCCGTCGCCGCAAAGGTATTGTCATTGCCCTCGGCCTGGTGGTCTTGATCCTGGTCGGCGGCTTCTATTGGCTTCGGCAGGGATCGGAGCGCGCGCAGGCTCAGCGGGCGCCGAACCGCGCTGTGCCGGTCACGGTCGTGTCGGCCGCGCGCCAGGACGTGCCGATCTATCTCACCGGGCTCGGTTCGGTGCAGGCGACCTTCACCGTCGGCATCCACTCGCAGGTGGATGGCAAGCTCGATCAGGTGCTGTTCACCGAAGGACAGCACGTGAAGAAGGGCGATCTGCTGGCGAAGATCGATCCGCGATTTTTCGAGGCGGCGCTCAGTTCGGCCAAAGCCAAGCAGGCGCAGGATGCCGCCAATCTGGTGTCCTACGAAAAGGACATGGTCCGCCTCAAAGAGCTGATGGCCAAAAACTACTCCACGCAGCAGGCCATCGATCAGCAGCAGGCCAAGGTCGATTCGACCAAGGCCGCGATCCAAGCCGACAAGGCCGCGATCGATTCCGCGCAGACCCAACTCGACTATGCGAGCATCACGGCCCCGAGCGATGGCCGCATGGGCATGCGGCTGATCGATCCGGGCAACGTCGTGCATGCCGGCGATCAGGCCAACATCGCGGTGCTGACCCTGACCCAGCCGATCGCGGTCGTGTTCACCTTGCCCGAGCGTACCCTCGACGATGTGCGCGAGGCGATGGCGCGCGGCGCGGTCCAGGTGATCGCCTACGACCGCGACAACAAGAAGGCCCTCGGCACGGGCACCTTGCAGACGATCGACAATATGATCGACCAGGCAACGGGCACCTACCGCCTCAAGGCCTCTTTCCCCAACGAAGATGAGCGGCTATGGCCCGGCGAGTTCGTCAATGCGCGCCTCCAGGTCAGCACCGCGACGAACGCGATCGTCATTCCGAACGCCGCCGTGCAGCGCGGACCCGACGGCCTGTTCACCTGGGTCATTACGCCCAAGAATATCGCCGAGCCGCATCCGATCGAGACTGGCCCGGCGGCCGGCGCGATCACGATTGTCACCTCGGGCCTCAACGAGGGCGACAAGGTGGTGACCGACGGCCAATACAAGCTTCAGACGGGCGCCGTGGTGACGATCACGACGACGGCACCGGGTCCCGCCGGCTCCTCATGATGCGTTCACTAAAGCTTCGGAGGGTGAGCCCGGTGCGCCGTAGTTCCACCAGGAGCGTCGGCGCTTGAGCATCTCTGAACCGTTCATCCGCCGGCCGATCGCTACTGCCCTCATGATGGCGGCGGTGGCCTTCATCGGCATCGCGGCGTTCCCATTCCTGCCGGTGGCGCCGCTGCCGCAGGTCGACTTCCCGACCATCCAGATCACGGCCCTTTGGCAAGGCGCCAGCGCCGATACTATGGCCACCTCGGTTGCGGCACCGCTCGAGCGCCAGTTCGCGCAAATTCCGGGCGTCTCGCAGCTGACCTCCCAGAGCGCTCTGGGTGCTACGACCGTCGTCATTCAGTTCGATCTGAACCGTAACATCGACGCCGCGGCGCAGGACGTCCAGGCGGCCATCACAGCGGCCAGCCGGTCCCTCCCGCAGGCGATGACCACGCCGCCGTACTACCGCAAGGTCAATCCGGCTGATTCGCCGATCCTGTTGTTGACGGCGCACTCCGACACGATGCCGCTGACCGCGGTCGACGAGTACGCCGACCTCTTCCTCGCACAGCAGATCTCGCAGGTCTCGGGCGTGGCGCAGGTCCTGATCTTCGGCGATAAGCCGCCCTCGATCCGCGTCCAGGTCGACCCAGCGAAGCTTGCCGCGAGCGGGCTTACACTGGAAGACATCCGAGGGATCCTCGCCACCTCGACAACGAACGTGGCCAAAGGCACGATCAACACGGCCAAGACCAGCTTCACCATCTCGACCAACGACCAGATTCTCGATCCCGGGCCGTTCAACGACGTGGTGCTCGCCTACCGGAACGGGGCGCCGATTCGCGTCAGCGACATCGGCCAGGCGATCTCGGCGCCGGTCGACCGCAACGTCGCCGCCTACCAGAACAATCGCGATGGCGTCATCCTGGCCGTGTTCAAGCAGCCCGGCGCCAATGTGGTCGAGACGGTCGACAGCATCAAGGCACAGCTGCCGCAGCTGACGGCGCGCATTCCGCCTGCGATCAAGATCGAGACGCTCCTCGACCGGACCACCACCATCCGGGCCTCGGTCGCCGATGTCGAGTTCACCTTGGCGCTCACCATCGGCCTCGTGGTCATGGTGATCCTGCTGTTTCTGCGAAATTTCTGGGCAACCGCGATTCCGAGCGTGACCGTACCGCTGGCCCTGGCCGGGTCGTGCGGTGTCATGTACTTGCTCAATTTCAGCCTCGACAACCTGTCGCTTATGGCGCTCACCATCGCCGTGGGGTTCGTGGTCGACGACGCGATCGTCGTGGTGGAGAACATCTACCGTCACATCGAAAACGGCGAGACGCCGTTCCAGGCGGCGCTCAAAGGGTCGCGCGAGATCGGCTTCACGGTCATATCGATCAGCGCGTCGCTGATCGCCGTGTTCATCCCGCTGCTGCTCATGGGCGGCATCATCGGCCGTCTGTTCCGCGAATTCGCGCTCACTGTGACGGCGGCGATCGCGGTCTCGGCTTTCGTGTCGCTGACCTTGGCGCCGATGATGTGCTCCAAGTTCATGCACCGCCATTCCGACCAGCACGGCCGGCTGTTCCAGGCCATCGAAGCCGGCTTCAACGGCTTGTTCGCGTTCTACCGGCGCACGCTCGATGTCGTGCTCCGCCACCAGCCGTTCACGCTTGCCGTCTTCTTCGGCACCATGGCGTTGACCGGGATTCTGGCCGTCGTGACGCCAAAGGGCTTCTTCCCGATCCAGGACACCGGCGTCATCTCGGCCTTCGTCGAGGCGGCGCAGGACACCTCGCCGCAAGAGATGATGGTCCTGCTGCGCAGGCTGGGGGCAGTGCTCATGCAGGACCCCGACGTCTCGGGTCTCGGCACGTTCACCGGCAGCTCGGGGGGTGCCCAGACCGCCAATACCGGCCGTGGGTTCATCGTGCTCAAGCCGCGCGATCAGCGCAAGCTCACCGCCTCGCAGATCATCGACCGCCTACGGCCGAAACTCGCCGTGATCCCGGGCGTCACGATGTTCCTGCAGGCAAGTCAGGACATCACGGTCGGCGGCCGTATCGCGCGCGGTCAGTTCCAGTACACGTTGCAGGATTCGAGCATTCCCGAGCTGACCGAATGGTCGAAGAAGATGCTCGAAAAGATGCGCACCCTGCCGCAGATCGTCGACGTGGCAACTGACTTTATCGCCAACGCGCCCCAGCTCAAGGTGACGATCAACCGCGACCAGGCCTCGCGGTTCGGTATCTCACCGCAGATGATCGACGACACCCTCAACGATGCATTCGGCCAGCGGCAGATCACGCAGTACTTCACCCAGCTCAAGACCTACTTCGTCATCCTCGAGATCCTGCCGAGCCTGCAACAGGACCTGTCGACGTTGGACCGCCTGTACGTGAAGTCGCCGTTGACCGGCGGTCCCGTGCCGCTGTCGACGCTCGTGAGTATCGATTCGACCGCGGTCGGCCCTCTCTCGGTCGCCCATCAGGGCCAGTTCCCGGCCGTGACATTATCGTTCAACCTGCGGCCCGGCATGGCGCTGGGCGAGGCGGTCGACGCGATCCAGAAGGCGGCGCGCGAGGTTGGAATGCCGCCGTCGGTCCTGTCGTCGTTCCAGGGCAACGCGCAGGCGTTCCAGAGCTCGCTGTCGAGCGAGCCGATCCTCATTGGTGCCGCGCTGATCGTCGTCTACATCATCCTCGGCATGCTCTATGAGAGCTTCATCCACCCACTGACGATCTTGTCGACCCTGCCGTCGGCTGGCATCGGCGCCCTTCTCGCGCTCAACGCCGGGCACATGGACCTGTCGGTGATCGGAATCATCGGCATCATCCTGCTGATCGGCATCGTCAAGAAGAACGGCATCATGCTGGTCGATTTCGCGATCGCGGCGGAGCGCGAGCGACATTTGGATCCTCTCTCGGCCATCCGCGAGGCCTGCCACCTGCGCTTCCGCCCCATCCTGATGACGACCGCGGCCGCGATGCTGGCCGGCGTGCCGCTGATGTTGGGCAGCGGCACCGGATCGGAGGTCCGCCAGCCGCTCGGCTACGCCATGGTCGGCGGCCTGGCGCTGAGCCAGGTCCTGACGCTGTACACGACCCCGGTCGTTTACCTATACCTCGACCGCCTGCAGAACTGGATCCGCGGGACGAAGAAGCCGCACGGGCCGGTGCCGGTCGAGGACGACGTCCGCACGATGGCGGCCGAGTGAGCTGAGACGCTGCTGCCTCGGCGCTGTCATGGCGCCGGGCATTCCCGCATTGGCGGCTGCATCCGCCTGAGGGTATAACCGGAGCGGGCGAGGGGGCTTGGTGTAGCTCCTCGAGCCCGCAACGAAGGGGAGCAGCTTATGGCGGGTGTCGACCGCAGCAATCAATTTCCGATCCCTGACCGGATGAAGGCCTGGGTGCTCGGCGGGCCCGAGCAGCTGAGCATGGTCGAGAAGCCGGTGCCGCAACCCGCCGCGGCCGAAGTACTGGTGCGCATCGATGCGATCGCCGTCTGCGCCACGGACCTCGAGATCATCAAGCACGGCCCGCCGGCCCTCATCCAAGGCGGGCTCCCGTTCAACAAGAACTTCACGCCCGGCCATGAATACATGGGTACGGTGGTCAAGCTCGGGCCCGGCGTGGACGAGTACAGCGTCGGCGACCGGGTGACGGTCGAGATCCATGCCGGCTGCGGCCGCTGCCCCCGCTGCCGCGAAGGCATGTACACCGCCTGCCTCAATTACGGGATGAATTACGGGACCCACGACAAGGGGCACCGCGCCAACGGCTTTACCACGGACGGCGGGTTCGCCGAATACGCCGTCAACAACATCAACACGCTCGTCCACGTCCCGGACGACATGACCGACGAGGAGGCCACGCTCGTGGTCACCGCCGGCACGGCCATGTACGGCATCGACGTCATGGGCGGGGTGATCGCCGGCCAGTCGATCGTGGTCATGGGCCCGGGCCCGATCGGCCTCATGGGCGTGGGGGTCGCGAAGGCGCTCGGCGCCTACCCGGTGATCCTGACCGGCACGCGCGACAAGCGGCTCGAAATGGGCCGCAGGCTGGGTGCCGACCACGTGATCAACGTGAAGAACCAGAATGCCGTCGAAGAGGTCCGACGCCTCACCCGCGGCATCGGCTGCGACTATGTGCTCGAATGCTCAGGCGCTCCGACCGCGCTCAACGATGCGGCGCAGATGTGCAACCGCGGCGGGCGCATCTGCCTCGCCGCGTTCCCGCACGAGCCCGTTCCGGTCGATGTGGCGCATATCGTGCGCAACAACATCTACGTCTTCGGCATCCGCGGCGAGGGCAAGTCCGCGACGCACCGCGCTGCTGCGTTCATGATGCAGAAGCGCTTCGACGCAAAAATGATCCACACGCATACGTTCCCGCTGGCCGACGTGCCGACTGCGATCCGCTACGCGCGCGACCGCGTCGACGACGCCATCAAGGTCGTCGTGAAGATGCGCTCATGACGCCGATGTGGCGGCGCACGGCCCTCGTGGCCCTGGCGTGGCTCGCCGCCGCGTCCGCGGCGTCCGCCCAGTCGTTCCCCGACCACAAGCCCATCCGGATGACCGTGATGTTCGGCCCCGGCAGTGCGGCCGACGTCACCGCCCGCAAGCTCGCGGACGGAATGGAGAAGGCACTCGATGCGCCGGTGCCGGTGGTGAACCGTCCCGGTGCGGGCGGCGCTGTGGGGTACACCCACGTGGCGATGCAGAAGCCGGACGGCTACTCGATCGTCTGGAACTCGAACTCGATCTCCACCGCTTATCACCAGGGCATCCTCGAATTCGACTACACGAAGTTCGATGCCGTCGCCCGCGTGAGCGTCGAAATCCCGGCGATCGCCGTGCGCGCGGATTCACGGTGGAAGACCCTCGGCGAACTGGTTGCCTACGCGAAGGAGAATCCCGGCAAGGTGCGGGTCGGCAATTCCGGGTTCGGCAGCCATACGCACTTTGCTTCAGTGGCACTGTTCGGGTCCGCAGGCGCCAAGGTCATCGACGTGCCGTTCAACGGCAATGACGCGGTCACGGACCTTCTGGCCGGGCGCATCGAGGCGGCGGTTCAGCTCCCGGCCGCCTTCATCGCCTATGTGAAAAACGGCGACCTGCACATCCTCGCGGGCCTCGGATCGGAACGCGATCCGATCTTTCCCGATGTCGCCTCGGCGCGCGAGCAGGGGTATGACGTTGCCCTCGACATGTGGCGAGGCATCGCGGTTCCGAAGGGCACGCCTGGCCCGGTGATCTCGGCCCTCGAGGCGGCGATCAGGCAGACGGTGGACAGTCCGGCGTTTGGCGATGCCGGCCGGCAGATTGGCTTCAAGCCGGCCTTCCTGCCGCATGACCGGTTCGCGGCGCTCATCGCATCCGACGACGTCAGGCTCGCCAAGCTCATGGCAGACCTCGGGATGAAGAAGCAGTAGACGCGCACCGGTTCGTCGTTCGACAATTCACCATGGCGGCACCACCACCCGATCACGGTCTCGCGCGCGGGCTCACGAACTACGGCGACCGGGCGTTTTCGCTGTATTTGCGCCGCTCGTTCGCCCGCTCGATGGGCTATTCGAGCGAGATGCTCGCGCGGCCCGTGATCGGCATCGCCAATTCGGCCAGTGGCTTCAACAACTGTCATCGGCATTTCCCCGAGTTGCTCGAGGCCGTGAAGCGCGGCGTGCTCGCGGCCGGCGGTCTGCCCCTGGAGTTCCCCACCATCTCCCTGGGCGAGGTGTTCCTCGCCCCCACCAGCCTTATGTTCCGCAACCTGATGTCGATGGACGTCGAGGAGATGGTCCGGGCCCAGCCGATGGACGCGGTCGTGCTCATGGGCGGGTGCGACAAGACGGTCCCCGCCCAGCTGATGGGGGCCGCCTCGGCGGGGCTCCCGGCGATCCAGATCGTGGCCGGGCCGATGATGACCAGCCGTTGGCGCAGCGAGCGGCTGGGCGCCTGCACCGATTGCCGCCGCTTCTGGGCGCAGTTCCGCGCCGGAAAGGTGTCGCCGGCCGAGATCCAGCAGATCGAAGGGGGGCTGGCGACCACCGCCGGAACCTGTGCCGTCATGGGAACGGCGAGCACCATGGCCTGCATCGCCGAGACCCTGGGGATGTGCCTCCCCGGCACCGCGGCGATCCCCGCCGTCCATGCGGACCGGCTGCGCGCCGCCGAGGCCACTGGTGCTGCCGCCGTTCGCCTTGCCGCGAGCAAGATCACCCCGGATCGCATCATCACCCGGAATTCGGTTGAGAACGCCCTGCGCGTGCTGCTGGCGCTCGGCGGGTCGACCAATGCGGTCATCCATCTGACCGCGATCGCCGGCAGGCTCGGCATCGACGTCCCGCTCGCCTGGATCAACGAGCTGAGCGACACCACGCCGGTGCTCGTCGACCTGAAGCCGACCGGGCAGCACTATATGGAGGACTTCTTCGCGGCCGGCGGTATGAGCGTGGTCTTGCGCGAGCTCAAGGACCGCCTGCACCTCGATTGCATGACGGTCACCGGCGAGACCCTGGGCGAGCGGCTCGCCGGGGCGGGTGAGCTCTATGTCGACCCGGCGGTCATCCGCCCGGCGTCGAACCCGGTCGAGCCGGTGGGCGGCCTCGTCGCCCTGTTCGGCTCGCTGGCGCCGCGCGGGGCGATCCTCAAGCGGTCCGCGGCCGACAAATCGCTGTTCGAGAAGGAGGGGCGGGCCGTGGTGTTCTCATCGCTCGAGGACCTCGCGGCGCGCATCGACAGCTCGGAGCTCGATGTCACGGCCGACGATATCCTGGTGCTGCAGAACGCCGGGCCCACAAGTGGTGCAGGCATGCCCGAGGCCGGCTACCTGCCGATCCCGGCCAAGCTGGCGCGCGCCGGGGTCAAGGACATGGTGCGCATCTCCGACGCTCGGATGAGCGGCACCGCGTACGGCGCGGTCGTTCTGCACGTGGCACCGGAGGCGGCCGCCGGCGGTCCGCTGGCGCTGGTGCGCAATGGCGACCGGATCCGCCTCAGCGTGTCGGAGCGCCGGCTCGACCTGTTGGTCAATGAGGCGGAGCTCGGCCGGCGCAAGGCCGAGTGGGCGCGCACGGCAGCCTCGCGCCCGCAGCCGCAGCGCGGCTATGCGAAGCTGTACATGGACAGCGTGCTGCAAGCCGATGCCGGCTGCGATTTCAGCTTCCTGCGGGCCGTGCCGGCGGGCTGATCTTCACGCATCGCAGAGCGGCCATGGGCCCATATCGAGATGCAGGTGCTCGTGGTGGTCGGCGTTCGTGTTGGGGGTCAGGACCACGCTGAACAGGCCGCACGCGCCGCGCGCCACCTCGTGCAGGAATTTGGCCGGCACCCCCGGGCCGCTCCAGTCGTTCTTGACCGAGACGAGCGTGCCGTCATCGAGCACGAATCCGGCGATGTCGATGGCCTGGCCGCTCGCGTGCATCGAGATGCGATGGCTGCCGGCGATGTTGCGGCAGGAATAAGACCCGACCTGCCGCACCTCGATGACGTTGCGCTTGAAGTACCGCTGGGCCGCCATCTGGACCACGTTGATTTCGAACTCGTCCAGCCGGAGCGCCATGGGACAGCTCAAGGTCGCTGGCCGGTTGAAGGGCGTCAGCAGGGCTGCGACCCGCACGCCAGTCATGACATTGCAGGCACCAGCCGTCGCGTACGTGGGCATCACCTCGTAGCTGATGCCCCGCTGAGAAAGCTCCTCCAGGCACAATTCGCCGGCCGATGGGCCCGGCCTGTAGGCCGCGGCCGGCGGCAGCGCCGACCGGTCAGGCGGCGGCCCCGATGTGCAACCACCCGCCGCCGCGGCCCATACGAGGCCGGCGACGGCACAGCCCCTCATGGCTCCGCTCCGCGCCATGGCTCGCCCCTTCACATCTGCGGGGATCAGGCGTGGGCGGGTGCCGCCGCTATCGAGGAGAAGCCCGGCGCGACGCGGTGCACGAGGTAGCGGAGCTTCGCCTCCACCTGGGCCCGCGAGAACGGCCGCACCAGGATGGCGCTGACGCCGCTGTTCACGGCTTCCTGGATGTGCTCCGGATCGCTCTGGCTCGAGATCAGCAGGAACTGCACGTGCGGCGCCTTGCGGCGGAGCTCGGCCAGCAATTCAAGGCCGCTCATCTCCGGCAGATCCAGGTCGCACACGACGAGGGTGATCTTGGCCTCCTCAGCGACCTTGAGGGCTGCCTTGGCGCCATTTGCGGTGACGATTTTCTCGATACCCAGGGCACGCGCGACCGTGCTGACCAAGGTCCGCGTATATCCCTCCTGTTCGACGATCAGAACGCTCACATTGGGCACCGTCCTGCCCGCTGCCTGCGCCGACACGGCCGCGGCGGCGGGTGCGAGGGTGGCAGGACGTGACTGAGCCTGAGGCGTTGCAGTGACCATGGTTGAGGCCCTCCCGATTTCTTCGGACGCAACAGTTGTTCTTACCCTGTGAATAATATTGGTTAGCTGTTGATAACTCAAAACTTTCAAATTGCATTGTATTCAGGGCGGAAATAGCGAAAAAGCGATATAGCTAAACTCGCCAAAATTTTACCGACCTTGCACGAATCCGATTGCCGCCGCGGGCGTGGACCGCGCATCGCACGCCTGCAGCCAGGCAACGACTCCACCGCGTGCAGCTCAAATTTGTGGAAAGCGGTCCGGTATTGTGCAGCGCAAATCTTTTTGCCCGGGGAACGCATTTTGGCGACAAATGTGCACGGGCCCCCGCCGCGCTGCTGCCCAGTTGCATTTTGGCGGCGGGCGGGGCCTGATAGCCCTTGGGAACCGTTTGGGTCCGGGACCGTGCGGAGGTCAGAGATGAGTGTAGACGTTCTCGTACGGCGGGCGCCGCCCGCCATGTCGGCCGAGGAATGGCAGCTGCGGCTGGAACTCGCCGCGTGCTACCGCTTGTTCGCGTATCTCGGCTGGATCGAGATGATCTACAACCACATCACCGTGCGCGTGCCGGGGCCCGAGCCGCACTATTTGATCAACCCGTTCGGCCTCAACTACGAGGAGGTCACGGCGCGCAACCTGGTGAAGGTCGACACCCACGGCAAGGTGCTCGACGGTTCGGCCTATCCCATCAATCTCGCCGGCTTCATCATCCACAGCGCGATCCATTCGGCCCGGCCGGACGCGCACTGCATCATCCACACGCACACCACGGCCGGGTGCGCCGTCTCTGGCAAGGAAGAGGGGCTGCGGCCGGATAATTTCTACAGCGCCATGCTGCACGGCCAGGTCGCCTATCATGATTTCGAGGGCATCACGACGGATGCGGCGGAGCAACCCCGCCTGGTCAAAAGCCTCGGTAACAAGAACATCCTGATCCTGCGCAACCATGGCCTTTTGGTGATTGGCGCGCACGTCCCGGAGGCGTTGAACCTCCACTGGACCCTGCAACGCGCCTGTGAGGTGCAGCTCGCCACGGATTCGATGGCCGGCGCCAACCGCCGGATTTCGCCCGAAGCTCTCGCCCAAACCCCGGCGCGCCGGGACAAGGAGAGCCGGGGCGGCGAAAACCGGCGCGGCCAGCTGTTCTTCGACGCCTTGCTCCGCCGCGCCAAGCTGCGCCTGGAAGACCTCGCAGGGGACTAGCGGATGCCCGTCACGGGCAGCGGCGACCAGGCGATCTATTTCGAGGATCACGGGTCGGGACCGGCGGTTCTGCTCGTGCCGGGCCTGGGCGGGGTCTGCACCTGCTGGGCCGACCAGGTGCCCGAGTTCGCACGCGAGTTCCGCGTCATCATCCACGACCACCGGGGGACCGGGCGCAGCGCGCGGCCGCTGATGGACTATTCGGTCGAGCAGATGACCGCCGACGTGCTCAGGGTCATGGATGCGTGCGACATTGAAAAGGCGCACGTGGTCGGCCATTCGACCGGCGGCGCCATCGGCCAGATCATGGCCATCGACCACCCGCCCCGCATCTCGGCCCTGGTCGGCGCCAACACCTGGACGCATGGCGATCCCTACTTCAAGCACGTCTTCCGCTTTCGCAGCGGTCTGCTCGAGCAAGGCCGCATCGATCTCTATGCGAGCGCCGGCTCGTTCATGCTGTGGTCGCCGGACTGGATCGCGGCGAACATCGAGCGTGTCGAACGGGACGAGAAGATCATGCGCGACAATTTCCCCGACCCGCGCGTCGGAATCGCCCGCATCGACGCGATCACGCGCTTCGACCGCCGGCACGACCTGTCGCGCATCACGGTGCCGACTCTCATCGTGGGTTGCGAAGACGACATGGTCACGCCCGCCTATTTCTCGCGCGAGCTCGCGAAGCGGATCCCCGGCGCCCGTCTCGAGATGCTGCCCAATGGCGGCCATTCCTGCTATCAGACCCGCATCCCCGAGTGGAACCGGATCGTGCTGAAATTCCTGCGTAGCCTGCCAAAGCAATGAAGCTCCCCCGCGACCGGGTCCCGTATTCCGCCATCGTCGACCGCCCCAAGCTGAAGCTGCCCGACGGCGGCCGTCTGATCGTGTGGACCATGGTCAACGTCGAGGAGTGGGGGATCGAGCGGCCGATGCCGCGCACGGTTCTGCCGCCGCCGATGGGCCAGCCTTTGCTGCCCGACCTGCCCAACTGGGCGTGGCACGAGTACGGCATGCGGGTCGGCTTCTGGCGCTTCCATGAGTGTTTCACCAGCCGAAACATCACCCCCACGCTCGCGATCAATGGCTCGGTCTGCCAGTCCTATCCGCGCGTGGCGCAGGCCGCTCTCGATGCCGGGTGGGAGTTCCTGGGCCACGGCTACGTGCAGGGGCCGATGCACAAGGTCGAAGACCAGCGCGCCGCCATCCGCCAGACCGCCGAGGCGATCCGCAAGCTGACGGGCAGGAAGATGCGCGGCTGGGAGAGTCCCGGCCTGACCGAGACCTATGAGACCATCGACTTTCTCGCGGCCGAGGGCGTGGAATACGTGGCCGACTGGGTACTCGACGACCAGCCGTGCGAGATCGCGACGGCCTCCGGTCCGATCGTCTCGATCCCCTATACGGTCGAGACCAACGACATCGCGATGATGGCGCTGCAGCACCATGCGGCCGAAGAGATGCTTCGGCGCTCGATCGACCAGTTCGACCGTCTTTACGAGGAGAGCGGCGCGATCACGCGGGTGATGTGCGTCAGCCTGCATCCCTATATCAGCGGCGTGCCGCACCGGATCAAATACGTCGAGCAACTCTACGACTACATGCAGCGTCGCCCGGACGTCCTGTTCTGGACGGGCGAGCAGGTGCTCGACTGGTACAAGGCGGCGCGCAAGGAACCATCATGAAAGACACGTTGCGCCCGGGCCTCGCGAGCGAGGCCAAGATCACGGTCGACGACACGCGGGTCACGGCGATCCTCGGCCCCGACATGAAGGTGTACGCGACGCCGTTCATGATCCGCGATATCGAGCGCACCTGCCGCGACCTGATCTTGGCGCATGTCGATCCGGGCGAGGATAGCGTGGGCGCCAAGGTCGAGGTCGAGCATCTGGCACCGGCTCTGCCGGGCAGCGAGGTGACGGTCTCGGTCAAGCTCGTCGAGATGAACGGCCGCCGATTGCGCTTCGCCGCCTCGGTGCGCGACGCGATCGACGAGATCGGGCGCGGTCATCACGAGCGGTTCGTGGTCGAGGTGGCCAAGGCACGCGCCCGCCAGGAGAAGAAGCGCGCGCAGCTGCAGGGCGTGCGTTGAGCCCACTCGACGGCATCACGGTCGTCGCCCTCGAGCAGGCCGTCGCCGCACCGTTCGCCACCCGTCAGCTCGCGGATCTGGGAGCCCGGGTCATCAAAATCGAACGGCCGGGGAGCGGGGATTTCGCCCGCCAGTACGATCGTACCGTGAAGGGCCTCTCCAGCCATTTCGTGTGGCTGAACCGTTCGAAGGAATCCCTGACGCTCGATCTCAAGCACGACCGCGCCAAGACGATCCTGTGGGAGCTGGTCGCACGCGCCGACGTGTTCATCCAGAACCTCGCGCCGGGCGCCACCGTGCGGCTGGGCTTCGGCGCCGAGGCGCTTCGGTCGCGCCACCCTCGGCTCATCGCCTGCGATGTGTCGGGTTACGGGCCGGACGGCCCCTATCGGGACAAGAAGGCGTATGACCTGCTCGTCCAGGCGGAGACGGGACTTCTGGCGATCACCGGCATCGGCGACCAGCCGGCCAAGGCCGGTATTCCCGTCGCCGATATCGCCGCCGGCATGTACGCCTACAGCGGCATCCTGGCCGGCTTGTTCCTGCGCGAGCGTACCGGGCAAGGGACGGCCCTCCAGGTCTCCCTGATGGACGCGCTGGCCGAATGGATGGGCTACCCCGCCTATTACACCGGCTATGGCGGCAAGGCGCCGGTGCGCGCCGGGGCTTCGCATGCGGCGATCGCGCCCTACGGCCCGTTCGCCACCGGCGACGACAAGGTCGTCCTGCTGTCCATCCAGAACGAGCGCGAGTGGCGGGCGTTCTGCGAGGTGGTCCTCGAAGAGCCCGGCATGGCGACCGACCCGGCGTTTTGCGGCAGTGCCGAGCGGGTGCAGAACCGCGCCGAGCTCCATCGCCGGATCGATGCGGTGTTCCAGACCCTCACCGTCGATGCGGTGACCGAGCGGCTGGAGCGCGCGCGTGTCGCCTATTCGCGCATGCGCACCGTGGAGGAATTCCTGAAGCACCCGCAGCTCGCGGCGCGCCACCGCTGGGGTGAGATCGACAGCCCGGTCGGCCGGCTGTGGGCGTTGCGGCCGCCTGTCGACTTCGCTGGCATAGAGCCTGTCCTGGGATCCGTGCCGGAGGTCGGCCACCATAACGCCGATATTCTCCGTGAGCTCGGCTATGACGCCGCCCAGATCGCAGCCCTCCGGGCTGACGGCGTCATTTAGTACCGAAGCACCGCAGTCGGCCGATCACAGCACCTTGTCCGCGAGCCCGGCTTGCAACTCGGCCTGTGCGACACAGGTCTTTTTGACAGCCGAATCTGCCCCACTTGGGCGGGGATGCGCAAAAACTAAGTCGAGAGCCGGAGGGTTGCGATGTCCGGGGCCAGTCGCAGAGTCTCGATCCTGATCAATATGGAGCTCGATCACAAGGTATCGCAGGACGAGGCCGACGAGATCGCCAACCGGCTCGAGGCAATTCCGCAAGATGAGCTGTGGCCGAGCTTGCTGGAAGACGCCGGCGTGCACGCGAGCGTGATCTCGATCGATGCGGAGGTCGTCGACCTCGACGAGTTCGAGGGCGGCGACGATGACGAGCTCGACGACGATGAAGACGAGGCCGATCCGTCGCCCGAACCCGACTAGAGCGGCCGGCCCGGCGACCGGTTCTAGGACGCCTTGCCGTAGACGTGTTCAGCGCCCGGGAAGCGGCGCGCGCGCACGTCGTCGGCGTAGGCCGTGGCAGCAGCGGTGATGAGCGGGGCCAGCTCCGCGTAGCGCTTCACGAAACGGGGCTTGATGTCGCTCACGAGGCCCAGGACGTCGTCGATCACCAGAACCTGGCCGTCGCAGGCCGACGAGGCGCCGATGCCGATGGTCGGAATATCGATGGCGGCCGTGGCGGCCCGGGCGACCGGCTCGGCCGTGCCCTCGATCACGACGGCGAACGCGCCGGCCTCGGCCACGGCGCGGGCGTCGGCCAGGATCTTGGCCTGGCCCTCATCGGAGCGGCCCTGCACGCGGAATCCGCCGATGGCATTCACCGACTGAGGCTGCAGGCCGATATGCGCCAGCACCGGCACGCCCCGCTCGACGAGGAAGCGGATGGTCTCCGTCATCTCGACCCCGCCTTCGATCTTGACCCCGGCACAGCCGGTCTCCGCCATCACGCGCGCCGAGGCGCGGAACGCGTCGGCGGGCGAGGCCTGGTAGCTGCCGAAGGGAAGGTCGACGATCACGCACGCTTGCTGCGACGCGCGCACGACGGCGGCTCCGTGGGCGATCATGAGGTCGAGGGTGACCGGGATGGTGCTGTCGAAGCCGTACAGCACCATGCCCAGCGAATCACCTACGAGCAGCAGGTCGACGACGGGGTCTAGGAGGCGTGCGATCGGCGCGGTATAGGCGGTCAAGGAGACCACCGGGACCTTGCCCTTGTGCGCGCGAATGTCGGCGGGCGTCTTGCGCCGGGTGACGATGGGGGTGCTCACGGGGGCATCCTCGCCTCAGCTATGACACAACTCCGGGGGACTATAGCGCCCTTCCTTTGGAATCAATGCCTTGATTTGCGCATAGCTGGTCGGTTTTGGTAGGACCGATCACATGAACGGCATTTAATGATTTCGACATAGGCGATTTACCGCGCGGCGACTAGATACCTGCGATATTTACTTGCTCCGGCTCCGTCAGCCCCTTCCACCCGCAGTTCAGGACGACCAATGAAACGCCTCGCCCAACTCCTGCGTAACACCTGGTGGCTGACCAAGCCGTACTTCACCTCCGAGGACCGATGGGCGGCGATCGGGCTCCTTGCCCTTCTCGTGGGCCTCAACCTGGGCAGCGTCTATCTCAACGTCTTGTTCACGGAGTGGAACAACCTCTTCTATACGGCGCTGCAAAAGAAGGATTGGCCGGTTTTCATTCATCAGCTGCTGCGCTTCTCCTGGCTCGCGGCGCTGTTCATCGTCGCGGCCGTGTATCAGATCTACTTCAACCAGATGCTGCAGATCCGCTGGCGCAAATGGCTGACGCGGCGCTACCTGGATCTATGGTTGGACCGGCGCGCCTATTATCGGATGCAGCTTGCCAATGGGACGACCGACAACCCCGATCAGCGAATCTCCGACGACCTCCGCCTGTTCGTCGGGCAGACCCTGACATTGTCGCTCGGCCTCATGAGCGCAGTCGTGACGCTGGTCTCGTTCCTTGGAATGCTCTGGCTCCTGTCTGGCGCCTTCAGCTTCACGTTGTTCGGCCACGAGATGACCATTCCCGGCTATATGGTGTGGTTTGCCCTCGGCTACGCGGTGGTCGGCACCTGGCTGACGAATCTGGTCGGCCGCAAGCTCATCCGGCTCAATTTCGACCAGCAGCGCTACGAAGCCGATTTCCGCTTCAGTCTCATCCGCGTGCGCGAGAATGCGGATGCGATCGCCCTCGATGCCGGCGAGCCGAATGAAAAACGCGGCCTGTTGGAGCGGTTCACCTCCGTCGTCGGAAATTGGTGGGCGATCATGCGGGCGCAGAAGCAGCTGACTTGGTTGACCGCCGGCTACAATCAAATCGCCATCATTTTCCCGTTCGTGGTCGCAAGCCCCGGCTATTTTTCGGGCAAGTTCGAGCTGGGCATCCTGATGCAGACTGCCTCCGCCTTCGGCCAGGTCCAGTCGTCGCTGAGCTACATCGTGAATGCGTACACCGACCTCGCGTCATGGGCGGCGGTGGTCGATCGACTGTCTCAGTTCCACGAGGTGACTGAAACAGCCAACAAGGTCACGGGAGGATTGGCGATAACGCGCTCCAATCAACCCGGCGTGTCCCTCGACAACGTGACCATCGACTTGCCGGGCGCGACACCGTTGTTGTCAGCAGCGCATCTGGACTTGGCGCCCGGCCGGTCGACCCTGGTGACGGGGCCGTCGGGATCAGGCAAGAGCACCTTGTTTCGCGCCCTCGCCGGCATCTGGCCATTCGGCTCCGGCACGGTACGCATTCCGGCCGAGGCCCGCGTGATGTTCCTGCCGCAGCGGCCCTATCTGCCGCTCGGAACGTTGCGCGAGGTGCTGACCTATCCGCAAGGCCCGGACGGTGTCAGCGACGACCGGTTGCGCGAAATCCTGCGCCTGTGCCGGCTGCCCGACCTGGCGACCCGCCTCGATGAGTCCCGGCACTGGGCCCTGACGTTGTCGCCCGGCGAGCAGCAGCGCGTCGCCTTCGCGCGCGTGTTCCTGCAGAAGCCCGATTGGCTGTTCGTGGACGAGGCCACGGCGCAGCTCGACGAAGCGACCGAGCGCGAGCTCTACGGCCGGGTGGCGCACGAGTTGCCGCGCACCACCGTGATCAGCATCGGCCACCGGTCGACATTGCGTGCCTTCCATACGGATCATGTCGCGATCGAGAAGGAGCCTGGCGCGCGGCGCGGGCAGGTGGTCCGCGATACGGCAGCCGCGTCGGGGGCGGTGGCGGCGAACGGCCTTCCGGCCTAGGTGCGAGTCTGCCGGGCCGGTCTATGCTACAAAGGGCGCGGGGGAGAGTCCGATGGCCCCGCGCGACGACCAGGTTCCTGTGCTTTGCCGTGATTGTCTGTGGCATGCCGGGGGCGGCGCTGATGAGCGCTGCATCCGCTGCGGCTCGATGCGCCTCTTGCGCCATCCCGAGCTCGATTCGCTCACGCTCGCCCATATCGATTGCGACGCGTTCTACGCAACCGTCGAAAAGCGCGACAATCCTGATCTCGCCGACAAGCCGGTCATCGTCGGCGGCGGCCGGCGCGGGGTGGCCCTGACCTGCTGCTACATCGCCCGCCGCTACGGCGTGCATTCGGCCATGCCGATGTTCAAGGCGCTGGCCCTCTGCCCGCAGGCCGTCGTGGTCCGGCCCCGGATGGACCACTACGCGGAAGTCAGCCACCAGGTGCGCGAGATCTTTCTCGCCGCGACGCCGATCGTGGAGCCGGTGTCGCTGGACGAGGCCTATCTTGATCTTGGCGGCACCGAGACGTTGCACCGGCGCCATCCTGCCGCGACGCTGGCTGAGGTCGCGCGGCGCATCGAGCGCGAGATCGGCATCACGGTGTCGATCGGGCTCAGCTTCAACAAGCTTCTGGCAAAGCTTGCCTCCGAGATGGACAAGCCGCGTGGCTTTGGGGTGATCGGCCAGGCCGAGGCCGAGGGCTTTCTCGCGGCGCGGCCGGTGCGGGTTCTGCCGGGCGTAGGGCGGGTGATGGCAGCGAAGCTCGAGGCGGACGGAATCACCACGGTCGGCGCCCTGCAGCGCGTCTCGCGGGCCGAGCTCGCGCACAGGTTCGGCGCGTACGGTGCCCACCTCGCCGAGCTGGCGCGCGGCCGCGACGACCGGCGGGTGGAGCCCGACCGTGAGGCTAAGACGCTGTCGGCCGAGACAACGTTCGAGAGCGATCTTGCCGACGCGGATGCGTTGCGTACGGAGCTTTGGCCGCTGTGCGAGAAGGTGGCGCGCCGCCTGAAAACCGCGGGCCTCGCGGGACGCACGGTGGTGCTCAAGCTGAAGACGGCGTCGTTCCAGATCCTGACGCGCCGGCGGCAGGTCAAGCAGCTGACGCATCTCGCGGAGGATTTGTACGCGGTGGCCGGGCCGCTCCTGGACAAGGAGGTGGCGCAGCCGGCCGACGGCGGGCCGAAGACTCGCCGGCGGTTCCGCCTGATCGGCGTCGGCATGAGCGACCTGGCGCCGGCCGAGAGCGATCCAATACGCGACCTGTTCGACACGGGCCATGTGCGCCGCGCCAAGATCGAGGAGACGATCGACCAGGTCCGCGAGCGCTTCGGCGACGAGAGCATCCGTCTCGGCCGCGGCCTGGCCGCGCGGCAGCGGCGCCGTTAGGCCAGCCCGGCACGACTATTGCTTCCCAGGGCGGCATGCGTGTCGTTCTGATCGGGGCGGGCGTTGCCGGCGGGGTGATCGCGCGCGGCCTGGCCCGTATGGCCGGGCTCGACGTCGAGCTTGTCGAACAGGTGGCTCCCGAGGACCACGCCATGGCCGGCAACGGGCTCAATGTCGGCCCGAATGCCCTGTGGGCGCTCGAGCATACGCTGCCGGAGGTGGCGGCGGAGCTGCGAGCGGCCAGCTTGCCGTGGACGCGCTGGCATGCGGCGTTGTCGGACGGGACCCCGCTCTATGAGATCAGGCTCGCTGACGTGGCGCCGTGTCCCGGGATCCGCATCCGTTGGTCCGAGCTGTACCGGGTCGCGCGGCAGCGGGTCGCCCCGCGCACGCGTTACGATCGCCGGTGCGTGGGGGTGGACTTCGCCGCCGACGGAACCGCGTCGGTAGCGCTGGAGCGGACTGCCGACGGCGGCCGGGAGGAGATCCGCGGGATCGATCTTCTGATCGCCGGTGACGGCCGCTATTCGCGGTTGCGCGAGACCCTGTGCGGCGCCCCCTCGATCCGGCATCTGGGCGTGGCCAATTTCCGTCTCCTCATCGAGGACGGTGGCGCCATCGACATCGACGATCTCGAACAATGGTACACCGGGCCGAACCGCCTGCTGGCGTTCCGGTTGGCCGACCGCCGGATTTACCTCAGCGGAAACTTTCCGATCGAAGCCGGGCGCGACATCCGCGATGACGAGAAGACGCCCGAGTTCCTGCGCCGCATCTATCTGCCGGGGAGCGGCCCGGTGGAGGCCAAGTGTCGCCGGCTGATCGACGCGGCCTGCGACCCGAGGGCCGTCCTGCACTGGTCGCGCGCGCAGGAGATCGACGTCCGCTTCCACGACGCGCAGCACCGGGTGCTGTTCGTCGGCGATGCCGCGCATGCCATGGCGCCGACCTTAGGGCAAGGGGCCACGCAGGCGATCGAGGACGCGTGCGCGCTGGTCGACCTGTTCGAGAGGATGCGCGGACCGGGGTTCGGCGTGCCGGACTTTCTCGACGCCTATGACCGGCTGCGCCGCGAACGCATCGAGTTCGTGCGCCGCTTCTCGTGGGATGCGAGTGAATCTCTGCTGGCCGGGCGCGATCCGATCGCAACGAACCGGCCCAAGGCCGGGACCGCCTATCGCCAGATGCTGCGGCGGATGTACGGCGATCTGGGCTTCGGGCCGCCGGCGGCCGTCAGTGCCTGACCCTCAAATTTCGGCCAGCGGACCCGCGGGGCGGATCTCGATGCCCCATTCCTTGTCCAGATACACAGGGTAGAAATCGCCCTGGTTCGTGTCGCTGAGCTCGAGATTGAAGAACTCCGCCGACTTGCCTTTGAAGAACGGGCCTGCGTGCCAGGTGCTGCGGTGCAGCTTGATTCCGAGCGTCCCCGGAACGTGGAAGATCGCGATTCGTTTGGGATCGGGCTTGGCAGCCTTGTCGTCCGGGTCGTTGGGCGGAGCCACGGCGATCAGCCACGGCTTCGCGCCGACGGATGCAAGGCACTGCGTCACCTGCATATGGCGGGTGATGTAGCGGACCATCATCGGCCGCTCCTTGAGCGCCATGACGTAGAAACGTGGGATGCCGCGGCCGAGGTCGAGCTGGGCGTCGTCGGGGCCGTACAATTTTCCGTCGGGCGTCGGTCCCAGGACCTGGCCGAACGGGCTGAACGCCTCGGGTGTGAGGGCCTGCACCGTCAGGTCGACCGTCTTGCGGGGCACATTGGATGCGGTGTCGGGCATGGCGCTCCCTCTCTCGCGATGGATGCCCTAGAATAGCAAACTTCGCGCCAAAGTCCGCAGCTCACGGTGATTCATGCCGGCTCTCGTGATCGACAAACGGCAGCGCGACCTCGGCGGCTTCGAGGTCGGGCGCGTGCTGCCCTTTGCCAGGCGGCGGATGGTCGGGCCGTTCATCTTCTTCGACCATATGGGGCCGGTGGACCTGCCCAAGGGCCTGCCCGCGAGCGCCGACGTTCGCCCGCATCCGCATATAGGTCTGTCGACGGTGACCTATCTGTTCGCGGGCGAGATCATGCACCGCGACAGCGTCGGCTCGCAGCAGGCGATCCGGCCGCACGAGGTCAACTGGATGACGGCGGGGCGGGGGATCACGCATTCCGAGCGCTTCGAGAGAGCGCGAGCTGAGGGGGGCCCGATGCACGCCATCCAGTCCTGGGTGGCGCTGCCGGCCGCGATGGAGGAATGCGCGCCGTCCTTCCGCCATCATGGTGCTGCGGACCTTCCGGTCGTCGAGGACGGCGGCCTATGGGCCCGCGTGCTGGCGGGTACGGCCTTCGGTCAGACCGCGGATGTCGAGATCGCGTCGCCACTGTTCTATGCCCATGTCGTGCTCACGCCCGGTGCCACGGTTCAGCTGCCCTCGGAGTATCCGGAGCGTGCGGCCTATGTCGTCTCGGGCGATATCGAGCATGAGGGCCGCGCGTTCCACGCCGGGCAGATGCTCGTGTTCGAGCCCGTGCAGCCTGCCTCGTTCCGGGCGACGATGCCATCCGTCGTGATGCTGCTGGGCGGCGAGCCGGTGGGCGAGCGGTTCATCGACTGGAATTTCGTGTCGTCCTCCAAGGCGCGCATCGAGCAGGCCCGGGAGGACTGGTCGGCCGGTCGCATGAAGCTGCCGGATCTCGACAATCGTGAGTTCATACCGCTGCCGGCCGTGGCGGCGAAAAAGCCGAACTCGATGTCCTAGCCTTTGCATTGGCGCAGGTAGAGCCCGGCGATCCGTACGGGATCGTAGGTGGCGCGTATCCGCGCCTGGACGGCGTCGCTCGGACGGTCCCCGGGATTGCGCAGAATCGAAAGGAGCGTGGAAGCCCACTCCTGAGGATCCTCCGGTGCGTCGACATACGTCGCTTCGCCCAAGGTCACCTCGGGCAGGGACGCGCATCGGGTGGTTACGGTGGGAAGCCCAAGCCCCAGCGCTTCCACCGCCGGCATGCCGAAGCCCTCGTAGAGCGAAGGGAAGGCAAAGACCCGCGCGTTCCGGTAATAGCGGCCCAGCGTCAGGTCGTCGACATAGCCGGTGATCTCGACGTGATCTGTGAGCTCCAGCTCGCGCACCAGCTGGCGCGGATCGCGGGACCGATCCCGTACCCCGAGCAAAGCTGCCGGGAGCTGGCCGACCAGGACCAGCCGCACGTCCACCGACCGCCGGACGATGCTCAGCGCCCGGATCAGAACGGCCAGGTTCTTATGCGGATAGTGGGCGGCGACGGAAAGGATGTAAGGGCGCCTGCCATCGTCCCGAGGCGGCTCTTCGCCGAAGCGAGCCCAGGAGATCGGATTCGGAATCACGGCGGCTTTTTCGGCCGCTCGGTCGCCGTAGAATTTTCGCACCTCGTCACGGACGAACTCCGACAGGACCACGACGCTGTCGGCGCGCGCGAATGTGAGGCCATGGGTCAGGCGAAGCCAGCGCAGGCGCGCGGCCGGCGTCAGTTCGCGGAACCGGAGATATTGCAGGTCATGGATGACCGTCACGACACGGCCCATCCGACGCGGGATGATCGGCGGCGTGAAGTAGTTCGGAAAGAGAATGGCGTCGGCGCGCAACGAGGGCTTGAGGCACGAGAGCTGTTCACCGACGAATCGATTGACGTGGCGCCCTTGCGCGAGGAGGGTGACCGAGCTGCGCTTCATCTCCTCGACAAAGGAGCGGTCCAGGTCGTCGAGCTCCGTACAGAGAAGCGACACCTGCGCGCCGCAGGTGTCCATTCCACGCAGCAGGTTGTAGAGCATATGCTCCGCGCCGCCGACGCGGCCCCGCTGGACGAAATGGCCGGCGACCGTAATATTCATGCCTAACCTGCCCGCATGAAGCGTGCGGTAAGGCGCTGGACGGCATGGGCGACCGACGACCGCGGACTCAGCGCCGCCACCACCGCGGATTTGAGCATGGGCACGGCAGACCGCCTGATCAACGCGAGCTCCCCGCTTCCGCGCAGCTGGCAGGTTAGCGCAAGAAGCCCAGCCCCGCCGCCGGGAAGGACGAGCTCCGTGATGCCCCGGGAGATCAAATGTTCGATCGCAAAGGCGCGATTTGTGAGGGACAACGACGCCCGGGGGTATCGCCGTTGATTGATCTGATAGAAGACGAACGCGGCACGATCGGAAATCAACCCGGCGAGGCAGCTGAGAAGCTCACCGGATCGGGAACGGAGCAGCGCGTGAAACCCGCGGTCCTGGGCGGCGAGGAACGTGTCGTAGGCCGCGATCTGTCGGGCCTGATAAGGCTCCGGATGCGTGTCGCGCGCGAGCGCGTGCCGCTCGGCGGCCCCGGTCGTCACGGCCGGGCCGAACTCGAAGGTCAAACCGGCGTCTGCTGCCCGGCGCCGCACGCGGCGCATGTCACGCCGCGTGTGGTTTCCGAGCGTTCCGAGAAACGCTTCATAATCGTCGGTAAGCTCGATGGCCTCCGGCACGTCAACCGGCAGAAACACGGCGGAATACGTATGCTTGCCCTCGGCCAATCGTTCGACGTCGGAGGCGCGGTCGCGAGACGAGCCGGCCAGAAATAGCTTCACGATGTCGGGCGACTCCCGGCCGCTCAGGAGCGACAGGGCGGCCCGCGCGGCGGTCCAGATATCGTTGGCGGGCGCGCCGGCGGCGGGCTCGATAAGCGCATTCACGATCGGGCTGGCGAGGCCCGAGAACCTGCGGTGAATGTAGTAGATATCGTGCTCTTTCGTGGCACGGTGCTCGATTGCCGACGGCAACGGAAAGCTCGCCGCGTTGAGACTGAAATTTCCGAAGGCGGAACGCTGATCCGCGTTTCGCACCAGCGCTGATGGCGGTATTCGCAGGCGTGGGTTGGTGTCGTTCATCGTCGGTGGCCCGGAGCGGTTCCCTGGGTCTGGTCAGGACTTGACGGCCTCGAGGACCATCGATTCCAGCGCCAGGAATCCCGGTGGCATGCGATCGACATGCTCCAGGCCGCGCAGCTCTCGGTCGGCGCTTTCGCCGAGCTCGTGATAGGACACATCGGAAAAGCCGGCATGCTCGAGCGCGCGCGCGAGCGTCCGTCGGTCGTAGATGAACTGGTGGCCCCAATCGCGGACATAATTGTTCAGCACAAACACCGGGTCGACCGCATCGGCGGCCGGGATGAACTCCCGCGTCGCCCACGCCAGGTATTCGTCTTCGACCCGCGAACGATCTACCCGGAAGAGCTTGAGGAAGTTCGCAAGATCTGGAGTGCAGATGCGGATCCGTCCGCCCGGCACCATCACGCGGTAGCATTCGCTCAGCATGTTCCGGCCATCCGCGTACGGCACATGTTCGATCATGTGCTCGCTGAAGACGTAGTTGAAGGTGTTGTCTGGAAACGGAAAGCGTCGGCAGGCATCGAGATAGATCACGCCCGAGCCGAGCGGTTCGATATCGCCATTGAGCCAGCCCGGTCTTGCATTGCTGCCGGCACCCACCTGGAGTTTGCGCACGGGATGCGAGCCAAGATAGCGGCGAATCGTGTGGCGATCGGCGAAGAGGCGCTTGGTCCAGCGCTTCGGCGCCCGCACGTACGAGCGGGCGCGAAGACGCAGGGGTTTTGGCAGGAGGCCGGCGGTCTGCCGGAGGCGGCTGGTAGCCATGCGAGCGTGTTTTCCCTTTGTCCCTCGGGGCCGCTACGCCTGCCGGACCAAGCGGCGAAGGGCCAGCGTTTCCTCGGCGTCGAGTCCGAAGCCGATCATCAGACTCACGAATGTCGCCGTGATGCCGGCCGCGACCATGGTCAGCGTGAGCCAGGAGATATGAGGCCACAGCTTAGTCAGCCCGATCCCAACGGCCATCGCCGCGGCAGCGGCAAGCGGGATCCCGCGCGCGACACGAGCCACATAGACGTGTCCGCTCAAGCCGGCGCGTTCCGCGGCGAGGATGCTGAGAGCCACGGACATCATACCGACTGCAATGGCTTGCAGCGCGGCAAACGAAATGGCGTCGATATCCGACAATAGATAGAGGGCTGCGGCCGCCAGGAACAGCGCTGCCGTTCCCGCCGACTGTATAAAGACAATCGCGACCACGCGCCCCGAGCCCCAGAGGAAGTACCTGGCGCTCTCGCCCAGCGCGTGGGCGGCAACGGCCGCGGCGGTGATCTGCATCGCCGGGACCACCGTCACCATGTCGGCGCCGACCCACAATGTCATGAACGGGGCGGCGATCAGCCACATCGTCACCACGGCCGGCGCGCACAGGACGACGGCGATGCGCGCGGACGAGACGGCGACGGTGGCGCGCGCCTCCGGGCCGCTGCCGACGAGTCCGCTCGCCGCCGGCATGGCGACCTCGGCGGCGCGCGTCACAAAGCCGGCCAGCGCCCATGGAACCTTCTGCGCGACACTGAAGCCCACGACTGCGGCCGGAGTGGCCACTTGGCCCAGGATCACCACGCCAAGGCTCCAGAACAACGATGACAGGCCATCCGAGATCTGGCTCGCAAGCCCGAACCGGACCAGCCGCATCGGGGCGGTCGGCCAACGAAGCGCCGGCCGAAAGGCGGCCTCGCGGCAGACGACCGCAGCCACCCCAAGCTTCGCCAGCGCGATCAAGGTAACGATCGTCGCTTCCCATAGCGCCGCGGCGACAATGTCGCCGCCGGCCAGGAGGATGACAATGACCCCGCCGGATTGAATCGCTGCTTCCGTCGTTACGAGAATCCCCGCAAGGTCGAACCGCCGTCGGCCCCAGAGGACCGACATGCTGTAGTTGTTGAGCATCGACATCGCGGCCATGACTGCCCCGGCGGCGAGGATCGTCAGCCGGTACCCCTCGAGGTGCTCGAGCTGAAGCCACCCGGCCAGGAATGTCGTCGATCCCGCCACCATGGCCAAGCCGGCGATGAAGGTCGCCGCGGCCCGCAGGTGTTGTCTCGTTTCCATCCCAAGGCGGCTTCCCTCGGCGGCGATCAGGTGCACAATCGTCCAACCGATACCGAAATCGACCAGGACGACGGACTTCGAGGTGGCCAGGACGATGATCCAGTCGGCATAAACGGCGGTCGGCAGCTTGGTCACGAAGAGCGGCACGGCGATCAGTCCGAGGACCGCGGTGAGTACACTCGCCGAGAGATTGAACAGGCTGTCTCGGAGGAGGCGGCGCTGCTCCATCACACCTCTCCCACGGCGTCGCAAGCCTCGTCGTCGAGCGAGAAATGGCGCAGGCCCGTCGCCGCCAGCAGCGACAAGAAGAGGAATGCCGGCACCGTGTGCAGATAACGGCGGGCGAGCCGCCGCGGCTCGGTGAGCAGCCGGAAGACCCATTCGAGCCCGCTGCGCTGCAGCCAGCGGGGAGCCTGAGCCTTGCGGCCGGACAGGAAATCGAAGGCTGCCCCGACGCCGATCATCGCCGCCGCGGAGACATGCGGTGCGTGCCGCGCCATCCAGCGCTCCTGCTTGGGGCTGCCGAGGCCCACCCATACGAACTCGGCCTTGGCCGCATCGAGTGCCGCGACAGCCTGGCGATCGACGCCGCTTTGCGTGGCTTCGGGCGGCGGCGCGTAGATGCCGACGGGCCGAAATCCCGGGAAGCGCCGGGCCAGCGAGTCGGCCAATGCCTCCGCGACCCCTGGCGCTCCGCCCAGAAGGAAATGCCGCCGCCGGCGCAGGGTCTCGTCCTGCAGCACGGCGCACATCAGGTCGGGGCCGTAGACCCGGTCGACTTCGGGGAAGCCGAGGGCGCGGCAAAACCAAACCACCGGCATGCCGTCGGGCGTCACCATCCCGGCCTCGTTGTGGATGCGGCGAAACCCCTCGTCGTGCTGACACAGAACCACGCCATGCGCATCGCGGATGCAGACGTAGCCGTGCTCATTGCGTTCTAGCCAGCCGGCCAGCGTTCGCACGGCCGATGCGAGGTTGACGCGGCTGACGCCGACGCCGAGCACGTTGGCCCGCGGCGGGCGGCGGGGGCTCAATAGGCCCCCTTGCCGCTGATCACCGTGGCGGCGGTGAGCAGCAGGATGCGGACGTCGAACAGCGGCGACCAATGCGCGATGTATTCGAGATCGAGGTCCACGCGCCGCCTTGCTTTCTCCACCGTCTCGGCTTCGCCCCGGTAGCCGGCGACCTGCGCCCAGCCGGTGATGCCGGGCTTCATGCGATGACGCGCGGCATAGTTGGCCACGACCTGCCGGTAGTCTGCATCGGCGGCCAGCATGCCGACCGGATGCGGCCGCGGTCCGATCAGCGACATGTCGCCTTTGACCACGTTCAA
>DATJPD010000115.1:0-2839 GCA_035506575.1 Alphaproteobacteria bacterium
ACGCGCCCATCTGCGAGGGCGTGGCATTGCCGCTCATGATCACGTCGAAGCCGAGCCGCGCCTGGTCTTCGGACAGCGTCCGCCCCTCGGCCACCACGGCGAGCAGCGCCTTGAGCTGTGTCATGTCGGCGGTCATGCGCCGCTCCTGTCGGAGCTCCGGCGCACGGATCTCGCCCGCCGTAGCTTTGGCGAAGGCTGGGTCATGGCGCCTTACACCTATCGGACGGCCGATGCCGGATCAAGGGCGGGCCTGCCCGCCGTGGCTTCGGCGAAGGCGGGGTCATTTGCCGCCTCCGCCCTCGTGCCGCAAGGTCACGATATAATTGCAGTCCTTTGTCCGCGCGGTCCCATTGAAGCCGTCGTGGTCGAATGCGCCCAGCACGTAGAGATCCGCCCCGCGTGTCCGGAGATCGGCGTGCATCGTGCCGTCGTACTCGACAAAGGACGAATAGGTGCTGGGGGCGGCGTCGGGGTAGTCCGCGTTGACCACCTCGCCGTTCACGGTTCCGTCGGCGACCGTCATGCGCCACAGATAGGTCCGCGGACAATCCTTGCGATTGGAGAAGGTCATCGTTGCCTTGCCGCTCCACGTGCCGGCAAGGAGCGACACCTGGTGCGCGTTGAGGTCCGATTCATGGACGAAGCGCGGATCGCAGGCGCTGAGCGCCAAGACTGCTGCGACGCAAGCTGCGAAGCGGGACAGGACGGCCATGGCATTGCCGGAAAGTTACAATTTGACCGAAAGACCGCGGAGAATGCCCATAAAACGTGGGCTTGTGCAATTCCCCCGCACCGCACTGCGTACGGTATCATACCGCGGGGTTCGCAAGCCGCGGGGTGGGCGTCGACGTGCAAGAGGCTGCCAACATTCGCAAGACGGGACGCGCGGTCGCGGTCGAGCCGCACGCGCGCGCCGTAGAGCTGCCCCGGCGTCAGTCGAAGGCGGCGCCGGCCGCCGATGGTGCCGCGATGTCGGCCCGGGTCGTGGCCGAGCAGCTGCGGCTCCTCTACAAGCCGGTCGTTCCGCTCGCGGTCAACGTCGTCAACGCGGTGATCGCCTGCGTGATCGTGTGGCCGCGTCTGCCCCACGCGGGGCTCGCCGCGTGGATGGCCGCACTGGTGCTGGTGATCTTCGGACGCGTCCTGCTGCGGCGGTCGTTCTGGTCGGTCGCGGGTGAGGTGCCCGGCCGCTTCTGGGCGCCCGCGTTCGCGGTCGGCACCGGCCTCACCGGTGCCTTGTGGGGTGCGACCATGCTCGCTGTGCCGCTCCTCGACGAGCCGATCTACCACATGCTGATCGGCCTCATGGCGGCGGGCATGTGTGCCGGTGCCGTGGCCAGCCTCTCCGTGCATCTGCCGTCGTTCTATGCATTCGTGCTGCCGTGCCTCCTGCCGGTCTCGGCCGTCTTCCTCCTCACCAGCGACACGCCGCACCGGGGCATGGGTGCGATGGCGGCCGTGTTCCTGGTGGCGCTCATGCTGATCGCGCGCGGCTCGAATCGCTCGCTCACCGAGATGATGCGCCTCAGGTTCCGCAACGCCGATTTGCTGCGCGAGCTCTCGATGGCCCGCGACATGGCCGAGCAGGCGAGCCGGTCGAATTGGGAAACCCTCGCCCATGTGAGCCACGAGCTACGCACGCCGTTGAACGCGATCGGCGGGTTTGCCGAGCTGATGTGCCGGCACATGTTCGGTCCCCTCGGAAGCGCCAAGTACGACGAGTACGCGAACGACATCCGCGACAGTGCCGCGCATTTGACGAATCTCGTCGAGGAGATCTTGCTGTTTTCGCGCGGGCACACCGCCGGCCTGCGGATCGAGGAGGAGAGCGTGGACGCTGCGGCGGAGATCGAGGCGTGCGTCCAGATGACGCTCCAGGCGGCCCGAGACGCGGGCGTGCGCATCGGCGTCGAGGCGGCACCCGACCTGCCGCTCCTGCGCGCCGACCCGGTCAAGCTGCGCCAGATCATCCTCAATCTTCTCTCGAATGCCATCAAGTTCACGCCGCCCGGCGGGCACGTAACGGTCGGCGCGCGGACCGACGCGCGGCAGGCGGTGCTGATCACCGTGGCCGACACCGGGATCGGCATGGACCGGGCCGATCTGCCGCGCGTGGTCGAGCCCTATGTCCAGCTCGAAAGCGCCTTCGTACGCGCGCGGCAGTCGGGGCTGGGCCTCGGCCTCCCCATCGTCAAGCGCCTGATCGAGCTGCATGGCGGTATCTTGGCGCTCGAGTCCGAGCCGGGCCGGGGCACGACCGTGACGGTCGTCTTCCCGCCTGAGCGCTCGTTCGTCCGGCGCTAAGGCGGACGAAAAGAATCTTTCGCCGGCCATACCGGGGCCTGCGAATCCGACTACAATTGCCGTATGGCGAAGAAGAAGGCGAAGACGCGGCTCCGGCGCTGGTTTCCCGGGCGCATCCGCCTGTCCGCGGTCGCGGGGGCGCTGCTCGTCTTCGGCGCATTGTTCGCGGTGATCCATGCCTCGCGCGTGCCGGAGCCGCGCTCGTCGGATCATCTGCGGGTTGCCTTGCCGCCGCCGCCCCGGCCCGCGCGGCTCGCCGAGCCGGCAAAGTCTCCGCCGACATCGGCACCAGTCCAGCCCGCGCCCGCGCAACCCGTGGCGCCCTCACCTGTACAGCCCCAGTCCGTGCCACCCGGTTCGTCTTCGGAGCTGCCGGCGTGGCGCCGGTTTGCCGCGGCAACGCCGCAGGCGGTCGAGGACCGCAAGCTGATTGCGATCGTCATCGACGACATGGGCGTGGACCGCAAGCGATCGCAGCGCGCCGCCGCACTGCCGGCACCGCTGACCTTGTCCTGGCTGCCCTACGCCCAGGACG
>DATJPD010000116.1:0-5154 GCA_035506575.1 Alphaproteobacteria bacterium
CGCAACCTGATGAACGGCACCGAAGAGCCCGCGCGGAAGCGGCGAAAATGAACGTCGTCCCCGCATTAGTTTTATCGTCATGCCCGGACTTGTTCCGGGCATCCACGTCGTGCCGAAAGCACGTATGCTCGTGGGTTGCACCGACGTGGTGACAAGCACGGCCATGACGAGTAGGAAGAGCATTGCATGACCGACGCCGAGATCGAACTCATCGCCCGCGCGGCCGGATTACAAACGGCGCTCGAGCAGTATCGCGCCGACGTGAAGGCCGCCGCCGAAGAGGCCGAACGGCTACGCGCGGCGCTCAAAGGCCCGCTCACCGCCGCCGACGAGCCCTGGCCGCCGATGACGGTAAGAAAGCCGTGAGCGTCGATCTCCCCTGGCTGACGATCGCCGAGACGCAGGCTCTGTATGCCAGCCGCAAGCTGTCGCCGGTCGAGCTGGTCACGGCCCTCCTGGCCCGTATCGAAAAGCTCGATCCGCAGCTCAACGTGTTCATCCGCCTCGACGCCGAGGCAGCGCTTGCCGCAGCGCGCACCGCCGGTCAGGAGATCGCGGCCGGCCGCGCGCGCGGGCCGCTGCACGGCATCCCGGTCGGCATCAAGGACATCATCGACGTGGCAGGCCTGCCCACCACCTGCCACTCGAAGATCCTGGCCGGCAACGTCGCGGCGGCGGACGCGCCCGCGGTCGCCTCGTTACGCGCCGCCGGTGCCGTCGTGCTCGGCAAGCTGTCGACCCATGAATTCGCGTTCGGCGGCCCGAGCTTCGACCTCCCCTTCCCGCCCGCGCGCAATCCCTGGGACCGCACGCGCCATCCCGGCGGCTCGTCGTCGGGCAGCGGCGCCGGCGTGGCGGCCGGATTTTTCCCGGCCGCCCTCGGCAGCGACACCGCGGGCTCGATCCGCAATCCCGCGAGTGCCTGCGGCTGCGTCGGCCTGAAGCCGACCTACGGCCGCGTCTCGCGCCGCGGCGTCTTCCCGCTCGCCTTCTCGCTCGACCATGTGGGTCCGCTCGCGCGCAGCGTGGCGGATGCGGCGTTGGTCACCGAGGCGATCGCAGGGTTCGATCCCGCTGATCCCGGCAGCGCCAATTGGCCGAAACCGGCTCTCACGCCGGCGCTGGGCCAGGGCGTGCGCAGCCTGCGCATCGGCTTCGTCCGCCACTTCCACGAGACCGATATGCCGGCCGACCCCGAGGTGGCGGCGGGGCTCGAAGCGGCGGCAACGCTGCTGGAGAAGGAGGGCGCGCAGGTCCGCAGCGTGACCCTGCCGAACCTCAAGGACGCCTCGGCCCTCACCCGCACGATCATGCATGCCGAAGCGTGGGCGATCCACGCCGAGTGGCTGCGCGCGCGCCCGGGCGACTATGGCCTGCTGTCGCGCAAGCGGCTGATGACCGGCGCGTTCCTGACCGCAGCCGACTACGTCGACGCGCAGCGCCGGCGCCTGAAACTGATCGCCGCGGTGGAGGAGGTGTTCCGCGACGTCGACGTGCTGCTGTGTGCGAGCTCCATGGATCCGCCCTGCCGCATCGACGACGACGAGGCCATAGGGCGCACCTATCCGCGCCAGGCCCGCAATCCCTTCAACACCACGGGGCATCCGGCCCTCGCCATGATGTCCGGCCTGTCCAAGGACGGCCTGCCGCTGTCGCTGCAGTTCGTCGGCCGTGCCCAGGACGAGGCGACGGTGCTGCGCACCGCCGCCGCGTTCGAACGCGCGAGCGGCGTCGCGAAGCTGCACCCGAACTTGCCATGATGGAGGGAATGCGGTGCGTCGTGGCAGAATGTTGATCGTCACTGCGAGCGAAGCGAAGCAGTCCAGGGCCACCGCACTCGCTCTGGATCGCTTCGCTGCGCTCGCGATGACGACGCAAGCGAGCCGACCAGTCATAAGTCCGTAGGAGGAGCCCATGCCTGCCCCGACCAGCCACACCGCGACCGTCAATGGTGCCACCATCCACTACGTCACCTGGGGCCGTGCGGGGGCGCGGCCGGTCGTGCTGCTGCACGGCCTGCGCGCTTACGGCGAATGGTTCGCTCCGCTTGGCGAAGCGCTGGCCGACCGCTGTTACGTCATTGCCCCCGATTTGCGCGGCCGCAATCTGTCGGCCTGGGCCAAGGACGGCGACTACACGGTCGAGGCCTACAACCACGACCTGGCCGGCCTCGCCCAGCACCTGAAGCTCGCCCGGTTCGCGCTCGGCGGACATTCGCTGGGGGCCGCCATCGTCGCGCGCTACGCGGCCGAGCATCCCGACCAGATCGCGGCCCTGATGCTGTTCGACGGCAGCCCCGAGCCCGACCCGCGCGGCCGCGGCCGCATCATGGACGAGGTGAAGCGCACGCCCGTCGACGGTTTCCCGGACTGGGCCAGCGCCGAGGCCTTCCTGCGTACGATCCACACGCGTGCTTCGGACGCACACATCAAGACCCGGCTGCGCTGCATGCTGAAGGAAGAAGGCGGTGGGCTCAAATGGCGCATCGACCGCGCCTGCACCACGCCCAAGATCGGAACGCCCGAGCAATATTGGGGGTCCTTGCGCGCCATCAAATGCCCGACCTTGCACTTGCGCGGCGCTGAGTCCGATCTGCTGACCGCCGAGGTGCATGAGCGCATGGCGGCAGCGACGCCCAACGGCGAGAAAATCGTCATCCCGGGTGCGGCACACATGGTCATCGAGGACAACGAGGCGGCCGTCGTCAATGCCGCCAAAGACTTCCTGGAGCGGCAATATCTGAAAGCAAAGGCGGCGTAGGCCCAACCTCCGCCCCGCTCACGGCACCGTGAGCGGGGTTTTCCACACCCTGGCCTCCCGCCCTACTTTCGGTTGCGGTATGCTTTCGTAGGTGCCGGCGTCGAAGGCCGGCCCAGCCCGGGAGGCCCTTCATGAAGCTCACGATCAACGGCAAGGCGCACACCGTGAACGTGGAGGGCGACACGCCGCTCCTGTGGGTGTTGCGCGAGAATATCGGCCTCACCGGCACCAAATACGGCTGCGGCATCGCGCAATGCGGCGCCTGCTCGGTGCACATCAACGGCGAGGTCCGTCGCTCCTGCTCGGTCCCGGTCTCGACCCTCGGCGCCGACGACAAGATCACCACCATCGAGGGCCTGGCGCCGCAGGCCACCCATCCGGTGCAGAAGGCCTGGGCCGCCCTCGACGTGCCGCAATGCGGCTACTGCCAGTCCGGCCAGATCATGGCCGCGGCCGCCCTCCTCGCCGCCAAGCCGAAGCCGACCGATGCCGACATCGACGAGGCGATGACCAATATCTGCCGCTGCGGCACCTACCAGCGCATCCGCGCCGCGATCCACCTCGCGGCCGGCCAGACCACCGCCCCGGGTACCCGCGCGCAGGCGCCGGCCGGCCAGAAGATCTGAGGAGGACGCCATGACGAAGATCGTCGCCACCCGCTCCCCCTCGTCCCCGCGCGGCATGACCCGCCGCGGCTTCGTGATCGGCTCGACCGCACTCGCCGGCGGCGGCCTCGCACTCGGCTTCAACCTGTTCGGCGCGCGCAGCGCCGCCGCGGCGCCGAGCGCGCTCGGCGCCGAGGTCAACGCCTGGGTGCTGATCAAGCCCGACGACGAGGTCTATATCCGCATCGCGCGCTCGGAGATGGGCCAGGGCACCCTCACCGGCCTCGCGCAGCTCGTCGCCGAAGAGCTCGAATGCGACTGGTCCAAGGTCCGCACGGAGACGGTCACACCGGGCGAGAACGTCCGCCGTAACCGCGTGTGGGGCGAAATGGGCACCGGCGGCAGCCGCGGCATCCGCGTCTCGCAGGACTACGTGCGCCGCGGCGGGGCCGCCGCGCGCATCATGCTGCTGCAGGCGGCGGCGGACCAGTGGAAGGTCCCGGTCTCCGAGGTCTCGGTGAAGGACGGCGTGATCGCGCACGCCGCCAGCAAGCGCACCGTGACCTACGGCAAGGTGGCCGCCGCGGCGGCCAAGGTCACCCCGGCCGACCCCAAGAGCATCGTGCTCAAGGATCCGAAGACATGGACCATCGCCGGCCAGCCGCTGAAGCGCCTGGACACGCTGCTGAAGCTGAGCGGCGGCCGCGTCTACGCGATCGACACCCAGCTGCCCGGCATGCTGGTCGCTTCGATCAAGGACTGCCCGGTGTTCGGCGGCAAGGTGAAGAGCTTCGATGCCTCGAAGGTGGCGCACCGGCCGGGCGTGAAGAAGGTGGTGCAGGTGAAGGACAGCGCGGTCGCGGTGGTCGCCGACACGTTCTGGCACGCCAAGACCGCGCTCGACGCGCTGCCCATCGAATGGGACTACGGCCCGAACGCCGCGGCCTCGGACGCGACGATCACCGCCCATATCACCGACGGCCTCAAGGACGGCGAGAACAACGGCGAGCGCCGCAACGGCGATGCGATCAAGGCGATCGCGGAGGCGCCGAAGAAGGTCGAAGCCGTCTATTCGACCCCGTTCCTCGCGCACGCGACCATGGAGCCCGGCAACTGCACGGTGCGGATCACTGCGACCGAGGCCAAGGCGTGGCTGCCGACGCAGAACGCGGAAGCCTCGCTGACCGCCCTCTCGGAGGCGACCGGCCTCAAGCTCGAGCAGTGCGACATCCATCGCAACATCCTGGGCGGCGGCTTCGGGCGCCGCGGCGGCCAGCAGGACTACATCCACCAGGCCGTCGCCATCGCCAAGCAGCTGCCGCCGGGCACGCCGCTCAAGATGATCTGGACCCGCGAAGAGGACATGGCGCACGACTTCTATCGGCCGATCTCGCAGTGCAAGCTCTCGGCCGGCCTCGACGAGCAGGGCAACCTCGTGGGCCTGCACGTGCGCGTGTCCGGCCAGTCGATCAACGCCTGGGTGAGCCCTGGCCTGATCGAGAAGGGCGGCAAGGACATGCGCCAGCTCCAGGGCTACGCGGTCGAGCCCGGCGACGCCCAGCTCGGCTACGCGGTGCCGAACCTCCTCATCGAGTACGCGATGCGCAACACCCACGTGCCGGTCGGCCCGTGGCGCGGCGTCAACACCAACCAAAACGCCGTCTATATGGAATGCTTCATGGACGAGGTGGCGCGCGCCGCGGGGAAGGACCCGCTCGCCTTCCGCCTCGCCCTGATGAAGGACTTCCCGAAGCATCGCGGCATCCTCGAGGCGGTCGCCGACAAGGCC
>DATJPD010000117.1:0-34414 GCA_035506575.1 Alphaproteobacteria bacterium
GTCAAGCGCGCCTGCCAGCGCTGGCCGGGGCGGATCGTGGTCGGCATCGACGCGCGCCAGGGGCGGGTGGCCGTCACCGGCTGGTCGGAGACGTCGTCGATGAAGGCGCTCGACCTTGCTCTCAAGTTCGAGCAGTCGGGCGTCGCGGCGGTCGTCTACACCGACATCGACCGCGACGGTGCGATGGCCGGGCCCAATATCGAGGCGACGGTCGACCTTGCCTATCACCTGACGACGCCGGTCATCGCCTCGGGTGGCGTGTCGGGCCTCTCCGACCTCAAGGCGCTCAAGGCCGAGGAGGCGTCGGGCATCGCGGGCGTGATCTGCGGCCGCTCGCTCTACGACGGCCGCATCAACCTCGCCGAGGCGGTGAAGCTGCTGCAGGGAGAGGGATGATGCTGAAGACCCGCATCATTCCCTGTCTCGACGTGAAGAACGGCCGCGTCGTCAAAGGCGTCAATTTCGTCAACCTGGTCGACGCCGGCGATCCGGTCGAAGCGGCGCGCGTCTACGACCGCGAAGGCGCTGACGAGCTCTGCTTCCTCGACATCACGGCGAGTGTGGAGAACCGGGACACGATCTTCTCGGTCGTGGCGCGTACCGCCGAGCAGTGCTTCATGCCGCTCACGGTCGGCGGCGGGGTGCGCACGGTCGAGGACGTCCGCAAGCTTCTGCTCGCCGGCACCGACAAGGTGTCGATCAACACCGAAGCCGTGCGCCGCCCCGAGATCGTGCGCGAGGCGGCCGAGAAGTTCGGCAGCCAGTGCATCACGGTTGCGATCGACGCCAAGCGCAACGCGTCCGGCGGCTTCGAGGTCTTCACCCATGGCGGGCGCAACCCGACCGGCATCGATGCGGTCGCCTGGGCGCGCCGGATGGCCGAGCTCGGCTGCGGGGAGATCCTTCTCACCTCGATGGATCGTGACGGCACCAAGGCCGGCTTCGACCTCGAGCTCACCCGGGCGGTGGCGGACGCGGTGCCGGTGCCGGTCATCGCCTCGGGCGGGGTCGGGAAGCTCGAGGACTTCGTGGCCGGGGTGCGCGAGGGCCATGCCTCGGCCCTGCTCGCCGCCTCCGTGTTCCATTTCGGCCAGCTCAAGATCGCCGACGTGAAGGCGGCGCTGGCGGCCGCCGGTATCGGAGTGAGGCCGGCAGGCTGAAGGCCCGGCTGAGCGGACCCGCTTACTTTCTTGCCGAATTCTGTCATTCTCGCTCAGTTGCGACTCGGGGAAACGCCATGAATGACGGCAAGGCCCCGGGGTCAGACTCCCCGGGACAGATATTGGACCGGCTCTACAAGGTGATCGAGAGCCGGAAGAAGGCGGATCCGTCCGTCTCGAACACCGCGAAATTGTTCCAAAAGGGAACGCGCAAGATCGCCCAGAAGGTCGGCGAGGAAGCGGTCGAGGTGGTCATCGAGGCCGTCCGCGAAAAACGCGACCGGCTGATTGCCGAGAGTGCCGACCTCATGTACCACCTGCTGGTCATGTGGGCCGATGCGAAGATCGAGCCCGTCGAGGTCTGGCAGGAGCTGGCCCGGCGTGAGGGCGTGTCGGGCATCGCCGAGAAGCAGGCGCGCACCAACGGCGAGAAGAGCGACAAGGCCGACAAAAGCGACAAAGGCTGATGGCGTACGATTCGAACAACATCTTCGCGCGCATCCTGCGTGGCGAGCTGCCGTGCAAGAAGGTGTACGAGGACACGCATACGCTGGCGTTTCACGACATCCGGCCGCAGGCGCCGGTGCACGTGCTGGTGATCCCGAAGGGCGCCTACGAATCGACCGATGATTTCCACGCCAAGGCGAGCGAGGCCGAGCAGGCAGCTTTGATGCGCGCCATCGGCCACGTGGCCCGCCTTGTCGGGGTGAACGAGGCCGGCTATCGCGTCATCGCCAACACCGGACACCATGGCCACCAGGAAGTGCCGCACCTGCACTTCCATGTTCTCGGCGGCCGGCCGATGGGGCGCATGGTGAGCCCGCCGTCCCCATGACGGCCGACCTCTCTACGGCAATTCAAGGGTAGGTGAGCCGTGGATCGCTATTTCGCCATGGTCTACCTGACGGAGGCCAACGAGCATCGGGACGCGTGGCAGGAGCTGCAGCGCGCCCTGAAGTCGTTCCGCGGCGACGGCCTGCCGCAGGACGAGACCCTGGCCCGCGAAACGTTCGACCGCATCCACCGCCAGGGGCGTGCCTTCTCGGCGTTCTGTCTCGCCTTCATGCACGAGAACGGCCTTGCCGTCGGCAAGGACACCGACCTTGCCGAGCGGCACTACAAGCAGGCGGTGAAGATCTTCAGCGAGGAAAGCGACCGCGGGGTGCCGGCCTCGATCAGCAATCTCGGTTTCATGTACGCCCAGGGCAAGGGCGTGCCCAAGGATCCGGCCAAGGCCGCCGCGGCCTTCCGCCGCGCCGCCGACGCCGGCTTCGCCGTCGCCAAGGTGAATCTCGGCCTGTGCTGCCTCAACGGCTGGGGCGTCGAGAAGGACGAGGTGGCAGCCTTCATGCTGTTCAAAGAGGCGGCCGATCTCGGCAACGGTGCCGGGGCGGCGTGCGTCGGACAGATGCTGCGCGATGGCATCGCGGTCGGCCTCGATCCCGTGCAGGCGGTCAAATACCTGCGCGACGCGGCGGAGGAGGGCGACGCCATCGCGTGGTACGAGCTCGGGCTTGGCTACGACCTCGGCCTCGGCATCGAGGTCGACAAGGACGAGGCCATCAAGTGGTACACGCTGTCCGCCGCCGACGGCAACGCCGACGCCCAGGCGCGTTTGGGCGCGATCCTGACGGCGCCCGGCCGCAGCGAGGTCGAATTCAAAAAGGGCGTAACCCTGCTCGACTTCGCGACCGACCAGGGCAGCGACATCGGCGACTATCACCGCGGCGTGCTGCAGCTGTACGGCGCCAAATGGTTCCAGGCGAATCCGACCTCGGCGCGGCTGATCGCGCTCTCCTTGTGCGACCGCAACTCCGTCTACGGCTATCGCCTGCTCGGCCGCATGTACGACCATGGCGCCGAGGTGGGACGCGATCCCAAGCAGGCGGCGGAGTGGTTCCTCAAGGCGGCCCTGGCGGGCGACCCGGAGGCGCAGGCGGAGATGGGCCTGCGCTACGAGCGCGCCGACGGCGTGGTGCGCGATCTGGTCGAGGCCTACGCCTGGGCGTCACTCGCGGCACCGGTGCGCTCGACCGGAGCCGCACGCCGGGTCGAGCATCTCGGGCCGCAGCTCACTCCCGGCGAGCACGCCAAGGCCGAGGCCCTCGCCGCGGCGCGCCGCGTGGCCCCGCGCCTCGCGCGCGACCTGCAGCTCGACGAGAAGTAGCGCGAAGCGGCTGTCTGGTTTGACCCGGCGTCCGGGTCTTAGGCACGAGCTTTCATCGCCAGCGCCTTGGCGAGCTGGGCGTGCAGATGCTCGCCCGCGGTGATGGGCGGCTCGCGCGCGGGCCGGTCCGGGCCGATGCAGGTCGGAATGCATTCGATCAGGGCGTCGAAATTCGGATTGGCGAAGAAGATGACCGATTGCCGCCGCGCCCGGCCCGCGAGCTCCGCCGACGGGTTCGCGACGCGGTGCAAGGTCGAGACCCAGCGCCCGTTGGTCCACCGCGCCATGAGGTCGCCCAGGTTCACGACGAAGGTGTTGGCGATCGCCGGGACGTCGATCCAGTCTCCGGCCGAGTTGCACACCTGCAGGCCGCCGGCTGCAGCATTCTGGTGGATGATCGTCCAGCTGCCATAATCGGTGTGCGCGCCAGCGCGCAACTGACCAGGCGCAGGCGTACCGTCCTGCACCGGATAGTTGGCCACCATGAGCTTGCTCATGTCCTGGCCGAATTTGTCGTCGAACCATGTGGTCGGCAGGCCGAGCGCTTCCGCGAACACGTGCCCGAGCTGCAACGACAGCCGGTCCAGCGCGCGATAGTAGGCGACCCACGCCGCCTTGAACTCCGGCATGTCCGGCGGCCAGACATTGTCGTGGAACAATTCCGGCCGGCCGATGCGCGCCTTGAATTCGTCGGCCCATCCGTCGACGCGCACCGCCGTGTAGGTTTCGCGCAGGTCGGGCGGGCTTTCCCGGCCGCGGGTGTAGCTGAGCGCTTTTCGGCCATAGGGCGTGTAGCCGCGGCTAAAGGCGCTGCCCGGTGGCTGCGCCGCAAGCTTCTTTTCGATCGGCAGATCGAAGAAGCGGCGCGACTGTGTGTCGACATCGGCGATCACGCCAGCCGGTACGCCGTGCCCCGCGATGACCAAAAAACCGATGCGCTCACAGGCTTGCGCGACCGCACGAACAACCTGCGCACGCCCCGTGCCGCCCTGGGCAAAGGGCGCCAGGTCGATCACCGGCACGCGGTCAAAATCGACGGCGTTGAACGCTAGGGACGGCATCCAAGTCCTCGTGAATTCCGGCGGGTTCAATCTTGCAGATAAACCTTGCAGATACCGTGCCGCCCGCCGCGGCCGGTCGTCCGCAGGCCCGAATGCTCATGGCGCCAAAGGCTTGTTCGATCAGACGGGTACGGATCGCCGCGCAATACCGCGGGCGTTCGCTTAAAACATGGACGTTGTGCCGCCGTCGACGGTCAAGACGTGACCGGTGACGAACGAAGCGGCATCGGAGGCGAGGAACACCGCGGCTCCGGCGATCTCGTGCGGCTGCCCCCAGCGCCCGAGTGCCGTACGCTCGGCGAAGTAGGTGCTGCGCTTGGGATCCTCGAACACCGGCAGGTTGGTCTCGGTGGCGAAGAAGCCGGGGGCGATCGCGTTGCAGGTGATGTTGTGCGGGCCGAGCTCGACCGCGAGCGCCTTGGTGAGGCCGGCAAGTCCACCCTTGGCGGTGGTGTAGGCCACGTCGCCTCTGTGGGCGAAGGGACCGGCGATCGAGGTCATGAGGATGATGCGGCCGCCGCGCCGGGGCGCCATGAGCGCCGCTGCCTGGCGCGCGAGGAGGAACGGCCCGGTGAGGTCCGCCTCCAGCAACGCCCTGATCTCGTCGACCGAGATATCGAACAGCGGCTTGCGGTTGCGCAGGCCGACATTGCTCACGAACACGTCGAGCCGGCCACGGCGCTTGGCGATGGCGGCAAGTGCCGCCGCCGCCGCCGCATCGTTCGCATCGAACGCAGCCGTCTCGAGCGTGACACCCTCGCGCGCCGCGGCGGCCGCCGCTTCGGACAGGCGCCCGGCATCGCGGCCATTGATCGTGACCGCAGCTCCGGCGCGCGCCAGCCCCTTGGCGATCTCGAAGCCAAGGCCGCGCGCCGCCCCGGTGACCACCGCCACCCTTCCGCCGAGCGAGAACATTTCCGCCACCATGAGCGCGGACGTTAGCCGCATTGCGCCGGCGGTCCAAGGGCTCTAACGTCGAGCGGTGTTTTCGAGAGAGGGCTGGATGACGAACGTTCTGTACCGGGGCATGGACCGCGCCGCACTCGACGCCGCCTACAACAACACGGCCGCGGTCGGCCAGGAGAAGCGCAACCGCTACGTCGCCGATTGGACGGCGCGCAGCAAGGCGCTGGCCGACAAGGTCAAGGCCAGGCGCGACCTGCGCTACGGCGAGGCGCCGCGCAACCGCATCGATTTCTATCCCAGCGGCAAGGCCGGCGCCCCGACCTTCGTCTTCATCCACGGCGGCTACTGGCAGATGAGCGACAAGGAAAACTACGGCTGCGTCGGGGCTGGCCCGCTGGCGCACGGGATCAACGTGGCGATGATCGAATACACGCTGGCACCCGCCATCAGGATGGACGGCATCGTCGCCGAGGTGAAGCGCGCGGTGGCGTGGATCGTCTCGCATCTGGGTGAGTTCGGGGCGGCGCGCGACGGCGTCTATGTCGGCGGCCATTCGGCCGGCGGCCACCTCACGGCATCGGTCACGGCCGAGCCGGGTGTCAAAGGCGCCCTGCCGATCAGCGGCCTGTTCGACCTCGAGCCGATCCGGCTCTGCTATCTCAACGACGCGGTTCGCATGGACGAGGCAGAGGCGCGGCGCAACTCGCCGGTGCTCCACCTCCCCGACCAGGCTCCGCCGTCCGTGATCAGCGTCGGCGAGGACGAGCTTCCGGAGCTTCGCCGCCAGTCGGCAGATTATTACGCCGCCTGGACCAAGAAAGGCCTCAAAGGGCGTTACCTGCCGCTCAAGGGCCACGAGCATTTCAGCATCCTCGAAGAGCTGGCCAGCCCCGACGGAAAGCTCACCGCGGCGGTGCTCGATCTCGTCGCGGGGCGTGTGTGAGCCTCACGGGCTTTTGAGCCGGCCCCCGGCGCCTGTGGGGGGGGGGGCGCGCGTTGACGGACCCGGCGATCCTCCCTATACGGTGGAACCCATGACAAACGGCGTTTCGATCGAGCGCACGGCCGACGAGCTGATCTTCACGCTCGACAACGGCACCGGCAATCAGGTCACCGGCGCCATGATGGACGCCATGATGGCCGAGCTGCGTGCCGAGCAGGCGACGCCGCGGGCCCGTATCCTGCGCCTCAGGGCGCGGGGACCTGCGTTCTGCACCGGCCGTGAGCGCGCCGGCCGCGACGTCGAATCGCTTCGCCGGGAGGCGACGCGCATCATCGAGTACAAGCGGGCGCTGCGCGGCACGAATTTGATCAGCATCGCCGAAGTCCAGGGCGATGCGGCGGGATTCGGCTTCGGGCTTGCGATCCTGTGCGACTTCTCCGTCGTGGCCGAGAGCGCAAAGCTGTCGTTTCCGGAGATGACGCACGGCCTGCCGCCGGCGGTGATCATGGCCTATCTCGGCGATTTCGCGCTGCCGCGCCACGCCTTCCCGATGGTCCTGTTCGGCGATCCGATCTCGCCGCGGCGGGCCGTCGAGATCGGGCTGGTGTCGCAGGTCTGTGCGCCCGGCGAGCTGGCGCGCGAGGCCGATGCGCTGGCCGCGCGCGTGCGCGCACTCAAGCCCGAGGCCGCGCGCCGCTGCAAGGAATTCTTCCAGATCACCCAACAGAACAATTTCGACCAGAACTGCCGCCTCGCGATCGATACGCTCACGGTCGGCAGTCTCGCCACGCTGAAATGATAAAGATCGACACATGACAGGGGGAAGCGACCATGGCCACGGTGAACGCGGGGGCTCGTCTCGATAGGCTGCCGATCTCGTCCTTTCATCGCCGCATCATGTGGCTGATCGGGGCCGGGATGTTCTTCGACGGGTTCGACCTGTACCTGCTCGGGCCGGTTCTGGGTGCTACGATCGCGACCAAGTTCGCCGTTCCGGCGCAGGCGCCGCTGTTCGTCTCGATGACCTTCATCGGGATGACGATCGGCGCACTGGTCACCGGGTTCGTCGGCGACCGCTATGGCCGCCGCTTCACCTACCAGGTGAACCTCGCGCTGTTCGGTCTCGCCTCGCTGGCCGGCGCGTTTGCTCCCAACATGGAGACGCTGATCGGCCTGCGCTTCCTGATGGGTGCCGGGCTCGGCGCCGAGATCGTGGTGGGCTACGGCACGATGACCGAATTCGTGCCGCCGCAGTCGCGCGGCCGCTGGCTCGGCATGATGGCGTTCATCGTCGTGGCAGGCTTTCCCGCGACGGCGATCGCCGCGAACTTCCTCGTGCCGGCCTTCGGCTGGCGCGTGATGTTCGTGATCGCCGGCGTGGGCGCCTTGATCGTGTGGTATCTGCGCAAGGCGCTGCCGGAATCGCCGCGCTGGCTGGAGGCGCAGGGGCGCACCGATGAGGCGGAAGCCCTGATGAAGACGATCGAGGCCGAGGCCGCGGGCGGTGCGGCATTGCCGCCGGCCCAGCCCGTCGCACCCGCGGTGGCCCCGACCCTCGCCTCGCTTTTCAGTTCGGCCCTTCTGCCGCGGCTGGTCGTCGGCAGCATCGTGCTGATCGTGATCAACACCCTGATCTTCGGCTTCGTCACCAACATGCCGACCTTTTTCGTGCAGCAGGGGCGGACCCTGGGCTCCTCGCTCGGCCTCAACATGTTCATCTCGCTCGGGTCGCTGCCGGGCTGCGTGATCGGCGCCTGGGGGGCCGATTACTGGGGCCGCAAGCCGGTGATCATCGGCGCCTCGGCGCTCACGATCGTGGCGGCGTTCGTCTATCCCATCGTCACCGACCCGGCGCTGGTGGTCCTGGCCGGGCTCGGCCTGATCGTTCCGATCTACATCCTGACCGCGATCCTCTACGGCGTTTACACGGCCGAGATTTTCCCGACCGAAGTGCGCCTGACCGCGAACGGCCTGTGCAATTTCTTCGGGCGCGGGTTCACGGTCATCACGCCCTTCATCATCTTCCCGCTGTTCAAGGACTACGGCGTCCAGGGCGTCGTGTGGCTGATGATCGGGCTGCTGGCGCTGCAGATCGTGTCGGTGGCGCTGTGGGGCGTGGAGACACGCCAGCGCACCCTCGAGGACGTCGCGGGTGAAGCACCGAACGGACCGGCGGCGAGCCGCCGCGCCACCGCCTGAACTGGCACGGACTCTACGCGGTCAGACGCTGCCCCACAGCAATTTGCCGCCGCTGCAGATGCGGAAGATGCGGATCAGCGCATGGCGGCTGCGCGGCACGAGGCCGAACACCGCGGCTGCGGCGACGATGCCGGTCGGCACGGCGGCCAGCAGGCCGGATTCGGCTGCGATGTCGTGCGGCAGGACGAAGGCGCGCAGGGCGAAAATGGCACCCGCAACGCCGCAGGCGGCCAGTATAGAGGGCAGGAGTGCCCGATAGACATCGGCGAGGTCCACCGGGCCGCGCCGCGCGGCAAGCCAGAACATGAGCGGCGCCCGGATTGCGAGTCCGCTGAGCGCCAGCGTGGCCGCGACCGTGGTGGCGCCGAAGGGTATGGCGCAGGCGATCACGATCATGCGCAAGGTGGCATCTATGGCGCCCGCGCGTACGAGCTCGGCCGCGCGCATCTGGGTCATGAACAAGAGCGCGCATGCGTCCATGACCGGCTGAGCGGCGGCGATCAGCGCGAACCAGGCGACCAGCGGGGCCGCCGCGATCCATTTGTGGCCGAACAGGATCTCGGTCGTCCAATATGAGGTGGCCAGGACGCCGGCCGCCGCCGGCATGGTGATCATCGCCAGCTTTTCCAGGATCTCGCCGAAGGCGCGGCGGTAGCGTTGCTCGTCGAGTGTCAACCGGCTCAAGGTCGGCATCGCGATCGAATAGAGCGGCAGCATGATGTTGTTGAGCGGCGATATGAGGAGCTTGGTCGCGCGGTCGTACAAGCCCAGGATGCTGGGTCCCCAGAACCAGCCGACCGCCATCTGGTCGACGCTGCGCGAGAACATGGCCATGAGGCTCGTGCCGGCGAGCGAGCCGCCGAACCGCAGCAGGCTGCCGACACCCGGTGCGAAGGCCGGCCGCGACGGCCGCCAGCGGCAGAGGATCCAGCAGCCGGCCGTGATCAGCCCCGGGCTCACGAGGCGTTGGGCGACGAGCGCCCAGTAGCCGGCGCCACTGAGCGCAAGCGCGATCGCCAGGGCGAAGCTGACGATCTCGGCACTCGTTTCGAGCGTCGCCACCGCGGTGAACCGCATCTGCCGGCGCAACAGCGCCCAATGCTGCGAGCACAGGCCGTTGAACACGAAGCCGAGCGCCACCCAGCGCGTGATCGCCGTCAGTTCGGGCTGGTGATAGAACGCAGCGATCAGCGGTGCCGCGAGGAACAATGCCGCCGCCAGCAACGTGCCGGCAGCGAGGTTCACCCAAAACAGGGTGCTGATCTCGGCGTGCGCGAGGTCCGGTTTTTGGATCGTGGCGGCCGACAGTCCCAGGTCGCGCAACGGGTCGAGCACCGCGTAGAGAGCCGCGGTCATGGCGATCAGGCCGAAGGCGGCGGGCGGCAGGAGGCGGACCAGCACGACCACGGCGCCGAACTGCGCCAGGACCTTGAGGGCCTGCGCCGAGAACATGATGGCACCGCCGCGCGCCGAGCGCTGGCCGATATCGGTCAGCAAGTGGTCGGTGCGCAGCTCATGATGGTCCGCGGGCGTGCCGCTGGCTCTGGCGCGAAGGGCGGCACTCGCCGCTCGCTCCAGGTCGGGGCAAGGCTTCGCGTCCGGAGACGAAAGGCTCACGCAGAGAGGCTCGCTGCCGTGGGCAAAAGGGTCGCCGCCACTCAAGCCGGGTTGGGCGGCCGGGGCCAGTGATCAGGCTGTGACAGCTTGTACCGCCGCCTGACGCAAGCCGGTCACGCGCCGCGGTACTCTCAGAGCGAGATTCCGAACACCTCGTCCAGGCCGTCACGGCCGGCGGGCGTGATGATCAAGGCGCGGCTGTTGCGCGCGCGCTCGGTCCAGCCGAGTGCCGCGCAGCGATCGGCGATCGCCGCCCCCACCGAACCGGCCAGATGCGGCCGCCGCTCGCTCCAATCGAGGCACGACCGGCAAAAGACGCGCTTCCGCCGCTGGGCGGCTGCCAAGTCGACGCCGAAGCGGGTGAAAAACTCGACGCCCGGCTCGGTGACCTCCCCGCCCTCGTCCGACAGGATCACGTGGCCGCGCCCGCAGAGCGCGTCGGCGAGCCCCACGCCCAGCCGCCCGGCAATGTGGTCGTAACAGATGCGCGCGGTGCGCATCTGCTCGTCGAGCTTATGCGAGGGGCGCAAGCGGGGCGGCCCATGGGCGGCGACGGCGAAAATGCCTTCGAGCATCTGCCCGACCAGCGGCGTCGACAGCCGGAAATACCGGTGCCGGCCTTGCGGCACCACCGACAGCAGCCGGGCCTCCGTGAGCTTGGCCAAATGGCCGCTCGCCGTCTGGGGGGAGATATGCGCGGCATAGGCGAGTTCTTTGGCGGTCAGGGCGCGGCCGTCGAGCAGGGCGCACATGATGTTGGCGCGCGCCGGATCGCCGACGAGGGCCGCGACCTCCGCGAGATGCACTCCGAAATCCATGCTCGGAATCTAGTGCAGAACGGCCGTCCCTGCACCGGCCGACGCTACGGCGGGGGCCGTACGGTCGCGCCACGACAATCGGGCCGGGGACGCCCAGATTTGGCGCCATGGCGACCGACACCACGGCCTCTTCGCAGGCCCGCCCGCTTTCGAGCGGCTGGCTCCCGACTCTGAAATGCCGTCTGGCCCGCCTCGCGAGCCGCCTGTGGCTTTGCCGGCAGGTCCAGCGGGAGCGAGCGCAGCTGCGGGCGTTGAGCAATCGGGAGCTGCGCGACATCGGCCTCAGCCGATGCGACGCTCTCGCGGAGGCCAGGAGGCCGTTCTGGCGCTAGAGACCGGGTCGGATGTGATCGAGGAGGCGGACGAATCCGGCGCGCCATGCCTCGATCCCGTGCTCCCGCAGCGCGTGCTGGCGCGCCGCCTGGCCGATCCTCAGCCGGCGCTCCTTGTTCTCGACCAGCTGCTCCATGACCCGGAAGAGGTTCCCGGCGAAGGCGCCCAAGGACTTGCCGAACACCGGCTCGAACGTCTGGTGCAGGAATCCGATGTCGTCGTACCAAGCGGTCTTGCCGCGGCGACCCTCGACCACGAGCCCCGTCTCGTCGTGGCGCACATATTCGTCGTTGCCGGGTGCGTCCGACACCACGACGGGGAGCCCGCAATACATCGCCCGCAGGATCGACAGCGCGTGCAGTCCGACCGAAGGGATGAGGAACACATCGGCCGCGAGCATGAGATCGACCAGCTCGTCGTCGCTGACCCGCGTCTCGATGATGTGGACGTTGGGCAGCCTGCGCGCGAACTCGGCGAAGCCCTCGCCGTAAAACGAGACCGGCAGTTTCGAGAGGATGATCAGGCGCGCGCTCGGATGTTTTGCGACCAGCTCGATGAAGGCGCCGAGCACGTCGGCGCCGCCGCGCAGGATGAAGCTGCCCTCCTCCTGCGACCAGGAGTTGGTGAAAAGGAAGGTCGTGCCGTTGCTCTGGCCGCGCGCTTGCTGCCGCTCGGCGATCTTCCTGGTCGCCGCCGCCGAGAATTCGAGCCCGAGCGGAATGTGATGGACCTTGGCTGCGAGCGCTTCGCTGTCGAACAGCACCGGCAGGAATTCGTGAGTGTGGCGGAGATGGGAGAAGACGGCGCGGCAGGCTGGTGCCTCCAGCAGCTGTTTCACCATCCGATAGGCTGGGACCTCGCGGATCTTCACGTTCGCCGAGGTGCCGTGCCACACGAAGGGGGCAAACAGCGTGATCAGCTCCTCGATATGCAGGATCCACGGCTTAACGCCGAGGGTGAGCGGGGCCGTGTGCAGGAAATGAAGATCGCAGGGGGCCAGCATCATGGCCTGCGTCTGCAGGCCGCGAGAGACGATGAACTCTTCGACCAGCTCTGCCGACGGCGCGGGGGTGAGCGCCTGCAGCTGGCCGCGCAAGGTGGCTGCGGCCGCGTTCGCCTGCTTGAGATGCGCTGCATCGGCCGGCGACAACGTGAAGTCGAAGCGATAGCCGGGGTAGGCCGCGATCAGGCTCGACGGCAGCGGGTGATCGCCGTTGAACCGGTGCAGGCCCGGGGCGTTCCACGGCACCCCGACTCGGATATCGCTCATCCGCCCAGTCTAGCGCGCCGGTGCCGGCACCGGTACCGCCGCGCCGCAGGCGCCGGAGCGGGGTTAAGCGATCGTGCGCACGATGCCGCCCTCGACCCGCAGGGCGGCGCCATTGGTGGCCGAGGCCTCTTTCGAAGCGACATAGACGACCATGTTCGCCACCTCCTCGACCGAGGCGAAGCGCTGTAAAAGCGAGGTCGGCCGGTGCTCCTTGACGAATGAGGCGGCAAGCGCGTCGGTCGATTTTCCCGCCTCGCGCGCCATGGCGGCGAGGAATGGTTCGACACCGTCCGAGCGCGTGGGTCCCGGCAGCACGCTGTTGACCGTGACCCCCGTCCCGGCGGTCAGCTCGGCCAAGCCCCGCGAAATCGCAAGCTGGGCGGTCTTGGTCGTGCCGTAGTGGATCATCTCCTTCGGAATGTGCAGCGCCGATTCCGACGAGATGAAGACGATGCGGCCCCAGTTGCGCGTCAGCATCGCCGGCATGTAGGCGCGCGACAGCCGGACACCGGACATGACGTTGGTCTCGAAGAACCGTATCCACTCGGCATCGCTGATGCCAAAGAAGTCCTTGGGCTCGAAGATGCCGGCGTTGTTGACCAGGATGTCGACCTGGGGAACGGCCTTCACGAGGGCTTCACAGCCCGCGGCAGTCGATATGTCCGCGGCGACCCCTTCGATGCGGCGGCCCGGTAGCGCCTGGCGCAGCCGGGCTGCTGCCGCATCCACGGTGGCGGCTTTGCGGCCGTTGATGACCACCGCAGCACCCGACCCCGCCAATCCTTGCGCGATCGCGAAGCCGATGCCGGCGGTCGAGCCGGTCACGAGAGCCGTCTTGCCGGACAGATCGATGTTCATGACAGATCTTCCTCGAGCGTGCCCTTGCCATTTAGGCGGCCTCTGGCCCACGGTCAATCGGCGCTCGACACTCCCACGGCGGCCGGCCGGATGCTGAATGTCAGAAGCCCGGTGATGAGGGCCAGCAGCACGCCGGCGCTGAGGGCCAGCGACCAGTGAATGCCGAGCATGCCGCCGACGACGCCGACCGTCACGCCGCTGAAGGCCCGCAAGCCCAAGGCGCCCATGCCATAGAGGCCGATCACGCGGCCGCGGATCTCGGCCGGTGCGTGGATCTGTACGAGGGCCTGGGCCATGGCGCTGAACGACAGCTCCAGGAAGCCCGCGGCGAACAGCAGGAAAAGTGCGACCGGATAACTGCGGGCCGTGGCGAACGCGCCGATGGCGATGCACCACAGCATCGCGAGGATGAAGGCGGTGCGCGTGCGCGGCTGCAGCAATCCGCGGGTCTCGAGGAGGATGCCGGCGATGAAGGCGCCGGTCGCATCGGCGGCCAGCAGCATGCTGTAGAGCGGCCCGGCATCGCCGTGGCCGAGATCGCGTGCGAACTCCGGCATCTGCGCCTGGTAGGCGTTGCCGACCAGGAGCGCGTATCCGCCGGCGAGCACGATCATCGAGGCGACGATGCGGTTGCCGGCCACGTCGCGGACGGTCTGGACGATATCGGCGAAGCCGCGGATGGCCCGCCGCGGCGCGGGCGCTCCGGCACGGAAGCGCGGGCCGTAGGGTGCCTTCCACAGCCACAGCACCAGCGGCAGATAGATCAGGACGTTCAGCATCAGCCCGTGCGCGGGGCCGAACAAGAGCAGGATTCCGCCGCCGACCGCAGGGCCGGCCAAAAGGCCCAGATACCGGCCGGTGGCGTTGAGGCGCACGGCGCTCGGCAGCTGCGTGGGCCCGACGATATCGTGGATCAGGAGCTGGCTCGGCGTGTTCCAGAACAGGCTGCCTATGCCGTGGATGATGAGGATCACCACCGCGTGCCACATCTGCAGACTTTCGGTCAGGAACAGAAGGCTCCAGGACAGGGATGCGGCCATGAAGCAGAGCATGCCGATCTGGATGAGGCGCCGCGGGTCGAGCCGGTCGGCGAGGGCGCCCATCGGCACGCCGAACAGCAGCATCGGCAGCCAATGCGACAGGATCGCGAAGCCGCCGAGGGCCGGCGCGTGAAATTTCTGGAAGATGATCCAGTAGCTGATCACGTGCTCGATGCTGTCGGCCATCATGGCGAGTGCCGAGCAGGTGAAATAGGCGCGGAACCCCGGATGCCGAAGTGCGGCGAACGATTGCGGTTGTGTGCTCACGAATTTCCCCTGACGGGCGGCGCCGGCCCGTCTCCAGTGACGGAGTGGCGCCGCCCGGACCCTAACGTTTTATCTCAGCCGCGCTCAATAGCCGCAGCAGCCGCGTCGATCGCGGCCGTGATGTCGCGCACCTGCTGCTCGGAGAGCGGTCCTTTGCCGAGCCGCATCGAGAGGGCGAGCCGGAAATTGTGCACCGCTCGCCGGATCTCCGGCGCCGGTCCGCCGCCATAGGCGCGGGTGACCTCGGCCATGCGCGCCAGCACTTCGTCGAGAGTCGCCTTGTTCTCGGCGAGGAAGGTGCGGCCCGCGTCGGTGATCTCGCAGATCTTCTTGCTGCCGTCTTCAGCCGCCAGCACGCGCACGTAGCCCAGATCCTCGAGCAGAGTGAGCGTCGGGTAGATCACGCCCGGGCTCGGGCTGTACTGCCCGCCGAACTGCTCCTCGATCGCCTTGATGATCTCGTAGCCGTGGCGCGGCTTCTCGGCCAGCAAGTGCAGGATGACGAACCGCAAATCGCCTTGTTCGAAATGCCGGCGCAGGCCGAAGCCGCGGCCCATCCGGCCGCCGCGGTGCCGGAACATCCGGCCGCCTTCGAATCCGCCGCGGGCACAACGATCGCCGCGATGACGTCCTAAGTGGTTACCAAACATACGTATTTTCCTTCTAACTAGATATATCGTTCGATATATCGAAGTTAAAGATATATCTTAATTGTATCGATGTCAAGGCGCTGGGTTCACTGTCACTCCGGAAAACCGATCAACGGATCAACAGTCCCACTTAACCAATTGACCAGACTGATATTTTGCTCGATCTCGGCGCGTCAACACCCCCGCAACACCGCGCAACAGATCAACGCCTCCCTACGGCGTTCTTGACCGCCCGTCCGTCGCGGGTATCTTCGGCGCCCCGAATCACCAGCCGGCGCCGCGCGACCCGCGACCCCACAAAGGAGACATCATGAAAAAGGCACACCGCAAAGGCACGGCAAGAAAGAAGCGCCGCGAGCGGGAACTGCGCCGCGAGCAGATTGCCCAACGTCTCAGCGCGCGCAAATCGGCCAAGGCCTAGCGTCTCATCATCAGCGGCAAGAGGCCGGGTCCCGTGGGCGCTTAGCGCCTTGATCTGGCGCAATGCGGCGGCCGCTCGGGCAATCTACGAAGGGCCAACCGAATGCGAGTCAAGGAGTTGGCCATGCCCAGCCATTATCACGCCGTCGTCTGGATCGACCATCACGAGGCGCGGATTTTCACATTCACCGCGACCGAGGCTGACAAGCTGGTTGTCCATCCGCAGAACCCGCATGTCCATCTGCACCACAAGTCCTCGACCATCGGTGACGGCCGCGCCGCACCCGATTCGGCTTATTTCGATCAGGTCGCGAAGGCGCTCGATGCGGCCGGGGAGATTCTGATTACCGGCCCGGCAAATGCCAAATTCGAGTTGAAGCAATACATCGAGCGGCACAAGCCGCAACTCCTCAAGAAGATCGTCGGTGTCGAAACGGTCGACCATCCGACCGACGGCGTACTGACCGATCATGCGCGCCGTTACTTCGCCGGCGCCGACCGGATGCGCTCCCAACGTAGCTGAGGTCGACGCTAAGCCGTTGTCCGCGTTGCGGGGATACCGGAAGGTGTGACCGCAAGAAGCGGAGTGTTCGGCGCGGCCATGGGCGCCATCATGGGACTATCCGCACGGCGAGGTATCTCATGCAGAAGCCGTTCCTTGTGCGCGCGCTTGGCGTTGTTCTCTTGATCGCCATGGCCGGGGCCGCGGCGGCAGCACCACAAGATCGTCCGCCGGCTGCCGCCGGTCAGGCGTCACAGCCACCTACGCCTCCTCCGGCGCCGCTCAGGACCCTCACAGGGAAGGAACGCCTGGGCGAAAAGTGGCAAGACGAGCAGCGGATCGACAACTGCAAAGTCCCCATCGACAAACGCGGGACGAAGCCGCGGCCGGACGCGTGCGGGAAGCCGTCGTCGTGAGCGCAAGCGTCCGCCGCGGCTAAACCGCCTCGCCCGAGCGGAGTGGGGCCGGAGCGCGCTCTCGCCAAAGGAGCAACGTGGCGACGAAGACCAGCCCCGTCACCAAGGTACTCACGGCCAGGCCGAAGATGTCGTGCGCCAGGAAATCGCCGAATGACGTTCCCGCCGCCCGCACCGTCACCACCGTGAGCCAATAGAACCAGAGCGAGGCGAGCGGCCCGGTTCGGCCGACGAGGAGAAGGGCCAGCAGGATGCCGCCCTCGATAAGCGAGGCGCCGGCGGTGCCGAGTCCGGAGCGGAACGAGGCCATGTCGCCGATCACCGTGCCCAGCGTGCCGGCGATCAGCATTGCGGCCCAGTATCTGACGTCGGTGGTCGGAAGGCCGAATGGCCAATGGTTGGACGCTTGGTCGGATTTCGATGGCGGCGTGAACACCAGGACAGCCGCGAGAAGTACCCCCAGCGCCGCCGTCAGCCCGAGCCGTCCCAGCCGGAAATCGGAAGCGCCGAGATCGGCGAGATTGGTAGCCGCCGTCCGCACCACGATGATCGCCATCCAGTAATAGGCCTGATGTGCGGCGCGGTCGCGGCGTTCGAAGACCAAGATGAGCGCGAACAGGATGGCGAGCGCCGGCAGCCCACCGGCATGTCCCAGGTGCAGATAGCGGGCGATAAAGTCGCCCGTATTGGCGCCGAAGATGCTGGCCAGTGACAGGGCGAACCAGTAGCGGGTCCCCGCGGCGGGAACGTGGGCTTGCTGCATGATGGATGAAGTCCTCGACGTGGTCCCGGGAGCGAAATTTAGCGCGGCAGCGCGATCCTGCGATAACTGAGCGCCTCGGCGATGTGGATCCGTGCGACCGTCGCCGAGCGCTCGAGATCGGCCAAGGTGCGGGCGACGCGCAGCACGCGGTGATACCCTCGTGCCGACAGTTTCAGGCGCTCGGCCGCCTCGGTCAGGAGCTTGCGCCCGGCAGGCTCGGGTGCGGCCAGCTGTTCGAGAAGCTCACCATCCAGCTCGGCGTTGGAGCGCGGCCGGCGGTCGGCCGGCACTTGTGCCACGCGCTCGCTCTGGACCTGCCGCGCGGCTGCGACGCGCTCTGCAACATCGGCTGACGATTCGGCCGGCGGCGGCAGGCTCAGGTCGGCCGCACTCACCGCCGGTACGTCGACATGCAGGTCGATGCGGTCGAACAACGGCCCGGAGATCTTCGACTGGTAGTCGATCGCGCATTTGGGCGCGCGCCCGCAGCCCTGCGCCGGGTCGTCGAGCCAGCCGCAGCGGCACGGGTTCATGGCCGCCACCAGCTGCACGCGGGCCGGATAGGTGACGTGCGCATTGGCACGCGCGACGACGGCGCGCCCGGTCTCCAGCGGCTGGCGCAGCGATTCGAGCGCGCCGCGCTGGAACTCCGGCAGCTCATCCAGGAAGAGAACCCCGAGATGTGCCAGCGAGATCTCACCAGGCTTGGCGCGCGCGCCGCCGCCCACCAGTGCCGCCTGCGAGGAGGTGTGGTGCGGGTCCCGGAACGGCCGCTGGCGCGACAGCCCGCCCTCGGCCAGGAGCCCGGCCACCGAATGGATCATGCTGACCTCGAGCGCTTCGCCGGGCGTCAATTCCGGCAGAAGGCCCGGCAGGCGCTGCGCCAGCATCGATTTTCCCGATCCGGGCGGGCCGACCATCAGGAGGTGATGGCCGCCGGCCGCGGCCACTTCGAGCGCGCGCTTGGCCGTCTCCTGGCCTTTGATGTCGCGGAGGTCGGGGATAACAGTTGTGCGCTCGTCGAGCTTCGGGCGGGGCGGCGACAGGAGCTGCGTGCCTTTGAGATGATTGATGAGGGCCAGCAGCGAATCCGGCGCCAGCACGTCGGCGCCCGCCCACGCCGCTTCGCCGCCGCAAGCCAGCGGACAGATGAGGCCACGCCCGCGCGCATTGGCGCCCATGGCCGCCGGCAGCGCTCCGGCCACCGCCGTCAGCTTGCCATCGAGCGCCAGCTCGCCGATGACCATGTAGTCGGCGACCGCGTCCGCGCCGATCACACCCATGCCGACCAGAAGGCCGAGGGCGATCGGCAGATCGTAGTGCGAGCCTTCCTTGAGGAGGTCGGCAGGCGACAGGTTCACCGTCAGGCGCTTGGGCGGGAGTGCCAGGCCCAGCGCCGACAAGGCGGCGCGGACGCGTTCGCGCGCCTCGGCGATCGTCTTGTCGGGCAGGCCGACGATCGTGAAGGCCGGCAGCCCGCCGCCGATATGCACCTGCACGTCGACATCGACCACGTCGACGCCCTGGAAGGCCACCGTGCTGACGCGTGCAACCATCAGACGAATCCCCGGCCGGCACGGTAGCGCGGCCACGGCGGGCTGACAAACCGACCGCGGCGGAGCTCAGCGGCCCAGGCGATCAAGGTTTGAATACACGCGTATGAGCTGGCGCTTGAGGGCGCGCGCCTCGGCGGGCGAGAACCCGGCGAGGGCCACTTTTTCGTAATGTCGCGCCACCGGAATGATCCCGCGCGTGGTCTGCCGCCCGCGCGGGGTGAGGCGCACCCGCACCTCGCGCCGGTCGCCCCCCCTCCGTCCGGGGTCAACGCGGCCCCGCGCCACGAGGCCGCCCGTCACCATGCGTCCGACCAGTCGCGACAAGGTCGAGAGATCGATCGAGGTCAGGGCCGCGAGATCGGACAGGCGCTGCGCGCCGTGCGCGGCCAGTGCTGCCAGCACCCGCCATTCCTGTACCACCACGCCATGCGGCTTGAGCTCGCGCCCGAAGGCGACGGCCAGCCGCACGCCGGCGCGGTTGATGAGGTACGGCAGATAGGACGCGAGATCGAACATGGCCCGGCACTATACGGAAACGCGGGACCGGCGCCAGCCTGCGCCCACCGACAATTCCGGACCGGTCGATTCCGGCTATCATGCGCGCCACGCGCCGAGTCGGATCTTTCCGGCCATGTCATTCCGTCGTCCGATCACCCCGGGACTCGGCGCGCTCTTTGTCGTGCTGGCGATGCTGGCCGCATGCGCGCCGCGCGCGGTCGCCCCACCTCCTCCCGTTCTGCCGCCGGCCTCCGGTGCCGCCTGCCTGCGGGCGCTGAGCGAGCGCGGCGTTCCGTTCCAGCCGGTCAGCGAGCCGGCCGCGATCAGCGGCTGCAATCTGCAGAACGCCGTGCGCGTGACCGGCGTCGGCGCGCCGTTCGACAAGCCCGCGACGATGACCTGCGGGCTGGCGCTACGTCTCAACGAGTTCGAGAGCGATGTCGTCGAGGCGGCGGCGGAGCGGTATTTCCACCGCCGCGTGGTCGAGATCTATCACTATGGCGCGTATGCCTGCCGCAACATCGCCGGCACGCACCGGCTGTCCGTCCACGCGCATGGCGAGGCGATCGATGTCGCCGGGTTCGAGCTGGCGGGCGGCCTGAAGATCCTGGTCAGGACCGATTGGCATGACCCCGGCGACCGCGGGCGCTTCCTGCACGAGATCGCCCGCGGCGCCTGCCGGATGTTCGACGTGGTGCTGACCCCCGACAGCAATTCCGACCACCGCGACCACATCCACCTCGACCTGGGCCCCTACAGGGTCTGCCAGACGTAGGCGTGCCCGCTATGTCCGCCTGGCCTCGATCGCATCCCAGATGAGGCCGGCGAGATTGGTGCCGTCGAAGCGGCTGATCTCCTGGATGCCGGTCGGCGAGGTGACGTTGATCTCGGTCAGATAGTCGCCGATCACGTCGATGCCGACGAAGATGAGGCCGCGCTCCTTGAGCGCCGGCCCGATGCGGGCGCAGATCTCGCGCTCGCGCGCGGTCAGTGTGGTCTTCTCAGCCCGGCCGCCGACATGGAGATTGGCGCGCGCCTCGCCCTTGGCGGGCACCCGCGTGACGCCGCCGGCAGCCACCCCGTCGATCAGGACGACGCGCTTGTCGCCCTGGCGGATCTCCGGCAGGTAGCGCTGGATGATGATCGGCTCGCGCGAGCGCGCGGTGAACATCTCGAGCAGCGCGTTGATGTTGTCGTCGTCCGGGCGGATGTGGAAGACGCCGGCGCCGCCGTTGCCGAACAGCGGCTTCATGATGATGTCGCCGTGCAGCTGGCGGAACGCGTCGATCTCGGCCCGGCTGGAGGTGATGACCGTCGGCGGCATCAAGTCCGGGAAATGGGTGACGAACAGCTTCTCGGGCGCATTGCGGACATGCGCCGGATCGTTCACCACCAGGGTCTTCGGATGGATGTGCTCGAGGATGTGCGTGGCCGTGATGTAGGCCATGTCGAACGGGGGATCCTGGCGCATCAGGACCACGTCGAACTTGGCGAGCTCGAGCGTCTCGAACGGTCCCAGGGTCGCGTGGGCGCCCTTGACCCGCTGCACGGTCAGCCGGCGCCCGCGCGCGCGTACCGCGCCGTGCGCGAAGGTCAGGTCTGCCGGCAGGTAGTGCCACAACGCGTGGCCGCGGCTCTGGCCTTCGAGGGCGAGCGCAAACGTCGAGTCGGCATCGATGTTGATGCCCTCGATGGGGTCCATCTGGATGGCGACCGACAAGGCCATGGCGATTCGGAAGGCGTCCCCGGGTCAGCGACGGTCAGTTGAGCCGGGCGCGGATCGCGGCCAGCTCGGCGGCGATACGTTGCCGTGCCGCGGCACTCTCTGCAAGCTCGACCGCGCGTTCAAGATAGCGCCGCGCGGCCCCGAGGTTCTCCTGCTGCACCTGGAGGAGGCCCGCTTCGCGCCACAGCGCCGCCGCCGTCGGGGCCAGCATCAACATGCCGTCGAGGACGAACGCGGCGCCCGCGGCATCGCCCTGCTTGAGGAGCCGTGCCTTGAGGTTGTTCTGCAGGCGCAACAGCGTGCCGCGGTTGGAGAGCGGTGCTGCGTGATCCGGTTCGAGCCGCGCCTCGGGGCCGCCGATCGTCCTGATCAGCTCGTGGAGCTCGGCCGTGCCGAGGATCCGCCCGTCATTGAACGGATCGAACACGAGCCGCTCGCCCGCCGTCTCGATCTGCAGCAGGAAATGGCCGGGAAAATTGAGGCCGCACAGGCGCCAACCCTGGGCGCGCCCGGCATGCAGCCACAGGATGGCGAGGGCGACCGGCAAGCCACGCCGGCGGTCGATCACCGCCGCGAGGTCGGCGTTGCGCAAATCGTCATAGGTTTCGCGGTCGCCATGATAGCCGTGCCCGTCAACCAGGACCTGGCGCAGGACGGCCAGTTGTGCGGCCGGGGTGCCGGTAGACAGGGTCGCCGCCGCGACCTGCTGCGCCAGTTGCGCCAGATGTTCGGCATAGCGCGGATCGCCGGCCTCGCGGCGGCGGCGCGCGGCGAACGCGAGGGCGGTTGCGGCTACGTCGATCGCGTCATCGTGAGCAGCACCGGTGGCGCGCAGCACGGCCTCGGCCGCCTCGGGGGTCATACGCGGATGTTTCAGCCGGTGGACGCCGACTTGAAGCGCTGCGGATCGTCTTTCATGATGACGTGCGAGACGACCTTCTTCACGTCGGCCAGGTTGCGGGCGATGCTCAGCACGCGGTCGAGCTCGGCCTGGTCCTGGGCCACGCCGAGCAGATACACGACGCCGTTCACGACCTCGGCCGAGTAGTTGACCGATTCCACGCCCTTGGCGAACAGGATCTTGGCGTTCAGCTCGGTCTGGATCTTGGTGTCGCGCGCGTAGTCGACGATGCCGCCGTCGTTCGTCACCTCGACTTCATCGAAGACCTCGCGCACGCCCTTGGCCTTCCAGGCGAGCGAGATCGCATCGGACCGTGCATCGGCGTTGGGAACCGTGCCGCTGACCAGCACGCGCCCCTCGTAGACCTGCAGGTTCAGCGCCATCCACATCTTGTGATCTTTTTCCAGCCAGTAGTGGTTGATCTCGGCGCGGATGGCGTTGTCGCTCACGGCACCCTTGATGCCGCGGTCCTGCAGGGCGGTGTCGCCCGCGACGGCGCCGGCGCCGACGGCCGTGGCGACGCAGCCGGAGAGGGCCGCGAGGCAGAGAAGGGCAGCCGCCGTCGTCGTCAGCCGTCGCCCGTGCGAACCTGTCATGACAGTCTCCATGGAAGGACCATGGGCGGTTTCTAGTGCATTACCCCGAGTCGCGCCAAGCATCGCGCAGGTGGCGGGGCAGGCGCCGCGGGGTCACGAGCACCACGTCGAAGCGCATCGAAAGCCCGGCCAGATCGGGCCGGCGCGCGAGGAAGGCAAGCGCGGCATTGCGGATGCGAAGTTGCTGGCGGGGCTGGATGGCCTCCGCGGCGGCCTCGTAGGTGGTCCGCGCCTTGACCTCGACGAACGCCACGATGTTGCCGCGGCGGACGATCAGGTCGATCTCGCCGGTGGGAACGCGAAAATTGCGCGCGAGCACGCGGTAGCCCGCCAGCCGCAACCGCCACACGGCCCAGCGCTCCGCCCGCAGGCCATGGATCCGTGCGGCGCGCCGGTCGTACCCGGCACCCTCCCGCCGCCGGCCGTTAATCCCGCCCACGGGCGGTGCGGCCGTTCAGCCGCAGAGCGAGCGCGTAGACCTGGCTGCGCCTGCGGCCGGTCGCCGCTGCCACGGCCGCCACCGCATCGCGCACGCTCATCCTGGAGAGTGCAGCCGTAAGCTCCGCTTCGACGTCTGCCTCCGCCAGGGCCGCGGCATCGGCCTCGGGCGGGCCGACGACGATCACGATCTCGCCCTTGGGCGGCCCGGACTCGCGAAACGCGGCCGCGAGTTCGGCAAGCGGGCCGCGGCGGACATCCTCGAACAGCTTGGTGATCTCGCGCACCACGGCCGCCGCGCGCCCGCCCAGCGCCAGCGCCATGTCGGCGAGGCTGGCCGCCAGCCGGTGCGGCGATTCGAAGAAGATGAGCGTCGCCGGAATGGATGCGAGCTCCGCCAAGGCGGCGCGCCTTGCGCCTTGCTTGGCCGGCAGGAAGCCCTGGAACAGGAACCGGTCGCTCGGGAGGCCGGAGAGTGCCAGGGCTGCCAGGGCTGCCGACGGCCCGGGCACGACCGTGACCTTGACGCCGGCGCCCTGCGCCGCGCGCACGAGCTTGAGACCGGGGTCGGCGATCAACGGCATTCCGGCATCCGACACGAGGGCCACGCTTTTGCCGTTTTTGAGCGCTTCGATGAGCTTTCGGCGCTCGGCATCTCCGGCGTGATCGTCGTAGCGCACGATCCGGGGTGCGGCCGCACCCACGGCCGAGAGCAGCCGGCGCGTCGTGCGCGTGTCCTCGGCGGCGATCAGGTCCGCCTGCGACAAGACCGTGACCGCGCGCCGGCTGATGTCGCCGAGATTGCCGATGGGTGTCGCGACGATGTACAGACCCGCCGCCAGTGCCGTCCCTGCGGCTTCGCCCCGTTTACTTGACGGGGAACGCTCGTTAGGGTCATCGGCTCGTCTCACGAGGTTGTCCTTGGTGTGGTTCCGTCGCGAGGTCTGGGTCAGCCGCCCGCGCATTGCCGCGGTCGTGGCGGTCGCGTTCGCCGTCCTGCTGTCGGCCTGCCACGACATGTCGCCGCGCGACTATTACATCTTCGGTCAGCCTCAGGCCAGCCGCCCGGCCACCCAGGCGCCGCAGCAATTGCCGCCCGGCGGCCCGCAGGCGGAAACCTCGCCTCCCGCCGCACCTCTCGAACCGGTGGTGCCGGAAGGCACGCCGCCGCCACTCACAGCACCGGCCGCGCGGCCGGCAGTGGCGCTGCTGCTGCCGCTGTCCGGCCCCAACGCGGGGCTGGGGCGTGCGCTTCTTGATGCCGCGTCCCTGGCGACATTCGACATTGGCGGCGACAGCTTCGTACTCCTGCCGCGCGACACGGCCGGGACGCCGGAAGGGGCAACCGCCGCCGCACAATCGGCGATCGCCGCCGGCGCACGGATGATCGTAGGGCCGCTGTTCGCCGCCGAGGTCCCGGCGGTCGCCGGCGTGGCGCGCCCCGCCAATGTCAACATCGTCAGCCTGTCGAACGACCGGACGGTCGCGGGGCCGGGCGTGTTCGTCATCGGCCTGTCGCCCCAGGGGCAGATCGAACGGATCGTCGGGTTCGCGGCGAGCCGCGGCCTGCACAGCTTCGCGGCCCTGGTGCCGAATAACAGCTTCGGCTCGGCGGTCGAGGATGCGTTCCGGCGCAGCATCCAGGCGACGGGCAGCACTATCGCCTTGATCGACCATTACGAGCCAGGGGCCGATGCAACGCCCGTCGTGCGGCGCCTGGCGGCCTATGCTGGCCGCGTCGCCAGCGCGCCCTCGTCGCGCGGCGGATTCCAGGAAGGCGATGACGACGCGGCGCGCGATCAGTCGCAACAGCCGGCTGCGCCGCCGCCGCCCGGCAGCGGCGGCCTGGATGCCGTCCTGCTGCCCGATTTCGGCGACCGCCTGCTGTCGATCGCACCGCTCTTGCCCTACTACGACGTCGACCCGGCACAGGTGCGCTTCCTCGGCACGGCACTATGGGAGGACCCGCGTGTCACGCGCGAGCCGGCGCTCAACGGCGGGTGGTTCGCGGCCCCGCCGCCGGCGGCCCGCGCCGACTTCGTCAAGCGCTATCAGAGCGTCTACGGTCAGGCGCCGCCGCGCCTCGCCACGCTTGCCTACGATGCGACGGCATTGGCCGCGGTTCTGGCGCGCGGCCCGAACGGGCCCGATTTCTCAGCCGAGGCCATCGGCAACCCGAATGGCTATGCCGGCACCGACGGGATCTTCCGGTTCCGCTCCGACGGCACGGCCGAGCGGGGCCTGGCCGTGCTCGAAGTCCAGCGCGACGGCTTCAAGGTCGTCTCGCCGGCGGCCGAGGATTTCCGCGACATCACGCGCTAGGCGATGAGCTGTGCCAGCACCGCGTTGAGGACGCGGCGGCCGTCGCGGGTCGCGCGCAACCCCAGCGGATCGTGCACCACGAAACCGCCCCCGATCAGGTCCGTCAGCCGGCTCCGATCGAGCGCGTCATCGAGATCGATCCCCGTCCTGTGGCGGAACTCGTCGGCCGCGATACCTTCGGTCAGGCGCAAGCCCATCATCAACGCTTCCTCGGCGGCATCGCGTGGTGCTATCTCGCGCGCCTCCGCGGTCGCATGACCGCGGGCGCGCACGGCAGCGAGCCACGTCTCGGGTGCGCGCTCCTGCCGGGTCGCCACTTTCTTTCCGTCGAGGGTCAGCCGGCCGTGGGCGCCTGGTCCGACCCCGACATAATCGTCGTAACGCCAGTAGGCGAGGTTGTGCCGGCACTCCGATCCGCGGCGCGCGTGGTTGGAGATCTCGTAGGCAGGAAGGCCCGCCGTCGCCAGGATGTCCTGAGTGGCTTCGAACAGCTCCGCCGCCTCGTCCTCGCTCGGCAGCACCACCTCGCCCCGTGCATGGGCGGCGTGGAACGCGGTGCCGGGCTCGATCGTCAGTTGATAGACGGAAAGATGATCGCTGGCCATCGTCAGCGCGTCGCGCAGTTCCCGCGTCCATTCCGCGATCGTCTGCCGCGGCCGCGCGTAGATCAGATCGAAGGAGTAACGGCCGAACTGCCGCTGCGCGGCACCGATCGCCCGCCGTGCTTCGGCCGCGTCGTGGGCGCGGCCCAGAAAGCGCAGCGCGCGATCCTCCAGCGCCTGCACGCCGATCGACATCCGGTTGATCCCGGCGGCGCGGAACCCGGCGAAGTGCTCGGCCTCCGCGGAATTCGGATTGGCCTCGAGCGTGATCTCGGCGTCGGCCGCGAGCTCCCAGCGGCGCGCGATCCGCTGCAGTACCGCCTCGGCGGTCCCCGGTGCCATCAAGGATGGCGTGCCACCGCCGAAGAACACCGACGTCACGACGCGCCCCGGCGCGAGCTCCGCGTAATGATCGAGCTCGGCCAGCAGCGCGCCGCGCCACGACTCCTCGTCGATGCGGTCGCGCACATGGCTGTTGAAGTCGCAATAGGGGCACTTCGACCGGCAGAACGGCCAATGCACGTAGATCGCGAACGCCGGCATGCGCCCGCCTCTCACCGGAAGCAGGCGGCGACCAGCTGTTCGAACGCGCGGGCGCGGTGGCTGATCGCGTGCTTGGCGTGCGGCTCCATCTCGCCGAAGGTGATGGTGTGCCCGTCGGGTACGAACATCGGGTCGTATCCGAAGCCCTTGTCGCCGCGCGGCGGCCATGTGAGCCGCCCATGCACCTCGCCGCGGAACATCTCGAGGTGCTCGTCCGGCCAGGCGAGCGCCAGCACCGCCACGAAGCTGGCGCCGCGGTCGGCTTCCTGCGCTCCGCTGCGCGCGAGCCGCGCCTCGATTTCGCGCATCGCCAGCATGAAGTCCTTGGTCGGGCCGGCCCAGCGCGCCGAGTAGATGCCGGGGGCGCCACCCAGTGCCGGGACCACGACGCCCGAATCGTCGGCGAGTGCGGGCAGTTTCGCCGCCCGCGCCGCGGCGCGGGCCTTGAGCTCGGCGTTCGCTTCGAAGGTGGCCCCCGTCTCCTCCGGCTCCAGCAGGCCGAGCTTCGCCGCCGAGACCACCTCGATGCGGAACGGCGCCAGCAGCTCGGCGATCTCGCGCACCTTGCCCGGGTTGTGGCTCGCGATCACCAGCATCTTGTCGGCGAAGTGCCGGCTCATGCGGGATCTCAGGTCTTGGCGGCGATCGCCTGCTTCTGCAGCGCGACCAGCTCGCCGATGCCCTTGCGCGCAAGGCGGAGCAGGCTCAGCAGCTCTTCCTCGGAAAACGGCGCGCGCTCGGCCGTGCCCTGCACCTCGATGATCTTGCCGGCCCCGGTGAGAACGAAGTTGGCGTCGGCTTCGGCGTTCGAGTCCTCGGCGTAGTCGAGGTCGAGCACCGGCGTGTTCTGATGGATGCCGCACGACACCGCGGCCACGTGATCGAGGAGCGGCAGCTTGGTGAGGGCCCCCTGCGACACCAGCTTGCTGAGCGCCCGGTGCAAGGCTACGTAGCTGCCGGTGATCGCCGCCGTGCGGGTGCCGCCATCGGCCTGGATCACGTCGCAGTCGATGCGCACCTGCCGCTCGCCGAGGGCCGCGAGATCGGTCACGGTGCGCAGCGAGCGGCCGATGAGGCGCTGGATCTCCTGGGTGCGGCCGCTTTGCTTGCCGCGGGCGGCCTCGCGGTCGGTGCGCGTATGGGTCGAGCGCGGCAGCATGCCGTATTCGGCGGTAACCCAGCCGGTGCCGCTGTTGCGCAGGAACGGCGGGACCTTCTCCTCGACGCTGGCCGTGCATAGCACATGCGTATCGCCGAAGCGCGCGAGGCACGAGCCTTCGGCGTATTTGGCGAAATCCGGTTCAAGGCGGACCGGTCGGAGCGCGTCGGCGGCGCGGCCGGAAGGACGCATGCAAACCTCTAAGCGGACGTTGAAAGCGGGGCGACACCGTGGGCTGGCCCACCCGCGGCGAAGACCGCCGCGGACCCTACCCTTAAGCCCCAGCATCGTCCAGGGGCGTTGCAGCCACGAGCGGTGCGTGATTGACGCTCTCCAGGCCTGTCCCTACATTTCATGACATGAATATGGTCAAACCTTTACGGCCCGATTCGCTCGGTTTGGCCGGCACGTCGCCGCCGCTCGCCGAGCTCAGCGAGCGCAGCCGCGAGATCTTCCGGCAGATCGTCGAAGCCTATGTCGAGACCGGAGAGCCGGTCGGCTCGCGCACCTTGTCGCGCAAGCTGGGCGTCACCTTGTCGCCGGCCACGATCCGCAATGTGATGGCCGACCTGCAGGAGGCGGGCCTCCTCTACGCGCCTCACACGTCGGCCGGCCGCCTGCCGACCGACCTCGGTTTGCGGATGTTCATCGACGGATTCCTCGAAGTCGGGCGGCTGTCGGCCGAGGAGCGCGAAAAGATCGATTCCCAATGCGCCGCCGCCGGCAAGAGCCTGCCGCAGGTGCTCGAGCAGGCGACCCAGCTGCTTTCGGGGCTGTCGCACTGCGCCGGTCTCGTGATGGCGCCGAAGAGCGAGGGGGCCCTCAAGCACGTGGAGTTCGTGAGCCTCGGGCCCGGGCGGGCGCTGGTCGTCGTGGTGACGGGGAGCGGCTTGGTCGAGAATCGGGTCGTGGAGCTGCCAATGGGCCTGACCGCGGCAGAGCTCATGCGCGCCGGCAATTACCTCAACACGCGGTTGATGGGCCGTACGTTCGGCGAGGCGCGCGGCGAGATCCTGACCGAGCTGGAGGAAAACCGCGCCGAGCTCGACGCCCTGACCAAGAAGATCGTCGAGGCGGGCCTTGCCACCTGGTCGGGCCCGAACGTCACCGGCGGCGATTCCGGCTATCTCATCGTGCGCGGCCAGTCCAAGCTGCTCGAGGACGTGACGGCGCTCGAAGACCTCGAGCGCATCCGCATGCTCTTCGAGACCTTGGAGACCAAGGAAACCATGGTGCGGCTTCTCGACGCCGCGCAGACGGGTGCGGGCGTGCAGATCTTCATTGGAGCCGAGAACAAGCTGTTCGGGCTCGGCGGCTGTTCGATGATCATCGCCCCCTACAGCAACACCAAGGAACAGGTGGTGGGCGCCATCGGCGTCATCGGCCCGACCCGGATGAACTACGCCCGCGTCATCCCGATGGTCGATTATACGGCCAAGGTGATCGGCCGCCTGATCAGCTGACAGTCCCGGGTTTGGCGGGCCGAGGCTTGGCGAGCTCGTGATCTTTTCCTATCTAAGGCACACTGCGTCATACCAATAGGACCCTGTGATGATGGACGACACGCCGAATGATCCGGACGGCCGGATCGAGCCGACATTCGGAAACTCACCCGGCGGCGGGGCGGCGAATGACGAGCGGGGGCCATCCGAAGCCGATGCCCGCCAGGCGCCGGACCTGTCCGCCCGTGTCGGAGAGCTCGAGGCGGAGGTCAGAAAGCTGAAGGATCAGGCCCTGCGCGCGATGGCGGAGGCCGAGAACACGCGCCGGCGCGCGCAGCGCGAAATCGAAGAGAACAACAAATACGCGGTCTCCAATATCGCGCGCGACGTGCTGCCGATCGCCGACAATTTACGGCGGGCGCTCGACGGCATTTCGGAGGAGGCGCGCAAGGCCGACGAGCGGCTCGATAAATTCGCCACCGGCGTCGAGCTCACCGAGCGCGAATTCCTCGCCACGCTCGAGCGGCACCACATCAAGCGCATCGAAGCGCTCGGCAAACCGTTCGACCACAACCTGCATCAGGCCGTGATGCAGGTCGAGGTTCCCGACAAGGCCGCGGGCACCGTCGTCCAGGTCCTGCAGTCCGGGTTCACGATTCACGACCGGCTGTTGCGCCCCGCCATGGTCGCCGTCGCCAAGGGCGAAGCCACGAGCGCCGGCGCGCGCATGGACACAACCGCCTAAACGTTTCAGGCAGAACGGAGCTGGCCCGCCTCAGGCTTCGGTGCGGACCTTGGTGGGGGCAGCGGGGTGGTGCGGTTCCGACGTCCCGCCTTTGGGGCCGTAGAGCCGGGCCACCACGCGTCCATCGGCCGAATCCGTCAGGTCCACGTACACGTCGAACGAACCGCCCACGAGCCCGACGCTCAGGTTGAGCGAGGGGGTTTCGATGCGGGCGACTTGGCGCGCGTTCTCGGTCGCAGCCGTCTGGGCGGCCGCAGCGTCGGCTGCGGCGGTCGCGTGCGCTGCCTGCGCGGCCTGGGCCGCAGACGCGGCTATAGGCTGCGGCGAGGGCGCAGTCTTGGAAGAAGAAGCCGATTTTTGAGTCGCCGCCGCATCGCCGGCTGGGCTCGCGCCAGCCGCCGTCGCGGAAGGCCCGCTGATCGGCGACAATTGCAGCGCACTCATATTAAATCCCGTCTTCTACGGAACGAAACAGGGATCCTTTCTACCCTGGACATTACATTAGAATGACTCCGGGCGCAAATGTCAAGCTGGTCCGGTCAATGACTACCTGGCTTTTAGATTTTTTCAGCCTCGATCGTTAAAGCGCTGAAGTTTTTCTTGCGAGTACACGCAATTACCGGGCCGAGTTGGTTAACGCGCGGTCTCTCGCCTTGAGAATTTCTCACGTTGCCGGGGGCCGGTCCTGGCGGCGCTGGTTGCCCGCCCGCGGGGCGTTTCGAGGCCCGCGAACCTGCGTCAAAAGCGCGTCCGGCCAGCGCGTTGCCATTGCAGCAATTGGATTACCTCCCTATATACCGGTTCGGTAAAGTCCCCACGACCCATGTGGACCATCTCACTGGGGGCCGGGGCGGGGCCCGTTCCGGGGCCGCCTATGGCCTGCCGCAAAAGCGAGGTTTTGCTATGAGTAAGGTTATCGGTATCGACCTCGGCACGACGAACAGCTGCGTCGCCGTGATGGAGGGTACCACCCCCAAGGTCATTCCCAACGCCGAGGGTGCCAACACGACGCCCTCGATCGTCGCCTTCACAGATTCCGGCGAGCGCCTGGTCGGCCAGGCCGCGAAGCGTCAGGCGGTGACCAATCCGAACAACACGGTCTATGCCGTCAAGCGCCTGATCGGGCGCCGCTTCGAAGACCCGATGGTCTCGAAGGACATGGGCCTCGTGCCCTACAAGATCGTCAAGTCGGACAACGGCGACGCCTGGGTCGAGGCGCAGAGCAAGCGCTACAGCCCGAGCCAGATTTCCGCCTTCATCCTGCAGAAGATGAAGGAGACCGCCGAGGCGTATCTCGGCGAGAAAGTCACGCAGGCGGTCATCACCGTCCCGGCGTACTTCAATGATTCCCAGCGCCAGGCGACCAAGGATGCCGGCAAGATCGCCGGTCTCGAGGTCCTGCGCATCATCAACGAGCCGACGGCCGCGGCGCTGGCCTACGGCCTCGAGAAGAAGAAGTCCGGCACCATCGCGGTCTACGACCTCGGCGGCGGCACGTTCGACATCTCGGTGCTCGAAATCGGCGACGGCGTATTCGAGGTGAAGTCGACCAACGGCGACACCTTCCTCGGCGGCGAGGACTTCGACAAGGAGATCATCGACTATCTCGCCAGCGAGTTCAAAAAGGAGCAGGGCATCGACCTGCGCCAGGACCGCTTGGCTCTGCAGCGCCTGAAAGAGGCGGCCGAGAAGGCGAAGATCGAGCTGTCGTCCTCGATGCAGACCGAGGTGAACCTGCCGTTCATCACTGCCGATCAGAGCGGCCCCAAACACCTCAACATCAAGCTCACCCGCGCCAAGCTCGAATCGCTCGTCGATCATCTGATCCAGAAGACGGTCGAGCCGTGCCGGGCGGCCCTCAAGGATGCCGGCCTCAAGGCTTCGGAGATCGACGAGGTGGTGCTGGTCGGCGGCATGACTCGCATGCCGAAGGTCATCGAGACGGTGAAGCAGTTCTTCGGGCGCGAGCCGCATCGCGGCGTCAACCCGGACGAAGTCGTCGCGATCGGTGCTGCGATCCAGGCGGGCGTGCTCAAGGGCGACGTCAAGGACGTGCTGCTCCTCGATGTGACGCCGCTGTCGCTCGGCATCGAGACGTTGGGTGGCGTGTTCACGCGCCTCATCGACCGCAACACCACGATCCCGACGCGCAAGAGCCAGGTGTTCTCGACCGCCGAGGACAGCCAGAACGCGGTGACCATCCGCGTCTTCCAGGGCGAGCGCGAAATGGCGGCCGACAACAAGCTGCTCGGCCAGTTCGACCTGGTCGGCATCCCTCCGGCACCGCGCGGCATGCCGCAGATCGAGGTCACTTTCGACATCGACGCGAACGGCATCGTCCAGGTGTCCGCGAAGGACAAGGGAACCGGCAAGGAACAGCAGATCCGCATCCAGGCCTCCGGCGGCCTGACCGAAGCCGAGATCAAGCGGATGGTGAAGGAGGCCGAGGAGCACGCGGCCGACGACAAGAAGCGCCGCGAGCTCGTGGATGTCCGCAACCAGGCCGAAAGCCTGATGCACCAGGCCGAGAAGAACCTGAAGGATTACGGCGACAAGGTCGGTGCGGCCGAGAAGTCGAAGATCGAGGCCGACATCGCGGCCCTCAAGTCGGTCAAGGACGGCGAGGATGTCGAGGCCATCAAGGCCAAGACGGAGGCCCTCGTGCAGTCCTCGATGAAGCTCGGCGAGGCCATGTACAAGGCCTCGCAGGCCAGCGGTGCCGGAGCTGGACCGGGCCCGGGCGGCGAGGGCGGTCCCTCGGCGGGCGGCGGTGATGCTGGTGGCGGCGGCGCGTCCGCCAAGGACGAGAAGGTTGTCGACGCCGACTTCGAAGAGGTCGACGAGAAGAAGAACAAGCGGGCTTGAACCCAGCCGCGGCAGGCGCCCGACTGAACGGGCGCCTGCCGCCGGCCAAGCACCGCGGGGGCGGTTGGGGACGACGGGTCGATGGCGAAGCAGGACTACTACGAAACGCTGGGAGTCGCGCGCGAGGCGTCGGCCGAGGACCTGAAGAAGGCCTACCGCAAACTCGCCATGCAGTGTCACCCGGATCGCAATCCCGGGGACAAGAAGGCCGAGCAGCGGTTCAAGGACCTCAGCGAAGCCTACGACGTCCTCAAGGACGACCAGAAGCGCGCGGCGTACGACCGGTTCGGCCATGCGGCGTTCGAGCACGGCGCCAACGGCCGCGGCGCCGGCGATTTCAACTTCGGCATGGGCGGCTTTGCCGACATCTTCGATGAGATGTTCGGCGAGTTCATGGGCACGCGGCGCAACGGCCGCGCGGCTCAGGGTGCCGATCTCCGCTACAATCTCGAGATCAGCCTCGGCGATGCCTTCCACGGCAAGCAGGCGCAGATCCGCGTCACCACCGCCGTCCTGTGCGAGGCGTGCAGCGGCAGCGGCGCCGAAGCGGGCTCCCGCCCGGTCACCTGCCCGACCTGCCGGGGCCACGGCAAGGTCCGCAGCCAGCAAGGCTTCTTCACCGTCGAGCGCACGTGCCCATCCTGCGGCGGGCAGGGTGCGGTCGTCGAAAATCCGTGCAAGACGTGCCGTGGCCAGGGCCGCGTGCGCCGCGAGCGCACGCTCAGCGTGAATATTCCGGCCGGTGTCGAGGACGGCACGCGCATCCGGCTCGCGGGCGAGGGCGAGGCCGGGCCGCGCGGCACCCCTGCCGGCGATCTCTACATCTTCCTCACGATACAGCCGCACCGTCTGTTCCAGCGCGAAGGTGCGGACCTTCACTGCCGGGTGCCCATCGCGATGACCACGGCGGCGCTCGGCGGCACGGTCGAGGTACCCTCGATCGACGGCAGCCGCGCCAAGGTCACCATCCCCGCCGGCACGCAGACCGGCCAGCAATTCCGCCTCAAGGGCAAGGGCATGACCGTCCTGCGCGATCACAAGCGCGGCGACCTGTTTATCGAGGCGATGGTTGAGACGCCGATGAATCTCACGCGCGAGCAGCAAGAGATGCTGCGCCAGTTCGAGCAGTCCGGGACGCCGAACCGCACCAGCCCGGAAAGCCACGGCTTCTTCGCCAAGGTGAAGGAGCTCTGGGAAGATCTGCGCGACTGACCGTTCCGTCGCAGGCCGGTGTTGGCACCGGTCGGTCGGGTCTGAAGCCTTCGCGAATTGGCCGGGAGTATGGCGATGGCCGACGTGGCCATTCTGGGTGGCGGGTTCGGCGGCCTCGCCTGCGCGAAGGCGCTGGGCCATACGTCTCATCGCGTGGTGCTGATCGACCAGCGCAACTATCACCTCTTCCAGCCGCTGCTCTACCAGGTGGCGACCGCGGCCTTGTCCCCCGCCGACGTCGCCGCACCCTTGCGTCACGTCCTGCGCCGCTGCCGCAACGTCGAGGTGCGGTGGGGAGAGGCCATCGGCATCGATCTCACCCAGCGCCGCGTCCTGATCAAAGACCAGGCGCCGGTGAGCTGGGACCGGCTGGTCGTGGCGACCGGCGCCACCTATAGCTGGTTCGGCCATCCCGAGTG
>DATJPD010000118.1:0-33190 GCA_035506575.1 Alphaproteobacteria bacterium
AACAACCCCGGATCGACGCTGACCGCCCAGGCGAAGCGCTCGGCGATTCGCGGCTCGAACTGCGGCTTGGCCGAGGCGACCCACGCACCATGCGCCGCGGCGATCTCGATACCCTGGATCACCCGCAGGCAGTCGAGCCACGCATCGACGCCCTCGGCGCAAACCGTCACGGTCGCAGCGCCGCCCAACCGGGCCGCCAGCCGATCGATCACCGGTCTCAAGGCGGCGACCACCTCCGGATCGGCCAGCGCCAGTGCGTCGGCCGCGATCAATAGACGGCGCAGCGTGAACGGCTTGGTGTCGCCGCCGAGCACGACCGCGCCGACGCGCTCCATCACGGCCGGCTCGCGCGCGAACCAGCCGACCGTATCGGCGCTCGGCGACAGCGGCACCATGCCCGTGGTCGGAATTCGGCCGTGCGTCGGCCGCAGGCCCCAGATGCCGCAGAAGCTCGCCGGCAGCCGCACCGAGCCGCCGGTGTCGGTGCCGAGCGCAAAGTCGACGAGCTTGCCGGCCACCGCACTCGCAGAGCCGCTCGACGAGCCGCCCGGAATGCGGCCCGGCGCGTTGGGATTCACCGGCGTACCGTAATGCGCGTTCTCTCCTTCGAGGCTGAAGCACAGTTCGTCGGCGATGGTCTTGCCGGCCAGCGTGGCTCCGGCATCCAGAAGCGCCTGCACGACCGGGGCCGTCCTCGCCGCGGGCTTCTGATCGCGCAAGAAATCGGGATTGCCGGCACCTGCGCGCTCGCCCGCGACGTCGAACACGTCCTTGAGGCCGAAGGTCAGCCCGGACAGCAGCCCGCCGGCCCGGCCTTCAAGTCGAACGTCGTTAAAGTCGCAGAAGGCGCCCAGCGGATCGCGCATGGCGTGGGTTGCCCGGCGCTCAGGCGTGGCGCTGCTCGGTCTCGCCGTGGTCGGCGAGCAGCTTCGCCAGCTTCTTGCGCATGATCAGGTTCGCCCGGTCGGACGGCATGTGGAACTCCTCTCCCGAGGCGGCGTTCAACGGCGAATCGTACTCGGTCGACTCGAGGACCATCCGGTCCTCGTTCGTCACCTGCCGGTCGAATGCGATCACGTCCTTCGCCGGCGCGTCCTCCTCGCGGTCGTTGCGGAACGCGAATTGGATGATCTGCGAGTGATCGTCGTCGATCGGCGTCGCCGCCGTGATGATCACGTGATGAAGCCCGTTCGGGTACTTGATCCGCAGCTTGCGGCAGAACGGCAGCCACCACGTGCGCAGATTGTCGCGCATCGTCCGCTCGCCCTCGACCTTCAGGTTCTTCTTCTGAAGGTCCGGGTTCAGCACCGGCACGAGCGAATGCGCCTCGAACCCCCAATCGTACTCGGTGAAGGTGAACTCCGACGGTTCGGGATTCTGGATGTCGCCGAAGCTGGCACGGTGGACGTAGGAGAAGTGCGCGTTGTCGAACGAGTTCTCCATCACGCGCAAGGCGCCGCAGCTCCACGGCTCGCAAAACTCGTCGATCTGCCGGAAGCCGGGCTGCCCTGCCTCGGGGATCTCGGGGATGCCGCCCAGCGGCTCGCCGAGACACACCCAAACGTAGCCGTACCGCTCCTCCGCCCGATAGGCATCCACGCCGTATTTCGGGAGCGGCGCGTCCCCTTTGAGCTGCGGAATGCGGATGCAGCGGCCGGTGCGGTCGTAGGTCCAGCCATGGTAGCCGCAGGCGATGGCGCCGTCGGCCACGAAGCCGATCGAGAGCTTCGCCGTCCGGTGGCAGCAGCGGTCGATCAATGCCGCGGGCTTCCCGTGCGCGTCGCGCCACAGCACGAGCGGCTGACCCAGCAGGGTGAAGGCCTTGGGCCCGGGGGCGAGCTCGCGCATCGGCATCAGGGGATACCAGAACCGTCGCAGAACCTTTTGGCGCGTCACCAGCATTGTGCCCTCATCGAAGTTGCCGCCTGCAGCGGCACCGGAGTTGCAAGTTTCCCGCCAGATGCCGGGGATCAGCCACTGAACGGGCCGTTCGGCGGCCAATCCGGCAGGGCTGCCCAAATTTTATGCGACGACACGGGTAAGGTCGATGGCAGGCAAAAAGCTGGTCCCGCTCGGCTCGGCGCCCGCCACGGCGTGGCGGGTGTCCGCGCGCATGGTCGACATGACCCGGCCGGGGCGCCGGCCGCGCCGCGTCGGCTTCGCCGCCCAGCCGCAGTCGGTGGTGCTCGACCTCGCGCGCACAGCCATGATCGTCATCGACATGCAGAACGATTTCTGTTCGCCCAAGGGCTGGCTCGCGCATATCGGCGTGGACGTCATCCCGGCCCGGGGGCCGATCGCGCCCTTGAACCGTCTCCTGCCGTCCTTGCGCAGGGCCGGGGTGCCGGTGATCTGGGTGAACTGGGGCAACCGGCCGGACAAGCTCAATCTCAGCCCGTCCCTGCTGCACGTCTACAAGCCGAGCGGGACCGGGATCGGGCTTGGGGACAGGCTGCCGGGCAGCAAGGCGCCGGTGCTGCAGAAGGGGAGCTGGGCGGCGGCGATCGTCGACGGGCTGAAGACATCGCCGCGCGACATCCATGTCGCCAAGTACAGGATGAGCGGCTTCTGGGACACCGAGCTCGACAGCATCCTGCGCAACCTCGGCGTGACCACACTCCTGTTCGGCGGCGTCAACGCCGACCAATGCGTGCTGTGCACGCTCCAGGATGCGAACTTCCTCGGCTACGACTGCATCATGGTCGGCGACTGCACGGCGACCACCTCGCCGACCTATTGCTGGGAAGCGACGGTGTACAACGTGAAGCAGTGCTTCGGCTTCGTCGCCTCGTCCGCAGATATCCGCCACGCGGTGGAGCGCCAGTGAAGCCGGCCTCTCACAAGGCCATGGCGGAGTGCCGCGCGTTTCGCATCTCGCCGGGCGATACGAACTATTTTGCGCTCGTGTTCGAGCCAGCGGGCGACGGCGTCGATCTCACCTGCGTCGTCGAGATCTTCACGCCCAAGGGCAAGACGCCGCCCAACGTCCACCGGCGCGCCCACGAGATGTTCTTCGTCCTGCAGGGCGAGGGCCGCGCACTGTGCGACGGCGAGCCGCCAACCCAAATAAGGGCCGGCGATGCGTTGTTGGTGCGGCCAGGCACCACCCACGTGGTCGAGAACACCGGCGCGGGGAAGCTCTACACGTTGACGGTCATGGTGCCGGACGAAGAGTTCGCCGCCCTCATCTGCAACGGCACGCCGGTCGAGCTTGACGCCGAGGATAAGGCCGTCCTGTCCCGCGCACGGCTGATCGGCTGAGCGCTATTTCAGGTATTTGGCGTAGAACGCCAGCGTCCGCTGCCATGCGTCCGCTGCGGCGGTTTCCGAGCCCGGCAAGCGCTCGAAGGAATGTCCGGCGCCGTCGTAGATCTTGACCTCGTGCGGGCTGCCGGCTGCGGCGAGGATCGCGCTCATTCGGTTTGCGGCTGCAACGGGTACGGTGCTGTCGCTCGACCCGTGCATGACCAGCACCGGCGCGCTGTTCTTGTTGAACACGGCGCGGAAGCGGCTGAGCTCCTTGTCCGTCGCCGCCCCCGTGAGCGCGCCGTAGTACGAGACGCCGGCCTGCACTTTGTTGGTGGCCGCGAGCCACATCGCGAAATAGCCGCCGTTGGAGAAGCCGATCGCACCGAGCTTGCTACCCGCGACCTGCGGCTGATGCTCGAGCATATCGAGCGCCTGCACCAAATCCGCATAGATGGGCTCCGCATCGGTCGTGAAGGTCCCCGCCCGCGTCACCGGCGTGAGGCCGTAAGCGTCCATGAAGGCCGGCACGAGGACGACATATCCCTGCTGCGCCAGCGTGCCGCCGTACTCGAGGTCTGCCGGCTTCAGGCCGCTGCTCGTATGGAGCAGCAAAATGCCGGGAAATGGACCTTGGCCCTCCGGCGTCAGCAAGGTCGCGTGCATGTTCTGCTTCACGCCGACCATGACCTCGCTCGACGTCACGGCCGCCGCCGGCGCACTGACGCATGTCAGAAGCGCCAGTGCCGTGAAAGCCCCGACATGTCTGCGAGACAGCGTCGCCAAGCCCACCCCCGTCGCGTCACTCGGGCGGGATTATAGCCCTCGCCCGCCACCTGGCGGTGACGTGCGTCACTGGCCGGCCCGGATCACTCGGCGGCGGCCCTGCTCCCGACGAGCAGGTCGTCGAGCTCGTGATAGTCGGGCAAGGTCGTGTCGATCGCGCGCCCGGCGCGCAGCACCACGCGGTCGCTCTGCCGGCGCGACAGCAGCTCGCTCATGTCGCGCCCGCGGAACAGCACGAGGTCCGCGGGTCCGCCGACGCGGATCGTGCCGCGGTCGGAAAGGCCCATGACCCCGGCGGGTGTCGCGGTCACGGCGCGCGGCCAATCGCCGTACGGCCGGTCGAGATGGGCGATGCGCACGGCCTGGGTGAACACCTCCATCGGATCATGGTCGCCGAAGCCGTAGAACGGATCGCGGCAATTGTCGCTGGCGACCGATACCGGAATCCGGCGCGCCGCCATTTCATGAAGAAGCGTGACGCCCCGCCAGCGCGGCGTGCGGCCGGGCCTGCGATCCTGCAGATAGAGATTGCACATCGGCAGGCTGACGACCGCGAGCCCCGAATCGGCGCAGAGCGCCAGCGTCTCGTTGACGAAAGGCTCGGGCTGCACGGCGAGGCTGCAGCAATGTCCGCAGAGGATACGGCCCTTGAAGCGGCGGCGCATCGCCATCCGCGCGATGAGCCCGAGGGCGACCGCGCCCTGCTCGCCGCTCTCGTCGACATGCAGGTCGAGGTCGAGGCCGCGTTCCTCGGCCAGCACGAACACGCGCTCGAGCAGCTCGTCGAACTCCGGCGGAATGTCCTTGTGATCTTCGCCGGACAACCGCGTCACGGCACCCAGCTGTCCGCCGCTCTCGGCCACGAGATCGGCAAGCTCGGCGCCGGTGTCGCCCCGGAACACGTCGATCGGCGCCAGCGAGGAGGCCTGCAGGTCGATGCGCCCCGCCCATTCGTCGCGCAACGCGCGGAACACCGGCCACGAGATCCGGCCCTGGCCGCCATGCGAGTCGAGATGCGTGCGCACGGCAGCAGCCCCATGTGCATAGGCGCATCTGAGGCCGAACTCGAAGCGCCTCCGCACGTCGCCCGCGGTCCAATGGCGCTCGCGGTCGGCCGAGGTCGTCTGGAACGCGCCGGTGAAGGAGCCGTCGGGGTTTGCGGCGCGCGGCCAGATGTGGCCCTTGTCCAGATGAGTATGGATATCGGCAAAGCACGGCCAGACCTGACCGAAGGCGAGATCGACGGCACCTGTCTCGGGAAAGGCGCCTGCGGGTGCGACGGCGGCGATGCGGCCGGCGCGGATCTCGAGATCGACCCCGACCAGCCCGTCGGAATCCGGCTCGGCGCGCAGGTCGGCATCCAGCAGGGCCTTCGGGATGCGGCCGCGGCGCAGGCGCACATCGCCTGGAGGAATCGCAACGAAGCCCATCTCCCCTTCCCCTTCTTTGCCGGTCAGTTTTCGCGGCGGATCGCGCTCTCGTGCCATTTGCGCAGGCACAGATGCGAGATCAGCGACAGCACCAGGAAGATGACGATCCCGGTGAGCGAGATCAACAACAGGGCGGCGAACATGCGCGGAATCTGGAGCTGATATCCCGATTCCAGGATGCGATAGGCGAGGCCCGAGGCGCGTCCGCCGGTGCCGGCGACGAACTCGGCCACGATCGCGCCGATCAGCGACAACCCGCCCGAGATGCGCAGGCCGCCGAGGAAATACGGCATCGCCGCCGGCAGCCGCAGGTGGCGCAGCACCTGGCCGCGCGATGCGCCGTAGAGCTGGAACAGGTTGATCAGGTTGTGGTCGGCGCTGTTGAGGCCCAAGGTCGTGTTGGAGAGGATCGGGAAGAACGCCACGATCCAGGCGCAGATCAGGAGTGCGATGCGGATGTCGCTCACGTAGATGATGATGAGCGGTGCGATCGCGACGATCGGTGTCACCTGCAGGATCACCGCGTAGGGGAAGAACGACAGCTCGACCCATTTCGACTGGCTGAACAGCACCGAAATGAAGACGCCCAGCGCCACCGCGACGGTGAGCGCCATGAACGTGATCTCGAGCGTCACCCACAGCGAGGTCGAGAGCGTGTCCCAGTCCCTGACCAGCGTCTGGGCGATCAGGATCGGCCCGGGAAGGATGTAGACGGGGATGTGGTTGAGCCGGACGACGGCTTCCCAGACGGCCAGCACCACAAGGCCGATGGCGAGCGGCGCCAGGATCTTCGGCCAGAAGGATGCCGGGAGGCCCAGCACGCGCCGCTCGCGCGGCACCTCGATGATCTCGGCGTCGGTGCCGTGAAGCGAGGTCACCTCGATCGTCGTCATGCGGCGATCGCCTCGCCGAGCGCGTGCGACGTGCGCCGGCACAGATCGGCGTACAAGGTCGAGGTACGGAACGCCTCATCGCGCGGATACGGCGCCTCGATCGTCATGTCCGATGCGACGCGCCCCGGGCGTGCGGCCATCACCACGATCCGCTCGGACAGGTAGACCGATTCGAACACCGAGTGGGTGACGAAGATCACGGTGAAGCGCTGCCGCTGCCACAGCTCGAGCAGGTCGTTGTTGAGCTTGAAGCGGGTGATCTCGTCGAGCGCGGCGAACGGCTCGTCCATGAGGAGAATGCTCGGCCGCGTGACGATCGCGCGCGCGATCGAGACGCGCATCTTCATGCCGCCCGACAGCTCGCGCGGGTAGGCGTTCTCGAAGCCGGCGAGGCCGACGCTGGCGAGCGCCTCGCGCGCCCGTGCCACGGCTTCCGATTTCGCAACATGGGCGAGCTTGAGCGGCAGCATCACGTTCTTGAGGGCCGTGGCCCACGGCATCAGGGTCGGCTCCTGGAAGACGAAGCCAAGATCGCGCATCGGCTGGCCCGCGGCATCGTAGGTGGCGCTGGGCCAGTCGATGACGCCGGCGCTCGGCTCGCCGAGCCCGGCGATCATGCGCAGCACCGTGCTTTTGCCGCAGCCCGATGGCCCCAAGAGGCTGACGAAGCTCTGCCGCTCGACGGCGAGGCTGCAATCCTTGACCGCGAGGGTGCCGTTGGAGAAGCGCTTGCTGACCTGGCGAAGCGCCACCACCGGCTTGTCGCGTGGCGTCTCGTCGGGGGCCGGCGGTGCCGTCTCTTCTGCGCGGGCGCGAAGGGCGTTCATCACCGGCTCAGGTCAGCAAACCGCGTACCAGCGCCGGATCGGACGCATTAAGGCGCGAGCCGAGACCGATCTGGCTAGTTTTTGAGCAACACATCCCCGGCTGCTGACCACGTCTTAGGCGGTCTTGAGGGAGGACAGCGGGAAGCGGTCGATCTCGCGCAGGAGCTGGACGAAGCGGCGGGCGTAGTGATCGACCAGTTGAGCGCCACGGTCCGCGTCAGCGGCGGCGGCGTTGCCGCAGGCCCCGTGCGGATTGAGGTCCTGGGTCTGCCAGCCGAACCCGACCTTGCCCTCGGGCGTCAGCATCTCGTACTCGCGGGCCATCGGGACCGATAGCGGCACGAAGTTCTGCGCCTTGTCCATTTTGACCAGCTCGCGGCGCAGATGGAGCATGATCGAGGTCTCGACGGTGCCGCCGTGGATCCCGTGCTGCAGCTCCTCATCCGGAAACAAGCCGGGCGGTTTGCCGAGCGCGTAGCTGTGCGCGGTCACCACGAACATCCCATGCCGCACGCGCAGGTCGCGGGCGACGATGTCGGCCACCTGCGGCTGGCCGCCGTGGCTGTTGAAGATCACCATTTTGCGCACGCCGGCGCGGGCGACGCTGTCGCCGATCTCCGTCCACAGGCGGATCAGGGTCTCGGCCGACAGCGACAACGTGCCTGGAAAGGCGGTGTGCTCGTTGCTCTTGCCCACCGGCAGGGGCGGCAGCACCGTCACCGGAAGCTCCGGCGGCAGCAGGTCGAGCGTGCGCGCGAGCACGCCTTCGTTGATCCGCGCATCCACTTCGACCGGCAAATGCGGACCGTGCTGCTCGATCGCGGCCACCGGCAGGATCGCGATCACCCGCCCCGCCTCCAGCCCGCGGAACTCCTCGGTCGTCATCTCTTGCCAGCGGCGGCGCAGGGTCATGCCGTCATCAAAGCAATCGATATGCCATTACGTTGGCAGGGAAATTGCTGCGGGAACGGGGAAGGGACCACGGACCTCGAGGAGTTTCCTGCCATGCTCGTCACTCGCCAGCCGGTGCTGCGGCGGTTCTGGTACCCGGTCATGCCGGTCGCCATGCTCAAAGACGGCCCCAAGCCGTTCCGCCTGTTGGGCGAGGACATCGTGCTGTGGCTCGATCGAACGGGCCAGCCGGCGGCACTGGCGGACCGCTGCTGCCATCGCTCGGCCCAGTTGTCGCGCGGGTTTCTGGACCAGGGCGCGATCGTCTGCGGCTACCACGGCTGGGCGTATGATGCGACCGGCGCCTGCATCAAGGTGCCGCAGGCGAAGGATCCGGCGCGGAAAGTGAATTTCAAGGTGCCGAGCTTCGGCGCCAAGATCCGCTACGACCATGTGTGGGTGTGTCTCGGCGAGCCGCTGGCCGACATCCCGGCGTTCGAGGAGGCCGATCTGCCGGGCTTCCGGCGCATCGACCAGTTCTACGAGGTGTGGAACTGCGCCGGCTTGCGGCTGATGGAGAACTCGTTCGACAACGCGCATATCGCCTTCGTCCACCGCGAGTCCTTTGGAAATGTCACGGAGCCCGAGCCGGCGGCGATCGACGTGATCGAGACGCCGGAGGGCCTCGAATTCAAGACCGAGATCCCCGTGGTCAACCGCGAGCTTGCCAACACGATCACCGGGACGGCCGGCGGCAAGACGATGCGCATCACGCACGCGAAATGGTACCTGCCGTTCACGCGCAAGCTCGGCATCACCTACCCGAACGGCCTCAAGCACTCGATCGTGACCAGCGCCACGCCGATCGACGACGCCTCATCCATGATCGTGCAGTTCGTCTTCCGCAACGACACCGAGGCGCAGGTGAAGGCGGCCGACGTGATCGCGTTCGACCGCAAGGTGACGTCCGAGGACCGGCCAGTTCTCGAATCGACTGAGTTCGACGTGCCGCTCGACCGGGCCAGCGGCCGCGAGTTCCACATGCCCTCGGACAAGCCGGGTCTCATCATGCGCCGCCGCTTCCTCGAGCTCCTGCAGGCAAACGGAGAGGCCGAGAGCACGCGCCCGCTCCCGGGAACAGCAGCAGCAGCCGAATAGGCAGCTAACGCCTATTTTCTGAGCCGTCGCCCCTCTTTTTTGCAGCGGGGCTGCGAACGGGCCCGGGCCCGCTGCCTGGAGCCTCGGAATCGCCGCGGAATTCCGCATCTCCATGGCACGGCAATTGAATCGTTCGTGTCCCGCGAACAGGCGGCGTCACCAAGGAGATCGAGATGCTGGCAACCCAACAGAAAATCCTGCGCCGCTTCTGGTACCCCGTCCTCCCGATGGAGACGCTGGCCGACGGCCCCAAGCCGTTCACGCTCCTGGGCGAGCCGATCGTGGTGTGGCTGGACGCCCAAGGGAAGCCCGCCGCGACGATCGACCGCTGCTGCCACCGCACCGCCCAGCTGTCGCGCGGCTTCGTCGAGAACGGCAACATTGTCTGCGGCTACCACGGCTGGACATTCGACCGCACGGGCGCTTGCGTGCGCGTGCCCCAGGCCAAGGACCAGACCCGCAAGATCAACTTCCGGATCGACGGCCATCGCTGCGTCGAGCGCTACGGCTATGCGTGGGTGGCACTCGAGGAGCCGCTCACCGACATCCCCGAGATCCCCGAGGCGTCCGATCCGGCCTTCCGCCGCATCCCGCAGTTCTACGAAGAGTGGAAGTGCTCCGGCCTGCGGCTGATGGAGAACTCGTTCGATGCCTCGCACCAGCCGTTCGTCCACCGCAACACGTTCGGCGACATCAACAAGCCGCAGCCCTTCGACTGGAAGATCGACGAGCACGAGTGGGGCTTCCGCGCGGTCAGCACCTCGGAGGTCATGAACCGCGACATCTCCAAGAAGGTCCTCAACATCCAGGACGACCGCACGACGCGCATCCGCGACAACGCGTGGTGGATGCCGTTCACCCGGCGCCTCGGCATCCTCTACCCGAACGGGCTCAAGCACATCCTGATCACGTCGGCGACACCGATCGACGACGAGCGCTCGATGATCGTCCAGTTCGTGTTCCGCAACGACACCGAGGCGCAGGCCAAGGCGGCCGACATCGTCGCCTTCGACCGCGCGGTCACGATCGAGGACAAATACATCCTCGAGGCGACCGATCCCGACGTGCCGCTCGACGGGGAGAACGAGGTCAACATGCCCTCCGACAAGCCCGGCCTCATCATGCGCAAGAAGCTCGGCGAGCTGCTGCGCGCGCATGGCGAGACCGAAAGCCGCGGGAGCCGCCGCGTGGCCAAGCCGCCGGTGTTCGTCAGCGCCGCCGAGTAGCCTTCCCGAGGTTGGCGTTGCTACACTCGCCCCCATGAGCGGGGTGCCTGCCGACCTGTTGATCCGGAGCCTGCGCCCCTGGGACCGCACCTCGGTGGTCGACCTTGCGGTGCGCGACGGCCGTTTTGTCGAAGCCACGCCGGGTCTCGAGGCCAGGCAGACGATCGACGCCGGCGGCCGGCTCGCCGTGCCGGGCTTCATCGATCCGCATATCCACCTCGACAAGGTGATGATCAATCGCGACGTGCGCACCAACGTATCCGGCACGCTCGCCGAGGCGATCGAGATCATCTGGGAGAAGAAGAAGCGCTACACGATCGAGGACATCGTCGAGCGCGCGGGATCCGTCATCGAATCGGCCGTCGCCAACGGCGTCACGCGGCTGCGCACCCATGTCGATGTCGACACGATCGGTGGCCTGACGCCGCTCGAAGGCGTGCTCGCGGCGCGGGAGAAGTACCGGCGCAGCATCGACATCCAGATCGTCGCCTTCCCGCAGGAGGGGATCCTGCGCGATCCGGGGACCGACGACCTTATGACCAAGGCCATGGAGATGGGCGCCGACGTGGTCGGCGGCATGCCGTTCAACGAGGCCTCGCCTGATGACAGCGCCCGCCACATCCGCCTCGCCTTCGAGCTCGCCCGGGCGTTCGATGCCGACATCGACATGCATGTCGATGAGACCGACGATCCGAACGCGCGCACGCTCGAGATGCTGGCCGATCAGACGATCGAGAACGGCTATGAAGGACGCGTGACCGCAGGCCACACCTGCGCGCTCGCGGCCTATCCGGCCGACTATGCGGCCCGGGTCATCGACAAGATACGGCGCGCCAGGCTGCACATGATCACGAACCCCGCGACCAACCTGATGCTGCAGGGCAGGCTCGATGCCGAGCCCAAGCGGCGGGGCATCACGCGCGTGGCCGAGCTGGTCGCGGCCGGCATCAACGTGTCCTACGGCCAGGACTGCGTTCGCGATACCTTCTATCCGTTCGGCCGCGACGACCCGCTCGAAGTGGCGCTGATCACGGCCCACGCCGCGCATCTGAGCCAGCCGCCGCAGATCGAGCAGCTGCTCGCGATGCCGACCACGAACGCGGCGCGCGTGCTGCGCCTCACCGATTACGGCCTGGCACCGGACTGTGCGGCCGACGTCGCGATCCTCGACGCGGGCGACGCGGCCGAGGCGATCCGCTTGCAGGCGCCGCGCCGCTGGGTCATCAAAGCCGGGCGCGTGGTGGCGGAGACCGAGATCCGCCGCCGCACCTGGCTCTAACGAGGAGACGCGACAACGATGAGCAGAGAGTTCGAGCCGATCGGCCGCCTCGATCTTCCGGGCGGCGGTCAGGTCACGGTAGAGGGCAATTACGCGTATGTCGGCCACATGGGCCCGCCGCACGGCACATCGATCGTCGATGTGTCCGATCCGCGGCACCCGCGCCTTGTCACGACGATCGAGGTCCCCAAGCACACGCATTCGCACAAAGTGCGCGTGCACGGCGACGTCATGCTGGTCAACTACGAGCAGTTCGGCCGGCTCGACCCCGAGTTCCGCGGCGGCATGAAGGTCTTCGACATCTCCAACAAGGCGAAGCCGGCGGAGATCGCGTTCTTCCAGTGCGACGGCGGCGGCATGCACCGCTTCGACTACGACGGCACCTATGCCTACATCTCGCCGCAGGTGCACGGCTGGTTCGGCAACATCGCCATGATCGTCGACATGCGCGATCCGCGCCGGCCGGCCGAGGTCTCGAAATGGTGGATGCCCGGCCAATGGGTGGCGGGCGGCGAAAAACCGACCTGGCAGGGTGCGCGCCACCGCTGCCATCACCCCTTACGGCTCGGCAACCGGCTTTATACGAGCTACTGGCACGGCGGGTTCGTCATCCTCGACATCGACGACATCGCCAAGCCCAAGCTGGTCAGCCACGTCGACTGGAGCCCGCCCAACCCCTGCCCCACCCACCCCGCGCTGCCGATCCCGCACGAGATCGGCGGCCGCAAGTTCCTGGTGGCGACGGACGAAGAAGTCTCCGACCGCCTGTCGCCCACGCCCAACGCGTTCCTGTGGGTGGTCGACATCACCGATGAGACCAAGCCCGTCCCGGTCGCCACGTTCCGCGTGCCGCACGACAAGCCGTTCGACAAGGATTGCTGGTTCGGCGCGCACCAGCCGCAGGAGCAGGTGGACGGAAACGTCCTCTTCGTCACCTGGTTCGCCGGCGGCCTGCGCGCGGTCGACATCAGCGATCCCTACGCGCCGCACGAGGTCGGGAACTTCATGCCGAAACCTGGCCCGGGGCAGTCGATCGTGCAGAGCAACGACGTGTTCTACGACCGCAAGACCGGCCTCATCTATGTGATCGACCGCCTCAACGGGCTCGACATTGTGGCCTTCAACCGCTGAGCACGCGGCGGCTATTTCAGCAGGTCTTTCACCTTCTCGAGCCCGGAGTTCACGCACTCCTCGTCGCGGCCCGGCGAGCCCGAGAGACCGGCGCCGCCGATCACCTCCTGGCCGACCTTGATCGGCACGCCGCCGTTGATCGCGATCACGCCCGGCAAGCTCGTCTGCTCGCGCCGAACCGGCTGCGTCTTCATGGCGTCGAGAAATTGCTGTGTGGTCATTTTGAAGGTCATGGCGGTGTAAGCCTTGCGGCGCGCATTCTCGACGGTATGCGGCCCGACACCGTCGCCGCGGACCGCGACAATCGTGTCCCCGTCGCGATCGACCACCACCGCCGAAGCGGTGTAGCCCATCGCCTTGCACGCATCGAGGGCGCCGGTGACGATGGTGAGCGCCATGGCGTACGAGATATCGCGATGCTGGATAAGCTGCGCCTGCGCAGGGGCGGCGAAAGCGGCGAGCGCGGCAATCGCGGCGGGCAGCGCGGAACGGCGGAACGAGCATGGCATGGCACGGGCCTCCCCAGGGTGAACGACGGGCAAAAATAACGCAAAAGATGCGGCCCTGTCTGTTCACGGGATCGCGCGCCACCCGGCTTACACCCCCTGAACCCGCGGCGCCGCGGCAATTGCTCTCGGGTGGCTTGTTCGTTAATGCTTGGCGCGCAGGAGCGAGCCGCTGCCGCGTCCGCCGCAGCGGCGACAGGGAGGACATTTGAGACTCTGGCCTCGCACGCTCAAGGTCCGCCTGGCGCTCCTCATCGCCATGGCATCGCTGCCCATCATCGCGATGCTCGTGTACGGCGACATCGTCGACCGGCAACAGCGCCTGCAAGATGTGGGCGCGCAGGCGCAGCGGCTTGCGGGGCTGCTCGGCGAGCAGCTGGAAACCAACATCGAAGCCGCGCGCACCCTTCTGATCACCGTCTCGAGGACGCGGGCGGTTCTGGCGGACGAGGGTTGCTCGGCGTTCCTCGACAGTTTGCTCGCCAGCTTTCCCAATCTCACGTCGCTTGGCGCCGTCAGTGCGGACGGGTTCAGCTACTGTACGCCGAGACAGCAACCGAACAGCATCTACCTTCTCGACCGGCCTTACATACGCGACGCGATCGACCGCCGGGAATTCACGACCAGCGGCTACAACGTCGGCCCGCCGTCCGCCGCCCCGACGCTCGATCTCGCCTATCCGATCGTCGGGACCGACGAGGCCGTGCACGGCGCCGTGATCGCGGCGTTCTCGCTCGCCGGAATTGCCGCGCGGATCGGCGAGACCGATCCGCCCGTCGGGTCTGCGGTCGTCCTGGTCGATGACCGGGGGACCATCCTTGCCCGCGTGCCAGACCACCCGAACTGGGTCGGCAAATCGCTGGGAGGCACGGCCCTGGCCGCGTTGATCGGCAGCCCGGGCGAAGGGATGGCGGCCGACGACGTCGACGGCGTGGCGCGCTCATGGGGCATGTCGGAGGTCGTGGTCGGCCCGGAGAAGCTGCATCTCCTGGTCGGCCTGTCTCCCGCGCAGGCGTTCGAGAATGCGAACCGCATCTTCTGGCTGTCCCTGGCGGTGGCACTTCTCGGCCTGTCGGCTGCGGTCGGCGTCGGCATGGCGGGGGCCGAGGGGACGGTGTTGCGTCCGCTGCGCAGTCTGCAGCGGCGCATCGAGTACCTGCAGCGTGGGCAGCCCGGGCCCGGGCCCGAGCCGCCGGCGGCGCCGCAAGGGATCACGGAGATCGCCGCCCTCGGCAACAGCTTCGAGCGGCTGTTCGAGGCGCTGTCGGCGCGCGAGACCGAATTGCGCCGGGTCTCCGGCGAGTTGGAGCGGACGGTCCTCGCCCGGACGCGCGAGCGCGACCGCATCTGGCAGGTCTCGGAAGACCTTCTCGGCGTCGGCAACTTCGAGGGCTATTTCATCAGCTTCAATCCGGCGTGGACGCGGCTGTTGGGCTGGAGCGAGGACGAGATCCGCCGCATGCACGTGAGCGAGCTGCGCCATCCGGACGACGCCGCGATCGGCATCGAGGGCCGCCGGCGGCTCGCCGAGGGCGTTCCGACGGTTCGCATGGAGAACCGCTTCCGCTGCAAGGACGGCTCGGTCCGCTGGATCTATTGGACGATGACCGCCGAGCGCGGCCGCATCTACCTCATCGGCCGCGACGTGACCGCCGACAAGGCCGCGGCCGAGGCCCTTCACCGGGCCGAGGAGCAGGCGCGGCAGGCGCAGGCGCGGCTGCAGACGGTCCTGGACCATCTGCCGGTCGGAGTGTTTGTCGCCGAAGCGCCCTCGGCGCGCATCATCTATTTCAACCGCGAGGCGGTCCGCCTCCACGGCTCCTCGCCCACCGCGGCCAAGATCGACGACTACGCCGCGCACGGGCTGATCCACGCCGATGGAACGCTGTTCGCGCCGGAGGAGTATCCCATCGTCCGCGCGGTGACGCGGCGCGAGATCCTGGAGCGCGTACGGCATCGCCTCCGGTGGCCGGACGGCCGGATCATCCATCTCGCGATCAGCGCCGCCCCGATCCTCGACGCGGACGGCACCGTCGCCTTCGGCGTCGTCTCCTTCGAGGACATCTCGCAGGAGCTTGCGGCGGAGGAGCGCCTCCTGCGCGCCCAACGCATGGAGGCGGTGGGCCAGCTCACCGGCGGGGTGGCGCACGACTTCAACAATCTCCTGACCGCGGTCATGGGCAATATCGAGCTCCTCGGCCAGCGGCTGAAGGACAGCCCGGATCGCAAGCTGGTGGACAACGCCCTGCGCGCCGCCACCCGCGGCGCGCTGCTCACGACCCAGCTCCTCGCATTCTCGCGCCGCCAGCGGCTGGAGCCGAAGCCGCTCGACGTCAACGGCCTCGTGCAGGGTATGGCCGGCATGCTGCACGGCACCTTGGGCGGCCTCGTCCAGGTCGAGCCGCGGCTGAAGGCGGATGTGTGGCCGGCGCTCGCCGATCAGACCCAGATCGAGATGGTGATCCTCAATCTCGTCCTCAACGCGCGCGATGCCATGCCGCTCGGAGGCTCGATCGTGATCGAGACGGAAAACACCGACGTGGCCTCGTCGGAGTCGGCAGAAGGGCCGCCCCCGGGCTCCCACGTAACCGTGACGGTGACGGACAGCGGGACCGGCATGCCGCCCGACGTCCTGGCCCGCGTGTTCGAGCCGTTCTTCACGACCAAGGAGCCGGGGAAAGGATCCGGCCTCGGCCTGCCGCAGGCCTTGGGCGTGCTGAAGCAGCTGGGCGGCGGCATCGCCGTCCGCAGCCGGCCCGGGTCCGGCACCAGCGTCACCATCTACCTGCCGCGCAGCAGCGAGCGGCCGGCGGCGTCCGCGGCGGATCGCGCGGGGCTTCGTCCGGCCGCCGCCAACCGGCGTGTCCTCGTCATCGACGACGACCGTGACGTGCGCCAGGCCACGGTCGCCATGCTGCACAGCCTGGATTGCGTGGTCGAGGAATTCGCCGGTGCCGCGGAGGCGCTCGCATGGCTGTCCAGCGGCAACTCCGCCGACATCGCGCTGATCGACTTCGCGATGCCCGGCATGAACGGCCTCGATCTGGCCCAACGGATCCACGGCCTGCGCCCGGACATGGCGGTCGCGATCATCACCGGCTACGCGGACGCGGACCGGCTTCCGGCCATCGACTGGCTCGCGGGGATCCTGAGAAAGCCGTTCAGCGTCGAGGAGCTCGCGCGCCTGGTCGGCGGATCGGGCGAGCAGGCCCGGATCATCCCGCTGCGCCCCAGCGCCTGAGCCCTGTTCGCCCGCGACGTTGGGACGAATCCCAACCGGCAGGACTACGCTGTACGGGGCCGCTGCCGTGTCTGATATTGTTGGGCGTAGCCGGCCCGTACCGAGGCCGGGGTTGAATTGAACCAAGGGGGGATCCGATGGCCACGACCTCACGTCTGTACGTGCCCGCGTTCGGCGGGCTTTACGAATCGCTCGAGCCGTATGCGCTGCCGCTTCTGCGGATCGTGATGGGCCTGACCTTGTTTCCGCACGGCGCCCAGAAGGCGTTCGGCTGGTTCGGCGGCGCCGGGTTCGCGAAATTCACCCAGATCTTCGACACGGTCGGATACAAGCCCGGCGCGTTCTGGGTGACCGTCGTCATGCTGACGGAGATGGTCGGCGGGCTGTGCCTGGCGCTCGGCCTGTTCACGCGCGTGGCGGCCCTGTTCATCGTGATCTTCATGATCAACGCGGTCATGTTCACCTCGGCCAAGGGATTCTTCTGGACCGCGGGGGGGCTCGAATATTCCCTGGTGATCGGAATCGTGGCGCTCGTGTTCCTGATCCGTGGCGGCGGCCGTTATTCGCTCGACGCCGTACTCGGCCGCGAGTTCTGATCGCCGCTCAGGCGATCATCCCGGGCGGCAGGGATGCCGCATGCTCGGCGATGCGGCCCGGATGGGTCAGCCACAGGCGCTCGCGCCGGCTGGCGATGTGCTGCAGCGCGCGGCGCAGCTGGCGGATTCGGAACGGGAAGCCGACCAGGAACGGGTGCAGCGACAGGTTGAACACCAGCGCGTGGGTACGGCTCTGGTGCAGCATCTCGTCGAACTGGTCGATGAGGATATCCGCCCAGTCCGCGGGCGGCATGCCGCCCGCATGCAGCACCGCGAGATCGTTGGTCGGCTTTGGATACGGGATCGAAAGGATCCGCCCGCCGCGTGTCTGGAGCCACACCGGCTGGTCGTCGTGCCCCCAGTCCATGAGGTAGGAGAACCCCAGTTCCTGCAGGATGTCCGGCGTGGCGCGGCTCTCGGACACCCAAGGGCCCATCCAGCCGGCCGGCCGCTTTCCCTCGTGCCGCTCGACGATCGCCGCCGCCTCGCTGATCAGCCGTCGCTCCTCGGCCTCGCTCATCTGACCTTGCCGCTCGGCGTTGGTGCGGCCGTGCGCCACGACCTCGTCGCCGCGCCGGCGGAACGCGGCCATCACCTGCGGCGCGTGACCGTAGATCTCGGCGTTGGCGAGTGCCGTGGCCGGAAGGTCGAGCTCGTCGAACAGCTCCAAAAGGCGCCAGACGCCGATGCGGTTGCCGTAATCGCGCCAGGAGTAGTTGACGACATCGGGCTCGGGTTGCGCAGGAGCCAGCGGAATTCCCATGCCCTCGCCGAACGGAAAATGCTCGATGTTGACGGCGATATAGACCGCAAGCCGCGTGCCGTTGGGCCAGTCCCAGGCCGGGCGCTCGACGATCGGCTTGTAAGGATAGCGGCCGTGGCCGGTCAGCATGGCCCGCCTCGCGCCTGCCGCCGCGCGCCCGCGATCAGCCGTTTGTCTCGGCTGGAGATGCCGGTTGTGCGGGAGACGGCGCGGAGGGCGGCGCCTCCTTGGGTGCGACCGGCTTGCCCGCCGGAGGGTGCGGCTTCGACGTATCGACCACCGCGGTCCCGGCGAGCAGCCGATCGGGATCAAGGGACACGTTGCGCTCCGTGAAGCCGACGCGGCCGATCGAGGGAGCCGGCTTGCCGTCGACGGTGATGTCGAGTGCGCCGGCACTGCCCGTGTACAGCATGAGGCCCGGCCGGTTCGGCACCGCGTAGGTATCGCCCGCGCGCAGGATGCGCGAGAAGATCACCGACCCGGCGCGGTCACGCACCTGGACCCAGCTGTCGCCGCTCGCCTTCATGAGAATGCGCGAGCTGCCGTCCGTCTCACCGAACTGCTTCACGGCCGCCGGCTTCGTCCCGGCCGCAGAGTTCGCCGCCGGTGCGGCGGGGGCGGGATTGGCCGGCAGTGCGGCGACCTGCGGCGCGGATTCGGGGCGCGGGCTCGCGGTGGGGGCTGAAGCACTAGCGGCCAGCGGAGGTGCAATGGCCGGGGCCGGCTCGGCAGGCGGTGCTGGCGCCGCCATCATCGGCGCGGGCGGCGCTTCGGCCGGCGTCGATGACGTATCGGTTTTGGCCGCCGCAGTCGCTTGATTGCCAGTCACTTGACCGGACGTCGGTTGGCTTGCCGCCGGTGCAGGCGCCGGCTGCGCGGAAGGTTGGGCCGGCTGCGCGGCGACCGTGGCGGCCTCGGCGTCGCGCGGCGATTTCGGCGCTTCGGCCTGGGCGGCCAGCCGCTGCGGCACGGCTTCGACGCGCGGCGGCTCGATCTGAACCTTGGCCGAGCGGTAGTACCAAAGCCCATACCCGCCGATCGCCAGGGCCAGCGACACGATCAGGACGATGCCGCTCGGCATCCGGCCTTCGCTCAGCGGCTTGGGGAAGATGAGTTCGGTGCGGGCGTTCAGCGCCGCCGCCTCGGCCTTCACGCGGCGGGCGATCTCATCGCGGTCGAGGCCCAGGAAATCGGCGTAGGAGCGCACGAAACCGAGCGCGTAGGCGCCGTTGGGAAGCTTCTCGAACCGGCCGGCCTCCATCGCCTCGAGGACCGGTGCCCGGATTCGCAGCTGCTGCGCCACATCGGCGATGCTCCAGCCGCGCCGCTCGCGCGCGTCGCGCAAGGTGGCGCCGACGCCGCGGATGGTCCCATCATCGCCGCCCGCGTTCGGCAATGTCGGTTCCGCCTCGGCCACCATATCGATGCGCAGCTTGCGCCTTGCCATGCGATCGCTCTTGTTGGAGCGCGCCCCGTGGACCCCCCAGGCCCCCTGTTTGCGCTCTATTCAAAGCCTCGAAACGAACGCCGAAAAGCCCCGCAACTGCCGCCTAGTTAACAGCTTTCCGGCGCGCGGATCAATCTCCGCGGCTGTGGATTGCGAAGAAAAATGCCTGGAAACGCATGGATTTAACTCAAAGTCGCGGGGACTGTGCCCTATACTCGGGACGGCTTGAGGGACCGCACGACATGGGCGATGCGTATCAGGTGGTGAAGGTCGCGGCCGTGCAGGCGGCCTCCGTGTTCCTCGACCGCGAGGGCTCGACCGACAAGGCGTGCCGCCTGATCCGCGAGGCCGGGGCGGCCGGTGCGCGCGTGATCGGCTTTCCCGAAGGCTTCATCCCCGCGCACCCGATCTGGTACCACCACCAGCCGGCGACCAGCGCCGTCGCCAACCGGCTCGCGGTCGAGCTGTTCAAGAACTCGGTCGAGATCCCCGGCCCCGAGATCGCAGCCCTGAGTGCTGCGGCGCGCGATGCGCGCGCCTATGTCGCGATCGGCGTCTGCGAGAAGCTGCCGAACACCCTCGGCACCATGTTCAACACGCAAGTGTATCTGGGGCCCGACGGCACCCTCCTCGGCAAGCACCAGAAGATCATGCCGACCGTGGGGGAGCGTCTCGTGCACACCGGCGGCTACGGCGACACGTTCGGCGCGATCCAGACCGAATTTGGACCCATGAGCGGCCTCATCTGCGGCGAGAACTCCAATCCGCTCGCCGTCTTTGCGCTCACCGCGGAGGGGACCCGCATCCACGTCATGAGCTGGCCCAACCACTTCCCGACCAGCGGCGACCCCATGCGCAACCGCGTGTCGGTCGACTCGCAGGCGTTCACGCAGATGAGCAAGGCGTTCGTCGTCTCAGCGTGCGGCACTGTGGACGAGCGGATGATCGAGATGCTCGAGGTCGGGCCCGAGGCCGAGAAATTCCTGCGCAATCCCGATTGCAGCGGCGGCAGCGTCATCGTCGCACCCAACAGCCGCATCATCGCCGGGCCGATGGCCGACGAAGAGGGCATCCTCTACGCCGAGTGCAATCTCGAGCTCGGCATCCAGATGAAGCTGCGCCACGACTTCGCCGGCCACTACAACCGGCCGGACATCTTCCAGCTGCACGTGAACCGCACGGCACCGCGCCTCTACAACGTCTACGGGCCGGACGACCCGGTGCGGCTGGCCGGCGCACCGCCCGCCCCGCCGCTGGAGGCGCCACCGCCGCGGCTCACCGCACCGCCGCCGGCCGTCGGCGGCCTCGCGGACGAGGACGAGTAGCGCTAGCTGGGGATCCCGCGCTCCTGCGCGTAGAGCCGGAGCTTCTCGCGCACCGAGTGGTCGGGAAGCTTGACGAGCTCGCGCAGGTAATGCGCGAGCGGCCCCACGTCGAGCTTACGGATCATCTCCTTGACCGGCCCGACCGCCGCCGCCGGCATCGAGAGGCTGCGGAAGCCCAAGCCCACCAGTGCCATCGCCTCGAGCGGCCGGCTCGCCACGTCGCCGCACAAGGTCACCGGCTTGCCGTGCGCATTGCACTGTTCGACCAGGCTCGACAGGAAGCTGAGCGCCGGCGGCGACAGCGAGTCGTAGCGGCCGGCCAGATGCGGGTTGCCGCGGTCGCTCGCGAACAGGAACTGCAGCAGATCGTTGCTGCCGACCGACAGGAAATCGACGCGCGAGCACAGGGCCGGCAGTTGCCAGAACAGGGCCGGCACCTCGAGCATGGTGCCGACCCGCAAGGTTTCAGGGGTGGGCCTGCCGCGCGTGCGCTCGCGCTCGATCTCGATCTCGAGGAGCGAGCGCGCCTCGTCGAACTCGGCCACCTCGGCCACCATCGGGAACATCACGTCGAGGCGGCGGCCGGCGGCTGCGCGCAAGAGGGCGCGCAGCTGCTCGCGCAGCATCAACGGCTTGTCGAGGGCGAGACGGATCGCGCGATAGCCCATCGCCGGGTTCTCGTCCTGGCTTTCCTCGAGATAAGGCAGGTGCTTGTCGCCGCCGATGTCGAGCGTGCGGAACACGACGGGCTTGCCGCTCGCCCGGTCGAGGACGCGCCGGTAGATCTCGGTCTGCGCCTCGACGTCGGGGAAGCTCGTGCGGATCATGAACGGGATCTCGGTCCGATAGAGCCCCACGCCGTCGGCGCCGATCCCCGCCAGCTGGTCGAGCTCCATGAGGAGGCCGGCATTGAGGTTGAGCGACACGCGCAGCCCGTCGAGCGTCACCGCCGGCAGGTCGCGCAGGCCCTCGTAGGAGGCCTGGCGGATCGCCCGCGCCTGGATCGCGGCGGTCACCGCGTCGCGCACGTCGTCGCCCGGCCGCAGGATGACGTGCGACTGCTCGGCGTTCACCACCACGAAATCGCCCGGATCGACCTTGGCGAGCACGTCGCGGACGCGCCCTACGACCGGCAGGTCGAGCGCCTGCGCGATGATCGCCACGTGCGAGGTGGGCGAGCCTTCCTCGAGCACGACCGCGCGCAGCTTCTTGCGGTCGTAGTCCAGGAGCTCCGCCGGGCCGAGGTTGCGCGCGACGATCACCGCGTCGTCGGGCAGCTCGGCACCCGTCGTCCAGTCGCCCATGAGATGCTGCAGGAGCCGGTTGCCCAGATCCTCGAGGTCGGCCAGCCGCTCGCGCAAATACGCATCCGTGATCTGGCTCATGCGCGCGCGCGTGTCTTCCTGCACCTTCTGCACCGCCGCCTCGGCAGTGAGGCCGCTCTCGATCGCTTCGCGGATGCGGGTGAGCCAGCCGTGGTCCTCGGCGAACATCCGGTAAGTCTCGAGCACCTCGCGCTGCTCGTTGGCAATGAAATCGGAGCGCTGGATCAGGTCGTCGAGGGCGAGGTGCATGCTTTGCACGGCGCCTGCGAAGCGCTTCAGCTCGGCGTCGGTGTTCTCGGCGACCATCTGCCGGATCGTGACGCGCGGCTGATGCAGCACCGCGCGCCCCAGCGCGATCCCGTCGCTGAGGCGCAGCGCCTCGAGGCGCATGGTGCCCAGTGCGGTCGGCGCCGGCCCAAGCGCGCCGCCGTCGCCACCACCGAGTTGCCCGGCAGCGACCAGCTCCGCCAGGACCATCGCGATGGTCTGGAGCGTCTCGGTCTCCTCCTCGGTGTACTCGCGGAAGGTGCGGTTCTGCACGACCACGACGCCCAGGGTGCGGCCGCTGCGCAGGATCGGCACGCCCATCAGCGAGTGGAAGATCTCTTCCCCGGTTTCCGGCCGGTAGGCGAAGTTCGGATGCGACTGGGCGTCGGCAAGCGCCAGCGGCCGCGCGTGGGCCGCGATGTCGCCGACCAGGCCTTCGCCCATGGCGAGGCGGGTCTTGTGCACGGCTTCCTGCTTCAGGCCTTCGGTCGCGAACAACTCGAGCTGCTCGCCGCCGCGCACGAGGTAGATCGAGCACACCTCGGCCACCATGTCGGCCGCGATGAATTTGACGATCTGATTGAGCCGCTCTTGCCCGGTCCCTCCGGCGGCCATCAGGTCCCGGATCCGCTTGAGGAGGCGCCGCGGTGCGGCGCCGCCGGGATGGACTTGCATCAGCCGGCCGCCTCGGGGACCCGGCCAACAGTCCGGGAGCGGGCGACAAGCGCCGCCACCGCCTGGTCGATGAGCTCGGCGAGGATCTGGCGGGTCGGTTGCTCGCCGGTCACCAGGCCGACGCTCTGGCCGGCCATCAACGAGCCGTTCTCGACGTCGCCGTCGATCACGGCACGCCTCAGGGCACCCGCCCAGAAATGCTCGATCTCGAGCTGGGCCGCTTTGAGGTCGAGCTCGCCGCGCTCGAAGCGCTGGATGATGTCGCGCTGCGTCTCCTGGAAGCGCTGCGTGGCCTTGTTGGCCAGCGCCCGCACCGGGATGACCGGAAAGCGCGGATCGAGCTGCACCGAGGGGACGGCATCGCGGGCGGCGGCGCGGATGAAGGCCTGCTTGAAGCGCGGATGGGCGATGCTTTCCGTCGCGCAAACAAACCTCGTGCCCAGCTGCACGCCGGACGCCCCCATTTCTAGCAGGGACAGGATCGCTTCGCCGCGGCCGATGCCGCCGGCCACGAACACCGGCACGTCGGCGATGTTCGGCAGGATCTCCTGCGCCAGCACGGCCGTGGACACTGCCCCGATATGGCCGCCCGCCTCCATGCCCTCGATCACCAGGCCGTCGATGCCCGACCGCACGAGCTTCTTGGCGATGGCGAGCGCCGGCGCAAAGCCCATGACCTTGGCGCCGCCGCGCTTCAGGCGCTGCAGCACGTCCGCCGGCGGCAGACCGCCCGCCAGCACGACATGCGGCACCTTGTGGTCGAGGCACACCTCCGCGAGGTCCATGAGCTGCGGGTGCATGACGATGAGATTGACGCCGAACGGCCGCCGCGTAAGCGCGGCACTCGCCTCGATCTCCGCCGACAACAGGGCCGGCGACATCGAGCCGCAGGCGATCACGCCGAAGCCTCCCGCCTCGGAGATCGCCGCGACCAGGTTCCGGTCCGAGACCCAGGTCATGGCGCCGCCCATGATGGCGACGTCGCAGCCCAGGAACTCGCAGCCGCGCCGCCAGAGGCGGTCGAGGTGGCGGCGGGCGTCGGCGTGGTCCATGGGGCTTCGGCGGTCCTTCAGGCGGCGTCGAGATGGTAGGCGGTGTGGAGCGCGCGCAACGCCAGTTCGAGATACTGCTCGTTGATGAGCACGCTGATCTTGATCTCCGAGGTCGAGATGACCTCGATGTTGATGCCCTTCTCGGCCAAGGTGCGGAACATGGTGAGCGCCACGCCGGCATGGCTGCGCATGCCGACGCCGATCACCGAGACCTTCACGACCTTGGGGTCCGGCTTGATCTCGCTGAGCCCCAACGTCTTCTGGTTGTCCTTCAGCACTTTGACCGCGCGATCGAGGTCGGCGCGCGCGACCGTGAACGTCATGTCGGTCGTCTTGCCGTCCTCCGAGACGTTCTGGACGATCATGTCGACGTTGATGCTGGCATCGGCCAAGGGGCCGAAGATCGCCGCCGCCACGCCCGGCTTGTCGGCCACGCGGGTCAGCGTGATCTTGGCCTCGTCCCGGCTGTATGCGATTCCGCTGACGACTTCCTGTTCCACGATCTCATCCTCATCCACGACCATCGTGCCCGGCTTGTCCTCGAAGCTCGAGAGGACCTGCACCCGCACCCGGTGGTTCATCGCCATCTCGACCGAGCGGGTCTGCAGCACCTTGGCGCCGAGCGACGCCATCTCGAGCATCTCCTCGTAGGTGATCTTGTCGAGCTTGCGCGCCGCGGTCACGATTCGCGGATCGCAAGTATAGACGCCGTCGACATCGGTATAAATGTCGCACCGGTCGGCCCCCATCGCAGCCGCCAGCGCCACGGCCGAGGTGTCGGAGCCGCCGCGGCCGAGCGTGGTGATCCGGTTGTCCGGCCCCAGCCCCTGGAAGCCCGCCACCACCGCCACCTGCCGGTCGGCGAAGCGCTTCTTGAGCTCGGTCGTGTCGATGCGCTTGATGCGCGCCTTGCCGTGCACGCCGTCGGTCTCGAGCGGGATCTGCCAGCCGAGCCACGAGCGGGCGTTGATGCCGAGTTCCTGCAGAGCGATGGCGACGAGGCCGCTGGTCACCTGCTCGCCGCTTGCAACAACCGTGTCATATTCCCGCGCATCGTGCAGGGGGGAGAGCTGGTTGACCCAGCCGACGAGCTGATTGGTGACCCCGGCCATGGCCGAGACGACCACCGCCACCTCGTGGCCGGCATCCACCTCACGCTTGACCCGTTGGGCGACATTCTTCACCCGCTCGATGTCCGCGACCGAAGTGCCGCCGAATTTCATGACGAGCCGCGCCATGGGGAAATCACTTTACTTTCAATGGATTGCCGGACACCCGCACGACGCGGTTGTAGCCCCGGCGGCAGCGGCCCATACATACTTGGTTTCGTCCGGCCGAGGCAAGACATGACCGGACGTCACGAGAGAGGCAGACTTGGCCCCGCCCGCCGCACGCCGCCCTTCGGCTGACAGACCCGCCCCCAGCGTCGATCCGCAGGAGGTCGCGCGGTTCTCCGCCCTGGCCGCCGAATGGTGGGACACGGACGGCAAGTTCCGGCCGCTGCACCGCCTCAACCCGGTGCGACTTGCCTATATCCGCGACAGCCTGATCGCCCACTTCCACCGCAAACCTGCGGGTGCGCGGCCGCTCGCCGGCTTGCGTCTCCTCGACATCGGCTGCGGCGGCGGACTGATTGCCGAACCCTTGACCCGGCTTGGGGCCGAGGTCACCGGCATCGATGCATCCGAGGAGAACATCGGCGTGGCGCGCGGGCACGCGGCCGAGATGGAGCTCGCGATCGACTATCGCGCCGCCGCCGCCGAGGATTTGGCGGCCGGCGGCGAGCGGTTCGACGTGGTCCTATGCCTGGAGATCGTGGAACATGTGGCCGATCTCGATGGGTTCCTGGCCGCCGCGGCGCATCTGGTCCGCCCGGGCGGCGTGCTGATCGTGGCGACGCTCAACCGCACGCCGCAGTCGTACCTGCTCGCGATCGTCGGCGCCGAATACGTGCTGCGGTGGCTGCCGCGCGGAACGCACAATTGGGAAAAGTTCGTGCGGCCGTCCGAGCTCGCGGCGCGCTTGCGGCACAACGGCCTTGCGGTGCGCGATGTGAGCGGCGTCGTCTATGGGCCGCTCAGCGGCACCTGGCGGATCGGCAAGGATCTGGGTGTGAACTATATCTGCTGCGCGGCGCGCCCGTCCGCGTAAGACACCGGCCGCCGGACGGTCAGGAATCGCGCCGGGGGGCCCAGGGGATGCGCGAAAACTCGACGCCCTCGTCGGCCAGCGCCTTGGCTTCGCCGTCGGACGCCTCACCGTAGATATTGCGCTTCGGCGCCTCGCCGTAGTGCATCTTGCGCGCCTCTTCGGGAAAGCGCTTGCCCACGTAATCGCAGTTCTTCTCGATCTGGCCGCGCAGCTCGTTGAGCTGCTTCATCAGGTCCGCGGCCTTCGCCGCCGCCGGATCGTTGGCGTAGCGCGCGGGGCCCGTGAGCGCCCCGGCACGTGCCCTGCCCGAAGGCTGCTTCGGCGCGCCCTCGGCCGCAGGGCCATCGGCCGCAGGCGCCTCGACGCTCACGGCCGCAGCACTGCGCTTCTTCGAGGTCGAAATGCGCGGCGCCGCGAGCGCCTTATCGACCCGGCTCGAGCCGCACACCGAGCATGCGACATGGCCGGCTTTGCGCAGCCGTTCGAAGTTCGACGCGTTGTTGAACCACGCTTCGAACTGATGACCGTTGCGGCATTTGAGTTCGAACACAATCATGGCCAGCCACTATCCCAAATCGGCCCGCTAATATGCGGACCGAGCCCCCCTCGGGCAAGCCGATAATTGATATATCACGGAATTGGTTAACACGGATCTGACGGCATGACCGCATCTCACCTCGATCACGCGCCACCCTCGCCATGGGTCTGCCGGTTCGCGCGCCTTGTGCCTACCGGAAGTGCTGTTCTCGACGTGGCAGCGGGAAGCGGCCGGCACGCTGGATATTTCCTCCGGCACGGCCATCCGGTCGTCGCGGTGGATCGCGATACGTCCGCACTCACGCGGCTCGCCTCGACCGGCGCGCTGGAGACAGTCGCCGCCGATCTCGAGTCCGGCCCTTGGCCTTTCGGTTCCAGACGGTTTGGCGGCGTGGTGGTGGCAAATTACCTGCACCGCCCGCTCTTCCCGGCCCTGATCGCCGCCGTGGCACCGGGCGGCGCGCTGATCTACGAGACCTTCGCGCTCGGCAACGAACGCTTCGGCAAGCCGAGCAATCCGAACTTTCTGCTGCGGCCTGGCGAGTTGCTGGACGCGGTACGCGGCCGGCTGCGGGTCGTCGCCTACGAGGACCTCGAGGTGAGCGAGCCGCGCCCGGCGGTGGTGCAGCGGATCGCAGCCGTCTGCGAGCCTTAGCCGGGGCGCCCGGCCAGCATCGGATCAAGACGGCCGGCACCGTCGAGCGCATGCGGCTCATCGCAGCCGCCGACATGCCGGCCGTCGATGAAGATCTGCGGCACGGTGGTAGCGCCGGGAGCGCGCTCGACCATCTGGTCGCGCAAGGATGTGTCGGCCGTGACGTCGTATTCGATGTAATCGACGCCCTTGCGCGCCAGGAGGCTCTTCGCGCGCGCGCAATATCCGCAAAAAGGGCTGGCATAGATTTCGACCTTGGCGGCCATGGGAGACTCCGAGGCTGACCCGTCCTTTTATATAGTCGATCGACCCGGGTCGTGCATCAGTCCCCCACCGGCCGCACCACCCGGGCGAGGGTCAGGAGATCGACCGCCGCGGCGCCCGCCTCCAGCAAGGCGCGGACGCATTCCTCGGCGGTGGCCCCGGTGGTCAGCACGTCGTCGATCAGGACCACCCGCTTGCCCGGGAGGAGGGCCATATGGCGGCGGGCGACGCGAAACGCCCGGCGCACGTTGCGCTGGCGTGCGGCGCGCCCCATGTCGCCTTGCTGCTGCGTCCGCCGGGTCCGCACGAGGAGATCGGGCACGCAGCGGCGGCCTGCGACTCGCGCGGCGGCGTTCGCCAGCAGCGCCGACTGGTTGTAGCGGCGCCAGGCGAGGCGCGTCCAATGCAGCGGCACCGGCGCGATCAGGTCCGCGTCCTGCAGCAGCTCGGCACCGGCACGCGCCAGCCACTGGCCGTAAGCCGGCGCTCCATGCAGCCGGTCGCCGTGCTTGAACGCGAGGATCAGCCCCCGCCCCGAATCGTCATAGCGGAACGCGGCGCGGGCGCGGGCGAACGCCGGCGGATCGCGCAGACATGCGCCGCACAGAAGCGCGTCGGCGCCGCCGGGCTGCGGATCGAACTCGAACGGCACGCCGCAGCGCTGGCACAACGGAGCGGCCAGCCACGTGATCTTCGACCAGCACGCAGCGCACAGCTTGCGCGGCTCGTCGGTCGCGGCACCGCAGGCAAGGCATTGCGGCGGCAACACCGCGTCGAGTGCCGCGCGCGCGGCGCGCGCCGCCCAGCCGGCAGCGAGCGCGCCGGCATTCATGCAACCGCACTCATGCGCGTCATGCGAAAAACCAGCACGCCGATTGTCCACATGTCAACAGCGCTTCACCGAAGATTCTTGCTCGCGCCCCGCCCTTCCATGCCATAGTAGACGCATGAGCAGCCCCGTCCACGTGTTCGATCGGCGCGCGGTCCGTCGTCACCGCGACCGCGCGGCGCGGCGTCTCACGGCGCACGATTTTCTGTTTCGCGAGGCGGCGTCGCGACTGGCCGAACGTCTCGACGACATCAATCGGGAATTCCCGCTGGCGCTCGAGCTCGGCGCGCACGGCGGCATTATCGCGAACGAGCTCGCGCAGCGGCGCGGCATTCAGACTCTGGTGCGCTGTGATGTCTCGACACAGATGCTGCGCGCGGGAAAGAAGGGCGGGCGGTGCGGACTCGCGATCGCGAGCGACGAAGAATCCCTGCCGTTCGCCCCGGCGACGTTCGACCTCATCATCAGCTGCCTGAGCCTGCATTGGGTGAACGATCTGCCGGGCGCGCTGATCCAGGCGCGGCGCTGCCTGAAGCCCGACGGACTGTTCCTCGCCGCCATGTTCGGCCGCGACACGCTGGTCGAGCTGCGCCGCGCGCTGATCGAGGCAGAGCTTGCCGAATCCGGCGGAGCCGGGCCGCGCATCTCGCCCTTCACCGACGTGCGCGATGCGGGTGCCTTGCTGCAGCGTGCCGGGTTTGCATTGCCGGTCGTCGACATGGACGCGATCACCGTCAGCTATCGCAGCGCGCTCGACCTGATGCGCGACCTCCGCGGCATGGGCGAGGCGAACGCGGCCGTCGAGCGCCGCCGCAGCTTCACCCGCCGCAGCACGATCCTGCGCGCGGCCGCGATCTACGCCGACCAGCACGCCGATTCCTCGCATCGCATCCCCGCGACGTTCCAGGTCCTGACCCTGACCGGCTGGGCGCCCGATCCAGCGCAGCAGAAGCCTCTGCGCCCGGGCAGTGCCGTGCACCGGCTTGCCGCCGCCCTCGACAGCCACGAGGTCCGGGTCGGCGAGAAGCACCGCTGATCATCACGGCGAGCGAGGCTTCCTTCGCTTCCCCGCGGTTCCTACAAAAAATCCTGCAGCATCGCGACGAGCGGCTTGTCGGCGGGCGGCATGTCATAATCCCTGAGTTTGGCTGCCCGCACCCAGGCGATCTCCTGGCCTTCGCGCGCCGTGACGACCCCGTTCCAGCGCCGGCACAGATAGAGCGGCATCAGGAGCTGGAACTCCGGATAGCGGTGCGAGGCGAAGGTGAACGGCGCGAGGCAGGTCGGCCGCACGTCGATGCCGAGCTCCTCGGCCAGCTCGCGGCACAGCGCCGTCTCCGGAACTTCGCCGTCGTGGACCTTGCCGCCCGGAAATTCCCACAGGCCCGCAAGCGGCTTTCCCGGCGGCCGGCGCGTCAGGAGAATCCGGTCGTCGGCATCGAGCAACGCCACCGCCACGACGAGGAGGAGCCGCACCGGCGGCGCCCCGGTCTCCGCCGGCGGACCGTCGCAGCCGCGCGGCTCAGCTCCGGTAGCTGCCATTGATATCGATGTAGCCGTGCGTGAGGTCGCACGTCCAGACGGTCGCGCGGCCGTTGCCGACGCCCACATCGATGTCGATGCGGATCTCGCGGCCTTTCATGTGCCGCGCCACCGGCGCCTCGTCGTAGCCCGGCACCGGGCCGCCGTTGTCGCAGATCTTGACGCCGCCGATCGCGATCACGAGCTTGTCGCGGTCCGCCCTTTCGCCGGCCTTGCCGATCGCGGCAACGATGCGGCCCCAGTTGGCATCCGAGGCGGCGATCGCCGTCTTCACCAGCGGCGAGTTGCCGATCGCGAGCCCGATGCGGCGCGCCGATTTGTCGCTGGCTGCACCCGTCACGTTGAGCGTGACGAACTTCTCGGCCCCCTCGCCGTCGCGGATGATCAGCTGCGCGAGCTCGATCAGCACGGCGTCGAGTGCTGCGCGGAAGCCGGTGAGGCGCTTGTCGTCCGCGGCACTGATGCTCGCGTGCCCGGCCTTGCCGGTCGCACAGAGGAGCACCGTGTCGCTCGTCGAGGTGTCGCCGTCGACCGTGATCGAGTTGAACGAGATCTCGGTCCCTGCCGACAGCAAGGTCTGGAGAACCGGTGCGGGAAGGGTCGCATCGGTGAACACGTAGCCCAGCATCGTCGCCATGTCGGGCGCGATCATGCCCGAGCCTTTGACGAAGCCGTTGATGGTGACCGGCACGCCGTCGATCTCGGTGCGGCGGGTCGCGAGCTTGGGAAAGGTGTCGGTGGTCATGATCGCCGACGCGGCGTCGTTCCACGCCGACGCCGACAGGCGCTTCATCGCCTCGGGCAGCATGGCCACGATCTTGCCGGCGGGCGGCGGTTCGCCGATGACGCCGGTCGAGGAGATGAACACCTCGCCCACCTCGCAGCCGATAAGCTTCGCCGCCGCCGCGGCCGTCTCCTCGACCACCGCCTGGCCGGCGCGGCCGGTGAACGTGTTCGAGTTGCCGGAGTTCACGACCAGCGCGCGCGCCCGCCCGCCGCTCAGGTTGTTCCGGCACCACTCGACCGGCGCCCCGCAGGTAACGGAGCGCGTCAGGACTCCGGCGACGGTGGTGCCCGGATCGAGCACGGCCAGCATCACGTCGCTGCGGCCTTTGTATCGGATGCCCGCTTCGACGGCGGCGAGGCGGACGCCCGCGATCGCCGGAAGCTCCGGGGCTCTTTCCGGCGCCAGCGGAGAGCGCTTGGTCATCGGACGGCGCCCTCGCTTACTGCTTGGCGCCCGGCAGCAAGGGCGGCGCGCCGGATGTCGCGGCCTTCGAGCCATCGAGATTGAATTTTTCGACTTTGGCGGTCTTGCGCATCTTGGCCACCGTGTCGTTGCGGACTTGGTTCTGCATGTCGAACGCAAGCTTGTCCTTCATCTCTTCGAAGGACGGCTGCTGGGTCCGGTGCGCCTCGACCTTGATGATGTGCCAGCCGTACTGCGTCTTCACCGGCTGCGAGATCTCGCCGTCCTTGAGCTTGAACGCCGCCTCGGAGAATTCCGGCACCATCTCGTCGCGCGTGAAGAAGCCGAGGGCCCCGCCTTGCGTCTTGGCCGAGGGGTCGAGCGACTTTTCGCTGGCGAGCTTGGCGAAGTCGGCGCCCTTCACGATCTGCGCCCGGATGTCCTTCGCCTCGTCCTCGGTCTGCACCAGGATGTGGCGGGCGGAGATCTCCTGTCGCGCCGGGGTCGACTTCACGTACTCGTCGTAGCGCTTGTGCAGGGCCGCGTCGGTCACCGATTTTTCGACCAGGCGCTGGAGGTATACTTCTTCGATCACGCGCTCCTCGACCTGCGCCACCCGCTCCTTCACCTCCTTGTCGTCCTGAAGGTGGTCCTTCCGTCCGGCCTCGGCGACGAGCTTCATCTCGATCAGCTTGTCGAGAAGGGCGGGATAGAGCACCTCGAGCGGCATGTGCTGGTATTGCGGCGGCAGCATCTTCTGGAACTCGGTGACGTCGGAGCGGTGGATCGCCGCTCCGTCGACCGTGGCGACCACGGGATCGGCACCTGCCTGCGCCACCTGCGCCTGGGCGATCGCGTGAGAGGCGATGATGATGGCAATCGCCGCCGCCAGCGCGGGCCCGATCGCCGCCCGGCCAATACCGTTGTTGACGCGCATGAACTCCTCGTACGGGAAAAGGCCGGGCGCGCGAACTGACGCCTGAAAGACGCGCCCGGCCGAGGGCGGCATCATGCACCGCCGGCCCCCCACCGACAAGCGGACTCCGCGGGCGTTCCGGGCCTGAACGGCGCCCGCCGCGCGCGTTGACAGGAGCACCTCCGCCCCCTATGTGTCAGGGGCGCTCACGGGCGCCAACCCCATCCAGATACAAGGTATTATTCGCATGTTCGCCGCCATTGCCCGGAAGTTGTTCGGCAATGCCAACGACCGGGCCGTACGGGGGTTGCAGCCCATCGTCGCCGCGGTCAATGCCGCCGAGGCGGACGTGGCGAAGCTCTCCGATTCCGAGCTGCAAGCCCGCACCCCGTGGCTGAAAGAGCGGCTCGCGAAGGGCGAGACTCTGGACGACGTGCTGGTCGACGCTTTCGCCACCGTCCGCGAGGCGGCGAAGCGGGTCCTGGGTCAGCGGCATTTCGACGTCCAGCTCATGGGCGGCGTCGTGCTCCATCGCGGCATGATCTCCGAGATGCGGACCGGCGAAGGCAAGACGCTGGTGGCGACCTTGCCGGTCTATCTCAACGCGCTCGAGGGCAAGGGCGTGCACGTGGTGACGGTGAACGACTACCTCGCCCGCCGCGACTCCGAATGGATGGGCCGCGTGTACAAGTTCCTGGGCTTGAGCGTCGGCTGCATCCTGCACGGGCTCACCGACGACGAGCGTCGCGCCGCCTACGGCTGCGACGTGACCTACGGGACCAATAACGAGTTCGGCTTCGATTACCTGCGCGACAACATGAAGTTCCGCATCGAGGACTGCGTCCAGCGCGAGCACCACTACGCCATCGTTGACGAAGTCGACTCGATCCTCATCGACGAAGCCCGTACCCCGCTGATCATCTCGGGCCCCAGCGAGGAATCCACCGACAAGTACTACAAGATCAACCGCATCATCCCCAAGCTGGTCCGCGGCGAAGTCATCGATGGCAAAGAGCCCGGCGAAAAGTACACCACCGGCGACT
>DATJPD010000119.1:0-3339 GCA_035506575.1 Alphaproteobacteria bacterium
TGTCGAATACAGCTGCCCTGACTTGATCGCGGCGATGACGTTGCAGGCGCTCCCGATGCCCAGAACACGGATCTGGTTGTCGCCCGCGCCGACGCTCCTGCCCGCCGCCTGAACCGCCAGGACAGCGCCGAGCGCGCCCTGTGCCTCCGACGCGATCACGTTGATGTCGGGGTGCGCGACGAGCAGGTCGGCGGCGACCTTCTGTCCGCCGGCCGTCGTGTAACCAGTGCCGTCCAGGTACGCGACCTCATGGATGTTCGGGTACCGCTTGATCATCGCCTCGAACCCAGCTCTGACGCCCAGCTCGAGCGGGAGCGCGGCGACGCCCGCCATATAGGCGACATTGCACGGGTCGATGCCTGTGCATGCCTGCGCCATCTGTTTCGCCATCCACCACCCTCGCTCGACCTGGGACGTCGAGATCTGGCCGGACACGCCCTTGATCTGGATCCCAGAGTTGAACGGGTCGGGTCCCAGCGGTGTATTCGAACCGACGATCTTGATCTTCTTCTTCAGCGCCTGCTGAATGAGTGGTACCAGGGCGGGGCCGTTCAACGGCACGATGATGAAGCCATCGAACCTGTTCAGCGTGATCGCGTCCTGAATCTGGCTGTACTGCTTGTTCGCGTCGAAACCGGAGTCGAAGACCGTGATCTTGATCTCGAGCTTCTTCGCCTCCTTCAGGACGGCGGCCAGCTCTGCCGAAAGGAAGGCGTTCGACTTTGTGCTGAACCACGCGACGTTGTACGGCTTCTTCGGTGCTGCGTTCGTGGCGGCAGCCACAGGCGCGGTCACCAGCACAGCGGCCACCAAGATCAAGACGGAGAGACGGCTCTGGGCGTTCACCTTTGCCTCCTTCTGCCGCGGGCCGATCGTGCCGCCGTGCGATCAGGAGCGCACAGTGTCGTGAGGAGATTCGCAGCACGGGCGGTGCCCCGCAACTGCAGCCAGCCCGAACCCGCTTCGTAGGGGCTGCCCCCAATTCGTTCCGACTGCGTGGCGGTAGATTTTAGGATCCGCCGAAGACGGAGGTCGCAAGGTGGCTGGCGAGGTGCCGTCGGTTCTGGAACAGCCCTTCAGGACCGAGCTTCTGCACGAGAGCGATCGGACGCGCATCAGCCGGGTGTATGTGCCCGGAGGCTCGGTTATCCGCAAGGAACCGCTCGGCCCGGGTGCGGAGAGTCGGCTCCGGCACGAGCGGAGCTTCCTGGAGCGTCTCCGCGGCGTCGAAGGGATTGTTCAGCTGGAGGGCCTCCCGCGCTACCCGGGTTCGATCGTGCTCACGGACACAGGAGCCACGGATCTCGCGGCGCACGCGAAGCCGCTTCCGGCTCCCGAGCTGATCGAGCTCGCGCTCGCGGTAGCGCGCGCGGTGGAGCGGATGCACGACCGGGGGGTGATGCACCGGGACATCAGCCCTGCCAACATCATCGTGACCGAAGCGGGCGGCCCTTGTCTGGTCGACTTCGCGCTTGCGACGTCGTTGGCCGAGCTTCGTCCGCTGTTCACTCATCAGTCCGAGATTGTGGGGACGCTCGCATACCTGGCGCCGGAGCAGACGGGTCGGACGGCCCGGCCGGCCGACCAGCGTGCCGACCTCTACGCGCTGGGCGCCACGCTGTATGAGCTGGCGACGGGTGAGCCGCCATTCTCTTCGCGGGAGCCCCTCCAGCTGATTCACGACCATCTCACGTGCGTGCCGACGGCGGCCGCCGCGAGGAACCCGGCCGTGCCGGCGGCGTTCTCGGAGATCGTCATGCATCTCCTGGAGAAGGAGCCGGACGACCGCTACCAAACTGCTGCCGGGGTCGTCCACGACTTGGAGCGGTTGCGAGATGCCGGCGGTGCGCCGGCCACCGTGCGGGTCGGGGAGCGCGACGTTTCACCGCGGCTCATGCCGCCGTCGCACCTGATTGGACGCGAGGCGGAGGTGGCGGCGCTCGAGGCTGCGTTCGAGCAGGCGCTCGTGGGCCGCTGCAGGGTAGTCCTGGTGGGAGGCGCACCCGGAGTGGGGAAGACTGCACTCGCCGACGAGTTGCGGCCGGTCGTAACCGCTCGCAACGGCTGGTTCGTCGCCGGGAAGTACGACCAGTACCGGCGCGATTCGCAGTTGCACGGCATCAACCAGGCGTTTCGCGCGCTCGGGCGGATGGTGCTCGCAGAGCCGGAGGACGAGTTGGCCGCGTTTCGCGAACGGATCCTCGTGGCCGTCGGCCCGAACGCGGGCCTGCTGACGGCGATGCTCCCCGAGTTCGCGGCACTTCTGGCGGTGGCTCCCGACCCGGGCGACCCACTGACTGCGCAGGCGCGGGCCCAGCGGACGGCCGCGGACGTCTTGCGGGCCTTGGCTTCTCCGAAACGGCCGCTGGTGCTCTTTGTCGACGACCTCCAGTGGGCGGGACGCACTGCGCTCGGGTTCTTCGATCTACTCCTCGGCGACGATCCGATCGCGGGTGTGCTGCTGGTGACCGCCTATCGCGATGACGACGTCGGGCCGACGCACCCCCTTTCAGCGCCACTCGCCCGCTGGCGAGTCCAGCCGGCAGTGAGGCATCTGCGGCTGGACAACCTGCTCGCACCGCATGTCGCGGCTGTGCTCGCCGAGATGCTGAACGTGGACTTGGGCGCCGCCGGAGCGCTGGCCGACCGGCTCGAACCGCACACCCGAGGCAACCCGTACGAAACCCTCGAGCTGCTCGACACGCTCCGGCACGAGGGTGTGCTCGAGGCGACGGCTGGAGGCTGGCGCTGGGACGATCCGGCGCTGCGCGGTTTTCTGCGCCGGACCGACGTCGGGCGCCTGGTGGCGGCGCGCGTCGAGGAGATGCCGGAGGCGTCGCGGCAGCTGGTAGAGGCGATGGCCTGTCTAGGCGGGCGCGCCGAGCTGACCATGCTCCAGGCCGCCGTCGACGAGCCCGCAGGAGCGGTCGAGCTCCGACTCGCGCCGGCACTCGAGCGCGGCATCCTCGTCGTGGAGCCCGGGGCGCACGAAGCGGTGCGGTTCCGGCACGACCGCATCCGGGACGAAATCCTGCGGTTGCTGGACCCGCAGCGGCGACACGACCTCCAGCTTGCGATTGCGCGGCGGCTCGCCAACGTGCCGGAGCACCTCGCAGTCGCGGCCGAGCAATTCCTCTCGGTGCTGACGTCCGTCGACGACGCCGAGCGACCGCGGGTGGTGGCGCTGCTGCGGGCCGCAGCAGAGCAGGCCGCACTGTCCGGTGACTTCGCGACCGTCGAGGCGTTCGTGACCGCGGCGCTGAGCCTGATCGATTCAGTCGACACCGCCACTCTGGCTGAGCTCCACACCGCTCGCCACCGCGCGCTCTTCAGCCTGGG
>DATJPD010000120.1:0-23951 GCA_035506575.1 Alphaproteobacteria bacterium
CGCTGTAAACATAGACCTGATTCGCGGTACAGCCACAGCTATTGTTGCGCCGCAGCAATGCAGAAACGGCATGGATTAAACCATGCTGAATCAATCTGATAATATGGTTAACAGCTTATAAATGCGGCGATGTGCGACTCCGCTATGCAATTTATGTCCGTAAGATGAAAATATGAAAATTCATAGGCTTACGATGAATTTCGGAAGATTATTGCGTGGGGAGGGAAAGCGTCTAATTTTCGTATGGTGCGACCTCAAAGGGCGCAATTTTGATTCGCCTGACTTGGGTCAGTCGTCGGCGCTCGACAGGGGTGCTGCCACCTCTTCCAGGGGCCGGCGCTCGGCCCGGACGCCGAAGACGCTTTCGACCAGGGCCGCCCCGATCATCAGCCCGCCGCCCAGCACGTACCCCCACAGGATTTCCTGGCGCGACCCGCTTTCGATGAGGGCGCCGAACAGCGCCGGGCCGACAATGCCGCCTGCCCCGGTGCCGAAGGAGTAGAAGATCGCGATCGCCATCGCGCGCAGCTCGAGCGGGAAGCTTTCGCTGACGGTCATGTAGGCGGAGCTCGCGGCCGCCGAGGCGAAAAAAAAGATCACCAGCCAGGCGGCGGTCTGCGCCACCGCACCGAACGCGCCGGTCGCGAACATCCACCCGGTGAGGATCATGAGGACGCCCGAGAGGGCGTAGGTCGCGGAGATCATGATCTTGCGGCCGATGCTGTCGAAAAACCGGCCGAGCACCAGGGGCCCCAGGAAGTTGCCGGCGGCGAACGGCAGCATGAACCAGCCGACCTGCGCCGGCGGCACCTGGTAGAAGCGCGTCAGGATCAGCGCGTAGGTGAAGAAGATCGCGTTGTAGCAGAACGCCTGCGCCCCCATCAGCGACAGGCCAAGCACCGCGCGCTTGGGATAGTTCGTGAACACGAGGCGCATCGCCTCGAGGATGTTGCCGTGGGGCCGCTGGCGCAGCTTGATCGTGCGCGCCGGCACGTCGACCAGGCGCACGCCGTGCTGCTCCTCCACGCGGCGCTCGATCTCGTGCACGATCCGCTCGGCTTCCTCGGGCTGCCCGTGCGTCATCAGCCAGCGCGGGCTTTCGGGCAGGAACTTGCGCAGGGTGATCACGATCAGCGCCAGGGCCCCGCCGATCACGAACGCGGCGCGCCAGCCATAGGCGGCCGGCACGAGGTTGGGATCGAGCACGACCAGCGACGCGCCGGCGCCGATCGCCGCACCGACCCAGAAGCTGCCGTTGAGCGTGAGATCGGTGATGCCGCGCCGGCGCGCCGGGATCAGCTCCTGGATCGCCGAGTTGATCGCGGAATATTCGCCGCCGATGCCGGCCCCGGTGAAGAACCGGCATGCCGCGAACGACCAGAAGTCCCAGGACAGGCCGGTCATCACGGTGGCGATCGCGTAGACCGCGACCGTGACGCTGAACAGCTTCTTGCGTCCCACGCGGTCGGTGAGGTCGCCGAAGAACAAGGCGCCGATGACCGCGCCCGCGATATAGGCGCTGGCGGTGAGGCCGATCTCGGTGCTGCTGAAGCCGAGCGACGAGCGGTCGGCGATGGCACCGGACAGCGAGCCGACCAGGGTCACCTCGAGGCCGTCGAGGATCCAGGTGATGCCGAGGGCGGCGATCACCAGCCAATGGAAGCGGCTCCACGGCAGCCGGTCGATGCGCGCCGGCACGTCGGTCTCGTAAATCCCGGCGCGATCGTGCGCCCCCTGCGGCAGCACCGGAGCCGTCGCGCGTCCCATACCGAACCGGTGGAGCGTGCCGTTCAGGCCCACGCGTGTCCTCCCGTTTGCTATATGGGGCAGAGGCCCCGCGCGGTGGCATTGCGCCGCGTGACTTTATCGTGTCGGCAGGCGTTGCAGGCGGCATCGGCGCGGCTTAGCCTAGGACCACATCACTCCAGGAGCCTTCGTCCATGGCCAAGCTGCGCCACATCGCGATCATCGTCCCCGACCCCGAAGCCGCCGCCGCGTTCTTCGAGAAGGCCTTCGACTTCAAGCGCGTCGGCAAGGCGCGCCGCGGCATCTACGTGTCCGACGGCACCATCAACGTGGCGCTGCTCAAGATCGAGAGCGAGAAGGAGAAGGTCGGCATCTATCATTTCGGCATGTGGGTCGACGACCTGCCGGAGGCGGAGCGCAAGGCGACCCAGGCGGGCGCGTCCTATCTCGGCGGCCGCCCGACCTCGCCGCACTCCTTCTACGAGTGCAAATATCGCGACCCCAACGGCATCGTGTTCGACCTCACGCACAACGGCTGGGCGGGTGCTGTGAAGGACGTCGTGCCGGCCGAGGGCGAGGCTCCGGCGAAGACGGACGCCGATTGAGGGATCGCCCATGCCCAACGGCGAGCGGACGGCCGACCGCGTCCTGATCATCGGCGCGGGGCCTGTCGGGCTGTGCCTGGCGCTGGCCCTGGCCAAGCGCGGCGTGCGCAGCTGCGTGGTCGAACAGCTCACGGCGGAGAATTTCCTCGAGCAGGTGCCGCGCGCCGGCACCAACCATCCGGCGACGCTCGAGATGTATGACGAGATCGGCCTTTACGAGCGGCTGGAGCCGCGCGGGATCGTGGCTCCGGTCTTCCATTACTGGGACCGGCCGAACAACGAGCTGATCGCGGCCTTCGATCACGTCCACCTGAAAGACGACACGCGCTTCCCGTATGCCCTGCAGTGCGAGCGCATCAAGATCGTCGAGGAGGCGCTCGCCATGGCCCAGGCCGAGCCGCTATGCGAGGTGCGCCTCGGCACCACGTTCACCGGCTTCACGCAGGACGCCGATCGCGTGCGCGCCACGGTTGAGCGCGGCACCGAAACCGAGACGATCGAGGGCCGCTACATCGTCAGCGCCGAAGGGGCGCGCAGCATCGTGCGCAAGGAGCTCGGCATCGAGTTCGAGGGCTTCACGTATTCCGACCGCACGCTCAACATCGAGGTCGCCTACGACTTCAAGCGGCACGGCTACGCCGACCGCAACTACATCTCCGACCCCGAGGAATGGTCGAACCTCTTCCACTGGAAGGGGCCGCCCGAGCGCTGGCGCGTCCACTTCCCGACCAAGCCCGACGAGGACGAGGCGGCGCTGACCCGTCCGGAGGTGCTGCAGGCGAAGCTGCAGGGCTTCCTTCCGACCGGCAAGCCGTTCGAGATCGTCGGCTGCAACCTCTATACCGTCCATCAGCGCGTGGCCGCGAAGTTCCGGGTCGGGCGCGCCATCCTCGCGGGCGATTCGGCGCACGTGAACAGCCCGATCGGCGCCATGGGCCTCAACAGCGGCGTGCACGACGCGTTCAACCTGGCCGACAAGCTCGCGCGCATCCTGCGCGGCGAGGCCGACGAGGCGGAGCTCGACCGCTACGAGCGCCAGCGTCGCCACATCGCAGTCCAGCACACCCAGGCGCAGACCATCCGCAACAAGCGGCTCCTGCAGGAAAAAGACCCCGAGGTGCGCCGGCGCAATCACGACGAGCTGCGGCGCACGGCCGAGGACCCCAAGCTCGCGCGCGAGTACCTGCTGCGCACCTCGCTGATCAACAGCGTGCGCGAAGCGGCGCGGATCGCATGAAAACGTGGATCACCCCGGCGGTGGCGGGCCTGCTGCTCCTTGCCGGCACGGCGGCGGACGCGCAGGACAGCGCTTGGCCGGCCAAGCCGATTCATTTCATCGTTCCCTTCCAGCCGGGCAGCAGCTCGGATGTGATCGCGCGCATCGTGGCGCAGCCGCTGTCGGCGAAGCTCGGCCAGCAGATCGTGGTCGAGAACAAGGCGGGGGGCAGCGGCATCATCGGCAGCGAGGCGGTCGCCCATGCGCGGCCGGACGGATACACGATGGGGCTGGCCAACACGAGCACGCATGCCGCCGTGGTGGCCACACTCGCCGACGTGCCGTTCGATCCGGTCAAGGACTTCACGCCGGTCGCGATGATCGCAGCCTCGCCGTTCGCGCTCATGGCCACACCCGGCCTGCCGGCGCGGGACGTGCGCGAGCTGATCACGCTCGCGAAGGCCAAGCCCTACGGCCTCAATTACGCCTCGGCCGGAATCGGCACCTTGTCGCATCTGGCCGGGGAGCTGTTCGAGAAAATGGCCGATATCAAGCTGACGCACGTGCCCTATCGCGGGACCGAGCAGTCGAGCCTCGACCTGATGGAAGGCCGGGTCGAGCTTCTGTTCGGCACGATCGCGCCGTCGCTGCAGCAGGTCCGTGCGGGCAGGATCAAGGCGCTGGCGACCACCGGCGATCATCGCAACGCGATGCTGCCGGACACGCCCACGATTGCCGAAGCGGGCCTGCCGGGTTACGACGCTGTCCTGTGGTCGGCGATCGTGCTGCCTGCCCGCGTGCCGGCTGATATCGTCACCAAGCTGAACCGCCAGGTCGTTGCGGTGGTCGACTCGCCCGATGTCCGCGCGGCCCTGAACCGCGAGGGCGTGGAAGCGGATCCCGGCACGCCGCAAGAGCTGGCTGCGCGGATGCAGGCCGAGGTCGCCAAGTGGCGCGGCGTCGCCGCGTCGGCCGGGATTGTCGCGAAGAAGTAGGAGTCCTCATGCCCGATTCTGCCACCCCAGCGATCTCCGAGCCCCGCCGCTCCGGCCGCGCGCCGGTCTATGGCCAGCGGGGCATGATCGTGTCCGGCCATTCGGCGGCGACCCTGGCCGGCCTCAAGGTGCTGGACGCCGGCGGGCATCTTGTCGATGCGATGATCGCCGCTTCAGCCACCCTGGGGACCGTGCTCGGGCAGGCGACGTCGCTCGGCGGCGATTGCTTCATCCTCTATCACGAGGCGTCGACCGGGAAGACGCACGCGCTGAACGCGTCGGGCACCGCACCGGCGCTCGCCACGCCCGACCGGTTCCCGGACGGAATGAAGGCGCACGGACCGCTGGCCCCGGTGGTCCCCGGGCTGGTGCGCGCCTGGGACGTGATGCACCGCCGCTTCGGCAAGCGGCCGTGGGGCGAGCTGTTCAAGGACGCAATCGCCGCGGCCGAGGCGCACACGGTCTCGCACACGCTGGCGACGCGCATCGAGGCCTTCCGCAAGGAGCTGGCCGCCGATCCCGGCTGTGCGGCGCTCTACCTGCCGAACGGCCGGCCGATCGCGATCGGCGAGACCCTGCGCCAGCCGGCGCTGGCCGCCACGTTGCGTGCCATCGCGGACCACGGCGCCGATTCGTTCTATCGCGGCGACATTGCGCGTCACATCGATTCCTACATGCGCGAGCGCGGCGGCTTGATGCGCGCCGAGGACCTGGCCGGCTATGCCCCGGTGTGGGTCGAGCCGATGGCGACCGAGTATCGCGGCCATCGGGTGACGGTATTCCCGCCGAACTCATATGGCGGGTTGCTGCTGATGCAGCTCAACGGCCTGTCCGCCGTCGATAGCGCCGCACTGGCGGGCGATCCGGCCAAGCGCATCGCCTGGCAGATGAGCGCCATGAAGATGGCGTTCCATCTCGGCGTGCCGCTGATCGGCGACCCGGGGAAGAACCCGGAGTCGGCCGCGCGCATGCTGTCGGCCGAGACGACCGCGCGCATGCGCCAGGCGGTGGTCAATCTCGAAAGCGCGCCACCGGTGAAGGACACCAGCGGCACATCCTGCCTGATGCTCGCCGACCGCGCCGGAAACGCGATCAGCGTCGTGCAGAGCGTGTTCAACGTCTTCGGCAGCGCGTTCCTCGAGCCGCGCACGGGGCTGCTGTTCAACAACCGCATGCAGGGCTTCACGCCCCAGCCCGGCAAGGCCAATACCTTGATCCCGGGCACGCGGCCCGCGCATACCTTGTGCCCGGTGCTGGTCTTCCGCGGCGGCAAGGTGCGCTTTGCCATGGCCAGCCCGGGCGGGCTCAGCCAGACGCTGACCAATACCCAGGTCCTGACCAACCTGATCGACCGGCGCATGGACGTCGCGGCGGCCGTCGAGGCGCCGCGCTGGTGCAATACCCGGTCCGGCGATTTCCTGGTCGATGCCGAGTTCCCGGACTCGGTCGTGAAGGCGCTCGCGGCAGCGGGGCACAACGCCAAACGCCGCGACGACGGGTATTTCTACGGCTCGGCCAAGGTCATCGAGATCCTGCCGACCGGCAACCTGGCCGGCGCCGCCGACCACCGCCGCGAGGCCTTCGCCCTGGGGATTTGACGCCCCCGCGCTTATATTGGTGAGCATGAACGACGCATCGGCTTGCCGGCAGACGTATCAGGGCGACGACGCCCTGGCCGGGCTCCTGCGCAAGGCGGGATCGCAGCTGGCGCCGTCCGACGTGCGCTCCCTGTTGGCCGGCGTCCTGGCGGCACCCGAGCCGGCCGTCGAGCCGGACTCCTGGATGGGGCTGGTCGCCGCGGATCCGAGCCCGGCGCTGCAGGCGCAGCTCAAGGCGCTCAAGGCCGAGATCGCCGCCGCGCTCGATGACGGGCTGGAGAGCAAGTGGACGCGCGATCGGCTGCAGCGCTTCCGCGCCGAGCTCGAAAAACGGACTCTCGCCGGCTTCATCATCTCGCGCGGCGACGAGCACCAGGGCGAATACGTGGCGCCGCGCGCGCAGCGCCTCGCCTGGCTCACCGGCTTCACGGGCTCCGCCGGGCTTGCCTGCGTCCTGGTCCACGGCGCCGCGGTGTTCACCGACGGCCGCTACACCTTGCAGATCCGCGAACAGGTCGACACGGACCTGTTCGAGACCCGCCACATCACCGAGCAGCCGGCGGGCGACTGGCTCGCCGAGCACGTCAAGCCCGGCGAGCGCATCGGCTTCGACCCGCGCCTCGCCACGCCGGACAGCATCGCGCGCCTGCGCGCCGGCATCGAGCGCGCCGGCGGCAGCCTGGTTCCGGTGGACGACAATCCGGTGGACGCGGTGTGGACCGGGCAGAGGCCGCCGCCGCTGTCGCCGGTCGTGCCGCATGCGGAGACATTTGCCGGCAAAAGCCACGCCGAGAAGCGTGCCGAGCTCGCGGCACGCCTGAAGAAGGACGGCTATGCCGCGGCCGTGCTCAGCGATCCGGCCTCGGTCGCCTGGCTGCTCAACGTCCGCGGCGGCGACGTGCCGCACACGCCGCTGCCGCTGTCCTTCGCCATCATCTATGACGACGGCGAGGTCGAGCTGTTCATCGACCCGCGCAAGCTGACGCGCGCCGCGAGGGATCAGTTCGGCAACCAGGTGCAGGCGCTGCCGCCCGACCAGTTCGGCCCGGCGCTGCTGGGGCTGGGGAGTGCTGAATTCGGCGCGGCGGCGCAGAACGGCCAGAAGCCGCGCGTGCTGGTCGATTCCGCCACCGGCTCGGTGTGGATCGGCTCGCAGATCGAGGCGGGGGGTGCGACGGTCGTGCGCGGCACCGACGTGGCCGCCCTGCCCAAGGCCCGCAAGAACACAGCCGAGCTCGCCGGCACGCGCGCCGCCCACCGGCGCGACGGGGCGGCGCTCACGCGCTTCCTGGCCTGGTTCGCGGCCGAGGCGCCGAAGGGCAGGCTGCACGAGGTGGAGGTTGCCGACCGGCTGCTCGAGTTCCGCCGCTCAGGAGAAGGCTTCCGCGACACCAGCTTCGACACCATCGCCGGCGCCGGCCCGAACGGCGCCATCGTGCATTACCGGGCCTCGGCGGAGAGCAGCCGGCGTATCGCGCCCGACATGCTGTTCCTGCTGGATTCAGGCGCGCAGTATCTCGACGGCACGACCGACGTGACGCGCACCTTGGCCGTGGGTACTCCGACGGCCGACCAGCGCGACCGCTTCACGCGCGTGCTCAAGGGGCATATAGCGCTGGCACTGGCCCGCTTTCCGCGCGGCACATCAGGCTCGCAGCTCGACACCCTCGCGCGCACGGCGCTGTGGGAGGTCGGGCTCGACTACGACCACGGCACGGGTCATGGCGTGGGCAGCTATCTCGGCGTGCATGAAGGGCCGCAGCGGATCTCGAAGCTGCCGAACAGCGTCGGGCTCGAGCCCGGCATGATCGTCTCGAACGAGCCCGGCTACTACAAGGCGGGCGCGTACGGCATCCGGCTCGAGAACCTGATCGTGGTGCAGGAGCTGCCAAAGGACGCCGGTGGCGATGCGCCCATGTTCGGCTTCGAGACCCTGACCTTGGCGCCGTTCGACCGCGCGGTGATCGAGCCGGCTCTGCTCACCGCGCGCGAGCGCGACTGGCTGGATGCATACCACGCGCGCGTGCGCGAAAGTTTGACCCCGCTCCTCGACGCGGCCACGGCGGCGTGGCTCGCGCGCGCGACGCGCCCGATCGTCGAAGGGCCGACTTACTAGGTCGACCAGAGTCAGCAGCGCCGGCCGGGTTTTCCGGCCGGCGCGCCGACTGCGTCGGTTACTTGACGTCCGCCTTGCCGTTCGCCCCGGCGTGCGCGCCCGCCTTGGGCGCCTCGGCCTGGGATTTCGACTTGGACTTGCTGCCCGAGCGGTCCTCGGCGCGGGCATGGCCCTTGGCGCGGTCGGTCGACTTCATGCCGTTCGAGTTGACGCCGGCTTTGCTGTTCGCGCCGGCGCCGACATTGGCGCCGCCCGCGCCGACGCCGACATTGGTGTTCGTACCTGCGTTGACCTGCGCGAAGCTGGGAGCCGCGAAGGCCAGGACCGCCAGCGCGGACAGGGCGTAGGCGGATGTCTTCAAAACGTTCAGTCGCATGGGTGAGGTTCTCCGAATTCGGTGGGTGCCGTATTACCGGCCATTCCCACAACGCATCAGATCGCCCGTCCCCTTGTGACTTTCATGGGACAAACCCGTTAACGCCCGAAATCGCCGGGGGATCGCGGACGCCGCGGAACAACGTGTGCTGGTCGCGACTGAGCCAGCATGAGCCGCCGTTCCTTCGCCGTGACCGTCTGGGCCGCCTTGGCGTTGGGTTTGACCGGGTGCGCTGTCGATACGGGTCCGAGTGCGCCCGCTTACGTGCAGCCGTATCCATATCCCTATGGATACGGCCCGGCCTATGGCGGGCTCGGGTTTGATTACGGTTGGTACGCCGGCGGCCCGCGCCGTTTCTATCACCACCGCGACTTTGACCATCCTGGCGCGCATGCCGGGCATTGGCACGATGGGCATATGGGCAGCGGACGTCGCGGCGGCAGGCATCGCGGTGGCGGGCACGGGGGCGGCCACCGCTGAATTGTCATGCCCCGACCAGCTTCAGCCACTCGTCTTCGTCGATGGTCTTGACCCCGAGCTCGCGGGCCTTGGCTGCCTTGGAGCCCGCGTCGGCGCCGACGATCACGAGGTCGGTCTTTTTCGACACCGAGCCCGCCACGTGCGCGCCCAGCGCCTCGGCGCGGCTCTTGGCCTCGGGCCGCGTCATCTTCTCGAGCGTGCCGGTGAACACGACGGTCTTGCCCGAGATGGGCGAGGAGCTTGCCACGGCCTGCGGCGCCTCGAGCGTGAGCTCTTTGTCCAGCTCGTCCAGGATCTGCGTGTTGTGCGGTTCGGCGAAGAAGCCGACGATGTCGTCGGCCATGGTCACGCCGATGCCCTGGATGGCGCACAAATCGGAGTAGGCTTCGCCGACCGCCTCCGGCTTTTTCGGCTCGTCCGGGTGCCGGGCGCGCTCCTTGACCGCGACCCGCATCTGGCCGCGCCACTTGTCGAGCGTCTGATAGTGGCGGGCGATCCAGCCGGCGGTCGTTTGGCCGACCTGCGGGATGCCGAGCGCATAGATGAAACGGGCGAACGGGATCGTCCGGCGGCGGTCGATCGCCTCGAGAAGCTTGTCGACCGAGCGCTCGCCCCAGCCTTCGCGCTCCTCGAGCTTCCGCCGATGCCGGGCCAGGCGGAAGATATCGACCGGCGAGCGGATCAGGCCCTCTTCCCAGAACTCGGCCACGTGCTTCTCGCCCATGCCCTCGATGTCGAAGGCGTCGCGGGAGCAGAAATGCACGAGCCGCTGCACCGCCTGCGTCGGGCAGACCAGCCCGCCGGTGCAGCGCCAGGCCGCCTCGCCGGCCTCGCGCACCGCGAGCGAGCCGCAATCGGGGCAATGGCCAGGCATGACGAACGGCTCACGTCCCCGCGGCTTGTCCTTGACCGGCCCGACCACCTGAGGGATCACGTCGCCCGCGCGCTGCACGATCACCGTGTCGCCGGCGCGGATATCGAGGCGCTTGATGTAATCCTCGTTGTGCAGGGTCGCGAGGCTGACCTTGACGCCGCCCACGAACACCGGCTCCAGCACGGCAAACGGCGTCATGACGCCGGTGCGGCCGACCGAGACCTCGATCTTGTTGAGCTTCGTCTGCGCCTGCTCGGCCGGAAACTTGTGCGCGATCGCCCAGCGCGGCGCGCGGCTGATGAAGCCGAGCCGCTCCTGCCAGTCGACCCGGTTCACCTTGTAGACGACGCCGTCGATCTCATAGCCGAGCTTCGGCCGCTCCTCGCCGATTTTGCGATGGAACGCGACCGCCTCCTCGGGGGACTTGCACAGCCTCGCCAGCGGATTCACGTGAAACCCCCAGGCGCGCAGATGCTCGAGGAACTCCCAATGCGTCTTGGGCGTCTTCGATAGCTCGCCCCATTGATAGGCGAAGAATCGCAACGGGCGCTTGGCGGTGATCCCGGGATCGAGTTGGCGCAGGCTTCCGGCGGCGGCGTTGCGCGGATTGGCGAACAAGGGTTCGCCCTCCGCCTCGCGCTGCGCGTTGAGCTTCTCGAAATCCTTGCGCGGCAGATAGACCTCGCCGCGCACATCCATGAACTCGGGCAGGCCGCGGCCCTTGAGCAGCGGCGGCACGTCGTGGAGCGTCTTGAGGTTCTCGGTCACGTCCTCGCCGGTCTCGCCGTCGCCGCGCGTGGCGCCGCGGATGAATTTTCCGTGCTCGTAGCGCAACGTGATCGACAGGCCGTCGATCTTCGGCTCGGCGACGATCTCGACCGGCTCGTCGGCGGCGAGGCCGAGGAAGCGCCGGATACGGCCGAAGAACTCGCGCACATCCTCCTCGTCGAAGGCGTTGTCGAGCGACAGCATCGGCTTGGCATGCCGGACCTTGGCGAAGCCGCTGGCGGGCGCGGCACCGACGCGCTTGCTGGGGCTGTCGGCACGGACGAGGGCAGGGAACCGGTGTTCGATCGCCTGGTTGCGCCGGCGCAGAAGGTCGTACTCGGCATCCGGGATCTCGGGCGCGTCGTGCGTGTGGTAGAGCCGGTCGTGGTGCGCGATCTCCGTGGCCAGGCGCTTGAGCTCGGCCTTGGCCTGCGCCTCGCTGAGCTGGTCAACGGGGATGTCGGCGGCGGACTTGGCCATTCCTAAGACGCGGCTTTGAGCAGGCTGTCGGCCGCGGCGCGCGCCGCGTCGGTGATGGCCGCGCCTGAGAGCATGCGCGCGATCTCCTCGCGGCGGGCCTTCGTGTCGAGGATCTCGACGGCGGTGGCGACCGTGCGGCCTGCCGTTTTCTTGAGGACGCGCAGATGGTGCTGGGCGCGCGCGGCGACTTGCGGGGAGTGGGTCACGACGAGAATTTGGGCGCTCTCGGCCAACGCCGCAAGCCGCTCGCCGACCGCGGCCGCGACGGCGCCGCCGATACCGCTGTCGACCTCGTCGAAGATCAGGGTGCCGACGCCGCCGCGCTTGCCCTTGCCCGGGGCGCGCAGCGCCACCTTGAGCGCCAGCATGAAGCGCGCGAGCTCGCCCCCCGAGGCGATGCGGTCGATCGGGCCGAGATCGGCCCCCGGGTTGGTCGCGACCTCGAACGTGACACGGTCCATGCCCGCGGGTCCCCAGCCGGTCTCGGGCAGTTCCTCGATGCGGGTGCGGAACTTGGCCTTGTCGAGCTTGAGCGGCGGCAACTCCTTGGCGATCGCCTTGTCGAGACGCAACGCCGCGGACCGCCGCACGGCGGCCAGGGCCTTCGCCGCTTCGACATAGGCGTCGCGCGCCTGCGCGGTCGCCGCGGCGAGCTTCTTCAAGCCCGCGTCGCCATCATCGAGTGCTGCGAGCCGGGCCGCGAACTCCGCGGCGAGGTCGGCGAGCTTATCGACCTCGACCCGGTGCTTGCGTGCCACCGCGCGCAAGGCGAACAGCCGCTCCTCCACGCTCTCGAGGCCGCTCGCGTCGAGATCGAGCGCGTGCTCCAGCGCCTCGACCTCGGCGATCGCATCCGCCGCCTCCACCGCCGCCCGGTCGAGGGCGGAGAGCGCCCGGTCGAGCTTGCCCATCGCCTGCGGGGCCACGCGCTGCAGCAGGCGCTCGGCACCCCGCAAGGCGCCTTCGACGCCCTTGCCGCCGGCGAGATCGGCGCGCGCGGCGTTGATCGCCTCGATCAGCTTCTCGCGCGCGGCCAGCAGGGTGCGGCGCTCGGCGAGCTCGGTCTCCTCGCCCGGCTTGGGCGCCAGCCGTTCGAGCTCGTCGACTGCGTGGCGGAGAAAGTCCTCGTCCGCCGCCGCCTTGGCGGCGCGCTCGCGCGCCTCGCTTTCCGCCGCCGCCGCCGCGCGCCAGGCGGCGTGCAGCGACCCAACCCGCTCCACCTCGGACGCGAGCCCGCCATACGTATCGAGCGCCGTGCGGTGCGTGGCCGGGTCGAGCAGGCCGTGCGTGTCGAACTGACCGTGGATTTCGACCAGGAGCGAGGCAAGCTCGCGCAACGTGCCGACCGGCACCGCCTGGTCGTTGACGAAGGCGCGGCTGCGGCCGTCGGCCCCCAGGCTGCGGCGGAGGATCAGCGGCTCGTCCTCGGGGGCGGCAAGGCCGCGTTCGGCCAGCACCGCCCGTGCCGGATGCCTGGCATCCAGGGCGAACGACGCGGTGACACTGGCCTGAGTGGCACCCTTGGCCACGAGGCCGGCGTCGCCGCGGGCGCCCAAGGCGAGGCCCAGCGCATCGAGCAGGATCGACTTGCCGGCGCCGGTCTCGCCGGTGAGCGCCGACAGGCCGGACTCGCAGGCAAGGTCGAGCCGGTCGATGAGCACGATGTCGCGGATCGACAGACCCTGGAGCATGCGGAACGGACCCGGCCGACTCGGAGGAAGGCGCTAGCTTGGCAAAACCGGCGGCCGGCGGGAAGCCTTGACGACGAGCGAGTTGCGTAAAGCCCCTCGCCGGCGAAGCGGGAGAGGGAGGGGCCCGCGCGCCCTGCGCTGCGTTGGCGGCCTTCAAGGCCGCCGACGGGCGCGAAGAAAGACTTGGGCGGGAGGGTGAGGGTTTTGCGCTGCCTGAATCGCGCCAAGTGCCCCCCTCACCCCGACCCTCTCCCCCCAATCGGAATTGGGTGGAGAGGGGGATTTTTTAGATTCCGATGCGGGCCAATTGGGCCTCGGCCATCTCGATCGTTCCCGCGGTAGTCTCCGTCAGTCCGCGGCCGCGACCTGCGGCCGGCGCAGCTCGGCCCATGCGTGGCGGACGATGGCGCGGGCGCTGGTGAGCTCGAGCCCGGCCATGATCGCGGCCACGACGATGTCGGGCCAGGCGGAGCCGGTGAGCGACACAGTCGCCGCGGCGACCAGCACCGCGACATTGCCGATGGCATCGTTGCGGCTGCACAGCCAGGCCGAGCGCCGGTTGGCGTCGCCGCCGCGGTGGCGATAGAGGATCACGGCCGAGCCGACATTGGCGGCGAGCGCCAGGCAGCCGACGATGCCCATGGTCGCGGGCTCGGGCACGGCGCCGGTGAAGATCTTGGCCGCCGCGTCGCCGAGGATGTAGAGGCCGAAGGCCCCCATCGTGGCACCCTTGAGGAGGGCGGCGCGCGAGGTCCAGGCACCGGCAAGGCTGAGGGCTGCCAGGCTGACCGCGAAATTGCTCGCATCGCCGAAAAAGTCGAGCGCGTCGGCCTTGAGCGCGGCCGAGCCCGAGAACAAGCCGGCCGCGACCTCGATCACGAACATGGACGCGTTGATCACCAGCGCGATCCACAGCGCGCGTCGGAACACATGGTCCGAGACCGCGACCGGCCCGTGATCGTGCTCGCAGCAGGCGCTCATGCGTCCTCCTCAGATTTTGGCTCGGCCATGTGCTCCATCATGTCGGCCACGATGCGCCGCACGTGGTCGTCGGCGGCCGCGTAGAACACCTGTTTGCCCTGGCGTTCGGCGCGCACGATCGAGGCGGCGCGCAACAGGCGGAGATGGTGGCTGACCAGCGAGCCGCTGAGGCCGAGCCTGGCGGCGATCTCACCCACCGGCACGGGTGCCTCGAGGCAGGCCAGCACGATCCGGAGCCGTGTCGCGTCGCCGAGCAGCCGGAACAGGTCTGCAAGCTCGGCCGCGTGGTCGTCGGACAGCGTCCTGGGACGCGGGCGAAGGGCGTGAATTTTCGTCATCTTACGTACATATGAACAGGTGTTCATTTGTAGGTCACGACGAGGCGTTTGTCAATTCCTGCTGCTGACCTTCAGAGGAAGGGGATGCTGTCGATGACGCGGCGGAAGAGACCGGGCTTGGACGCTTCCGCCTCGGTCGACTTTCCGGTTTCCACCAGCGCGTAGGAATCCTGGTACCACAGGCTGCCCGGATAATTGTACCCGAGCACGGCCGCGGTCCGCTGCGCCTCGTCCTTCAAGCCCAGTGCCAGATAGCACTCGACCATACGTTCGAGCGCCTCGGGCACATGGCTTGTCGTCTGGTATTTGTCGACCACCATCTTGAAGCGGTTGAGGGCCGCGAGATAGTCGCCGCGGTTCAGGTAGTAGCGGCCGACATCCATTTCCTTGCCGGCCAGATGGTCGTGCGTCAGATCCAGCTTCAACCTGGAATCACGGCCGTAGATCGAATTCGGGAACCGGTTGATGACCTCCTCGAAGCCCTTCATGGCCTGCTCGGTCATCTTGGCGTCGCGCTGCACGTCGGTGATCTGTTCGTAGTAGCAGAGCGCCTTCATGTAATAGGCGTAGGCGACGTCGCGGTTCGACGGGTTGAGCTGGATGAAGCGGTCGAGCGTGATGATCGCATCGTCGTATTTGCTGGCCTGGTACTGCGAATAGGCGGCCATGAGCTGCGACTTGGTGGCCCAGACCGAATACGGATGCTGGCGCTCGACCTCGTCGAACTCTTTTGCCGCGTCGACGTATTTCTTGTCGAGCAGCAGGTCGGTCGCGTGATTGTAGATCTGCTCGACCGGCCGCTCGACGTAGGCTTCCTTTTTGCTGGAGCAGGCCGCGAGGGCCGCGACGAGCAGCAGGCCGGCCGCCAGCGCTGCCGGATGACGGGTGCGACGCGCGAACATCATGGCGGCGGACTATACAAGAAACCGGCGCGCCAAGGGTAGGGGTCCCGGCGCTGGTGCGGCGCAGAAAACGGCGAAAATTAAGTATAGGCCGGCCGGCGCGGCCCGCCGCTGACCGTCAGTCGGCCGCACCGACGCCGAGGCGGCCCGCGTCGGCCTGCCGGATGGCCGGGATGCGCCACGCCGCCTGATCCGCCGACGACTCGACCAGCTCGACATAGCGGAAGGCGTCAGGGGTCGCGAACAGCGCGTGCAGGAGGCGGTTGTTGTGGCGGTGTCCGGACCGGCTGGCGATGACGCGCCCCAGGACCGGCGCGCCGGCGAGATACAGATCGCCCACGCAGTCGAGCATCTTGTGGCGGACGAATTCGTCCTCGAAGCGCAGTCCGTCGTCGTTCAGGATGCGGTCGCCGCTGATCACGATGGCGTTCTCAAGCGAGCCGCCGCGCGCCAGGCCGGCGGCCTGCAGGCGATCGATGTCGTGCGCGAAGCCGAACGTGCGGGCGCGCGCCAGGTTCGACTTGAAGACCTCCGGTGCGACCGCGAGCTGGCAGGTCTGCCGCGACACTGCGGTCGTACCGAAGTCGATCTCGAAATCGAGCGCCAGCCCGCCGCCGCGCGCCGGGGGAGCCAAGGTCATCCGGCAGTCGTCTTCGACGACGCTGATCTCGCGCCGCACCTCGATCCCGCGGCGCACCGCCGCCTGATCGACGCTGCCGGCGCATTCGATGAGGAATACGAAGGGGGCGGCACTGCCGTCCATGACCGGCACTTCCGGCCCGTCGATGTCGATCAGCGCGTTGTCGATCTCGCAGCCGTAGAGCGCTGCCATCAGGTGTTCGATGGTTCCGATACGCGCACCCTGGCCGTTGCCGATCGCCGTGCACAGCTGGGTGTCGATCACGTTCTGCCAGGTCGCCGGCACCAGGGCCGCGGCGCCGCGCAGATCCGTGCGGCGGAACACGATGCCGGCCCCGGGGGACGCCGGATGGATGGTCATCGAGACGCGCGCGCCCGAATGCAGCCCGATGCCGGTGCAGCCGATCGACGTCTTGAGCGTCTTTTGATTGACGGTCCGAGGGGAACGGGACGTGGTTAACACAGCTTCGCTCGATCTACTTTCATTCGGTGTCGGCCTTCGGAGGGCCGCTTGGTCGTTCAACGCGTAACTCGTCACCGCAATCCAGCTCGTCAAAAACGCCGAAAAATTGAGGAGCTTCAGAGGGGTAGTAACAAGAACCCTCTGAAGCTCCAAGTCACTCTTTGTTACACTTTGTTACGTCAACGTAAGTATATAAGCCTTTGATTTAATTGGCCTGACGCCGCAGAAACGCCGGGATGTCGAGGAGATCGTCCTCGGCGCGTGAGGTCGTCAGCCGATCCGACGGATCGAGCCCGCCGAGTCGATGCTGCACCGGCGAAGCCGCCGCCGGAGCTGCTTGGACCGCTGCCGCTGCCGAAGCCGGGGCCTGGGCCGGGGCAGGCACCGGTGCGGGTGCGGCCGCCGCGGGCGCCGGAGCTGGCGTCGGTGCCGGAGCGGGCGCTGCCGCCGCAGGGGCCGGCCGCGGTGCCGCCGCGGCAGGTGCCGGTGCTGCGGCCGGGGCGGGGGCGGGCTCGGCCGTGCGGGCGCGGCCGGTGCCGGTGACCCGCTCGAACAGGCTCGGGCCCCGCCGCTTGGGCTCGCGCGCCTGGGCCGGCGCGTTCACCATATCGGCTTCGGCGAACGCGTTGGCCGGACGGGCTGCCGGCGGATTGGCCATCCGCGGCGGCAGCGCCGGCTCGACCGGACGCGGTGCGATGAAGCTCGGCTCGATCCGTTTCGCGGCCGGCTCGGCCTTGGGCGCCGGTTCGGCCTTGAGGGTCGGCTCGATCTTCGCGGCCGGCGCTGCGACCGGTGCCGGCGTGGCTTCGGCGATCACCACCGCGGGGGCGACGGTGATCGTCGGCTCCGGAGCCACGATCGGCGCCAGGACCTCCGCCAGGCTCGGCGCCGGGGCCATCGCGACCGGTGCCGGGCTCGGTTGCGCCAGGGTCGGCTCGATCTTGCGCGCGGTCGCCTCGCCCGTGCGCGCCATCGTGATCGCGGGGGCCGCGGGACGCGGCGGCCGGTTCGCCATCAGCGACACCACGGTGGGCTTCGGCTCCGCCATCGCCTCGGCATCGATGCCGGTGGCGACGACCGAAACGCGCATCCGCCCGTTGAGGCCCTCATCGAGGCTCGACCCGAAGATGATCTTCGCGTCGGGGTCCACCTCGTCGCGGATGCGGTTGGCCGCCTCGTCGACCTCGAACAGGGTGAGGTCGAGCCCGCCCGTGATGTTGATGAGCACGCCCTTGGCGCCCTTCATCGACACATCGTCGAGCAGCGGGTTCGAGATGGCCTTCTGCGCCGCCTCGATCGCCCGGTTGTCGCCCTCGGCCTCGCCGGTGCCCATCATCGCCTTGCCCATCTCGGCCATCACCGAGCGTACGTCGGCGAAGTCGAGATTGATCAGCCCCGGCATGACCATGAGGTCGGTCACGCCGCGCACGCCCGAATACAGCACGTCGTCCGCCATCTTGAACGCATCGGCGAACGTCGTCCGCTCGTTGGCGACGCGGAACAGGTTCTGGTTGGGGATGATGATCAAGGTGTCGACGACCTGGGTCAGCTCCTCGATCCCGGCCTCGGCGATGCGCATGCGGTGCTGGCCCTCGAAGTGGAAGGGCTTGGTCACCACGCCGACGGTCAGGATGCCCTGGTCGCGGCAGGCGCGTGCGATCACCGGTGCCGCACCGGTGCCCGTGCCACCGCCCATGCCGGCGGCGATGAACGCCATGTGCGAGCCTTCGACGTGCTCGAGGATGTCGGCCATCGTCTCTTCGGCGGCGGCCCGGCCGATGTCCGGCCGCGAGCCGGCGCCGAGGCCTTGGGTGATGCCGATCCCGAGCTGGATGCGCCGCTCGGCGAGAGAGCCGGTCAGCGCCTGCGCGTCGGTGTTGCAGACCACGAAATCCACGCCTTCGAGCTTGGCGCGGATCATGTTGTTGACCGCGTTGCCGCCGGCACCGCCGCACCCGACCACGACTATTCGGGGCTTCAGTTCGTTCTCCGGCGTCGGCAGTGAGATGTTGATCGTCATAGCTACCTCCAGGGTTTACTTAAATGATGCGTCCGCCGGGAAGCCGCCCGGCGCGGAGCAAGGGGAGAGACGGAGAGCAGGGAGAGTCACGAGCGCCGCGGATCATCACAGGTTCTCCCGCAGCCAAAACCCGACGCGGCTGAACCAGCCGCCGACGGGCGCCTCGGCCGCGGCGTGCGGCCGCAGCGCTTCGGCGTTCTGGTGGAGCGCAAAGGCGATCAGCCCCGCGCAAGCCGCAAAGGCGGGCCCGCCGGTCTGGTCGGCGAGACCGGACAGGCGCACCGGGCGCCCGAGCCGCACCTGCTTGTCGAGCACGATGGCGGCGAGCTCACGCACGCCCTGCAGCTGCGAGGCGCCGCCGGTCAGCACGACGCGGCGGCTGGCGATTCGGTCGACGCCGCTTGCCTGCAGCCGGGACCGGATATGCTCGAACGTCTCCTCGAGGCGCGGCTGGATGATGCTGTTGAGGATCGATTTCGGCACGTGGTTCGCCTGCGCGTGCTCGTCTTCGCCGATCAGCGGCACGTCGATGATCTCGCGCTCGTCCGTCGGCGAGGCGACGGCGCTGCCGTAGAGCGTCTTCATCCGCTCGGCGTGGACGAGGGGCGTGTTGAGGCCCTGCACGATGTCGTTGGTGACGTGCGTGCCGCCCAGGCGCACCACGTCGGTGTGGATGCATTCGCCGTCGTGGAACACGGCAAGGCTGGTGGTGCCGCCGCCCATGTCGATGACCGTGGCGCCGAGCTGCAGCTCGTCGTCGACGAGGGCCGCGAGGCCGGCCGCGTAGGGGCTGACCACGATCTCCTCGACGTCGAGCCGGCAGCGGCCGATCGCGGCGGCGAGGTTGCGCACGGCCCCGGTGTCGACCGTGACCAGGTGCATGTTGACGCCGAGCCGCTCGCCGAACATGCCGCGCGGGTCGCGGATGCCGCGGCTGCCGTCGATCGTGAAGCCGGCCGGGATCGAGTGCAGGAGGTGGCGGTCCGTCTGCGCCGCCTGCGCGCGGCCCTCGGCCAGCACGCGCCTGAGGTCGGCATCGCCGATCTCGTGACCGGCCATCGCCACCTCGACGCCGACCGTGCGCGATTCCGGCGAGCCGCCGGCGATGTTGACGATCACCGAGTCCAGCGATTCCTGCGCCATCTGCTCAGCGGCGCTGACGGCGTTGAGGATCGACGCCTCGGCGTCCTCGAGCGAGACGATGGCGCCGCTGCGCACGCCCTTGGACACCTGGTGGCCGATGCCGACGACCCGCGGCCCGGCGGCGTCCGCCTTGGCGATGAAGCAGGCAATCTTGGTCGAGCCGACGTCGAGGGCGGCGATGAGCCCGGTGCGGGGTTTCTTCTTGCTGCGGATCACGGTGACAGCCTCATGGGTTCCTGGGAGCGGGGGTTCAGGTTTGCGTCACGTCGATTTCTTGCCGTGCTTGTCGGGGTGCGCCGGCGCCGGGGGTGCGGCGTGCACGCGCACCACCAGGCGGTCCGGGAAGCGCAGGTCGACCGCGGTGATGTCGCGATCGAACAGATGCTGCTCGCGGTCGAGATCGGCGAGCCGCGTCCACGCGGCACCTGGGTTCTCTTCCGGGAGCAGGGCCTCGACCGTGCGCTCGCCGCCGAGCTCGAGGCGCAGGTTCCAGCGCCGGTCGCCGACGCGCACGGCGGCGGAGACGCGGCGGGCGAGATCCGGCTCGGTGGCGAGAAGGGCGAACAGGGCGGCGGCGCGCTGCGGCGCTCCGTCGCCGACCACGACGGGCAGCGCGTTGAAGCGCGCGAGGTCGGCGCCCGGGATCGCGACCCCGTCGCGGTCGATGAGCGAGAGCTCGCCACGGCGCTGCCACAAGGCCAGCGGCACGCGCTCGGTGAGGCGCACGTAGACGACATTGGGCAGGCGGCGCTCGACCGACGCCGACTTGATCCAGGGCAGCTTCTCGAGCTCGGCCTTCGCGTCGGCGGGATGGAAGGCGAGGATCGGCGCGTTGCGACTGACATCGAGCACATGCAGGACATCGGCGGCGGGGGTCTCGACACGCCCGTCGACCAGCACCTGCTGCACGGACAGGCCGAGGGCCGCACTGGCGGCCAGCACCTGGGCGTCGGCGGCATCGACCGCGGTCTGCACGCGCGCCGGCAGGCCGGCCCGGGCGAAATAGATCCCGGTCCCGGCGATCAGGCCGACGCCGGCAACTACGGCCGCGATCTTGCGCGCCCGCGGCGAGGGCAGCTTGAGCCAGCGCCTCGGCCGGCGCGGCGGCTTGGGTTTGGCGGTCTTTTTCTTGGTGAGCTTCATGTGCGTCGCTCGCATGTCGCGTTGTCCACCAGCCAGGTCACGAGCTCGCCGAACGAGATCCCGGCGCGCTGGGCCTGCTCGGGGACCAGGGAGACCGGGGTGAAGCCGGGCTGGTTGTTGAGCTCGAGGAAATAAAGGCCCGTGTCGCCGGGTTGCGTGTCGTCGTAGCGGAAGTCGCTGCGGCTGATGCCGCGGCAGCCGAGCGTGCGGTGCGCCAGCAGCGCTGCCTGCATCGCCGCGTCGTAGACCACGGCCGGAACGTCGGCCGGCAGGATGTGCTGCGCGTGGCCGGCGGTGTATTTGGCGGTGTAGTCGAAGATGCCGCCCTGGAAGCGGATCTCGGTCACGCCGAGCGCCCGGTCGCCCATGATGCCGACCGTGAGCTCGCGGCCCTTGATGTATTCCTCGACCAGCACGCTCTCGCCGAGCGAGCGCTCGTCGGCGAGGGGCGGCATGTTCTCGCCCTTGCGCACGATATGCACGCCGACCGTCGAGCCTTCCGCCACCGGTTTGATCACGTAAGGTGCCGGCATCGGATCGCCGCGGCCGAGGTCGGCGCGGGGGACCACGCGGCCCTTGGGCGTGCGGATGCCCACCGTTTCCACGAGGCGCTTGGTCATCGGCTTGTCCATCGCGATCGCCGAGGCGAGCACGCCCGAATGCGTGTAGGGGATGCCGAGCAGCTCGAGCAGCCCCTGCAGGGTGCCGTCCTCGCCGAAGCGGCCGTGCAGCGCGTTGAACACCGCGTCGGGCGGCGGGGCGAGAGCCGCGATCAGCGCCGCGATGTCGTGCCCGAGGTCGAACGGCACCGCGTCGAAGCCGGCCTCGCGCAGCGCCTTGGTGATGGCCGCACCGCTGACGAGCGACACCTCGCGCTCGCTCGAGATGCCGCCCATGATCACGACCACGCGCTTGGACTGGGTCATGCGCCTACGCTCCTGATGGAGCTACGGCGCACGGGGCTTGCCCGCCGAAGCTTTAGCGAAGGCTGGGTCATGCGACGTCTCCCCCGGCGCCCGCGCGCGGCACGCCGATGCGCCGGATCTCCCACTCCAGGGTGATGCCGAATCTTTCGTGCACGCGACGGCGCAGCTCTTCGCCGAGCCCTTCGATGTCGGCGGCACTGGCGTCACCGGCATTGATCAGGAAATTGCAGTGCTTCTCCGACACCATGGCGCCGCCGCGGCGCAGGCCGCGGCCGCCGACCTTGTCGATGAGCTCCCACGCCTTGTGCCCGGGAGGATTGGCGAAGGTCGACCCGCCGGTGCGGGTGCGGATCGGCTGCGACTCCTCGCGCGCGGCGGCGATCTCGTCCATGCGGCGCTGGATCGCGGCGCGCTCGCCGGGACGGCCGCGCAAGGTTGCGGCGATGAAGATCCAGTCCTCGGCCACCGCACTGTGCCGGTACGTGAATCCAAGGCCGGCGAGGTCGAGATTGTGCCGGTTGCCGCGGGCGTCGAGCGCGTCGGCATGCACCACGACGTCTTTCATTTCGCTGCCATACGCGCCGCCGTTCATCCGCAAGGCGCCGCCGATCGTCCCGGGAATCCCGGACAGGAATTCGAGGCCCGCAATGCCGGCGTCGCGCGCGACCAGAGCCACGTTACCGTCGAGCGCGCCGGCACCGGCGCGCACGGTGTCGCCCTCGGCCGCGATGTCGACGAAGCCGCGGCCGAGCCGGATCACCACGCCGGGCACGCCGCCGTCGCGCACCAGGAGGTTCGAGGCGACACCGATCACGGTCACCGGCACGTCGGCCGGCCTAGCGGCGAGGAACTGCGCGAGGTCCTCGGCATCGGCCGGCCGGAACACCACGTCCGCCGGGCCGCCGACGCGGAACCACGTCACGCCGGCGAGCGGCGCATCGGCCGTGTAGCGCCCGCGCACCGGCGGCAGGCGGTCGATCAGATGCCGGGCGGGCTTGATCGCGGCCATCATCGGCTGCTCCCGCCCTGCGATTGGGTCGCGCGAAGGGCGGCCGCGGCCAGCCGGTCGAGCTCCGCCGGCAGCGCGTAGGCCCAGCTCGTGATGTTGCCGGCACCCAGGCAGACGACCATGTCGCCCGGCTTGCCGATCTCCAGCACGGTGGCCGCGAGCGCCGACGGGTCGGCCAGCGGGATCGCCTTCCTGTGGCCGTGCGCGGTCAGCCCCGCCACCAGCGCGTCGCGGCTGGCGCCCTCGATCGGTGCCTCGCCGGCCGGGTACACCTCGGCCACGATCACCACGTCGGCGTCGTTGAAGCAGGTGCAGAAATCTTCGAACAGGTTCTTGAGCCGCGTGTAGCGATGCGGCTGCACGACCGCGATCACCCCGCCGGGGGTGGAGCTGCGCGCCGCGCGCAAGGTCGCCGCGATCTCGACCGGGTGGTGGCCGTAATCGTCGATGACGGTGAGGCCGGCGCCCTCGCCGGTCTTGGTGAAGCGGCGCTTGACGCCCTTCATTCCGGCGAGCGCCCGGCGGATGACGTCCTCGGCCAAGCCCATTTCGTGGGCGACCGCGATCGCGGCAAGCGAGTTCTGCACGTTGTGCGCGCCCACCAGCGGGATGTGCAGGTTGGCGAAGGTCAGCGTGTCGCCGCCGCGCTCGGCGATCAGCGCATCGAAGCGGCCGCCGTCGGCCGAGAGCTGCATATTGACCGCGCGCACATCGGCCTGCGGGTTCAGGCCGTAGGTGATCAACCGGCGGTCCGAGACCTGCGGGATGAGCGCCTGGACCTCGGGATGGTCGACGCACAATGCCGCGAACCCGTAGAACGGGATGTTCGCGACGAAGGTGCGGAAGCCCTGGCGCAGCGCGTCGAAATTCCCCCAATAGTCGAGATGCTCGGGGTCGATGTTGGTGACGACCGCGATCGTGGACGGAAGCTTGATGAACGTGCCGTCGCTCTCGTCGGCCTCGGCCACCAGCCAGTCGCCGGCGCCGAGCCTCGCGTTGGTGCCGTAAGCGTTGATGATGCCGCCGTTGATCACCGTGGGGTCGAGGCCCGCGGTGTCGAGCATGGCGGCCACGAGCGAGGTCGTCGTCGTCTTGCCGTGGGTGCCGGCAACCGCCACCGACCATTTGAGGCGCATCAGCTCGGCCAGCATCTCGGCGCGGCGCACAACCGGGATCAGGCGCTGGCGCGCCGCGATGACCTCCGGGTTGTCCGGCTTCACCGCCGTGGACACGACCACGACCTGGGCCTCGCCCAGGTTCTCGCCGCGATGGCCGACCCACACCTTCACGCCGAGGTCGCGCAGGCGCTTGACGTTGGCGCTCTCGGCCTGGTCAGTGCCCTGCACCTTGTAGCCGAGGTTGTGCAGGATCTCGGCGATCCCGGACATGCCGATGCCGCCGATGCCCACGAAATGGATGGTGCCGATGTCGAGCGGGAGCGT
>DATJPD010000121.1:0-4824 GCA_035506575.1 Alphaproteobacteria bacterium
CCTCCGACGGCATCGGCATCCAGGAGATGCGCCGGCACGTCCAGATGGTGTTCCAGGACTCCTACGCCTCGCTCAATCCGCGCCTCACCATCGAGGATTCGATCGCCTTCGCGCCGCGCGTCCATGGCCTGAGTGCCGCCATGGCCCGCGCGCGCACCCACGACCTCCTGGCCAAGGTCGGCCTCGAGCCTGGCCTCTACGTGCGCCGCTATCCGCACGAGCTCTCGGGCGGGCAGCGCCAGCGCGTCAACATCGCCCGGGCGCTGGCGCTGCAGCCGAAGCTCGTGGTGCTCGATGAGCCGGTGTCGGCACTCGACAAATCGGTCGAGGCGCAGGTGCTCAACCTTCTTCTCGATCTCAAGGCCGGGCTCGGGCTCACCTACATCTTCATCTCGCACGACCTCAACGTGGTGCGTTACGTGTCCGACCGCGTGCTGGTGATGTATCTCGGCAAGGTGGTCGAGACCGGCCCCGTGGACGCGCTGTACGAGCAGCCGTTGCATCCCTATACGCAGGCCCTGCTGTCGGCGATGCCGTCGATGGACCCGGCGCATCGCACGGAGAAGCCGCCGCTCACCGGCGATCCGCCGAACCCGATCAACCCGCCGTCGGGCTGCCGCTTCCGCACGCGCTGCGCGTTTGCCGAAGGCATCTGCGCCGAGCGCGAGCCGGCGCTCGCCGAAGCATCCGGCCGTCCCGCCCAGTCGGTGGCGTGCCATATGTCCCGGCCCGGCTCCGGCCACTCGAAGGCGCCGTCATGAGCCCGTCGGAGCCGCTGGTCGACGTCCGCGACCTCGAGGTGCGCTTCGCCGGCCGCGACCGGGTCGTGCACGCGGTCAACGGCGTCACGTTCGCGCTGGCCGCGGGCGAGGTGCTGACCATCCTCGGCGAGTCCGGCTCCGGCAAGAGCGTCACCTTGCGCGCCCTCCTGCGTCTGCACCCGCCCCGGCGCACGCGTATCGCGGGGTCCATCCGCATCGCGGGTCAGGACGTCCTGGCGCTCGACGCGCAGCGCCTGTCGGACCTGCGCGGCCGGACGGTGTCGATGATCTTCCAGGAGCCGATGCTCGCCTTCGATCCCGTGTTCACCGTCGGCCACCAGATCGCCGAGACCGTGCGCCGCCATGAGGGTCTCGGTGAGCAGGCGGCGCGGATGCGGGCCCTCGAGATGCTGGAGCGCGTGCAGATCCCCTCGGCCAAGCGCCGCCTGGCTGCTTATCCCCATGAGATGTCGGGCGGCATGCGCCAGCGGGCCATGATCGCGCTGGCGCTCGCCTGCCGGCCGGCGCTCTTGCTCGCCGACGAGCCGACCACCGCCCTCGACGCCACGGTGCAGATCCAGATCCTGCTGCTGCTGCGCGAGCTGCAGCGCGAGCTCGGCATGGCCATGATCTTCGTGACGCACGACGTCGGCGTGGCGGTCGAGGTCTCCGACCGGGTGGCGGTCATGTATGGCGGCCGCATCGTCGAGTCCGCCCCCTTGGCCCGGATCATCCAGGCGCCGCGCCACCCGTACACGGTCGGGCTCCTCGGCTCGACCGTGCACGGCTCCATGCGCGGCCGCCGCCTGACCGCCATCCCGGGCGCACCGCCCGATCTCGCGACCCTGCCGCAAGGGTGCGCCTTCGCGCCCCGCTGCCCGCACGCCGCCGGTCCATGCACAGCCGCCGTGCCCGATGAGCTCGTGGTCGGCCCCGGGCATCACGCCCGCTGCGTGCGCCTGGCGAACGCGGCGTAAGTTTGATCTGCGTCAAAGAAGCCGCGCGCGCCCGGCGCCTATCCTCCGTCAGAATCACGGAGGAACCCATGGGTGTTCTCAAGACTGTTCGCGGGCTGCTGGAGGGATTTTCGTCCCGCATGGCGATGGCGCGGGCGCGCCGGGAGTTCAGCTGCGGCGATTGCGACCGCTGGGAGCGCTGCGGCCTGTCGCCAACCGACACCTGCATCGTCCGCGCGGCCCAGATGAGCCGCCACGACCGCCGCCTGCCGACCCTCTACCTGATGCACTGGTAGGGCTCAGAGGTCCTTGCGATAGACGATGAAGCCCGAGCGCTCGGCAAGCTTGTCGTAGAGCGCCTGGGCGGTCCGGTTGGTCTCGTGCGTCTGCCAAGTGACGCGGGTCGAGCCCGCCGCCCTGGCGCGGGCATAGACCGCCTCGATCAGCGCCCGCCCGACGCCGCGGCCGCGCTCGGTTTCGGCCGTGAACAGGTCCTGCAGGTAGCAGTTGAGCGGCACCATCGAGGTGCTGCGGTGGAAGAGGTAGTGCGCGAGGCCGACCGGCCGCCCAGCCCGTTCCGCGACCAGCGCGTGCACCGGCTCGCCGGGATCGAAGAGCCGCGCCCACAAGACGCGCGTGATCTCCTCCGAGGGCACGCGCTTGTAGAACATATTGTAGCCGTCCCACAGCGGCTTCCACTGCGCGAAATCCTCGCGCGCCACGTCGCGGACGATGAGCTGCTCGGCCATGGGTGCAGCTTATCAGAGTCGCGTCATGGCCGGGCGAAGTCCACGGCAGTCCGGTTCGGGTTTTTTGACAACGGCAACGAGTCGAGTGCGTTGCATCAACAAGCAAAAGGCGTCATGCGCGGGCTTGTCCCGCGCATCCACGTCGTCCCGCATGCCTGCTGCCCGACGTAGATGGCCGGGACTTCGCCCGGCCATGACGATCATTACGAGTCTTTCCCTCCAGCCCATGCAACCGAAATCAGCCAACCAGACAGCCGTGGACGAAGTCCGGGCATGACGAAGATAGACCGTTGGTTTGCCTTGCTCGCCGGCCGGGACTACCATGCGGTCAAATATCTCAGGGAGTCAGATACATGCCCATCGACATGCATGCGCACTGGATCCCCAAAGGCCTCGCCGAGGTCTTCCGCAAGCGCGTGGCCCCGCCGCGCATCGTCCGCGGCGAGGACGGCCGCGAGTACATGGACAGCGGCTTCACCCGGAGCTCGCTGCCCGAGCGGTTCGACGAGCTCGACACGCGCCTTGCCGAAATGGAGAAGCACGGCATTTCGCGCGGCGTTCTGTCGCTGACGCCCTTCTACGGCATCGAGTGCATGCCGCTCGCCGATGCGGTCCCGCTCTGCCGCACCTTCAACGACGAGGTTTCGGGCATGTGCGTGGCGCGGCCCGACCGCTTCTCCGGCCTCGCGGCCCTGCCGGTCGCCGACTTCGGCGCGATGCTCGCCGAGTTCGACCGCGCGACCTCCCTGCCGGGCATGGTGGGGGCGGTGCTGCCGGGCGATGCGTTCCTCTCGGCCAGGCGCGGCGAGAAGATGCGCCCGCTGCTCGAGCTCGCCGACCGGCGGCGCTCGATCCTGCTCGTCCATTACGGCAGGCTCGTGGGCGATGCCGAGGCGCCGAAGATCGACGCATCGGACAACCCGCACAGCCGCTACGGCACCTTGGACATGCAGGCCCGCCTGTCGCAGAACATGGTCACGTTCTGCATGACCGATTTCCTGAAGCCGTATCCCAACCTCACGATGATGAGCCACAATCTCGGCGGCAACATCCCGTTCGAGATCAGCCGGCTCGACCACCGCAGCATCATCGACCGGCCGCAGGACGAGCTGCCGTCCAGGCGCATCAAGGCCGCGCGGATCCTCGTCGACTGCAACTCGCTCGATGCGCGCGCGATCGAGCTCGCGGTCGAGGCCTACGGTGCGGACAAGATCGTGCTCGGCTCGGACGGCACGGCGTTCGGCATGAAGTGGACGATGGACGCGCTGCGCGAGGCGCGGCTCAGCGTCGCGGACAAGCGCAAGATCGCGGACGAGAACGCGGCCGCCGCCCTGGCGCGCGCCAACCCGGGCCTCGCCGCCGCCGCCGAATGAGGTGCCTATGACTAGCCCCCGACACACGCCCGCTCCCGAAGTCGCCGCCCTCCCGCTCGAGGAGATCATCCAGCGCCACACCCGCCGCTTCGGCGAGATCGAGCCCGACTGGAACGCGTTCGCGGATTCGCAGATCGAAGGCACCAGGCGCGCCCAGTACCGCTTCATCGGCGCCGGCGGCTCGGGCAAGCACAACGAAGGCACGTTCATCCCGCCCGGAAACTTCACCTTGAGCATCGTCCTGCTGCCGCCGGGGCAGGGCGGCTCGGCCCATTCGCACGAGTGCGAGGAGGCGTTCTTCGTCCTCGACGGCGAGCTGACGGTCTTCCTCCAGGATGAAAAAGGCCGCCAGGCCCGCACCGTCCTGAAGAAGTGGGAGTGCATCTCGTGCCCGGCCGGCGTGCTGCACGGCTTCGTGAACGAAAGCCAGGCGCCATGCCACGTCCAGATCATGGTCGGCAAAGGCCGCCCCGGCCCGGTCGGCTACGCCGACGACGGGATCTACAAGGACGAGATCGAGCGCACCAAGGCGCTGGCGTAGCTGCTTAGCCCCTCGCCCACGAAGTGGAGGGAGGGGCCCATTGCGAAGCAATGGGAGGGTGAGGGGGCCAAGCGCAGGGCCGGCCGCCCTGTGCCGTGAAATATTCTGTCGCGTTGTACCGTTCCAGGTACGACCCTATATAGCCCTCTCAATCGCGTTTACCTGGATTTGCCGCATGTCCGATCTGCCATTCAGCCGCTTGTATCGTCGCGATCGCCGCGTCGGCGCTTGGATCCTGTCCGCCGCTCTGATGCTGGTGCTGGCCGCACCGGCGCTCGCCGAGGACCGCCACGACCACGACCGCGACCGCCACGAGGACCATCGCCCGGTGCGCATCGAGCACCGCTACTCATTCGAGGCCTGGCACGGCGGCCGCTGGTTCCACGGCGAGCACGGCGGCCGCGCCGGCTGGTGGTGGGTGGTCGGCGGCGTCTGGTACTTCTA
>DATJPD010000122.1:0-13126 GCA_035506575.1 Alphaproteobacteria bacterium
TGCTCAAATGCGGCCTCGAGATGGCCGGAGAGCTGATCGAGGAACTCCCCAGGCGGACGGTGACTTGCCGCTGCCCGAACAGCCGAGTCCTCACGCGCGAACAACAGTTGTCGGGATCGGTAAGAGAAACTGTGCGGGACAAAGGTGCTGCCTCGGCGAAGCGCCTGCCGGATGTGCCAGAGGAGCATCGCCTCAGCTGCCGAGAATGCGCGCCTCGCGTCGGGGTCAGCGACGAGAACCTGCCAGGCGCGTGAGCGGGGAGGGCAGAGGGCGGGCGCGAGTACTGTCGACCCACCGGAATAGGCACGGCGCCAGGCATCGACGTCGAACGCCGGCTCCTGCGGGCCATCCGAGCGGAGGTCCAGGCTGAGCAGCATCCGGAGCAACGGCCGGATCTGGCTGCCGCGTGCGCTCAGAAGCTCGCGCTGACGAACCGCAAGGCAGGGCGGTCGCAATGCGCCGGCGTCCAGCTCGGCCAATAGCGCCTCGATCGCAGCCAATCGATCGTCCCTTGACCCGCCGGCCGCGGCGACGACCGCCCGAACCCTGTCGACGAACTCCTGACTGCTCGACGGCCCACCGGGCAAACGACTTGCATCCTCGCGTGCGCGGCGCCATAGCTGCGCAACCCTCCGGTCAATGAGCTTAATCAGCGTATCTGTGTGGTCCAGCAGAGAATGCTGGAAGAATGAGACGAGCTCGAGGGTGCGCCGCGGCTCGGCCATGGCCCTGAACCGTGACGGGCGGCGGCGAAACACCCGCCGCGCGTACGCCCGCAGCTGAGCTGGCGTCAGCACTGCCACCGGGTAGCGCGCGGCGCCGAGATCCAGGAGCGCCTGGACTTTGTCCGCCTGCCTCTGGATAGCCGTTGGGGAGAACTTGCCCGGTGGCTCCACGAGATACTCGAGCAGCGTCGCTCGATCAGCGTAGGGGCGCACGAGCTCCTCGAGCCAATGGGATCGCACGGACGCCGGGACTTCCCGGTCGATCGCGGCGTAGGCATCCTGCTCCGTCGCGGCTACTGCCGATCTGGCCAATGAAGCGACGCGCTGCGGGCCGGGGATCACAAATCGTTGTTCATGGAGCGCGCGGCGCGTTGCGGCAAACAGCTGGTCGCCGACAGCACCGGCGCGCACCAGAGCCATCAGGGGCCGCATGAAGGCACCGGTGTCAGTCGCCTCGAATCGGCGAAGGCCCAGAAACTCGATCGCCCACGCCTGGTGCTCGAATAGCGTACGGCGTCGCCGGTGATAGAGACCTCGCAGCGTCGCTAGGTCTGGGGAAGGCACGTCGAGTTGCTCGCTGAGATGCCTCAGGAGTGGGATCGGCACACGCTGAACCGCGTCGAGCGGCCGGCCACACATTCTCAGAAAGCCGATCTGCAGCGCGACACCGAGCCGGAGGACCAACTTGTACTTCGACCGAACCGCCCGCCGCTCTTCCGGCCTCAATGTGAAGAAGTGGGCGATCTCGAACTCGGACAGGTCGACCGGCAACCTGCGCCAGCCAAGATACGGGATCTGCCAGGCGAGCATTGTTGGCGCCTCCCTTCGAGAGGAGGGCGATCATGCTCCGTCGGCAGTCGCGGATCCTGCTGCAGTGCAGCGCCGAAAACGGCACTTTCTACATCAAATGTACGGGGAGGCCGACCAGGGGTTTCCATGGTCCCGAAATCCGGCTCGGATCGACATCGAGAATGCTGAAAATAGAATCGCGGTCCTCGTCCATGAAGCCCAGACGGTCCGCGAGCTCCACCGGCCACGATTCCGCCGCTTCGGCGTCGAGCGGCAGGGCCGCGAGCAGGGTCATGAGCACGGCGCGGTTTCGCCGGCAATGCCGGATAAGGAAGGACCGCGGATCATTGACACGGTGCTCGAGGGCGATGTCGCAGTCGCGAAGGATGACCTCCGCGCCGCCGTGCTCGCCGGCGATCACTCCGAGCCGATCATCGAGGGAGACTTCAGGCGATGACCGGTCGAACTCCTCGACCATTCGCCGAAGCAGCCGGACGAGCGATTGCGACAGACCGCCGCGATTGCGTCGCCATTCTTCAAGGTCCTCCCGAGCCCGACCCCACATCCAGTGGACCCGGCGCAGGTACAGCGTGGCAAGCTGATCGAGGCACTCGGCACGGGCAACGTGCAACAGGCAAATGAGCAGCGCCATACGCCGCGTCGCGCCGTGCTCGCGCAGCTCTGCGACGTTGAGCGCGCGCGCCTGCTCCGCGAGGTCGGTCACCTTGCCGACCCCGAGTCCGGCGACCAGGGGCTGTGTCGCTGGTAGCTCCTGCAGCCATCGCAAGTGATCCAGGTGGGCCGACAGGTGCTTGAGCGTCGCGCGGGCCGGCCGTTGCTTGATTTGCTCAAAGCCGGAGACAGTTTCCTCCGGCGGAACCACCATCAACCCTTCGAGCGTTCGGCGGTCCTTTCCCTTGAGCGGCGCGACGATGGCGGCGCAGAAGGCTTTGTCGAAGCGCGCACGGATGCTGCCGACCAGTCGCTTCAGTGTGAGCAGCGCCGGGAGCTCAATTCGGTCCTGGCGCAGGTACTCGACGGCGGCGTTCAGGAGATCGTTGGGACCGGCCCGGCCCTGGTTGAGCATGGCCAGCCGGTTCACAAGCAGCCGCCGGGCGACCGGGGTCCAGCGCTCGACCCCGAGCTTGCGCCGGACCGTCGCCCGGCTGCGGTACAACGATGCCGGGGCTATGACGAACGAGGCGCCCTGTACCGGCAGATCCAGACGGCGTGCGCTCGCGGCCACGATAGAAGGGGGAATCTCCAGTGACGCTGGGAAGTATCCGAGAAACCGGAAGGTCTTGAGCATCACCAGGAGTTCGAGCTGCCGCTTCGGCGAGCGGGTGTGCTTACGTGCCCAGGACACCTCGTCCGCGAGCGGGATGAACGGCGACAACTGCTCGGCCGAAACCGGCTCGCCGGGCAGCGCCGGATAGATCAATGGATCGCGCATCGGAGACCCCAGACCCATGGCAGGGTTCCGGAGTCTGCCGGAGGGTCAAAGGCTCTGTCGCAGAAACGAGGGTTTGTGCGACGCGGCTGAGAGGGGCCGAACTCCGGCCAATACTGGGCCCATCTCTGGCGCAGAACCCGTCTCGTAATCTATGCTGCGCAAACGGTAGGGCTTTTCTGATTCGCGACACGAGGAGCGGCGCCGATGCGGATTGGGTATGCGCGGGTTTCAACCGACGATCAGACGCTCGATCTACAGCGCGACGCTCTGAAGAAGGCGAAGTGCCGGCAGATCTATGAGGAGCACGCGAGTGGCAAGAACACCGCGCGGCCGCAGCTCGAGGCTTGCCTCAAGTCCGTCCGCGAGGGCGACACGCTGATCGTTTGGCGCCTGGACCGTCTGGGTCGGAGCCTCGCCGACCTCATCCGTTTGACCCAAGAACTGCAGGTCAGGGGTATTGGCTTTGCGTCGCTGACCGAAAAGATTGATACGCAGTCGCCGACGGGACGCCTGGTGTTCCACGTGTTCGGCGCCTTGGCCGAGTTCGAGCGAAACCTGATCCGGGAGCGCACCCTCGCGGGCCTCAAGGCTGCCCGGGCCCGTGGCCGCAAGGGCGGCAGGCCGCGCAAGCTCTCATCCCGTGACCTCAAGACCGTTCGCACATTGGTGAACTCGGGCGAGGTTCCGATCGGTACAATTGCTGAGCAGTTCTGCATCTCCCGTTCCACGCTCTATCGCAACCTGGACCGGACCGCCTGAGTCGCCGGGTCCGCCATGCCAACGCCCACCGACAATCGCGACACCCTGCTGCTTCGCATCGAGCTGCTCGACATTGAGCCGCTCATCTGGCGGCGCCTGCGCCTGCCGAAGGCAATGCGGCTCGATAGCCTGCACAACGTCATACAGATCACCTTTGGATGGACGGACTCCCATTTGCATGAGTATCGGGCCGGCGAGGCGTTGCGGCTCGGTGTGCTCGCCATCGAAGATGAATTCGGCGAGGGCGATCTCGGGCCGCCGTTTCAAGACGAGCGGAAGTGGACCGTCGGGAAGCTCGCCCAGAGCGGCGAGACGGACTGGGTCTACATCTATGATTTCGGTGACAGCTGGCGACACCGGCTGTTCTTCGAGCCTGCTGAGCGTCGACGCAGCGCAGAGCTTGCGCCCGCGCCACTGTGTCTGGCCGGGGAGAATGCGTGCCCGCCGGAAGATGTCGGCGGCTGCCACGGGTATGCCAATTTCCTCGAGGCGCTGTCGGACGCGGACCACGATGAGCATGAGCAATACATGGTGTGGATCGGTGGCGTATTCGACCCGCGCGGGTTCGACCTGAACCGCATCAATGCGGACTTGAGGCAACGCAGACGGCGGCGCCGGTAGCCCGGTCGGCGACGACGGCACACGCACCTTGCCGAACCTGACGTCATGCTAGCAACGCTAGCATTGTCGTTCTACGGGTGCTATCATTGCCTTCATCCTGATCCTTGGGAGATTGCAATGGCTCAGCTGATGGTGAGAAACCTGTCTGACGACCTCGTCAAGGCCTTGAAACAGCAGGCCGCGAAGCGCAATCGCAGCGCCGAGCAGGAGCACCGGGAGATTCTGAAGGCCGCGCTGCACGGTCCGCGCCGGCGCAGCCTCGCCGAGGTACTTGCGGCGATTCCGAACGTTGGCGAGGATGCCGACTTCAGCCGTGAGCAGCAGGATCGTCGGGGCTGATGTGTATCTACTCGATACCGATGTCATCAGCGAAATTCGCAAGGGGCCCGATGCCAACCCCGGAGTTCGCGAATTCTTCGCCAAAGTAAGTCGCGAGGCCACCGACCTTTACCTGTCGGCGATTACGATCGGCGAACTGCGTCAGGGCGTGGAGCGGATTCGTCATCGCGGTGATGCCGCTCAAGCAAAGCGCCTGGAGCGCTGGCTAGGCACGGTGACAACGACCTATTCTCAGGCGATCCTCCCGTTCGACGAGGAGTGCGCCCATGTCTGGGGGCGGCTGCGTGTTCCCAACCCTGAAAACCCGCTCGATAAGCAGATTGCGGCGACGGCGCTCATTCACGACCTTCAGGTCGTTACCCGAAATCTGGCGCACTATTCACCGACGGGAGTTCGTCTGCTTAATCCTTTTTCCTGATACCACCGAGCCGACACTCGGCCCTGCCTAAAGGACCGCGCCAGGAAAGTTATCCACAGATGTGATCGAAAAAAACATCAACCTTGTCGCCGTACCATGTGACGTCCGTGGGTGTCGGAGTGACATCAACTCGTGACACGGACAGGGGCTTAGTGCCCTGGGCGAGCTTCGCGAGGAGTGCGCTGTCTCGTGGTGAGCGACTCACAGTCGAGGGACAGCCCCAGCGCGCGGCACCTACCTATCCATTCCGCGGCATCATCCCTGTTCGGCGCGCGGTCCGCGCCGGACCACGAAGGCTCTACCAAACCGGCATCTTGGCTGCGTCGGCCTGAACAGCACATGAGTTGCCGTCGTCGCGCGCGTTGCCGTCCCGCGCCGACCGATGGAGTTCCCGGCGTGCCGTGGCGAGGTCCGCACGGAACGCCGGATTGGATTCGAGCGCTGCAAATACGGCGGCTGCCGTCATTCTCCCGGCCTGGACGTCACTTTCGTAATGGACTCCGCAGACCACGCGGCTCTCACCGTAGCTTCGGGCGCGGGCGAGGAGATCGGCCGCATGGTCCGGGAGCAGGGCGGCGAGTATCAACCCGGCCATCCACCCCGCGGCGGAGTGGCCCGATGGGTACGAGTAGCTCGCCACGAGGCGCTGGTCCTTGAGGACACATACGGGACCCTCATGGTCAAGGAATGGGCGGGGGCGCTGGTAGAGCTTCTTCGCGTGCTGCGTTGCCGCGCTCGAATCCTCGAGCGCGCGGGCGAGCATGTGCGACAGCGTCGGCAGTCGATCAGGCGACAGCACACGGCCTGCGGCACAGGAAAACACGCGCAGGAGCGCTGCGGGACCGTACTCGGCATCGGTGGCCGCCAGCGCCCATCGGGGCGTGCCCTCGAGCTCACGGGTCTTCCGAAACGTCTCCTCGTCCCCGAGCTTCGTGCCGGACCCATCAGCCGGCGGTGGCCCCAGCAGGACGGCCGCATCCGGCACGTCATGGGCGGGCAGGTAGCCGGCAACCGGCCCATTTGCCGGTCGCGAGTCACGGGAGCCCACGCCATCGGCTGCGATCGCGCTGATCGGCCTGAGAAGGGAGAAAGCGCAGGCAAGCCCGGCAACGGACACGAACCACTTCGAGTGCATCAACAGTTCTCCCATCGTTCCCGAGTCAACGCACGCGCGCCTCGCGGCAGCGCACTCGCTCGGCCCCCGGTAAAGCGCCTAACCTGATCGACGGACGAGCCCGAGACGACAGGCAACCTGTAAGAGCTGAACGCCGTTTCGGGCGCCGAGTTTTTCGCGGATGTTGGATTGCTGGTTTGCCACAGTCTTCTCGGACACTCCGAGTATCTGGCTGATTTCGGCGACGGCCGCGCCCGTCACGAGCAGCTGCAGGATCTCGAGCTCCCGTTCAGTCAATATCGAGGGCTCGCGTCGCCTGGCGTCCTGATGCTCAGCGAGCTTGCGAGCGACGTCGCGACTCAGGTAGGTGGCGCCCCGGGTCACCGCGACGACGGCGTCAACGAGTTCCTCCAGCGCGCTGGCCTTGCTGAGATAGCCGCGAGCGCCGGCATCGAGCGCGTGGGCGGCGAAGACTGCGTCATCGTGCATGCTGAATATCAGTACCAAGATGTCCGGGCATTTGGACTGGAGGAGCCGCGTCGTCTCGATACCGCTGGCGTCCGGCAGAGCGACGTCAATAACGGCAATGTCCGGGCGGAGCGCTTCCGCGCAAGCGAGGGCATCCCCCGACGTGCCGGCCTCGCCGACAACCGAAATGGCGCCGGCGCGCTCGAGGAGCCGTCGGTAGCCCTCGCGCACCACAGCGTGATCGTCGACCAGCATCACGCGAATGTCAGGCATGGCTGCTGCCTCCCGTCGCTTGCCGAATCGGTATCTGGGCCGACAGGCGGAATCCAGCGTCGGGCGCACTCACGATATCCAGCGTTCCCCCGAGTGCCGCGATTCGCTCGCGCATGCCGACCAGCCCGAGGCCCCTTGCCGGGAGCGAAAGGTCGGCGCCACGGCCGTCATCGACGACCTGCAGGGTCAGGATTGCACCGGAGGGGCCTTCTTCCCGTGCGATCGCAATGCTCACTGTGCCGGCTCCGGAGTGCTTGGCAGCGTTGGTGAGTGATTCCTGAACGGTGCGGTACGCGGTAATGGCGACGGTTTCCGGAATGCCTTCCAGCGGCGATGCGATGCGCAGCGACAGAGATGTTCGCCCCGATCGATCCCGCCAGCGCGCGGCACAGTGCTCGATTGCCGCCGCAAGACCGAGCTCGTCGAGCGCCACAGGCCGCAGGCGTGCGATCAGGCCGCCGACCGCCGTGTAGGCGTGATCGGTGGACTCGATGATCGACTCAGCCGCGGCGATGACGTCGCGATCCGCCTGCGGGCTGTCGCGGATTCCGACGGCCTCGAGCTTGATTCGGTTCAGGTGCTGGCCTAGCTCGTCATGGAGCTCCCGCGCCAGGTGCTTGCGCTCGGCCTCCTGCATCTCGACGTGGTGCTGCCCGAGGCGACGGTTCTCTGCGAGCGCCATCGCCAGCCGTCTTTCCGCCGCCCGGCGCTCCGCGAGCTCGCGGGTGGCATCGCCATAGCGCCGCGCGGCAAACCAGGAAAGCCCGGCCGCCAGCACGACCAGGATGATGGGGAGCTCGTCGAGCTGGATGCGTTCCCAGGGTGCTGCCCAGCGGCGCAGCCACTCGCTCACGTCGTAGGCCGCGCAGACCCAGGCGGCGCCCACCGTCACAGCGGCGACGACGGCTACGTCCACCCAGACGGTCGACAAGGGGGCACAACGAATGGCCTGCGATTCCGGCAGCAGTTGCGCCGATTCCTGGTGCATCGGGAAAAACTCCCTTGGTACGGGGCGGGCGCCGTGGAATTCTGCGCCACGTCTGCCACGAGCCTATCGAAATCACATGCCAGGTCCTGACCGCCGCCACGGCAGCCGCCTTGCGGCGCTCATTCTCGCAGTTCCCCTGCTCATGGTGGGCGTGTCGTCCGCCTCAGCGGAAGACAGTACCGGAGCCGAAACCCTCCCGGAGGTCGTAGTCGTCGGGGTATTGCCGGGCAGCACCGTTCCACTCAATGAAGTGTCGGCCAACGTCCAGCGGCTCGACTCAGCGGCGGTCTCGCGCGGCCGGGCTGGGGACCTCGCCGACGCCCTCAATCGCGGCGGCGGCGGCATCGGCATCAACGACACCCAGGGGAACCCCTATCAGTCCGACGTCAATTTCCGGGGCTTTACGGCGTCCCCCATCCTGGGCACGCCCCAGGGGCTGTCCGTGTTCGTTGACGGCGTGCGCGTGAACGAGGCGTTCGGTGACGCGGTCAACTGGGACCTCATTCCGCCGATCGCCATCGAGCAGGTGACGCTGATTCCTGGTTCCGATCCGGTCTTCGGCCTGAATACACTGGGCGGCGCCCTCGCGGTCACGACGAAGCGCGGCTTCACCACCAGCGGAACCACCGCAGAACTGACCGGGGGCTCCTTCCGGCGCCGGGCATTAGAGGTCGAGTCCGGGGGCCATTCGGAGCGCCTCGACTACTACGTCGCTGGAAATCTCCTGGACGACGACGGCTGGGCCGATCACAACCCCAGCCGCCTGCGGCAGGCGATCGGCAAGGTCGGCTATCGCGACGACGTCAACGATATCACGCTGAGTCTCCAGTCCGCGGACAACAGCCTCGAGGGCAACCAGACCCTGCCGCTGTCCTTCCTCGGTGATCCTGCCCAGGCATACACGTGGCCAGACACCCAGACGGATCGGATGACGTTTGCCAACCTCTCGGCCATTCATCGCATGGGGCAGCACTGGTCCGGTAGCACCACGGTCTACTATCGCGAGGTCGAAACGGACGTCGTCAACAGCAACGTCAACAACGACTATGACCCGACAAGTCCCGTTGCGCCGGGCAATCAACCGACGGGCAACGCCATCGAGCACATCGCGCAGTACCGGCCGGGGATCGCGCTCGAGCTCACGAGCCAGGGCGATCTCCTCGAACACCGCAACACGCTGGTCTTCGGCGCAAGCTACGACCGCGGCATCACGAGCTTCACGCAGTACAACCAGGAGGCCGGGATCTCGCGCGACACGAGCTCGAGCCAACCAACCGCGCTCGCGACCTCGGTCCGGGCGGTCAATGACTACAGCGGTCTGTACGCAACCGACACTCTGGGCATCTCGGATACGCTCTTTATCACGTTCGCGGGCCGCTACAACCATGCGCGCGTGACGCTCGAGGACCGTATCGGGACGGCTCTGAATGGGCGCCACTCCTTCGATCGCATCAACCCGTACGGCGGAATCACCTGGAATCCCGCCCGCGGGCTCACGCTGTTCGCGAGCTACGGCGAGGGCATGCGCGTGCCAACGCCGGTGGAGCTGACCTGCGCCGACCCGAACGCGCCGTGCAGCCTGCCGAACGCTTTCTCCGCTGATCCCGCCCTCAAGGCCGTGGAATCGAGGACCTTCGAGATCGGTGCCCGCGGCACGATCAGGCCCGGCATCCGGCTCAGCGGCTCGGCATTTCGCACGACGCTCGAGAACGACATCGAGTTCGTGAGCAGCGGGGGAGGCGCCGTGAGCGCCGGATATTTCGAGAACGTCGGCCACACGCGCCGCCAGGGCGTGGAAGTCAGTCTCGAGGCGGCATCGGGACCGCTGTCGGCGACGCTTCGCTACACGTATCTCGAGGCGACCTTCGAATCGCCCTTCATCATCAACAGCCCCGATAACTCGAGTGCCGCGCCGCTCAGCTGCCCCACGTGTACCGACATCCTGGTTCGACCGGGCAACCGCATACCCGGAATTCCCAAGGGAACCGCCAAGCTGCGCCTCGAGTACGCGCCGGGTCTATGGAGTGCCGGGCTCAATCTCGTCGGCCAGTCGGCGCAGTACGCCCGGGGGGACGAGAACAACCAGGACGTGAACGGTCCAGTGCCTGGCTTCCTCGTCGCCAATCTCGATGCCCGCTGGTCGTTCTCGCGCCGATGGCAACTGGCGGCACGGCTCGACAACGCACTCGATCGCCGCTACTCGTCGTTCGCTCTGTTGGGCCAAAACGTCTTCACCGCGCCCGGCGGAACATTCGACACGTCGGGCAGCACGTGGCGCGACGAGCAGTTCCGCTCGGTCGGCGCGCCGCGGTCGCTCTGGGTTACCGTCCAGGCCCGCCTCGGCTCACAGTAAACGTGGCAATTGCGCCGCCGCTGTAACGCGGCGACCGGGCGTGGGCGTGATAGCCTAACCGCCCGCTGATCGGTGTCAGGAGTTGCGATGTACGGGCCCTACAGAAGTATTGCCGGACGCCTCCGCGGTGCGGCGGCCTCGATCCTGATGGTCACGGTGGCAGCAACGGGGTGGGCGGCGGCCCCGGACGCCCCGGTTCCGGCTGCGGTCGCTGCGGCCGCACGCCGCAACATCACGCAGCCCGCGCTCGAGGCCCCGATCCGGTTCCTCGCCTCGGACGCGCTCGAGGGTCGCGGGCCGGGGTCGCGTGGCGATGAACTCGCGCGTCTCTATCTGCAGAGCGAGCTCGAGGGACTCGGGTTCATCCCCGCGTTCGCGGGCGGGGCCTGGCAGCAACCCTTCGATATCGTCGGGCTAACCGGCCACTTCCCTGCGCAGTGGACGTTTCGGGCCGCCGGGGGCGATGTCGGACTCGCCTGGAACGACGACTACATCGCCGCAAGCGGTCAGCAACGCGAGCGGGTCGCGATTTCGGATGCGGAGCTCGTATTCGTGGGATATGGCATCCAGGCCCCGGAGTTCCAGTGGGACGACTTCAAGGGGATGGACCTCACCGGGAAGATCCTGGTGATGATGAACAACGACCCCGACTGGGACCCGAACCTGTTCGCCGGCAAGCGCAGGCTCTACTACGGGCGCTGGGACTACAAGTACAAGAGCGCCGCGCGCCAGCACGCGGCCGGCGCGATCATACTGCACACGACGCCGTCGGCCGGATACCCGTGGCAAGTGGTACAGAGTTCCTGGGGCGGCGAGCAGTTCGAACTTCCGGAGGCCGGGACCGAGCCCACGCTCCGAGTTCAGGCCTGGGCGACCGAGGATGCGCTGCGTCGCCTGTTCAAGGCGGCCGGCCAGGATCTCGATGCGCTGCTCGCCGCGGCGCGTTCACGCGATTTCAGGCCCGTGCCCCTTGGGATTCGCACGTCGCTGGAATTCACGAACACGCTCACGCACGTGAAGACCGCGAACGTCGGCGGGGTGCTGCCCGGCAGCGATCCGCGTCTCGCTGCGCAGCTCGTCGTGCTCTCGGCGCACCACGACCACTTCGGCGTCGGCGCGCCGGATGCGAGCGGCGACCGCATCTATCATGGCGCGGAGGACAACGCGTCGGGTTGTGCGCAGGTGCTTTCGGTGGCCCGGGCGCTGGCCGAGCTGCCGAAGCGCCCGCGGCGCTCCGTGCTCGCGCTGTTCGTCGCTGGCGAGGAACGCGGTCTCCTCGGCTCTGCGTATTACGCCACCCATCCTTCGGTGCCGGCCGGCCGTCTCGCCGCCAACGTCAACATCGACGGGGGCAACATTTTCGGCCGCACCCGCGATGTGACGCTCATCAGCAGCGGGAAGTCCTCGCTCGATGCCGTGGTCTCGCGCATCGCTCGGTGGCAGGGACGGCGGGTTGAGCCAGACCAGTTTCCGGATCGGGGTTACTACTATCGCTCGGACCAGTTGTCGTTTGCGCGGATCGGCGTGCCGGCCATCTTCCTCGACGCCGGTACCGACTTCGTCGGGCGCCCAGCCGGCTGGGGCAAGGAGCAGATCGAGCAGTGGGAGCTGACGCACTACCACCAGCCCGCTGATCGTCTCGACGGCACGTGGAACTTCGACGGCATGGTCGACGATGCTCGGCTCTACATGATGGCGACCTGGTTGATCGCCCAGGGGGATTCCCTGCCGACCTGGAACAGGGGCGATGAATTCGAGGCGGCTCGGCGCGCGGCGCTGGCAGCGGCGAAGCGCGACTAGCGACCCGTCGTGGCCCACCGCCGGTGTCAATCTGACGGCCAGCGAATCGGGGCCAGAGGTCGTGACACGCGAAACTCGTCGACGTCGGCGCCGGTTCGCCGGCGCCGCAGCGAGAACCATGACGGTGTTCGAAAGGTCTTCCCGTTGAAGTACGGAATCACCCGGACGCTGCAGGTCATGTGCTGCGGGCTCGCGCTGCTCGGTTCCGCGAGTGCGTGGCCCGAGGGACTGGCGACCCCGGGCTGTGGCCGCTCACCTCCGGCAACTGGCAGCTATGCGCTCGTGCACCGCGGAATCCGCCGCCACTATCGGCTGGTGGTGCCGCCCGGCTACGACCGCCGCCGCCCGGCGCGCCTCGTGCTCGCATTCCACGGCTGGGGCGGCGACGAGCGCGAGTTCGCCGACGATCCCCACTTCGTCGCCGAGGCGAGCCGCCGCGGCTACGTCCTGGCCGCTCCGCGCGGCCTCGGATCGGGGCCACCCGATGACAACAACAATGCCTGGACCTTCCGTGGCTCGGCGACCGGCGTCGTCGACGGAGCGCCTGCGCAACCGATCTGCGATGCCTCGATCACGCCGGACTACCGGTACCGTTCGTGCCGAAACGGGGTCGCACTCAATACGTGTTCGTGGACGCAATGCCAGGACGACGATGTCGCCTTCGTGCGCGACCTCGTGGCGCACCTGCGGCGGCAGCTCTGCATCGACCCGAAGAACGTCTATGCGGCTGGCGGCTCCAATGGCGGCATGTTCACCTGGGAGCTCGGCATGAATCCCGCCACGGCACCACTGTTCCGCGCCATCGCTCCAATCATCGGCCTGCCGCACGCCGGAGATGAGCGCCCGCCCGGCAAGCTGGGTGGCATGCCCGTCCTCCTCGTTACCGGCCTTCGCGACCCGGTCGTGCCCCCGGGCGCCTGGGATGATCCTTCCCCGACGACGACCAGCAACGACAGCGATCGCTTTCACTATACGAGCGCGACCGCCATCACCCGGGTCTGGTCCGCGGCCGATCGATGCGTCTCG
>DATJPD010000123.1:0-51894 GCA_035506575.1 Alphaproteobacteria bacterium
CTTCGATCCGCGCCTTCTCCGCCGCATTCTGCTTGAACGTCCCCAACGCTCCCGCCAACGCACCGATCTCGTCCGTCCGGCCGGCGAACGCCACCTCGGCCGAGAGATCGCCCTTGGCCACCTTCAGCATCGCCTCCTGGATCTGGTGCAAGGGGCACATGACCCGGCGGCTCACGGCGCGCATCATCCCCAACGTGAGCGTCAGCGCAGCGGCCAGGAGCGCCAACTGCATCGAAAGGTCCCATTGCGCCGCGGCCCGCTGCGAGGCGGCATGATCCTTCGCCGCATCGAGTGCCGCCTCTGCGACGCCGACGATTGCCGCCAGGCGGCCGACCGTATAGGGAGACCATTGGTTTGCCGTCATCTCTGCCGGCTGGCCCTTGATGAGAGTGGCCAAAATCCGGTCGCGCGTCGCGGTGTAGTCCGGCGCGAAATAGGCGGCTTTGGTCTCCGCCATTGCCTTGGCAAGGCGCTCGGGCACCGGGCGTCCGGAGACCATGTCCTCCAGGACCTGCCACAGCGACACGCTGCCGCCGACAAAGCTGGCGTACTTGGCCGGAGCATCCGCCGGTACGCTGCCTTTGGCGAGCCCGGTCGATATGATCAGCGAGGCTTCGCCCGCGGTGTTCCTCAGCATCCACGCGGTTTGCTTCACCTGAAGCATCTGGTCGATGAACGGGTCATCGTATTTGACGAGCCCGACCAGCCGCGCCGCGATGTTGTCGAGAACCTCGAGCAGGTTTGTCTCTTCGGACTCGTATTCGTTCGCCAGCTGCGGACGCCGCTGCGCTTTCGGCTTGTCGAAAGCATCCCAGCTCTCCGCCTGGAGTGCGATGAGCCTCTGCTGTCCGCGTTCGACCGCTGGCAGCAACGTCGCGCGATCGGGAAACTCGATCGTCCGCAGGGACTTTATCGCGCCGGCGAGCGCCGGCATCTCGGCGTCGCGCAGCTTGCGCAGATAATCCTTCAGCTCCGGCTCGGCCAGCCCGGCCCCGTTGAGGCCGCGCACGGTCGAGGAGCGGTCCGTGCGAAGGTTATGCATGACGGTGAATGCGTATCGGGACGCTTCCGCAACCGCGGCAATCCGGGTCGCCGACTCGTATCTTTGCCACGAACCCGACGCTCCGATCGCAAGCAGGAGGATCACCGCCACGGCCATCACCGCGATGACCGATTTCAACAGCGCACTGGCCGACAGGCGGTTCAACATCGAACTTACCCCACGAATTACGGATTAAATGGTTGTTAGTCCCTTAATAGCGTCAGGGAATGAAGAGCCGGTAAAAAGTGATGAAGGCACGGTAATAATTACGCGCGCCTTCTAAGACTGCCGGCGGAGCCGGCGGGCTGGGAATACCGGCGGGTCCCGGCGGCTCAGCCGGGGGTCACTCGACCTCGACCGGCACGCCGGGCAAGAGCTTCGCGGTGCGGATCGCCAGTGCCGACTTCACGTGACTGACATTGGGCGCCGTCGTCAGTTTCGTGGTGAGGAATTTCTGATAGGCGTCCCAATCCTCGGCCACGATCTTCAGTAGAAAATCGGTCTCGCCGGCGAGCATGTGACATTCGCGGACCTGCGGCCACGAATTGACCAGGTCCTCGAACGCCTTCAGATCGTGCTCGGCCTGGCTCGACAGCCCCACCTGCGCGAACACGGTGACGTTGAAGCCGAGGGCGGTCGGGTTGAGCTCGGCATGGTAGCCCCGGATGACGCCGGCCTCTTCGAGGGCGCGCACCCGGCGCAGGCACGGCGGGGCGGAAATTTCGGCGCGTTGCGCGAGCTCGACATTGGTCATCCGACCGCTGTCCTGGAGGTCGCGCAAAATTCGCCGGTCGATCCGGTCGAGTTTCACCCCCCGCATGGGTTCATTTCTCCTATTGCCACAATGTTGAAATAATATTGCACAGGTCTTCGCCACCGCAACTGCCTCGTGCAATTTTCTTACCCGGCAGGTTGCGCATCATCGGGGCGCTGCCCATAGTGCAGGCGCTCACCACAAGGCTGCCCACTCCTCTGCCATGTCCCGGAGCTGCTGGATCATCACCCCCGGCGAGGCGGGGTTCGAAGCGCAAGCCCGCGGCCTCGCCGAAGCTCTCGGCACGGTCCCGGTGCTGAAACGAGTGCGGGTGAGACGCCCGTGGACCTGGGTCCCCTCGGCGTGGTGGCCCAATCCTTTTGCGGCGCTGGCCGACGACAGCGACCGGCTGGCGGCACCTTGGCCCGATCTCGTCATCAGCTGCGGCCGCATCGCCGCACCCCTGGCCATCGCCATCAAAAAAGCGAGCGGCGGTGCCACGCGCATCGTCCACGTCCAGGATCCGCTGATGCCGCTCGAGGGCTTCGACCTCGTGATCGCGCCGAAGCATGACGGCGTCTCCGGCCCCAACGTGGTGGCGACGACCGGCGCCATCCATGGCGTGACGCCGGCGAAGCTCGCGGCGGGTGCTGAGCGGTGGCGCAGCCGGTTCGCGGCACTGCCGCGCCCGCTGATCGGCGTGCTGATCGGCGGCAGCAACGGCCGGTTCTCCCTCGATCGAGCGGTGATGACCGGCATCGCCGACGGCCTCGCCGCGCTCGCGCGCCAGCACCACGCGGGCCTCGCGATCACGCCCTCGCGGCGCACCGGCCGGGAGAGCGAGAGGCTGCTGCGCGAACGCCTGGCAAGTCTGCCGGCGTTCATCTGGGACGGCACGGGCGACAATCCGTATTTCGGCATCCTGGCCTTGGCCGATGTCCTGGTGGTCACGGAGGACTCGGTCTCGATGACATCCGAGGCGCTGGCCACCGGTAAGCCGGTCTACGTCGCGCGGCTGAAGGGACGGTCGCGGCGCCAACGCCGGTTCCATGACGAGCTCACCGCCGCCGGCTATACGCGGCCGTTCAACGGCGAGCTTGCGAGTTGGAATTACTCGCCGCCCGACGATACCGGCCGCGCCGCGGCCGAGTGCCGGCGCCGCTTTGGCTGGTCGTAAGGGCGCCAGTCGGGCTATAAGTCGCGTCCATGGCACTGCGCATCGAAACGTTCAGCAACGTCAAAGGCGGCGATGCTTTCTTCAAGGCCGTCGGCCATCCGCTCGCACTCGAGCCGGCGCGCGCTCTGGTCGCGCGGCTGGTGAAGGCCGGGCCCGTGGCGATCTACGACCCGCTGGGCCTCGCCGAAGCATTCGCATCGCTGCACGATCTGTCGGCGCTGACTCTCGGCGGCCTGTTCGTGCAGAACGTAAGCACGATCGGCGCGGCGGCGCTCGGCCGGCGCGCGCAGCCGATCAGCGATCTCCCGGCGGCAAAGGTCAAATCCGTTCTGGTCCTGGCCTTCGATGCGGAGCGCCTCGTCGATCACATCCGCCATCTGGTCCCCGCCGGGGCGGAGATCGTGACCTTGGATGCGATGCGCCTGCCCCACGACATGCTGGTGAACGCGCGCCAGTATCTCGATCCGCTGAACTTCGCGACCAACTTCGCCTTCTTCCGCGACGGCGGCGGCCGTCACACGCGCGTGGTGACCGCGAACTATTGGGCCGGTTACGGCGCCAAAGCCGTGAGTCTGTGGCTGTGCCTGTTCGACGCCGACGGAACGGTGCTGGCGCACTGGCGCGATACGGCGCCGCCCGGACCGGGCGGCATCGCGATCGACAGCCGCGAGGTGCGCCGGCGCTTCGGCCTTAGCGAGTTCACGGGTCAGCTGTTCATCCACGTGATCGGCGCGGTCGGCCACGACGTCGTCAAGTACGCGCTCGACGTTTTCGGCGACCGGCCGGACGAGCTGTCCTGCACGCACGACGCCAACGCGTGGCCGTCCGACTATTACGCCGGGCTTCCGGCTCCCAAGGCGGACGAGAAAGTCGTGCTGTGGGTGCAGAACAGCCATCCGTGCCCGATCCCGTCGCGGTCGATCGGCCTCAACCTGATGGGGCACACCGAGACGTCCTGGCTCGAACGGCCCGTTCCGGCCTTCGGCAGCACGGCACTCGACGTGGCCGAGTTGCTGCCGGCCGCGCGCTGGCCGCAGCAGATCGAGATCCAGGCGGGGCGGCATTTCGTCCGGCCACGCTACGAGGTCGTCGCGGCATCCGGCCGCCGCCGCATCGCGCATCCGAACGTGGAGCGCGTTGACCTGAAGCCCGACCCGCAGATCCCCGAGCTCGCGAATCTGATGGGCAAGGGCTTCATCCTGCCGGCACCCGTGCTGCCGCCGGACCGCTATCGCAGCATCGTTCTGCCGACGCCGATGGCGCGCTCGCAGGCGAACCTGCCCGTGGCGGTGAAGGTCTACGATGCGTCGGGGCGCGAGGCGGCGGCGACGTTCCTCGGCCGCCTGCCGCGCGACCATGCAAGCTCGGTCGACATCGGCGAAATCCTGAACGGCACGGCCCCGACCGCGCTGCCGTCAGGCTACGGACATATGGAGCTCGTCTACGACTTCCGCGACGGCGGCGAAGCGGATGGCTGGCTGCATGCGCTGTTCCGCTACGAGGACCGCAGGAGCAGCCATGCCGCGGAGACGAGCTTCGGCGCGCACATCTTCAACACGGCCCTCACCTACAAGAACGAGCCGCAATCCTATATCGGCCGGCCGCCCGGCCTGTCGACGCGGCTGTTCCTGCGTCTCGGCACCGACGGCCTCGATACGATGTGCCACCTCATCTATCCGGCCTCGACCCCCTGGCATGCGACGTCGACGACGAAGCTCCAGCTGCACGACCGGGACGGTGCCGCGGTCGCCGACACGGACGTCAAGATCGCGTGCAGCGGCTCGCTGCTGTGGCGGGCCTCGGACGTGTTCGGCCGCGACGCGTTGGCGAAGGCCGGCGAGGGCGGATACGTGCTGATCCGCGACACGACCTGCCGGCTGTTCGGCTATCACGGCCTCGTCGATGGCGAGCGCGCCTTCAGCCTCGACCACATGTTCGGCTTCTGAGGTGCGGGTCCCGGCCATGAGCGTCCTCGAGACACTCGACATCGCCGCCTGGTCCGGACCTTTCCCCCCGTCTGCCCAGCACGAGGCCTGTGCCGCCCTCGAACGCGGGCAGGTCCTGTTCTTCCCCCGTCTTCCGTTCGCGTTCCGGACCGATGAACAGGATCTCCTGTCGCCGGCGCTGTCCGACGGCAAGGCGAAGAACATCAGTCTCGACCCCACGACCAACGCGCTCAAAGGGACGAACAGCGCCGGCGATTTGAATCACCGCTTGCACGGGATGATGGAGCGCTTCGCACAGTCCGCCACCCGCCTGGTCAAGGATCTGCTTCCGGGCTACGCGCCGTCGCTCGAGCGCGCGCGCACCAGCTTCCGGCCGGTCGAGATCGCCGGCCGCCATTATTCTCCGATCAAGGACGACACGCTGCTGCATGTGGACGCATTCCCCTCGCAGCCGATGCGCGGGCGGCGCATCCTGCGCCTGTTCAGCAACATCGCCCCGGATGGCGATGCGCGGCTCTGGCACGTGGGCGAACCGTTCGAGTCCTTCGCACAGAAATTCGCGGGCCGGCTGCCGCGTCCCAATCCCGCGGCGGCCTGGCTGCTCTCGACGGTCGGCATCACGAAGGGCCGGCGCAGTGCCTACGACCAGCTGATGCTGGCTCTGCACGATCGCGGCAAGCTCGATCGCGCGCACCAGGAGAGCGGCGTTCGCGAGAAGGTGTCGTTCCCGTCGGGGACCACCTGGCTGTGCTTCACCGACCAGGTGCTGCACGCAGCCCTCGCAGGCCGCTTCGCGCTCGAGCAGACCTTCCATATCGACGTGGCGGCGATGGCCGAGCCGGACCGCTCGCCCCTGCGCGTGCTCGAGCGGTTGACCGGCACAGCCCTTGTCTGACGGCCGGCTGGCGGTGCTGATCCCCGCACCGGCCCGCGCCGCCCTGCTCTGCCTCATCGCCGGCTATGTCGACGCCATCGGCTATCTCGACTACGCGCATGTGTTCGCCGCGAACATGACCGGCAACACGGTGCTGCTGGCGATCTCCGCCGCACAGGGCGAATGGCCGCGTGTCGTCACCTACGCGCTGACCCTCGCGGCGTTCCTGGCCGGCGCCCTCGCCGCCGAAGGCTTCAAGCGCGCACATGTGCGCCCGACCCTGCCGCTGCTCCTGTCCGGCGTGCCTCTCATCGCCGTATACGCCCTGGACCTCCAGGACAACTGGGCGCTCGCCACGTTGGCGCTCGGGATGGGCCTGCAGGGCGGCGCCGTGGCCCGCTTTGCCGATGTGAACGTGCAGACGGTGGTCATCACGGGCACGATGCTGAAACTGGCGGAAGCCACGGTCTACCGGGTCTTTCCGGCCCGCAGCGCGCCGCCGCTGATTCCGGCGGGCGCGCTATCGGTGTTCTGGCTGACCTGGCTGTCCTACGCCGCGGGGGCGGTTCTGAGCCTCGCGGCCAAGGAGCTCGGCCTGCTCAAGCTCCTGCTGCCGCTGGTCGTGCTGATGCCCGTGGCATTCAGCGAGGCTCAGCGCGATTAGGTCGTGGACTCATAAGCGCGTGTCCACAGGCGAGTGGACGCCATGAGGACAGCGGCGAGATAATTGCGGGCCAGCTTGTCGAATCGGGTGGCGATCCGGCGGAAGTGCTTCAGCTTGTTGAAGAAGCGCTCGACCAGATTGCGCTGTCGGTAAATCTCGCGGTCCACGACGCGGCGGACGCGAACATTGCTCTGCGAGGGAATGTGGGCCGCCGCGCCGCCTGCTTCGATGAGTTCGATGATGGTGCGGGCAAAGAACCCGCGGTCGGCGACCACGTCGCGGGCCAGAGTGAGCCCTTCGATCAGTTGCGGGAACGTGGTCTTGTCGGAGGCTTGGCCTGGCGTAAGGACCAGGCGCACCGGCAGACCTTGCTGATCCACCACGGCGTGGATCTTGGTGCTCAGTCCTCCACGAGAACGGCCGATGGCGTGATCCGGGCCCCCTTTTTACCGCCGGCAGCGTGCTGGTGGGCCCGCACGATTGAGCTGTCTATCAGATGCAGGGACTTCGGCGAGCGTTGCGCCAGCGTCTCGAATACCTTGAGCCACACCCCGGCCTTGGCCCACCGATTGAACCGGTTGTAAGCCGTCGTGTACGGGCCATAGCGTTCAGGCAGGTCGCGCCACGGCGAGCCCGTCCGCAAAATGTAAAAAATGCCGTTCAGGACCCGCCGATCATCCTGGCGCGGCACGCCGCGCGGCTTGTTCGGTAGCAGCGGTGCAATCAGCGACCACTCGACGTCCGTCAGATCAAAGCGAGCCATGTTCCAAGCTCCCACCGTTTGGAAGCTTGAATCACATCTCGCCCCTCAAGGGAATCCATTTATGAGTACAGAACCTAGACGGCAGGCCGCGTCCTGCCGTCGGGTGCACCGGCCGAGCGAGAGCTGGTGACCATGACCGGGTTCCGGTTGATCTTTGCGGCGGTCGCGGTGTGCGGCCTCGCCATCCCCGCGGCTGACGCCGGTTGTCCGACCGCGGCGGACGCCATCGAAACCGACCGCCCCGACGTCACCAATTCGAGCCTCGTCGTCCCGCGTGGCGGCCTGCAGGCCGAGAACGGCGTGAACCTCGCCGGGCGCGGCAGCGCACAAGCCCTCGACGGCACCAACACGCGCCTGCGGCTCGGCGTGGCCGACTGCACCGAAGTGCTGCTCGACCTGCCGAACTATGCGCGCGCCGTGCGCGGCGGTGACAGCTCGGGCTTCTCGGACGTGACCCCGGCGGTTAAGCGCCAGCTCCAGGGCCTGCCCGACGGCGTCACGGTCTCGGCGGTCGCCGGTCTCGGCGTGCCGACCGGCAACCGGCCGTTCGGCGGTCACGGCTATGGGCCTTATCTGCAGGTCCCGTGGGAGGCGCAGGCCGCGAACGGTTGGCACGTTTCAGGCATGGCGACCGCGTTTTTCCATCCCGACGACTCGCGGCATAATCCAACTCTCGAGCCGACCTTCGTCATCGGGCGTGACGTCAGCGAACGCCTCGACGCGTTCCTCGAATATGTCGGCGACTATCCGGCCGCTTCGCGCGCCAGCCACCTCTTGAACTCGGGGGCCGCCTTCCGTCTCACGCCGACACAGCAGATCGACATGCACGTCGCCGCCGGCCTCGGCAACAGTGCACCGGCCTATATTTTCGGCCTCGGCTATTCGATCCGCCTCGACGAGCTGTTCTAAGCGACCCTCAGTTCGGCGTGAGGCCGATCTTGTGCACGAGCTCGGCCCAGGTCTTTTCTTCGCCTTTGAGCGCCGCGGCGAACTCATCGGGCGAGTTCGCAATGAGGTCGAGCCCGTGCGCCTGCATCTCGCTCTTCATCGCCGGCTGCGACAGGATCTGCGCCGTATCGCGGTTGATCTGCTGCACCACGGTTGCGGGCGTGGCCGCGGGCGCGAACAGGCCATACCACAGCGAAAAATCGAAGCCCGGCAGGCCGCTTTCCGCCACCGTCGGCAGATCGGGCGCCAGCGGCGAGCGCGATGCAGTCGAGATCGCCAGCGCCTTGAGCCGGCCGTCCTTGACGAACGGCATTACATCCACGACCGCGTCGAACATCATCTGCACGTTGCCGCCCATGATGTCGACCAGCGCCGGCTGCACGCCCTTGTACGGCACGTGCACCATCTTGATGCCGGCGCGGCTCGCGAACAGCTCGCCCGCGAGGTGCAGCGAGCCGCCCGTGCCCGGCGAGGCGAAGTTGAGCTCGCCGGGGTGCGCCTTGGCATAGGCGATCAGGCCGCCCACGCTGTCGAATGGCAGCTTGGGATTGATCACCACCAGCGCCGGGGCGCGGCCGATATTGATGACCGGGGCGAAATCCTTGATCGGATCGTAGGGCAGCGAGGCGAACACGCTGGGTGCGATGACGATCGCCGGCGTGTTGATCAGAAGCGTTGTGCCGTCCGGCCGGGCCCGGGCCACCAGCTCGGTGCCGAGATTGCCGCCGGCCCCCGCCTTGTTGTCGATCACCACCGGCTGGTGCCAGGCCTCGTTGAGCTTCTGGCCGAGCAGCCGCGCCACGATGTCGACCGGCCCGCCGGGCGCGTAGGGGACCACGATATGAACCGGGCCCGGCGGGAAGGGCGCTGCAGTCGCGGGGTTCGGTCCGATCGCAAGCAAGGCAGCACCAAGCGCCACACCGAAAAGCCTTCGCATCGTTTCCTCCCAGTTCGGTTCCGTCATGCCCGGACTTGTTCCGGGCATCCACGTCGGGCCGCTTGCGGATCGCCGGGACAAGCCCGGCGATGACGACTCAGAAACCTACCCTTGCCCCGTCAGCTCCTTGCGCACCAGGGCGGCCCCTGCGACCAGCGCCTGGAGCTTCCCGAATGCCGCCGCGCGGGACATGTATTTGAGACCGCAATCGGGAGCCGCCATCAGGCGCTCGGCCGGAACGAACGGCAGGGCCTTGCGGATGCGCGCCGCCACGGTCTCCGGCGTCTCGACCGTCTCGGTCGAGAGGTCGAGCACGCCCAGGATGATCGTCTTGCCGCCGAGCTTGCCGAGAGCCGTGCAGTCGAGGTCCGGCTGCGCGGTCTCGATTGAAATCTGCCGGATATTCGAGGCCGCCAGCTCCTCGAGGAAGGAGTAGGTGGATTTCTTGGCCTTGATCATCGAGCCGTAGCCGAAGCAGAGATGCAAAGCCGTGGTGCCGCTGAGGCCGGCGACCGCGCGGTTGATCGCCGGGACCGCGAAGGCGCGCGCCTTGTCGGGCCGCGCCTCGAGGAACGGCTCGTCGAGCTGCACGACGTCGGCGCCGGCCGCGAACAGCTCCTTGATCTCGTCGTTGACCGCCGCCGCGTAGTCCATGGCGAGCGCTGCCTCGTCCTTGTAGTACTCGTCGGCCACCTGCTGGGTGAGCGTGAACGGGCCCGGCAGGGTGATCCGGATCTGCCGGTCGGTGTTGGCGCGCAAAAACTCGACGTCCCGCCGCTCGACCGCGGTCTTGCGGCGGATCGGCCCCACGACGCGCGGCACGATCTGGAAGCGGCCGGGCGTGCGCGCCGGAATCTGCGCCGGGTTCTCGGCGTCCACGCCCTCGAGGGCGCACGCGAAGCGGTTGGAGTAGCTCTCGCGCCGCATCTCGCCGTCCGTGATCACGTCGATTCCGGCGCGCTCCTGGTCGCGGATCGCCAGCAGCGTCGCGTCGTCCTGCGCTCCGTCGAGCAGCGGCGGCTGGATGCGCCAGAGCTCCTTGGCGCGGGCGCGCGGCGGCACCAGGGCCTTGAGCTTCTCGCGATCGATGAGCCAATCGGGCTGCGGGTAGCTTCCGACGACGGTGGTCGGCAACAGCTTGGTCGGCACGGGCGTGTCCTCTCGTTCGTTGCCGGCAGTGTAGCGTCCCGATCCCGAGGAGGCGACCCCAAGGTCGCCGTCTCGAAGGACGCCGGGCCGCCGCGCACGACGTCATTGGGCAGCACGGTGGGACGCACTATGATGCGAGCATGATCGGGCCTGAAACCTCTTTTGCGCGGGAGTTCGCCGCGGGCGTGCAGCACCAGATGGCCGGCCGCTACGCCGAGGCGGAGGCGATCTATCGCCGCCTGCTCGGCGCGCGGCCGGGCGATCCCGATGTGCTGCGCCATCTGGGTGTGCTGCACTTCCAGCGCGGCGACGCGGCCTCGGCCGAAAGCTTGCTGCGCCAGACGCTGGCGGCCGCCCCCGGCGATCCCGGCGCCCACCACAACCTGGCCCTCATCCTGCACAAGCAGAAGCGCGACGACGAGGCCTTGGTGCTGCTCCAGCGCGCGGTGGAGCTGGCACCGCGCAGCGATACGCTGCTGTCCAGCCTGGGCGGCCTGCTCACCGAGATGGGCCGCACGCGTGAGGCGGTCGATGCGTTCAAGCGCGCGGTGGCGGTCAACCCGCGCAACCTCGAGGTGCGCCAGAACCTCGGGACGGAGCTGTTGAAGGTGGGCGAGCCCCGTGAGGCGCTCCGGCATCTCGAGGCGTGCGAGGCGCTCGGGCTGCTCAACACGACGATTTCGGCCTATAAGGCGGTGGCGCTGAACGAGCTCGGCGACACGGCGCGCTTGCACGCGCTGGTCGATTTCGACCGGCTGGTGGTCCGCCGCCACATTGGCGAGGCTCATGGGGCGGCATCGCTCCAGGCGTTCAGCGAAGATCTCGCAAAGGCCGTCACTACCTGCTCGACCCTGCACGAACACCACACGACGGTGAACGGCATGGACACGGCGGAGCTGTTCGACCTGCCGGATCCGAGCGTGGCGGCGCTGCGGCGGTTCATCTACTCGGAGATCGAGGCGCGGCTCGCGAACCTTCCCGAGCCTTCGCACCCGTTCGCGCGCACCGCTCCCAGGAACTGGAGTACCATCTCGTGGGGCGTGAAGATGTGGCGCCAGGGCCACCAGGTGACGCACATCCACCACAAGGCCTGGCTCAGCGGCGTCTACTACGTGCAACTGCCCGAAGTGGTGCGCACGAAGCCCGAAGGCCACGAAGCCTGGATCGAGTTCGGCCGCGGCCCGGACGAGCTGCACGCGCGCGAGCCCGACATCCGCCTCATCCAGCCGGTCGAGGGCATGCTGATCACGTTCCCCTCGTATGTCTGGCACCGCACGATCCCGTTCGAATCCGAACGCGAGCGCATCAGCATCGCCTTCGACGTGATCCCGGCTTAGCTCTCCAAACAAAAACCCCCGCCAGTTTCCTGGCGGGGGTTTCGTCGACCTCGGAGTTTGAGGCGATGATCGGCCGGATCAGACCGAGTAGTACATCTGGAACTCGATCGGGTGCGGGGTGTGCTCGAAGGCGTACACCTCTTCCCACTTGAGATCCATGTAGCTTTGCAGGAAGTCCTTGCCGAAGACGTCGCCGCCCATCAGGAACTCGTGGTCGTTCTCGAGATGGGTGATCGCCTCGCGCAAGCTGCCGCACACCGTCGGCACCTTCTTCAGCTCATCCGGCGGCAGGTCGTAGAGGTTCTTGTCGATCGCGTCGCCCGGATGGATCTTGTTGCGGATGCCGTCGAGGCCGGCCATCAGCATCGCCGCGAAGCCGAGATAGGGGTTGCAGCCGGGATCCGGGAACCGGACCTCGACGCGCTTGCCCTTCGGGCTCGCGACGTAGGGGATGCGGCACGAGGCCGAGCGGTTGCGCGCCGAGTAGGCGAGCAGCACCGGCGCCTCGAAGCCGGGGATCAGGCGCTTGTAGCTGTTGGTCAGCGGATTGGTGAAGCAGTTGATCGCCTTGGCGTGCTTGATGATGCCGCCGATGTAGAACAGCGCGGTCTCCGAGAGATCCGCATACAGATTGCCGGCGAACAGCGGCTTGCCCTTCTTCCAGATCGACTGGTGGGTGTGCATGCCTGAGCCGTTGTCGCCCTTGATCGGCTTCGGCATGAACGTCGCGGTCTTGCCGTACTGGTGCGCCACGTTGTGCACCACGTACTTGTAGATCTGAACGCCGTCGGCCGCTTTGACCAGGGTCGAGAACACGTTGCCGAGCTCGTGCTGGCTGGGTGCCACCTCGTGGTGATGCTTCTCGATCTTGAGGCCCATGTCCTTCATGACCGTGAGCATCTCGGCGCGCAGGTCCGACGCACCGTCGACCGGCGGGACCGGGAAGTAGCCGCCCTTGATCGGCGGCCGGTGGCCCATGTTGCCTTCCTCGTACTTCTTGTCCGAGACGTACGGGCCTTCCTCGCTGTCGATCTCGTACATGCCGACGTTCATGCCGACCTTGTAGCGGACGTCGTCGAACACGAAGAACTCGATCTCGGGGCCGAAATAGGCGGTATCGCCGATGCCCGAGCTCTTGAGGTAGCCCTCGGCCTTCTTGGCGATCGAGCGCGGGTCGCGGCCGTAGGGCTGGCCGGTGCCGGGCTCATAGACGTCGCAGAACAGGACGAGCGACGGCTGGGCGGCGAACGGATCCATCACCGCCGTCTCGGCGTCGGGCATCAGCACCATGTCGGACTCGTTGATCGCCTTCCAGCCGGCGATCGAGGAGCCGTCGAACATGATCCCGTCGGTGAACGTGTCCTCGTTGATCGTCTCGATGGCGTGCGCCAAGTGCTGCCACTTGCCGCGCGGGTCCGTGAAGCGCAGGTCGACGTACTTGACGTCGTTTTCCTTGATCATCTGCAGGACTTTTTTTGGATCGGACATGGATCTTTCCCGTGGTTGGTGTGTGGTTGCGGATTGGTTTATGGAACGCCGGCCGCAGCGGACGCCCGCCCTTACGGCATGCGGCCCGCTCGCATCGGCACGACCTGGCTGACAGCCCCCTCTGGTCTCTCGACTGAACTCCTACCCCTTGAGCAGACACTTCCGTGGCGGGTCGTGAGCCCGCCGCGGTTCCCGGCCCTAGACCGCCTCCACGCCGCGTTCGCCGGTGCGGATGCGGATCGCCTCTTCGACCTGGGTCACGAAGATCTTGCCGTCGCCGATGCGCCCGGTGTGGGCGGCGCGCTGGATGGCTTCGATCGCGCGCTCCACCAGGGCGTCGTCGAGCACGATCTCGAGCTTTACCTTGGGCAGGAAGTCGACGACGTACTCGGCTCCGCGGTACAGCTCGGTGTGGCCTTTCTGCCGGCCAAACCCCTTGGCTTCGACGACGGTGATGCCGGTGAGCCCGACCTCGTGCAGCGCGTCCTTCACCTCATCCAGCTTGAACGGCTTGATGATCGCCTCGATCTTCTTCATACGGGATGTCATCCCCTCTGTGTTAGCTGCCCCGGCCGGCGTGAAATCCGAAGGACGCCGAGGACCTCTTCCTTCGGCGTTCCCTTAGCCTGTTAGCACGGCGTGTGCCAACCGATAGGTCCGGCTGCTCGCCAAAACGCGCCGGATTTCGCCGAGCGGTGCCTTATCATTGACAGACTGCCTACAAATTAATCAAGCGCTGTCTATTTTTTCGCCAGCCCCGGCGAAACGGATCAGGCCGCCCCCTTCTTGGACGCTGGGGCCAGGCAGGCGCGGATACGCCGCATCGCCTCGCGGATGTTCTCGATCGAGTTCGCGTACGAGAACCGCAGATACCCCTCGCCGTGCGCGCCGAAGCTGGTCCCCGACAGCGTCGCGACACCGCCTTCGTCGAGCAGCTTGGCTTCGAGCTGCCGGCTCGACAGACGCGTGCGCGTGATGTTCGGGAACGCGTAGAAGGCTCCGCCGGGCTCGACGCACGAGAAGCCGGGGATGGCGTTGAGCTCGGAGACGATCACCTTGCGCCGCTCGGCGAACGCCGCGACCATCTTGTGCACGTCGTCCTGCGGCCCTTCGAGCGCTGCGATGCCGGCGAACTGGGTCGGCGCGTTCACGCAGGAATGGCAGTTGATGGCGAGCCGCGTCGCCGGCTCGATCAGCGCCGCCGGCCACACGGAGTATCCGAGCCGCCAGCCGGTCATCGCGTAGGTCTTGCTCCAGCCGTCGAGCAGGATCAACCGGTCGCGCAAAGACGGATAGGCGAGGAGCGTGGCGTGCTCGCGGCCGTCATAGGTCATCTGGCCGTAGATCTCGTCGCTCATCAGCGCCACGTGCGGGTGCTTGTCGAGCCCGCGCACGAGCTTCTCGATCTGGGCCTTGGGCACCACGCCGCCGGTCGGGTTGGCCGGGCTGTTGATGATGATGAGCCGGGTGCGCGGCGTGATCTTGGAGAGGACGTCGTCGGCATCGAACGCGAACCCGTTCTTCTCCAGAAGCGGGATCGCGACCGGTGTCGCACCGGAGTACTTGATCACCGATTCGTAGATCGGGAACCCGGGATTCGGATAGAGAATCTCGGCACCCGGCTGGCCGAACATCATGATGGCGAAGAACATCGTCACCTTGCCGCCGGGCACGACGAGCACGTGGTCGGGATTGACCTCGCATCCGAGGCGGCGGTGGATGTCGGCCGCCACCGCCTGGCGCAGGGGCAGGATGCCGTTGGCCGGCGTGTAGCCGTGATGGCCGTCGCGCAGCGCCTTGACCGCCGCCTCGACGATGTGCGGCGGGGTCGAGAAATCCGGCTGGCCGATGCCGAGATTGATGATCGATCGCCCTTGCGCCTCGAGCGCCTTGGCGCGCGCCAGAACCTCGAACGCCGTCTCGGTCCCGAGCTGGCTCATGCGGTCGGCAAGAATGGGCATCCGCTCTCTCCCCCTGCACCTTTTTGCGGCGCGCACTATGGCCTAAGCCGCGGCCCCTTGGCAAACGCCCAAAGCGGCTCCTAACCGCCGGGCGGGCCAGCATTTTCCGGCCTTGAGTTTTGGGCCCCCAGGGTCTACATCACGGGGCCTCGGTGGCGGGCGTAGCTCAGTTGGTTAGAGCGCCAGATTGTGGATCTGGATGTCGGGGGTTCAAGTCCCCTCGCTCGCCCCATTTCTTCCCTACATAGAAGCGGCCTTGCGTGTATCCGCAGGGTTCGCGGCTACGCGTGGTGCGCCAAAAAGTCCGCGCGATTTTTTCCGGGAAAAATAAAACCCCCGCCGGGAGGGGGAGGGGAGCCGGCGGGGGTAAGGCGAAGAGGGTCTTTAACTCGCGATCACGCCTGAGGTCGTCTCAGCGCTGATCGTCGTATCGTTGTGACGCACTCTAGGCGCGCACACATGAAGGCGACGTTAAGCGCGCCGGCCACGGACGCGAATAATTGCGTAAGAGTCCAAGCGACGGTCCAACGCGGCGTACCGGCCCCGTGAAAACCTTCACGTTCACCCGCGCTTGGGATTTGCGCCGGGCGCGAATCACGTTAAGCTTAACCGTTCCTCTTTCGCGTCGTGGCTGTCGTTCATGTCCGGAAAAATTTCGCAAGACGTCATCCTGCGGTCGATCGGCATCATGGTCGGGAAGGGGAGCGACGCGTTCAAGGATCTGGAGCGTGCGCTGAAGACCGGCGCGGATGCCGATTGGCTGGCCGCCAAAACCTCGTTCGACCGGCTGACGCCCGACATGCGCGCCAAGATCCGCCTGCATGCCGAATCCTACGCGCGCCTGATCGCCGACGACGTCCCGGATTCAAAATCGGCTTAGCGATTTAGGTAATTCCGCCAGCCGCCGAAGTGCGTGATGTCCTCGGCGCCGGAAATCCCGAGCGGCTCGCAGATGAAGCCGCACACCACCGTGCCGTCTTCCAGCGTGATCTTGCCGATGCCGAGCGGTGCCGGGATTCCCGCGACAAAGGCGCCGAATTCCGCGGCCGGCACCGACCACACCTCGCACTCGACGGCAGCTCCGCCGTCGGCCACCCGCACGAGGCCGGGGCGAGCCGGCGCGCCGGGCAGCGCGTAGAACCGGTAGGCGGGTGCCGTGCGCGTGCGCCGGCGCAGCACGGCACCGAGGCCGGTGAGCTGCGCGTTCAGCGGCTGGCCGGACAGATGGGCTCCGACGACGGCGACGTCGATCGCGCCGGTGTTTGCCTCGGGCCGCACCTCGGGCGCGGCGGGCCGCTTCGGCAGGGGAGCGCCCGTGGCGCCCAGGGTCAGCCCGGTGCGCGCGTGGAAGTCGGCGCCGAGGGCCGTCAGCAGGCCTTCGCGAAAGGCCGGGGCGATGAACGTGGCGCCGATCGGGGTGCCGGCCTTGGGACCACCGGCCGGGCGGAAGCCGCTCGGAACGGCGACGGCCGAGAGGTCGAAGAAGTTCACGAAATTCGTGTAGACCCCGAGATTGGCGTTGAGGCGGATCGGATCGGCCTCGAGCTCGGCCACCGTGTAGATCGTGCCCGTCGTCGGCACGTAGAGGATGTCCGCCGTGTCCCACACCGGGGCCGCGGCGGCGCGCAGCTCCTCGAGCCTGTAGAGGCCGCGGAACGCATCGAGCCCGCTGTAGCGCTCGCCGCCCGCGATGATGCTGCGGGTGACCGGGTGCAGCGCGTCGGGATCCCGGCGCAGCAGATCGTGCGTGGCGTGCAGGCGCTCGGCCAGCCACGGCCCCTCGTAGAGCAGCTTCGCCGCGGCGAGGAACGGTGCGAAGTCGATCTCGACGGGCTTGCCGCCCATGGCGACGAGGCGCTCGATGCCGGTCTCGTATTCGGAGCGTGCCGCCGCATCGCCGAAGAATTCGCGCTGGGATGGCCGCGGCAGGGCGAAGCGGAATGCGGGCGGGCGCACCGGTGCGCCGAACACGGCGCCGCGCGAATACGGATCGGCGGGATCCGGTGCCGCAGCCACACGCAGCACCGCCAGCGCGTCGTCCGCCGTGAGTGCAAAGATCGACACGCAGTCGAGGGTCCGGCAGGCCGGCACCACGCCCGCCGCACTGATCAAGCCGCGCGTCGGCTTGAGGCCGACGATGTTGGTGAAGCCGGCGGGCACGCGGCCGGAACCGGCGGTGTCGGTGCCGAGCGCGAAGGAGACGAGCCCGGCCGACACGGCGGCCGCAGATCCCGAGCTCGATCCTCCCGGCACATAATCAGGGGCGACCGGGTTGCGCGGCACGCCGTAGGGCGAGCGCACGCCGACCAGGCCGGTTGCGAACTGGTCGAGGTTGGTCTTGCCGATCAGGATGGCGCCGGCGTCGATCAGCCGCGCGACGCAGGTGGCGCTGCGCTCCGCCTTGTACGCGAAGGCGGGGCAGGCGGCCGTCGTCTCCATGCCCGCGACATCGATGTTGTCCTTGACGGCGAAGGGGATGCCGTACAGCGGCAGGTGCCGGCGCACCTCGGCATCGAGACCGGCCAGCAATGCCGCGCGCGCCATGACCGCGGCCTCGCCGACGCGGCTGATCCAAATGTGATCCTCGCCCGCAGCGTTGACGCGCTGCAGCACCTCCCGCGCTACGTCGATCGGCGTGAGGATACCGGCGTCGTAGGCGGAACTCAGTGCGGAGAGATGCAGGCTGGTGATGGTCAGGAAAAGCCTCGTTGCAGGGACGCCGCGTCTTACTCATGCAGCGTGCCATATTCATGCAGCGTGCCATACGCGGCGGCGGCTCACGGCTTATGTCGCGGCCGCCGACGGGCGCGCGTGGTGAAACTTTAGTCCAGGCGCTGGGGCGTGCCCAGATTTGCGGCACGCCCAGGGTCGGGCCACGCGCCAATCGTGCGTCCGGCCTTGGCACGGCCGTTGCTGAGAGTATGCCCAGGCGGGTTTTCGAACGGGCTTGAGGGGTTCGGGGGGCCGCCGTTCACGTCGCCGCCGGCCGGCACCTCTCCAGGGGGCGTCGCCCGGGAACCGCAGCTCCCGCGACGATCGCGTCCGGCCGGCGGTGACGACCAACTCCAGCGTCCGCCCTAAACGCCTTCCGCCCGCGGCGCTGGTCCGGGATTTCCCCGGGCATGCCGAAGGACCACGTCATCCCATGCGGAGGCCGCCGCCGTCTGGCCGCGCGCGGGTTTGCGGTGCCGTACCCGTGCTGCGATCGCTGCGTCGATGCGCCGCGCGAGCGCGAAGCTGACCGGGGTCATCGGCAGCCGCACCTCCGGCGAGGGCAGCCAGCCCTTGCGCCACAGCCAGTACTTGATCGGAGCCGGGCTCGGCTCGGCGAACAACAGGCTCACGACCTCGGACAGCCCGCCCCACACCCGCAGGGCGCCGGCGCGATCGCCGCCCACGAGCAAGGTCCGCATGTCGGCGAACGCGCGCGGGTCCGCGTGCGCCGAGGCGAGGATGCCACCGTCGGCACCGTGGGCGATCGCGGAGAAGAACAGCGCGTCCTCGCCCGTCATCACGGAGAAGCCCGCCGGCCGGCGGCGCAGCAGCTCGAAGCTCTGCTCATGCACGGCGCAGCAATCCTTGATCCCGACGATGGTGTCGAACTCGGCCAGACGCAGCACGGTGTCGTTCGCGAGATTGACGCCGGTCCGATAGGGGATGTTGTAGAGCGCGATCGGCTTGTCGCTGAGCTCGGCCAAGGTCGCGAAGTGCAGGTAAAGCCCGTCCTGCGATGGCCGCGTGTAATAGGGGCAGGCGATCAGGTAGCCGTCGACCGGCCAGCTGCGCGTCTCGGCGAGCATGTGGGCGAGTTTGCGCGTATCGCTGCCCGAGAGGCCGAGATAGACGGGCCGGCGGCCCGCGTTCGCCTCCGCCACGAGGGCCACCAGGCGCTCGAGCTCGTGCGCATCGAGGGTGAGCGCCTCGCCGGTGGTCGCGGCCAGGATCAGGCCGTCGATCGGGCCTGCGACGTAGCGCCGTGCCAGGGCCGATAGCGTCGGCTCATCGAGCTTGCCGTCGCGAAACGGCGTGATCAGCGGCAGCCAAAGCCCTTCGAGGCGTCTTCGCTCGGGACGTTGGGCGCCCGAACGACCGTCCTGTGTCGGCATGCTCTTCCCCTCCGGTGCAGACCCGCCGGCGGAAAGAGCCCCTAGAAACACAAAAGCCCCGTCCGGTTTCCGGCGGGGCTTCGGTTTGTCCTCGTGATGGTTGTCAGCGCATACAGCGAGTCGTCAGCCCCGGTAAGGTCCAGGCCTTTCGGACATGCATGGCGGTGACGAACGCGAACGCGAGGTTCATGCGGCGGATCGTAGAGGTGACGAGGCACCCTGTCAACGATCCAAAGAATTCCACTAAAATTTTTACGATCCGCTTCTATGGATCAGCGCGGAAATTCCACGGATTAGTCCAGAAGACATTCAGAGTCTCTTAAGCACGCGCGGATAGGTTACGCGGCTCGTGGAGGGATGCACCGTAAGTAAGGGGTGAGACCGTGTCGAGCTTTCAGAATCTGAAAATCCGCTCCAAGGTCGCGCTGGCGTTCGCCGGCGTGCTGTTCGTGAGCGTCATTCTCGGCGGGATCGCGCTGCAGCGCCTCTCGGTCGTGAACAGCAACGCCGCGGATATCCGTGACAACTGGCTGCCGAGCACCCAGCTGCTCGGCGAGTTCTCCCTCAAGACGACGATCTACCGGATGCGCGCTGCGTATCTGCTGCTGTCCGAGACCCCTGAACAGCAGGACACCAATATCAAGACGCTGGCGGACTACGTCGCCCAGGCGAAGAAAGCATGGGACGCCTACGAGCTGATGGCCACGGATCCGGCGGAGCGGGAGCTCGCGGAGAAGATCAAGGCCGGCTGGGCGGGTTACCAGCAGATGACGCAGAAGATGGTCGAGATGGTCAAGGCCGGCGACCACAAGGGCGCCATCGACTATTTCAACGGCGATCTGCTCAAGTATTACATCGCCAATGTGAGCGAGACGACGGCCAAGGACGTCGCCTTCAACGTCGCCCAGGGCAAGAAGGCGGCCGATGCCGGCGAAGAGGCCTACGCGTCGGCGCGCTACTGGATCATCGGCATGCTGATCTTCGCGGCCGTGTTCGCCGTCTTCTCGGGAGTCATGATCGTCGCGGCGGTGGCAACACCGGTCCTGCGCATCACCGAGACGATGGGCCGGCTCGCCAAGCACGACCTCACCGCCACGATCATCTTCGGCGACCGCAAGGACGAGATCGGCCAGATGGCCAAGGCCGTCCAGGTGTTCAAGGACAACATGCTCGAAACCGAGCGGCTGAATGCCGCGCAGAAGACCGAGCAGGAGAAGAAAGAGAAGCGCCAGGTCACGATCGACGGTTACATCAAACGCTTCGAGGGACAGGTTGCCTCGGCGCTCGACACGCTCGCCTCGGCCTCGACCGAGATGGAGGCGACGGCGCAGTCGATGTCGGCGACGGCCGAGGAGACGACCCGTCAGGCGACGGCGGTGGCCGCGGCATCCGAGCAGGCCTCGACCAACGTGCAGACGGTCGCCACGGCGGCCGAGGAACTCTCCGCCTCGATCCAGGAGATCAGCCGTCAGGTCGTCGAATCGACGCGCATCGCCGGCCAGGCGGTGACAGACGCGAACGAGACCAACGCGAAGGTCAAGGCGCTCGCGGACGCGGCGCAGAAGATCGGCGACGTGGTGAAGCTGATCAACGACATCGCGGGCCAGACGAACCTCCTGGCCCTGAATGCGACGATCGAAGCGGCGCGCGCCGGGGAAGCCGGCAAGGGCTTCGCGGTCGTGGCCTCGGAGGTGAAGTCGCTCGCCACCCAGACGGCGAAGGCGACCGAAGACATCGCCCAGCAGGTGAAGTCGATCCAGGCTGCGACCGGCGATTCGGTCGCCGCCATCGAGGGCATCAGCGGTACGATCAGCCGCATCAGCGAGATCGCGACCACCGTGGCCTCGGCCGTCGAGGAGCAGGGCGCCGCGACCAAGGAGATCGCCCGCAACGTTCAGCAGGCGTCGGCCGGCACCACCGAGGTGTCGAGCAACATCACCGGGGTCACCCGGGCGGCAACCGACAGCGGCACGGCCTCGGGCCAGGTGCTGCGCGCGGCAGCCGACCTCGCCAAGCAGGGCGAGACGCTGCGCGCCGAGATCGGCCGCTTCCTCGGCGATATCCGCGCGGCGTAAGAAGCCCGCGTCAGCAAACGTGCTATTCGGCGGCGGCGCGCGTGAACACGCGCCCGCCGGCGAGCCACTCGCCGAAGGCCTGCGGGCGGCTGACCAGGGTGGCGATCGCCGAGTTTAGCTCCAGGAAGTCGTGCTGCAGCCCCTTGTCCGCGAGTGCCGCGTTGGCACCGCCGGCAAAGGCGCTGGCGAGCGCCCGAGGCACCGCGGGCGAGCGCACCGGCGGCAGCTTCGCCCCTGGCGGGGCCTTCACCACGCGCTCGCAATCGGCCGCATCGGTGGCGAAGAACCCGCGGCATCCGTACGGGCGAAACTGGTAGACCGTGCAATTGCCGTCGGCGAGCAGGGCGCACTGGATGCGGGCGCGCCGGCGTTTCTCGGTGTCCAGCGGCCCGGTGCGCGGACCGATAGCGGCCAGCGCCTCGCGCTGCCGCGCCCACTCGTCGCCTTGCAGCCCCGCCCAGATCGCGGCTGCCTCGAATGCCGTGATCTCGACCTTGAGCTCGCAACAGAACGCGCAGCCTGCCTTGCACGCCAGAGACTTCAACAGCTCCAGGCCGCCCGGAACGTTGTGGAAGTACCCGTTGCATTCGGATTCGAAGATCGCGGCGGCCAGCGCGTGCGCGTCGACCAAGGCCTCGCGCTGCCGGGCCTCGTCGCTTTCGCGGCGTGCCTGGTCGATCGCCGGCGCAATGATGTCGTAGACGCGCCCGCCGATCGCCCGCAACTGGTCCTTGATGGCGGGACTCAGCATCTGCTCGAAAACGCTGGTCAGGCGAATCCTGCTGATATCGTCCATCAGCGGAGTGTAGCGACGTTTGCACCCTGAGTCATGCTTGCCCGCCGACCGCGGACTGCTACAGTCGCGGGCATCATGATGAATAAGGCACTCCTGCTCGCAGCACTGTTCACGCTGCCGCTTGGCGTGAGCGCCGCCACGTTGCGCGACGGTGACGTGCCGTGGTTCATGCGGCGCCAGGATTCCAGCAACCAGGCGCCCGATCCGGCGGCCACCCCCGAGGCCGTGCTCCAGGTATACGCCGCGCGCGCCGTCGGCTGGCGCGGCGTCTTCGCGGTCCATACGTGGATCGCGGTCAAGCCGACCGGGGCGCCCCGCTACACGCGCTACGAGGTCATCGGCTTCGGCGTACAGAACGGCCTGCCCGCGATCCGCATCGACCGCATGGGACCGGACAATTACTGGTTCGGCGCGCGGCCGGCCTTGCTGCTCGACCGCCGCGGCGCAGGCGTGGACGAGCTGATCGGCCAGGTGCAGGGGGCGATCAAGTCCTACCCCTGGCCTGACAGCTATACGACGTGGCCGGGGCCGAACAGCAACACGTTCACGGCGTGGATCGCCCGCCAGGTGCCGGAGCTGCGGCTGACCTTGCCGTCGACGGCGATCGGCAAGGATTATCTCGGGCTCGTGCCGGTGGCGCGCGCCGCCAGCGGCACGGGCGTGCAATTCTCGCTGCTCGGGATCGCAGGCGCCACGCTCGCGCTCGACGAAGGGGTCGAGGTCAACGTCCTGGGCCTCGTGGTCGGTCTCGACCTGAAGGCGCCAGCACTCCTCCTGCCGGGGATCGGCCGCGTCGGCGTGCCGCGGCAGCCGGAGTAGATCTTCCCGTAAAGATTTTGTCGCTTCGTGGTCACAGCGGTGCCCTGGGGGTGACAAAAAGCGGGATTGCCGGAACGCGGCTGTCCCGCTCCCCGTTTCGCGGGCATGAGAAAGAGAAGCTCCCGTCCGCGCGGTGCTGCCTCGCGATCCCATGCCGCCCGTGCCCGTCCACGCCTCGAAGCGTTGCTGGAACAGCGCATTGCGCCGCTGTCGCGATGGCTGGCGCAGCACGCGCCCTATTGCGCCGCAGACCAGGCGCATCTGGACGAAGGCACGCGCGAGCGCGCGTATTGGCACTATGGCTACGTCGTGGCACTCACCGACGTGCGCGACATCCTGCGCAACGGCCGGCGCCTGCCTCCCCGCGTGCCGCGGGACTAGAACTTTCCGCAGGCCGGGCACGTCCAGTCCGTGTCCGGCGGCCGGACCGGGTGCATCGTGTTATCGCGCGGGGAGAAGCCGTGATAGATCTGGCACTCCATCACGAACGCGCGCTGTGGCGAGGGTGCCAGCGCGTACATGAAAACGTCGTATTGCTTCGAGCCGATATAGCTCCGCAGATGCGCGGCGAGGCCGTCGTTCACGCGCCCCACATAGCCCGCGACGAATCGGCCGTCGACTCCGATCGTTCCGAGACAGAAGGCCGCGGGCGTGCGCGGCACCTGATTGAGGTTGATCCCGGTGGGCGTCAAAGGAAAGGGACCCGCCAGCGGGGGCATTGCCATGTTCGACTCGGCTACTCGCTCTGCCCTTGCCCCGCGCGCTCTCTATCAGATCGGTCGCCCTCCCGGAAGTGACAATGACAGTCGCACGCCGCATTTCTGCGGCCGGCATTGCGGGGCCGTCCCGGACACAGCATAATCCGCGTCCCTTCGATCGGCAGGTGAGCATGGACCCCGAAAACACCCTGTATCTCGATCTCGATTACGGCCGCGTGACGATCAAGTTGCGCCCCGACCTCGCACCCGGCCACGTGGCGCGCATCAAGCAGCTGGTGCGCGAGGGCTTCTACAACGGTCTCACGTTCCATCGCGTGATCGAAGGGTTCATGGCCCAGACCGGGTGCCCCAAGGGCACCGGCACCGGCGGATCCGGCGTGAAGCTCGAGGCGGAGTTCAGCCAGACGCCATTCGAGCGCGGGACGGTCGGCATGGCGCGCGCGCAAAGCCCCAACAGCGGCGACAGCCAGTTCTTCATCATGTTCGACGAGGGATCGTTCCTCAACGGCCAGTACACCGTCTGGGGCGAGGTGACCTCCGGCATGGAGCTCGTCGACAAGATCACGCGCGGCGAGCCGCCGTCGAAGCCCGACCGCATCAAGAAAATGCAGATCGCCGCCGACGCCACCAAAACCAGCATCGACGCCTGATCATCCGCGCTGGCGGGTGACTCCCTCCAAACGCTCTTCTCGACACGGAGTACAGCATGCGGCGGCTGGTGTTTGCCCTTCTCGGAGTCCTCGTTTTGTCGGCGCCGGCCCTGGCGCAGCAGCCGGCCTCGCCGGTGCCGATCCGCGATCCCGAGAACACCTTGTTCATGGACCTGAAATACGGCCGCGTGGTGATCGCGCTGCGCCCGGACCTGGCGCCGCATCACGTGGCGCGCATCAAACAGCTCGTGCGCCAGCACTTCTACGACGGCCTCAAGTTTCACCGCGTGATCGACGGGTTCATGGCGCAAACCGGCGATCCGCGCGGCGACGGCACCGGCGGGTCGGGCCAGAAGATCAACGCCGAGTTCAGCCGCGAGCCGTTCGTGCGCGGCACGGTCGGTGCGGCGCGCGCTCAGGACCCCAACAGCGCCGACAGCCAGTTCTTCATCATGTTCGACAACGGCTCGTTCCTGAACGGCAAATATACGGTCTGGGGACGCGTGATCTCGGGCATGGAGTTTGTCGACAAGATCAAGCGCGGCGAGCCGCCGTCCGATCCCGACCGCATCATCAAAATGCAGGTTGCGGCCGACGCGAAGTGACGGCCTAGGCGGCCCGCCACCGCCTGCCGGCGAAGGACGAGACGGCGACCACCAGCCCGACCGCGGCCAGGTGGCTCGCGAGGTCTATGAGCGTCACGTCGAACGGGTGGAAGAACTGCAGGAGGAACGCGGCCAGTCCCGCGACGCCGAGACCGCCCGTGGCCGCGACCCGCACGGGCGCGATCGGCCGCGCCTGGCGCAGCAGCAGGAACAGCGCGATGCCGAGCGGCACGCTCACTGCGACGATGAAGCGGAAGCAGTCGCCGCTTTCGCCCAGCTCCCAGCCGTCGGGCCCGAACGTGATCCAGTGCCTGTAGCAGCTGTAACCGCTGCTGGCGATCCACAGGGCCAGCGGCGGCAGCGGCAGCAGCGCCCACGCATCGGAACGATCCGGCAGGCTGAGGTAGAAGGCGGCAATCACCGCCGCGATTCCCGTCGCGAGCGTGCCGATCAGCTCCAGGACGAGCTTGGGGTCCTCGGCCCGCCGCTCGAACGTGGCGAGGTCCGACAGCGCGAAAATCAGGATGGCGCCGACCGCGGCCACAGCCAGCAGCCACAGCGCCGCGCGCACCAAGGGCGGGCGCAGCCGGCGCACCGGAGCCGCCTCCGCCACCAGGCGGCCGATCAGCTTGTCCGTCGCCTCGTTCACTTCCGCTCTCCCGTCAACTGCGCCCGCAGCGCCTTGATGGCCCGATGCACGTTGACCTTCAATGCCGTCGTGGATTTGCCGCTCGCCCGCGACGCTTCGGCCAGCGACATCTCCTTCAGCTTCAAAAGCTCGACCGCCTCGCGCTGGCTTGGCGGTAACCCCGCGATCGCCCCGCTGAGCCCGGCCGTGTTCTGTGCCGCCTCTAGCTCTCTATTCGCTGCCGGGTCCGCAAAGGTTTCATAGGCCAAGTCGTCGGCGACCTCCATGGCCTCGGTCCGGCCGCGACGGCGGAGCGCATCGATCGACCGCCGGCGGGCGATGGCCGCAAGCCACGGCCGGATGGGCCGCGCCGGGTCGTAGGTATGGCGCACCCGGTGGATGGTGAGGAGGACGTCCTGGACCACGTCCTCGATGCGGTCGGGGCGGCGGTGCTGGCCGGCCACGACAGCTCGCAGGAACGGCAGGATCTCGCGCAGGAGCTGGTCGTACGCGGCCCGGTCGCCGTCCTGGGCGGCGGCCATTTTCCGCGACCAGCCCTGGTCGCTGTGAGGATCGGTCGCGGGGGGTGGCATCGCAAATTTGCGTGAGTGCTATGACCAAAATGACTGGGTCGCGGGGTCGGCAACTCGCCAACCCGCATCGGGCCGCGATTTAGCCCAGCATTATGGCACATATCGCGATGCAGCAATCCTGTCGTGCGCGGGCGCCTAGGTGTTTCCCGGCGCGACATTCCGGAATCCTCCTGAGGACAGACGCCGCGGGGCGCGCTAGGCTCCGCCCCTCAAAAAACGCCCAAGAAGGCGAGGGAGTAGACGCGTGAACGAAGAATTGGCCAAGCTCAAGGAGGAGATCGAGCGCGCCGGCTTGGGGGCTCCAGGCCCGCGGCCGCGCATGGTGCGGCCGGACCGGCTGCGCGCGCTCAGGATACGGCTGCGGACGTTTCTCGACCGCTACCGGCGGGCGTTGCCGCATGCCGAAGCCGTAGGGCTGCGGACCTGGATCGAACGGGTCGACCGCGCGGTCGCCGACGTCTCGGCCCGCCAGCGCGCCTGACACGGCTCATCAAAAGGTGAGGCGGCCGCCGCCCAAAGGATGGGCGGCCAGGGCAGGATTTGGCAGTATGCCGGTCGCATGAACGACCCTGCCGCCTCTCTCCGGGACTCGCCGCAGCGGCCCTGGCAGCTCATCGCCGGGCTGAGCGGTGGCGTGGGAGTCACCGCCGCTGCGCTCGGCGCCCACGCGGTGCCCGACCCGGCCCTCGTCAAGCTCGTCGAGACCGCGTCCGAATATCAGCTGATCCACGCCGCCGTGCTGCTGTGGCTGGCCTCGTCGCCGCGCCGTGGCCTGTCCTGGGCGCGCTGGCTGTTCCTGGTCGGCACCCTGCTGTTCTGCGGGACGTTGTATCTCAAGGCGTTCGCCATCTTGCCGGGCGCCGTCGCGCTCGCGCCCTGGGGCGGCACCAGCTTCATCCTGGGTTGGCTCGTGCTTGCCGTGGACGCGCTGTTATAGGGGCAGCTCTACGACCCTTTCTTCGGCGGGTCTTTCTTCTCGTCCTCGACGAGGTCGGCGGCCTTCTTGCGCAGATTGTCGAGCTTCCAGTCGGGCACCTTGTAGACCCAGTCCTTGGCCTTGGCGTTCAGGGCCGCCGCTTCCTTCTGCACGTCGTCCGGCTTCTTGAGCTTGCCCGCTTTCACGTCGTCCTCGCTCGGGGCGGCCGCCGGCGCGGTGTAGCTTGCGGCGAAGTGCAGCCAGGTGTCCTTGTCCTTGGGCAGCAGGTCGACATGCACGGTGAGCCCGTCGAACGTCGTGAACTCGGCCGACCCGCTCTTGCCGCCGCTGGGGTAGGGAACGTCCTTGGCCGGCAGCACGTCCTCGAGCTGCAGACCTTCGAGAGGGGCGGCCACCTGGTCGATATCCCACTCCTTCGCCTTCTTGCCCTTCGGGATGTCGGGCAGGGTGAAGTGCGCATCCGCGACCTTGGCGCGCGAGACGGTGAGTGCTGTCCCGTCCGGTTGCGTGACGGTGACCTTCGCGACGCGCTCGTGCGCCACATCGGCCAGGGACTTGTCGAGCCAGTTCACAGCACCCTGCTCGACGCCGAGCGTGCCCTTGGCGAGCCAGGTCTGGTTCTCGTTCGCCTTGCGGATATAGATGCCGTCGTTGCCCGTACCGCCGCGCGCGAAGCGCTCCTTGCCCACGAAGGTCGCGAGCAGGTCCTTGCCGTCCGCAGTCTTCAAGGTCAGCAGCACCGACTTCGCGTCCGGCGCCGACAGGTCCTCGAGCTGCAGGTCGGGGAACAGGTCCGGCGTGCTGGTCTTCTGTTCCAGAGGGCGCAGCTCGGCGAGATTGACCAGAAGTTTGCGCACCTTCTCGAAATCCGCCGGGTAGCCGTATTTCTCCGCAACTCCCCAGGCATCGCCTGTCTTGGCGAGGGTGACCGTCTCCGCCTTGCGGGCGATGATCACCTTGGCGACGTCGTTGATGTGGCCGGCGAGGTCCGGAAACAGCCGGGCATTGGCGGACGGCGTATCGCTGCCGGTGCGCGGGCCGTTGCCGATGCTGACCGCGACCGCACCCGCGACCGCGAGCACGGCCACCACCGCCAGCCCGACGAGATGGTTGCGCGTCATGTCACGTGTCCGGTTTGCGGCCGGCGGGCGGGGGCGCGCCGGCGGAGCCTGACCACCCCGACGACGATCGCGGCGATCCCGACCAGGATCGGCACCAGCCAGATGTTGATGAACTTCAGCAGCATCTGCAGGTCGTCGATGTTGCGGCGAAGGTCATGCTGGACGTCGCGCAGCTGGCGGCGGATCTGCACGACCTGCGTGCGGAACTGGTCGATCGCCTCCTGCTGGTCCTTCGACAGGATGACCTTGCTGGTTTCGGCGCCGCCGGGGCCGCCCTGGCCCTGCAGCTCCGCGAGCTTCTTCTGCGTGTCCTTGAGCTGGTCGTTGAGCTGCCGCTCCTTCTCGCGGAACTGCAGCTCGGCATTCTTCTGGATCGCGCGGACGAGCGTGAACGGCCGGGCCGACTCGCCGCGTGTGCGCAGGCTGATCAGCTCGTCGCTGCCCAGCAGGTTGTCGATCGCGTTCACGACAAAATCGCCGTTCGACGCCGTCGGCACCACCACTTGCTGGCCGAAGAAGTCCTGGGCGTCGGCCCAGAAGCGGTCTTCGAGCATGTCGGTATCGGCGATCACGATCACGTTGATCGGGTCCTTGGCCTCCATGATCTGCTTGGCCGGCGGTGCGGCCGGCGCCGGATCACTCGGCGCTGCCGCTTTATCCTTGTCCTCGTCCTTTTTCGGTTCGGGCGGGAGGCCGTTGGGGAACGCGGTCTTCACCGGGCCCGAGATGCGCGCGGCCAGGGTGTAGCGCTCGTTCGACGGCTTGAACTGGGCGAGCAGCGCCACCGGGTCGGGCTGCATCTTGACCTTGTCGACATCGATCTCTTCGGATTGCGGGCTCGTCTGGATCAAGGGCTCGAACTTGGTGGTCGCCCCCTTGGTCGGCTCGAGGATGCCGGCCGACGCCATCTGGATCAGCGACAGATCGCCGGTGAGCACATCCTCTTTGTTGAAATTGTCCTGCCGCAGGCCGAGCCAGGCGAGGTAGTCGACCGCGCGCACGCGCGATTCCGTGCCCGCGTTCACCGTGCGCGCCGCGATCCGGTCGCCCGCGACCTTGCCCGGCACCATCTCCACGCCCCAGGCGTCGAACAGCGGCTTCAAGTCCGACGCGGTCATGCCGGTCTGCTGCGCCGGGCCGGGGCGCAGCATCTGGCCTTCCGCGTTCGGGTCGACGAACACGAGCGCGTGCCCGCCGCGCAGCACGAACTGGTCGATGGCGTAGAGCGTCTTCTGCGGCAGGTTCTGCGGATGAACGATGACCAGCACCTTGACGTCGTCCGGGATCGCGGCTGCGGACTGGTCGACCATCTTCAGGTCGAAGAACTGCGCCATCTGCGAATAGACGATCCACGGCTGCGAGGGCTGACCCATGCCGGTATAGGCGCCCTGCATGGGCAGGCTGCTCAACAGGCCCACCGCCGGCTTCTTGGTCACGGTGAGGTCATAGACCAGCTTGGTCACGTCGTATTCGAGGAAGCGCTCGCGGTCGGGCTGGAAGAACGAGATGATCTCGTCCTTGTCGGCGCTGTTCGAGCCGGCGAGGCCGAAATACACGAGGTCGCCGCCCTGGCTGACCGGAACACCCTGCAGTCCGAAGCCGACCGCGCGGTCCTCCTCGTCCGAAAAGGGCGTCGGGTTGATGATCTCGAGCCTGATCTTGCCGTCCGAGGCGGCGCGATAACGCTGCAGCAGCTCGCGCACGCGCGTCGCGTAGACCGCGTAGCTGGGGATCTCCCGGCCGAGCGCGTCGGAGAAATAGAAGCGCAGGGTGATCGGCTCCTTGATCTTGGCCAGCACCGCCTTGGTGCCGGCCGAAAGCGTGTAGAGCCGGTTCTGCGTGAGATCGATCTGCGCCGTGTCGAGCGTGGCGCTGCTGACGATGTTGATCGCGACGAACAGCACGAACACGAGCAAGACGCCGCCGGCCGACAACAGGCCGCGATGCGACGGCCCGGCCGGTGCGGCGGGCGACGGAGAGGAGGGCGGGGGAGTCTTCGCCATAAGGGATCAGGCCGATTTCTTGAGGTCGACGAGGGCCGCGTTCGTGTACAGGAACGCGGCGATCAGGGTGCCGAAATAGATGAAGTCGCGCAGATCGAGAACGCCGCGGCTGATGGCGTTGAAATGCGCGATGAAGCTGAACGAGGCGACCGCGTTCACGATCGTGGTCGGCGCCCAGCCGGAGAAAAAGCTCAGAACGATCTCCGAGCCGCTCACCGTGAAGATGAAGCAGATCGCGGCCGACACCACGAAGGCGATCACCTGGCTCTTGGTCGCGGCCGAGATGCAGGCAGCGATCGCGAGATACCCGCCGGCCATCAGGAAGCTGCCGATATAGCTCGCGAAGATGACCCCGTTGTCGGGCGAGCCGAGCACGTTGACCGTGATCCAGATCGGGAAGGTCAGCACGAGGGCGATGCCGGTGAACGCCCAGGCGGCCAGGAACTTGCCGAGCACGGCTTCGGTGATCGAGATCGGCAAGGTGAGGAACAGCTCGATCGTGCCGGTCTTGCGCTCCTCGGCCCACAGCCGCATCGCGATCGCCGGGATCAGGATGAGATAGAGCCAGGGATGGAAGGCGAAGAAGGACTGCAGGTCGGCCTGGCCGCGGTCGAAGAAATTGCCGAGATAGAAGGCGAAGGCGCCCGCCATGGCCAGGAAGATGACGAGGAACACGTAGGCGACCGGCGTGGCGAAATACCCGGCGAGCTCGCGGACGAAGATGTAGCGGATATTGCGCATCGCCTAGGCCCGCCCGGTCGTGATGTTGCGGAAGACTTCGTCGAGGCGGCCGCGCTCGACGCGCACCTCCTCGATCGCGTGCACCGGATCGCGTGCGATCTGGCTGATATCGGCGATGATCGGCCGGCCGCTCCTGGGAAACGCGATGATGCAGGCAAGCCCCTCTTCGCCCGAGATCTTCTCGGTGCCGGCGACGTCGGAGAGCTTGCGCACCATGGTCTCGACCGCGGCGGCGCGGTCCGCCTTCAGCACGATGGAGACGGCGTTGTAGTAGCGCGAGCGCTGCGCCAGGGCCTCCGGCGTGCCGTCCGCCACGACCGTGCCGCGCGCCACGATGATGGCGCGCGTGCAGATCGCTTCGACCTCTTCGAGGAGGTGGGTGGAGATCACGATCGCCTTGTCCTTGGCCATGGTGCCGATGAGGCTTCGCACCTCGTGCTTCTGATTGGGGTCGAGCCCGTCGGTCGGCTCGTCGAGGATCAGCACCTCGGGGTCGTGCAGCAGCGCCTGGGCAAGGCCGACGCGGCGCTTGAACCCCTTGGACAGCGTGTCGATCGGCTGCTGCAGGACCTCGCCGAGCTGCGTGCGCTCGACTGCAAGATCGATCCGCTTCTGCGCGTCCGTACCCGAGAAGCCGCGGATGCCCGCGATGAAGCGCAGGAAGCTCGCCGGGGTCATATCCGGATAGGCGGGGGCTCCTTCGGGCAGATAGCCGACCTTCTTCTTGACCTCGACCGGCTCCTGGAGGACGTCGTGGCCGCACACCACCGCCGTGCCCGAGGTGGGCGCCAGGAAGCCCGTGATCATCTTCATGGTGGTCGACTTGCCGGCGCCGTTGGGCCCGAGGAAGCCCAGCACCTCGCCGCGCGCCACCGAGAACGACACGTTGTCTACCGCGAGGATGGGCCCGAACCGCTTGGTCAGGTTCCGGATCGCGATCATTTCGGACATTCACCGCCCCGCTGAAATGGCGCCGCCGTGCGAGCGCCAGACTTTCTTGGTTAACAGCCCGCCTTCCCGAAGGGCCCTTGGTTTTACGGAAACCGACTGATTTTGCAAGGTCCGCGGCCCCTTCCGGCACCGCCGGCGCGGGCCGGAAAGTGACCGCCGAATGTGGCAAGAATTTGATGCTCTACGCCTCGTCGAAGACGTCCTTCGCAAGGCTCATCGCCTGCATGGCGCATGGCCAGCCGGAGTAGAAGGCGAGGTGCGTGATCGCCTCGATGATCTCCTCTTTCTCGAGGCCGTTGGCGAGCGCCCGCTTCAGGTGTCCCCGCAGCTGGTCGCCGCGATAGAGGGCGACGAGTGCGGACACCGTGACGAGGCTGCGGTCGCGCTTGGAAAGGCCCGGCCGCTCCCATATGTCGCCGAACAGCACGCCATCGGTGAGCTCGACCAGTTTCGGTGCAAATCCGCGCAGCTTGTCGACCGCCGTCGATGCTTGGGCCATGAGATCCCTCCAAGGTTCGTGGGTGGAGGGATTGAAGCAGAGGCGCACGGCCGAGTCACCGGCTGGCATATCGCTTGCAGCGCTTCGGACCGCCATGACCGAGCGCTACATCCCAGCCGATCCGTATCCGTGGCCCTACAACGGCGACCTGAGGGCCGCGAACACGGCGCTGATCGTAATCGACATGCAAACCGATTTCTGCGGCATCGGCGGCTATGTCGACAAGATGGGCTACGACCTGTCTTTGACTCGGGCGCCGATCGAGCCGATCAGCCGCGTGCTCGCGGCGATGCGCGCGCAGGGCTATCACATCCTCCACACGCGCGAAGGGCACCGTCCGGACCTCGCCGACCTGCCCGCCAACAAGCGCTGGCGATCGCGGCGCATCGGGGCCGGCATCGGCGACCCGGGCCCGTGCGGCCGGATCCTCGTGCGCGGCGAGCCCGGCTGGGAGATCATCCCCGAGCTGGCTCCCAAGGCCGGCGAGACGATCATCGACAAGCCGGGCAAGGGCTCGTTCTGTGCCACCGACCTCGAGCTCATCCTGCGTGTGCGCGGCATCGACAACATCGTGCTCACCGGCATCACGACCGATGTCTGCGTGCACACGACCATGCGCGAGGCGAACGACCGCGGCTTCGAATGCCTGCTGCTCGAGGATTGCTGCGGCGCCACCGACAAGGCGAACCACGATCACGCGATCAAGATGATCAAGATGCAGGGCGGGGTCTTCGGCGCGGTCGCGAACGCCGCGTCGTTCGTCAAGGCGCTGGCCTAGCCGCCGTTCAGAGGCCGGCGAGGAACGCCGCGGCTGCCTGCCCGTGCTCGACGCGCAGCCTGTCGACGTCGACCCCGACCGGTGCGCCGTCGATCACCCGCCAGTTGCCCTTGATCATCACGCGATCCGCCGCGTGCGCGCCGCACAGCACCAGGGCCGCGAGCGGATCGCCGGCACCCGAGAAGCGCAGCTCGTCGAGCGTGTAGAACGCCAGGTCCGCCTGCAGGCCTACGGCGATGGCGCCGATGTCCGACCGCCCGAGGCAGCGCGCCGAGCCCTGTGTTGCCCAGCGCAGTGCGTCGAGATGCGTGACGCTCGCGGCATCATAGGTGAGGCGATTGATCATGAGCGCGTGACGAACGCTCTCCATCAGGTTCGAGTTGTCATTCGAGGCCGAGCCGTCCACGCCCAGGCCGACCGGCGAGCCGGCCGCCTCCAGCTCCTTCGTCCGGCACTGGCCGGACGCGAGGACCATGTTCGAGGTGGGGCAGTGCCCCACGCCAACGCCGGCGCGGCCGAGCCGCTTCACCTCGCCGTCGTCGAAATGCACGCCATGCGCGACCCAGACGCGGTTGCTCAGCCAGCCGACCCCTTCGAGATAATCGACCGGTCGGCAGCCGAATTTCTCCCGGCAATACGCGATCTCATCGCGCGTCTCCGAAAGGTGCGTATGCAGGCGGCAATCGGCGCGCTCGGCCAGACCTGCGGTCTGGATCATCAGCTCTTTGCTGACATTGAAGGGCGCGCAGGGGGCCAGGGCCACCTGGGTCATGGCGCCATCGCTGCGGTCGTGCCAGCGCGCCAGGACGCGCTCGCAGTCGGCCAGGATTCGATCGGTGTCCTGCACCGAGCCGGCCACAGCGTTGCCGCCCTCTTCGATCGTGAGGTTGAGCGAGCCGCGGGTGAGCGTCATGCGCATGCCCAGCACCGCGGCCTCCTCGGCCTGGATGTCCATCGCGGCGTCGAGACCCGCCGTATAGAGGTACTGGTGATCGGAGACGGTCGTGCAGCCCGAGAGCAGGAGCTCGGTCAACGCGAGGCGCGTGGCGAGGCGGAAATTCTCCGCGTTGAGCGACCGGGTCCAGATCGGAAACAGCGCGGTCAGCCACGGGAACAGCTCTTTGTTGAGAGCGGCGGGATGGGCGCGCGTGAGCGTCTGGAACATGTGGTGATGGGTGTTGATCAAACCCGGAATCACCACATGGCGCTGCGCGTCGAACACGGCGTCCACGGGTTTGGGGTCGCGGGCGCGGCCCACAAATTCGACGATTCGCCCGTCCTCGACCACGACCCCGCGCTCGGCGCCCTCGGCGAGGATGGCGAGCGGATCCTTAATCCAGAGCCTCATGGGTCTCGTGTCCCGCAAAACTTACGCCAAGCGTACAGCGTTCTGCCCCCTGGCACGATGCTTGCCTCTCCTGCTCTTACCAACGCCGTACGGTTGGGGGCAGGGTCAACCGACTCAAGGGGAGAGCTTTCATGGGTTATTCGAATATCTCGCGTCGCACGCTGCTTCAGGGAACGGCGGCCGGCGTGATCGCGGCGGCGTCGGTGGGCCGGTTGGCTCGCGCGGGGGATGTCACCATCGGTATCGTCTATGTCGGGCCACGCGACGATTTCGGCTGGAATCAGGCCCACGCGGTCGCGGTCAAATCGCTCAAGAGCCTGCCGGGCGTGAAGGTGGTCGAGGAGGAGAACGTCCCCGAGACCGACGCCTGCGCCAAGACCATGGAGTCGATGATCAACCTCGACGGTGCCAACATCATCCTTGGCACTTCTTTCGGCTATTTCGATCCTTTCATGATCGATGTGGCTAAAAAATATGCAAAAGTCGAATTCCGGCACGCGGCCCCTCTGTGGAATGCCCAAAAACATCCCAAGAACCTCGGCAGCTACTTTGGCTACCTGAACCAGGCGCATTACGTCGACGGCGTCGCCGCCGGCCTGTCGACCAAGAGCAACAAGCTCGGCTTCGTGGCCGCCAAGCCGATCGCGAGCGTGCTGAGCAACATCAACTCGTTCATGCTCGGCGCCAAGAGCACGAACCCCAATGCCTCCGTCCAGGTGATCTTCACCGGCGACTGGTCGATGCCGGTCCGCGAGGCCGAGGCGACGAACGCGCTGGTGGATGCCGGCGCCGACGTCATCACCTGCCACGTCGACGGTCCGAAGGTGGTCATCCAGACGGCCGAGAGCCGCGGCGTGAAGACGTGCGGCCACAACGCCTCGCAGGCGCCGCTGGCGCCCAAGGGGTTCATCACCGGCGCCGAGTACAAGTGGGAGACGATCTACAAGGCCTACGCGGCCGATGTCGCCGGCGGCAAGCCCATGCCCAACATGATGAGCGGCGGCTACGAGGCGGACATGGTCCAGAACACGGCCTTCGGCGCTGGCGCGTCGCCCGCCGCGCGCGCGGCCGCGGAAAAGGCGATGGCGGACCTGAAAGCGAAGAAGCCCATCTATGTCGGCCCGCTCAAGGACACGAAGGGCAAGATCGTGATCGACAAGTCCTACGACAACCTCGATCCCTATCTCGACCAGATGGACTATCTGCTCGAGGGCGTGGTCGGCTCGATCACTTGACCGCGGGTCGAGGGCGCGGCGGGCCTGATCGCACCTGCCGCGCCTCCGGTCATCGTCCATGGTGAACGTCCCCAATCCCGTGGCGCTTGCTCCTCCCGTCTACGGGAGCGTCCCGGGCGACCTGTCGGTGCGCATCCGGCGTAGCGCCGAATACGTGGCGATCCCGTTTTTCGCGCTCGCGGTATCGGCGCTGCTGTTCTCGGTGTTCCTGCTGGCGCTCGGCAAATCGCCGCTCGAGTTCTTCCAGCTTGTCGAGCGCGGCGGCTTCGGCACGGCATTCTCGCTGCAGAACACGCTGCAGCGATCGGCCCCGCTGATCCTCACCGCACTCGCGGTCGCGGTCCCGGCCCGCATCGGACTCATCATGATCGGTGGCGAAGGCGCTCTCGTCCTGGGCGGCTTTGCGGCCGCCGTGCTGTCGATCCCGATGGTCGGGCACCTCCCGCCGTTCCCCACGCTGTGCCTCATGGCAACCGCGGCCATGGTCATCGGCGGCGGCTGGGTCGGAATCGCCGGATATCTCCGCCATGCGCGCGGCGTGAACGAGACGATCTCGACCTTGCTGCTCACCTATATCGGCATCGCGATCATGAACTTCTTCGTCGAAGGCGCGCTGCGGGACCTCTCCAACCCCAACAAGCCGTCGACGAAGCCGCTCGGCGAGGCCTACATGGTCGGCCACATTCCCGGCACCGACGTGCATTGGGGCCTCGCGGCGGGGATCGTGCTCGCGATCCTGCTGCAGATCCTGATGTCGCGGACCACGTTCGGCTTTGCCGTCCGGGTGTGCGGCGGCAATCCGCGCGCGGCGCTGGCGCAAGGCCTGCCCGTCGGCAAGCTCATCGTCCTCTGCGCCATGATCTCCGGAGCGTGTGCCGGGCTCGCCGGGTTCTTCGAGGTGGCGGCCATCCAGGGCCGGGCCAACGCCTCGCTCGTGGCCGGCTACGGCTTCACGGGGATCCTGGTCTCGTTCCTCGCGCGCCACAATCCGGTCGCCATCATTCCGGTCGCACTTCTGTTCGGCGGCATCGTGGCCTCGGGCGGGCTCATCGAACGCCGCATGGGTCTGCCGGACGCGACGGTGCTGGTGCTGCAAGGGTTGACGTTCCTGGTGCTGCTCGTGTCCGAGACGCTCTACGGCCGCTTCGCGATCTTCCGGGTGACCGGCACGGTGGAGCGCACATGAGCCAGGCGCCGGCCCTCGTCGTCCTGATCGCCCTCATCGGCGGTGCGATCCGCGTGTCGACGCCGTTCATGTTCGTGGCGCTGGGGGAGTGCCTCACCGAAAAATCCGGGAGGGTCAATCTCGGGCTCGAGGGCACGTTGGTCCTGGGGGCCATGTGCGCGTATGCGACGGCCTACCACACGGGCTCGCCCTGGCTCGGTGTGCTTGCCGCCGGTGCCGCGGGCGCGGTCCTCGGCGCCATGCACGGCTACATCTGCAAGCTGCCGCGCGTGAACGACATCGCGATCGGCATCGCCATGATGTCGTTCGGCACTGGTGTCGCGTTCTTCTTCGGCAAGCCTTACATCCAACCGCAGGCGCCGCGGCTGGGCGCGCTGCCGCTCGGCGCCTGGACCGGCAACCCGCAGCTCGCCGCATCCCTCGAGGTGAGCCCGCTGCTCCTGCTCGGCATCGCGGTCGCAGCGCTCATGGCCTGGGCCTTCGCCAACACGCGCTGGGGTCTCATCGTGCGCATGACCGGCGACAGCGCCCCGGCCGCCAAGGCCATGGGCGTTTCGGTGGATCTCGTGCGGTTTCTCACCACCACGATGGGCGGGTTCCTCGCCGGGATCGGCGGCGCGTTCCTGTCGCTCTACTACCCGGGCTCGTGGAACCAGGGGCTGTCCTCGGGGCAGGGACTGATGGCGGTGGCGCTCGTCATCTTCGCCCGCTGGAGCCCGGTTCGCTGCGTGGTGGCGGCATTGCTGTTCGGCGCCGCCGGCGCCATCGGCCCGTCGCTGCAGTCGGTCGGCGTCAATCAGGGCTACTACTTCTTCAACGCCGCCCCTTACATCCTCACGCTCTTCATTATGGTGCTCTCGGCCAAGTCCAAGCGCGCCGCGCATGACGTGCCCGGCGAGCTGAGCATCACGAAATGACCGGCCCCGCGACCATGCCAGGCCGTGCCGTCTCGCTCGAGACCGTGGCCATGAGCAAGCGGTTCGGGCCGCTCGCGGCACTAGACGACGTGTCGCTGCGCGTGCCCGCCGGCTCCTTCCATGCGCTGCTCGGCGAAAACGGCGCCGGGAAATCGACCCTGGTCAAATGCATCATGGGGTTCTACGCGGCCGATGAGGGCTCGGTCCTCCTCGACGGCAAGGAGGTCGAGATCCGCAATCCCCGTGACGCGCGCGCGCAGGGGATCGGCATGGTCTACCAGCACTTCACCTTGGTGCCGTCGCTGACGGCGGCGGAGAACCTCCTGATCAGCCGGGCCGATGCACCCCTCGTCGTCGACTGGACCAGGGAGAAGCGCAAGCTCGCCGAGTTTCTCGACCGCATGCCGTTCAAGGTCCCGCTCGACGTGCCGATCGCGCAATTCGCCGCCGGCGAAAAGCAGAAGCTCGAGATCCTCAAGCTTCTCTACCTCGATCAGCACCTCCTGATCCTCGATGAGCCGACCTCCGTGCTCACGCCGGGCGAGGCCGACGAGATCCTCGGCCTGCTGCGCGACATGACCCGGCGCGGCGAGATCACGGTCATCATGATCACCCACAAGTTCCGCGAGGTCCTGAGCTTCTGCGACAGCGTGACGGTGCTGCGCCGCGGCCGCAATGTCGGCGGCGGCCGGGTGTCGGATCTGAGCACCGAATCCATGGCCCGGCTCATGATCGGCGACACGCAGATCCGCGAGCGCGCGGCCCGGGCCGACCGCGCGGCCGGCAAGACCGTGCTGGAGCTCGCCGGCCTGTGCGCCAACAACGACGAGGGCCTGCCGGTCCTCAAGGCGGTCAATTTGAAGGTGCACGCGGGCGAGATCGTCGGGATCGCGGGCGTGTCGGGCAACGGGCAGTCGCAGCTCTTCGAGGTACTGGCGGGACAGCGGGCGCTCGATGACGGCCGCGTGCTGATCAAGGACACGCCGTTCGAGCCGAACCGCGATTCGTACTACAGGCTGAAGGTCTTTGGCCTGCCCGAAGAGCCGCTCAAGAACGCGGCGGTGCCGAAGATGACGGTGGCCGAGAACATCGCATTCCGCAGCTTCGACCGGCCGCCGATCGCCAAGCTCGGCTGGTGGCTGTCGCCGGTCCCGATGCGCGACAAGGCGCGCGAGCTGATCGCGCGCTATCGCGTCAAGACACCGTCGCCGGAGACCGCGATCGCCGATCTCTCGGGTGGCAACGTCCAGCGCGCGATCCTGGCCCGCGAACTGTCCGGCGACGTCGACGTGCTCATCGTCGCCAACCCGTGCTTCGGGCTCGATTTTGCCTCGGTCGCCGAGATCCGCGGCCAGATCATGGAGCAGCGCAACCGGGGCGCCGCGGTCCTGCTGGTGTCAGAGGACCTCGATGAGATTCTCGAGCTCGCCGACCGGGTCGCCGTGATGTCGGGTGGCACGATCAATTACGTGGCGGCGGTGGCTGCCACCGACCGGGCGACGATCGGCCAGCATATGGCCGGGCACTGAACGCCGTCAGCCGGCCACCTGCAGTGCCCCGACTGTAGGGCCTGTTCCACGTCATGATGCCCTACGCCATTTGCAGAAAAGCGATTGGCTGCGCCGACGTCATGTCCGCAAATGCCAGCATCGGCCAGGACGACGAGACCTGATGCGCGACCTTGTCACCGCCTTCCACGCCGTTCGCAATACCATCGTCGCCGGCTTCTTCTTCCTGCTGCCGGTGATCGTCGTCTACATCCTCATCGCCAAGGCCTGGACGTCGCTCGGGTCCATCGGCAAGCGGCTGGCCGATGTGTTCGGTCTGCCGTCGCTGATCGGCCTTCACGGCTCGACCGCGGCCACCGGCCTGCTCCTCCTCGTCCTATGTCTTGGCTGCGGGCTATTGGTGCGCCATTCGCTGGTCGCCGCCTTCGGCCGGGCGCTGGAAGGCTTACTGTCGAAATATGTTCCCGCGTACGACACCTATAAGGCCATGGCCGAGGCAAAGCTGCAGAACAAGGTGCCCATTCTTCCCTACACGAGTGCGCTGCTCGAACGCCCCGAGGGCTGGCAACCCGTCTATATCGTCGAGCGGGACAGCGACGATCGCTACGTCCTGTTCGTCCCCAATGCCCCGGATACCGGCAGGGGCCATGTACTTCTCGCGCGCGGTGACCAGGTGAAGGTCCTCTCGTCGATCACCGCAAACGAACTCGACGCCGCGCTCAAGAAGCTGGGCAAAGGACTCGCGACCGAGCTTCGCATCCAGCCACGATGAATGTGCCGCGGTTGCCGACTTGTTGCGGGAGCCAGTGCTCCTAGATCCGGTGCCCGACCCTGCCGACATTCCTCAGCCCCCGTCGAGATACAGTTTGAGCACCGCCGTGCCGTCGAGCTCGCTTTCGCCGCGGGCACTCAGGATGCGGAACAACGAGGTCGCGAGAGAGGTCATGGGCGTGGGCGCATTCCGTTCTTTCGCCAGCTCCTGCACCATGTCGAGGTCCTTGAGGATCTGGCGCACGAACCCACGCGGGGCGAAATCGCGCGCGATCATGCGCGGGAACAGGTCGTTCAGCAGCAGGCTCCCGGCGTAGCCGGTGGACAGGGCCTCGGGCACGCGCGCGACGTCGACGCCGCAGCGCTCGCCCAGGCGCAGCGCTTCGGCCAGGACGCAGAAATTGGTCAGCACGATCACCTGATTGATCATCTTCGTTGCCTGGCCGGCGCCGAGCGGGCCCATATGGGTGAAGCGAGACGCCACGTGCTCCATCACGGGCCGTACCCGAGCCACCGCCGCCGCATCGCCGCCGGCCATGATCGCAAGCTGGCCGGCTTCCGCAGCACCCGGACCTCCCGACACCGGCGCATCGACCCAGGCCATGCCGGTCTTGCGCGCCAGCTCCTCGGCACAATGCCGGGTTTCCTCGATCGTCGTCGTCGACAGATCGACGAGCACCTTGTTCGTGCCTGGCGCCTCGGCTATGCCGCGCGGGCCCAGCACCACCTCTTCGACCGCATGGCCGCCGGTTGCGGACATCACCGACAGACAGACGATGTCGCTTGCACGCGCGACCTCGGCCGGCGCGGCCGCCCCGATCACGCCGTGACGTCCGGCCTGCGCGAGCTTGGCGCCATCGATGTCATATCCGACCACCTTGAAGCCGCGCGCGGCAAGGCGCTTGGTGAATCCCTGGCCCATGAGGCCGAGGCCGATGAAGCCGATCGTCGTCACCGTGTCCTCCCGCATCCCACCCGTGTCGGCAACCTGACGCACGAGCATTTCCCGATTTCCCGCCTTACCTCCTTTTTGCTATATTCCCGCCCAAGAAAATAAGCACTATGGGGAGGCTAGGTCGGGAACAAACTAGACCCCCTAAGGGCTGTTACCGCAACCACGGCGCTCCGGCCAGCTCCGGACCCGTACGCAACAGGGAGGAGGTTGACCATGGCGCGTTATACCCGCCGCAAGATTCTCAAGACCGCAGCCGCCGCATCGGCTTTCACGCTCGCGGCACCTTACGTCCGCGGCGCATACGCCGCCGGCACGTTGTCCCTCGGCTGCTGGGACCACTGGGTCCCCGGCGCCAATGCCACCTTCACCAAGCTGTGCAACGAGTGGGGCGAGAAGAACAAGGTCGAGGTGAAAATCGACTACATCACCTCGCAGGGTGAGAAGGACAAGCTCACCGCGGCCGCCGAGGCGCAGGCGGGTGCGGGTCACGACATCATGACCCACCGCGACTGGAACATTAACGTCCACCGCGACAAGCTCGTGCCGATCGACGATGTGGTGAACGGCCTCATCAAACAATACGGCCCGATCAGCGTGGTCGCGGAGTATCTCGCCAAGATCAAGGGCAACTGGCACGGCGTGCCAACCACCGTCGGCAGCCAGGTCAAGCCGTGCTGCTCGCGCTTCGACCTCTACAAGGAGCACGCCGGCCTCGACCTGCGCGAAATCTTCCCGGCCGACGAGGCCAAGTGGGACAAGGCGAAGGTCGATGCGTGGACTTGGGACGCCTATCTCGCGAGTGCGGAGAAGCTGTTCAAGGCCGGCTTCCCGGTCGGGCTGCCGATGGGGCAGTCGAGCGATGCGGTCGACTGGGTCTCTGCCCTGTTCAAGTCGTACGGCGTCGTGTTCATGGACGAGAAGAGCACAATCAAGATCGACTCCGCCGAGACGCGGCAGGCGATGGAAATGGCGCGTAAGATCATGGCGGTGAGCCCGCCCGACGTCTATGCCTGGGACGACGCCGGCAACAACCGGTGGCTCATCTCCGGCAAGGGTGCCGGCATCATGAACCCGCCGAGCGCCTGGGCGGTGGCCAAGAAGGACAATCCCAAGGTCGCCGAGAACTGCTGGACGCATCCGATGCCGAAGGGGCCGAAGGGCCGCTTCGTCGGCCAGCTGCCGATCTTCTACGGCATCTGGGCGTTCTCGAAGAACCAGTCGGCGGCCAAGGATCTCCTCACCTACGTGTCGCAGAAAGACTCGGCGCGCCAGCTGGTGGCCGCGTCCTCCGGCTACGACTTGCCGTCGTTCAAGGCGTTCTACGACTTCGACACCTGGAAGACCGTCGAGCCGCCGGTCGGCACGGTCTACAACTATCCGCCGCGCGGCGACGAGCAGACGTCGATGGCCGGCTACCCGGCGCCGCCGGACGTCAGCGCCCAGCTCTACAACCAGGCGCTGCCGACCGTGATGGTGTCGAAGTTCACGCAAGGCAAAGAGAAGCTCGACGAAGTCATCAAGTGGGCGGCGAACGAGCTCGAGGGCTACCAGCGCACCTAGGAAGCAGTGCGCGTGTACTTCAAGCAAGGGTCGGCGACGGCGGCCCACGGCATGCGCCGTGGGCTGCCTCGCGCTGTCGTTGCGGCGCTTTGACCGGGTGAAGGGTTTACGATGGTAACGATCCGGCAGACCTTGCACTTGGGCGGAGACCAGGCCGCCGCCGCCAAAGCGCCGAGCCTGCAGCGGTGGATGCGCCGGCGGTCGACCGTCGCCTTCCTGATGTGTCTGCCGCTGATCCTGATCATCGCCGGGCTGGTGATCTACCCGGCGATCTATGCGATCTACCTGTCGATGCTGAACAAGGCCCAGACCAAATTCGTGGGTCTCGGCAACTTCTCGTTCCTGCTCCGCCGCGACGTGTTCCAGATGGTGGTGTGGCAGAGCACGATCTTCGCCGTATCGGCCGTGTTCTTCAAAGCGCTGATCGGGCTGATCACGGCCCATCTCGTGAACAACCTGCCGGCCAAGGGCCAGCGCAAATGGCGCGGCATGCTGCTCGTCCCCTGGGTGATGCCGCCCGCGCTCTCGACCTTGTGCTGGTGGTGGCTGTTCGATCCCACGCACAGCGCCTTCAACTGGATGCTCGAGGGAATGGGGCTGAGCGAAATCCCCTGGCTCAGCAATCCCTACTGGGCGCGGTTCTGCGTCATCCTGGTGAACGTCTGGTACGGCGCCCCCTTCTTCCTCATCATGTACCTCGCGGCGCTGAAATCGGTGCCGGACCAACTGTACGAGGCGGCCGCGATCGACGGCGCCAATGCCTGGCAGAAGTTCATCTACGTGACCTTCCCGATGATGCGCAACATCATCGCGATCACGGTGCTGTTCTCGCTCATCGTGACCTTCGCCAATTTCGACATCGTGCAGGTGCTGACGGCGGGCAACCCGCGCAATCTCACGCACGTGTTTGCGACCTATGCCTTCGTGCTCGGTATCCGCTCGGGGGACATTCCGCTGGGTGCGGCCACGTCGCTGTTCATGTTCCCGATCCTCGCGGTGTCCGCGGTTTTCATCCTGCGCGGCGTGCGACGCCGCGGCCGGGAGATCGGCTGACATGACGTCCATTGCCGCTTCCGGGACGGCGTCTTTCCACGCGCGCGCCTATGGCAGCCTCAAGCGCAACCGGCGCTGGGCGCTGATCCTGTCCTATGTCTTCCTCATCATGTTCGCGATCTTCTTCCTCACGCCGCCGTACTACATGATCGTCACGGCGCTGAAGAGCAACGAGGAAGTCGCGCACATGGCCCACAATCCGTGGTTTATCTACGACGGCGTGACGTTCGAGCACTTCGTGAATTTGATGACGAAGAGCGACTTCCCGATCTACTTCCGCAACACCGTCATCGTCACCGTGTGCACCGTCGCGATCACCATGGTGGTGAGCGTGCTGGCCGCGTTCTCGCTGTCGCGCATGAAGTTCTGGGGCTCGGGCATGCTGGCGACCGGCATCTTCCTTACCTACCTGATCCCGGAATCGCTGCTATTCATCCCGCTGTTCCAGATCGTGCGCGGCCTGGGGCTCTTGAACTCGTACTGGGGCATGGTGCTCGTCTATCCGACGCTGACCGTGCCGTTCTGCACCTGGATCATGATCGGCTATTTCGGCTCGATCCCGAAGGAGCTCGACGAGGCAGCGGTGATCGACGGCGCCAGCCACATGCAGATGCTGCTGCGCATTTTCATTCCCGTGGCCCTTCCCGGGATCATCGCGGCGACGATCTTCGCCTTCACCGTCTCCTGGGCGGACTTCGTCTACCCGATGGCGTTCCTCTATTCGTCCGATCAGCAGGTGCTCACGGTTGGCACGGTGACGAGCCTGATCCGCGCCGACGTCTACCAGTGGGGATTGCTGATGGCCGGCGCCCTGATCGCCGCCGCGCCGCCGCTCCTGATCTACGCGTTCTTGATGGACTACTACATCGCCGGCCTCACCGCCGGCGCCACCAAAGGCTGAAGCTCGAGGACCCGCGATGGCCGACGTTTCTCTCCGCAAGGTCGTGAAGAAATACGATGATGTCGAGGCGGTGCGCGGCATCGATCTCGAGATCCCCGACAAGGAATTCGTAGTCCTGGTCGGTCCATCGGGCTGCGGGAAGAGCACGACATTGCGCATGATCGCCGGCCTCGAGGAGATCTCCGGCGGCGAGATCGCGATCGGCGGCCATATCGTGAACGACGTGCCGCCCAAGGACCGCGATATCGCGATGGTGTTCCAGAATTACGCGCTCTATCCGCATATGACGGTGTTCGAGAACATGTCCTTCGGGCTTCGGTTGCGCCGGATGCCGAAGGCCGAGATCAAGGAGCGGGTCGAACAGGCGGCGAAGATCCTCGGGATCACGGAGCTGCTCGAGCGCCGGCCGAAGCAACTCTCGGGCGGCCAGCGCCAGCGCGTCGCCATGGGGCGCTCGATCGTGCGCAACCCCAAGGTGTTCCTGTTCGACGAGCCGCTCAGCAACCTCGACGCCAAGCTGCGCGTCCAGATGCGCACGGAGATCAAGCGCGTCCACCAGCACGTGAAGACGACGACCGTTTACGTCACCCACGATCAGGTGGAGGCCATGACCCTCGCCGACCGTGTGGTGGTGATGAACGAGGGGCGCATCGAGCAGATCGGTGCGCCGAACGAGCTCTACCATTCGCCGAAGACCCAGTTCGTCGCGGGCTTCATCGGCTCGCCGGCCATGAACATCATGCCGTGCCGGCTGGAACAGAACGGCGTCGGCCTGACCGTGCGCCTCACCGACGCGCTGACCTTCCGCGTGCCGGAGAGCCGCAGCGCCCGCTACCGGTCGCATGTCGGCAAGCAGCTTCTCTTCGGGCTGCGCCCCGAGCACATCACCGATGCGCGCGAATACGGCTCCGCCGGCGAGCGCCAGAATTTCCCGGCGACGCTCGACGTCGTCGAGCCGATGGGCATGGAAACGATGGTGTATTTCGCCATCAACGGCAAAGAGGTCTGCGGCCGGGTCGACCCGGCGCGCTCGGGCGGGCCCGGCGAGAAGGTGCAGCTTCAGGCCGACCTCGCGCACATGCAGCTCATCGACCCGCAGAGCGGGGCGGTTCTCTAACCGCTTGCGATTCCGAGGTTTCCTGCGGCCGCAGGATTGCCCGATTACGCTAGCCGGTGCCCACCGGGCGCCGCAAGGTCCAACGCCGCGGGCCGGCGCGGCCTGACCACAAAAGGACACGCGTGCGGCGCGGGCGGTGTCGCTAAACTCGTCCGGTTTCGATCAGCCGCGCTGATTCCGGCATCGGTTCCGTGACTGCGCAGAGGCGCTGTTATGAAGAAATTTCTCATCGGCCTCGGTGTCGTTATCGTCCTTCTCGTGGCGGCGGTGTTTGTGGTGCCGCCGCTGATCCCCGCCGATACCTACAAGGCCCAGATCATCGACCGCGTCGAGGCGGCGACCGGCCGCACCGTGCGCATCGACGGCCCCATCAAGCTGTCCGTGCTGCCCGTGCTCGGCTTTGCCGCCGACAAGGTGTCGCTCGCCAACGCCCCCGGCCGATCGCCCGAGCAGATGATCACCCTCGATAAGCTCAACGTGAGCATCGGCCTGTTTCCGCTCTTGCGCGGCGATCTCGTGGTGAATTCCTTCGTTCTGGACAAGCCGGTGATCGCGCTGTCGGTGGACAAGAACGGCGTGCCAAACTGGCAGTTCGCGGTCAAGACCGCGGCATCCCAGGCTCGCGCACCGGCCGCCCCCTCGTCATCGACCTCGCCGCCGGGCCCGGCGGCGTCCGGCGGCGCGCCGATCTCCGGCGTGTCGCTGAGCAACGTGAGGATTTCCGACGGCCAGGCGACCTATGCCGACGCGCGCTCGGGTGCCAGCTATAAACTCGACGCGATCAACATGACGGTGTCGCTGCCGTCGCTGTCGAGCCCGATGAAGGCCGACGGGTCCCTGGTGTGGAACCAGGAGAAGGTGTCCTTGACCCTCAACATCGCCGACCCCAACGCGTTCCTGGGCGGCAAGCCGACGGCGGTCGACACCAAGGTTTCCAGCGCGCCCATCACGTTGGGCTTCAAGGGCCAGCTCGCCAGCGACAAAGCGGGCATGGGCGGGCGCGGAAACGTCGATCTCGACGTGCCCTCGGTGCGCAAGCTCGCGGCCTGGGCCGGAACGCCGCTCACCGCACCGGGATCGGGCTACGGGCCGCTCAAGATCTCGGGTGCCGTGAATGTCGCCGGCAGCAAGGCCGAGTTCAGCAATGCCAGTTTGAGCCTCGATGCTCTCAGGGGCACCGGCGACTTCAAGTACGACGGTACCGGCAAGCGGCCTTATGTGAATGCGCGCCTCGCCATGGGCACGCTCGACGTCAATCCGTATCTGCCGCCCGAATCCGCCGCCGGCGCGCCGGCCGCCCCGGCAAAGCCGGCAGCGCCCGCGAGCGCGCAATCGCACGAATGGAGCGACGCACCGATCGATGTCAGCCCGCTGCGCGCCGCGAACGCCGATCTCGACCTGTCCGTGAACGGCCTGATCTATCGCAAGATCAAGCTCGGCAAGACGCATCTCGCGGTGGCCCTCAAGGACGGCAAGCTCGTCTCCGACCTCACCGACATGGCCGCGTACCAGGGCCACGGGAAATCGAAGCTCACGCTCGATGCGTCGCAGAATGTTCCCGCTCTCGCGCTCAATTTCGATCTCACCGGCTTTCAGGCAAATCCGTTCCTCAAGGACTTCATGGACATGGACCGCCTGGAGGGCACGGCCAACGCCGATCTCGACGTGACCGGCCGCGGCGGCTCGCAGCGGGCACTCGTCTCTTCGCTCAACGGTGCCGGCAAGGTCCAGTTTGCCAACGGCGCCATCCGCGGCCTCGATCTCGCGTCCATGGTGCGCAACGTCACCAGCGCGTTCACCGGAGCTCAGGCGAGCCAGCAGAAGACCGACTTCAGCGAGCTCGGCGGTACGTTCACGATCAAGAACGGCATCCTCACCAACACCGACATGGCCATGGAATCGCCGCTGCTGCGGGTGACCGGCAAGGGCACGGTCGATATCCCCAAGCAGAGCGTGGACTACCGCGTCGATCCCAAGATGGTCGCCTCGCTGCAAGGGCAGGGCGGAAAGAGCAATCTCGGCGGCATCGGCGTGCCCGTGCTCATCCAGGGGCCGTGGGACAATCTCAGCTATCGGCCGGACCTGACCGCGCTGGTGCCCAATCTCGGCAAGAACGTGCCGAATTTGAAGAACCTGCTTCCCGGCCAGGGCACCTCGCCCTCGGCCCAGCAGCCCGGAACCGCGCAGGCGCCCGCGCAGACTCAGAACCCAGTCAATCAGCTCAAGAGCCTGTTCGGGAAGTAGCGGTTCGCCCGCGTCACTGCGGCATTTTCTACGCCCAAGTGCCGCCCTGTTCCAGGGTTGGGACCTAGCCCACGGGAGCGGCCGTGTCGGCTAGCAGTTTTTCCGCTCGCGGCAGTTCCGGAAACAATCTCGTCCAGAGAGCCACGATTGCCACCGTCGCCACGCCGCCCAGCAGGGCCGCTGGTACCGCGCCGAACAGCGCCGCGGTCACGCCCGATTCGAATTCGCCGAGCTCGCTGGAGGCGCCGATGAACACCCCGTTCACGGCGGTCACCCGGCCGCGCATGGCATCGGGAGTGGCGATCTGCACCAGCGTCTGGCGGATCACCATGCTGACCATGTCGAATCCGCCGACCGCAATGAGTGCGGTGAGCGACAGCCAGAAGTTCGTCGACAGCGCGAAGACGATTGTCGCGAGGCCGAAGCTCGCGACGCACGCAAGCATCAGCTTGCCGGCGCCGCGGCGGATTGTGTGGTGGGCAAGCACCAAGCCGATCATCGCCGCGCCCGCGCCCGGCGCGCAGCGCAGGACGCCGAGCCCGGCTGGACCGACCTCCAGAATGTCCTTGGCATAGATCGGCAGGAGCGCCGTCACCCCGCCGAACAAGACCGCGAACAAATCAAGCGACATGCAGCCCAACAGAAAGCGGTTGGCGCGGACATAGCGGATGCCGCCCAGCACGCTCCGGTCGGCCGGCTGGGCCGCCTGAGCGGGACCCACGTCGTGCCCGCTGACAAGCCGGCGCACCTGGGCTATGGCCGCGATATAGAGAGCGGCCGCCACTGCGAACATTCCGGGCGCGCTCACCGCATAGATCAGCCCGCCAATCGCCGGGCCGACCAGGGAGCAGATCTGGAAGATCGACGAAGCGGCAGCGACCGCGCGCGGAAATTCCTCGGCTTCCACCAGGCGCGGCAGCGTCGCGGTGATTGCCGGAAAGAAGAAGGATTGCGCCGTGCCGACGACAGCCAACAGCAGATAGACCGGCACCACCGCCGGCCCGGTGATGATCGACAGGATGCCGAAGACCGCGAGGCACAGCGCCTGCACGACCAGGGACATGCCGATGACCTTGCGTCGGTCGACGCGGTCGGCCACGGGTCCGGCCACGAGCACCAGACCGATATTGGGTAGGAACCGCGCCAAGCCGACATAAGCGAGGGCCATGGGATCGTGGGTCGCCGCGTACACGTACCAGCCGACCGCGACGTTGAGCATTTGCGAGCCCAGTTCGTCGGCCGCGCGGATGGCTATGAAGCTTCGGACGGCCGGGCGCGCCCGCAGCAGGCGAAACAACGATTGCGCAGGTCGGTCGGGCGATGCCATGCCAAGACACATCCGGCGCGCTGTGACGCAAGCGCCAGCCGAGGGAGAGTTTGGGCAGAATCTATGCGCCCATTCCGGTCCGATCCAGCCCGATCAGTTCATCCCGTAACGGCGGATGAACCACGCCTTCACGAGATGGGTGAGGGCCACATAGCTCAGCAGCATGAGCGCCAGCGCGACCCAGTATTCCGGCGGCAGGACTTTGAAGCCGAGTGCGGCGCCCAGCGCTGTCGCGGGCAGGGCGATGCCTATGCCGGCGATGATGAGAGTCGTGGCGATCAGCTCCACGCTTGCCCGGCTCTCCACGAACGGGATCTTCGCCGTCCGGATCACGTGGATGATCAACGTCTGCGTCAGCAGCGATTCGACGAACCAGCCGGTTTGGAAAAGCGACGGATCGTTCCAGGCGCCGAAGACGAACAGCATGATGAAGTACGTCGCGTAGTCGAAAATCGAGCTGATCGGACCGATGAACAGCATGAATTTCATGATGTTCCCAATGTCCCAGCGGCGCGGGATCCGCAGATACTCCTCGTCGACGTGGTCGGTCGGGATCGTCGTTTGCGACAAATCGTAGAGAAGATTATTGGCGAGGACCTGGATCGGCGCCATCGGCAGGAACGGCAGGAACACGCTGGCGCCGATCACGCTGAACATGTTCCCGAAATTCGAGCTGGCTCCCATCTTGATGTACTTGACGATGTTCCCGAACACTCGCCGTCCTTCCATCACGCCGTCCCCGAGGACCATAAGGCTCTTCTCGAGCAGGATGATGTCGGCCGTGTCCTTGGCGATGTCGACGGCCGTATCGACGGACACGCCGACATCCGCCGCCTTGAGCGCCGGACCGTCGTTGATGCCGTCGCCGAGGAAGCCTACGACGTGCCCCTTGCGGTGAAGCGCCTCGATAATGGCGGCCTTCTGCGCGGGCGACAGCTTGGCGAACACCGTGACGGACTCAGCCGCGTCCGCCAGCGCATCCGCGGTCATGCTTTCGATCTCGCGGCCCAGCAGGATACGCTGGGCGGGAAGGCCGACCTCGCTGCAGATCTTGCGGGTGACGATCTCGTTGTCGCCGGTCAGGATCTTGACCGCGACGCCGTTGCGGGCGAGCGCCTTGATGGCCGCGGCGGCGCTGTCCTTGGGCGGATCGAGGAACGCGATATAACCGAGGAGCGTGAGCTCCGTCTCGTCTCCGATTCCGTAGGCGTCCTTTGGCGGCGAGAATTGCTTGTAGGCCACGGCGACGACGCGGAAGCCGTCGGCATTGAGCAGGGCCGTCTCCTGCTTGGCGGTCTCGAAGTGAGACGCATCGAGCGGTCCGCCGCCTTCTCCTTCGATCTCGTAAGCGGAGCAGACGCTGAAGACCTCTTCGACCGCACCCTTGCAGATCAATAGGTGCGATCCGTCGGCCTGCTGGACGACGACCGACATCCGCCGCCGCTCGAAATCGAACGGCACCTCGTCGACCTTCTTGAAGTCGTGCTCGACCCGCAGGGTGTTATGCACTTCGAGATGTTTGAGCACGGCGACATCGAGCAAGTTCTTGAGGCCCGACTGGTAATGGCTGTTGAGGTACCCGTACTCGAGGACCTTGTCGCTGTCGTCGCCGCGGATGTTGAGATGGCGCTTGAGGATGATGCGGTCTTGCGTGAGCGTACCGGTCTTGTCGGTGCACAGCACATCCATCGCGCCGAAGTTCTGGATGGAATTGAGGCGCTTCACGATGACCTTCTTGCGCGACATGGCGAGGCTGCCCTTGGCGAGGTTCATCGTGACGATCATCGGCAGCATCTCGGGCGTGAGCCCGACGGCCACCGCCACGGCGAACAACAGCGCCTCGAACCAGTCGCCCTTGGTCAGGCCGTTGATCAGAAAGACGGCCGGCACCATCACCGCCATGAAACGGATCATCAGCCAGACGAAGCGGTTGATGCCTTTCTCGAAGCTGGTGGCAGGCCTTTGGTGCGCGACCGTGTCCGCAACCTTGCCGAAAAAGGTGTCTTTGCCGGTAAACGCGACGACCGCCGTGGCGGCGCCGCTGACCACGTTGGTGCCCATGAAGCAGAGATTTGGCAGGTCGAGCGGGTCGCGAACGTCGAGCCCGTCCTTGTGGACCGTCTTCTCCGCGGGCAGGGCTTCGCCGGTGAGGCTCGCTTCGTTGACGAACAGATCCTTGACTGCGATCAGCCGTACGTCCGCCGGGACCATGTCGCCGGCGGACAGCACGAGCACGTCGCCCGGCACAAGATGCTCGATTGGAATTTCGCGGCGGCCGCTTCCGCTGCCGTGGTCCGCGGATGCGCCTGTATCCGGCTCGCCCGTCTTGCGCAGGACCGTCGCCGTCGTCCGGATCATCGCCCTGAGCTCGGCCGCCACTTTGTTCGAGCGATACTCCTGGATGAAGCTGAGGCCAACGCTCAAAACGACCATGGTGAAGATCATGATCGCCGCGCGTGCGTCGCCGAGAAGGTACGACGCGAGTGCTAGGACCAGCAACATCACGTTGAGGGGGCTGGCCAGCCGCATCGCCAGCTGGACGACGATGCTCTGCTGCGCCTCCTGCGCCACGGCATTGAGGCCGTAGGTTTCGAGCCGCCGCGCCGCCTCCCGCTCGTCCAGTCCGGCGGCCTCGCTATGGAGATCGGCGAGGACCTGTTCCGCCGAACGCTGGGCGGTCGCGCGATAGCGCGCCGCGACGTCGTCCTGGA
>DATJPD010000124.1:0-20992 GCA_035506575.1 Alphaproteobacteria bacterium
TCACCGTCGCCTGTGCGTTGGGCGTGGTGCACGGCGTCAGGATATCCACCCCGTCGGCGACGAACTTCTCGGCGATGTTGCGCGCGTTATTCGGGCTTCCCTGGGCGTTCTGATATTCGAACACCAGGTTCTGGCCCTCGACGAACCCGGCGGCCTTGAGCGCGTCCTGGAACCCCTGGCGGATCGCATTCAGCGCCGGATGGTCGACGATCTGCGAATAACCGACCTTGTAGGTCTTGCCCGGCACAGGACCGGTCTGTGCCCCGGCTGGCCCGGCGAAGCAGCACAGCGCGATGGCGGCAGCATATAGGCGTTTCATGATCGTTCCCCCAATGGCTCAGGGCGCAAGGAGCACGCGGTCATCTGCAAGGCGCTCGCCGCTGGCCGCATGGAATTTCTCAACCAGCGATGCCACCGTCAAGGCAGCCTTCTCCGGACCCGCGGCGGCGAAGACGATACGGCCCTGATGCAGCATGATGAGGCGGTTGCCGACCCGGATAGCCTGCGCCATGTCGTGCGTCACCATCATCGTCGTGAGCCGGCCGTCGGATACCAGGCGCTCGGTGGCCGTCATCACGAGGCTTGCCGTACGCGGGTCGAGATTGGCGAGATGCTCGTCGAGGAGCAGCAGCCGCGGTTGCGCCAACGTCGCCATCAGCAGCGCGAGCGCCTGCCGCTGGCCGCCCGACAGAAATGCCACGCGCGTGTCGAGCCGGTTCTCGAGGCCGAGGCCGAGTTCGGCGAGCCGGTCGCGGAAGGTCCGGGCCAGGGCCGGCGTCACCGCGCGGACGAGGCGGCGCCGCTCGCCTCGCCGTGCCGCGAGCGCCAGGTTCTCGGCGATGGTCATCGCCGCGCACGTCCCTTCGTGCGGGTCTTGCGCGATGCGGCCGATGAGTGCCGCCCGCCGATGCGCCGGCCACGCCGTGACGTCACGGCCGTCGAGGACGATTCGTCCTTCGTCCAGCGGGAGGAGGCCGACGATCGCCTTCAACAGCGTAGACTTGCCGGCCCCGTTCGAGCCGATCACGGTGACGACGTCGCCCGCGGCGAGAAACAGATCGATCCCGGCGAGCGCCAGCATCTCCTCGGCCGTGCCGGCGAGGAAACGCTTGCGCGCGGCCTCGACGGTGAGCATCACGGCCCGAGGAGCCGCGTGCGGAACCGCGGAAGCGACAGGCTCGCGAGAAGCAGGGCGGCGGTGACGAGCTTCAGGTCGATCGGGTCGAGCCCGACGCGCAGCGCCAATACGACCAGCAGCTCGTAGACCAGAACCCCGACGAGCACGGCCCCGATCCAGCGCAGAATTGAGCCATCGCCGAAGAGCGATTCTCCGATCATGACGGCAGCGGCCCCGGTGACCAGGATGCCGATGCCCATGCCGATGTCGGCAAAGCCGTTGTCCTGCGCCACGAGAGCCCCCGAAAGGGCGATGGCCGCGTTCGAGATCGCGAGCCCCACCATCTTGGTCCAGGCCGTATCGACCCCGAGCGAGCCGATCATCGCCTCGTTCTCGCCCGTGGCGCGAACGGCTAAGCCCAGCTCGGTGCGCATGAACCAGAAGAGAGCCGCCGAGCCCACCGCCACCAGGATCACGGCCAACAGAATCGTGGTGCCGACCGTGTCGCCCAGCCCGGCTGCGCGGGCGAAGTCCTCGAACACCGACGAGACCGCCAGCAGCGACACGTTGGCGCGGCCCATCACCGTCAGGTTCACGGAATAGAGGGCCGTCATCACGACGATCCCGGAGATGATGTTGTTGACCCGCAGACGCGTGTGGATGAGCGCCGTCGCCATGCCGGCGAGCGCTCCCGCCAGCATTGCCGCCGCCGTCGCCGCGAAGGGATTCACCCCGTTCACCAGGAGTGTTGCGGCAACCGCACCGCCCAGCGGGTAGCTGCCTTCGGCCGTGAGGTCCGGAAAGCGGAAGAAGCGAAACGTGATCAGGACGCCGAGGGCCAGAAAGGCGTACAGCGATGCCTGCTCGACGCTGTTGGAGAAGATCGACAGAAGCTGCTGCATGGGACGCGCCACCCTATCCAGGTGCTGCTGCCCTTAGCAATGGCAAGACCCTATTCTTCGCGCGCCTTCAGTGCCGCGAAGAACGCGGACTGCGGAATGTCCACCTTGCCGAACTGGCGCATCCGCTTCTTGCCCTCTTTCTGCTTCTCGAGCAGCTTCTTCTTGCGCGTGATGTCGCCGCCGTAGCACTTCGCGGTGACGTCCTTGCGCAAGGCGCTCACCGTCTCGCGCGCGATGATGCGCCCGCCGATCGCCGCCTGGATGGCGATCTTGAACAGCTGTTGCGGGATCAGCTCCTTGAGCTTCACGCACAGAACGCGGCCCCGGCTCTCCGCGTGCGCGCGGTGAACGATCATCGAGAGCGCATCGACCGGCTCGCCGTTGACCAGGATGCCGAGCTTCACCACGTCGCCCTGGTGGTAGCCCTCCATCTGGTAGTCGAAGCTCGCGTAGCCGCGGCTCACCGATTTCAGGCGGTCGTAGAAGTCGAACACGACCTCGTTGAGCGGCAGCCGGTAGACGAGCATCGCGCGGTTGCCGGCATAGGTGAGATTCTCCTGCACGCCGCGCCGGTCCTCGCACAGCTTCAGGACCGAGCCGAGATATTCGTCGGGCACCAGGATCGTCGCCTTGATCCACGGCTCCTCGATGTGATCGATGCGCACCGGATCGGGCATGTCGACCGGGTTGTACAGGTCCATGACCTCGCCGTTGGTCAGGTGGACCTTGTAGACGACCGAGGGGGCGGTCGCGATCAGGTCGAGGTTGAACTCGCGCTCGAGCCGCTCCTGGATGATCTCGAGATGCAGCAGGCCGAGGAAGCCGCAGCGGAAGCCAAAGCCGAGGGCCGCCGATGATTCCGGCTCGTAGACGAAGCTCGCATCGTTCAGGTGCAGCCGCGTGAGGCTTTCACGCAAATGCTCGAACTCCGCCGAATCGACCGGGAACAGGCCGCAGAACACCACCGGCAGGCTCGGCTTGAAGCCGGGCAGCGGCGCGTCCGCGAGGCGGCGCTCCTCGGTGATCGTGTCGCCGACCCGGCAGTCGGCGACGCTCTTGATGCCGGCGGTGATGAAGCCGACCTCGCCCGGCCCCAGCTCTGGCATCTCGGTGTTCTTGGGCGTGAACACGCCGACGCGCTCGACGTCGTGGGTGGCCGCGGTCGCCATCATGCGCACCTTGAGGCCCTTGGTGAGCTTGCCGTCCTTGACGCGCACCAGCACGACCACGCCGAGATAGGCGTCGTACCAGGAATCGACGAGCAGCGCCTTGAGCGGGGCCGCAGCGTCGCCCTTGGGTGCGGGCAGGCGCTTGACCAGCGCTTCCAGCACGTCGTCGATGCCGAGACCGGTCTTGGCCGAGATCGGGATCGCGTCGGACGCATCGAGCCCGATCACGTCCTCGATCTGCTGCTTGACACGCTCCGGCTCGGCAGCCGGCAGATCGATCTTGTTGAGCACCGGGATGATCTCGTGCCCGGCGTCGATCGCCTGGTAGACGTTGGCCAGGGTCTGCGCTTCCACACCCTGGCTCGCATCGACCACCAGGATCGAGCCCTCGCACGCGGCGAGGCTGCGGCTCACCTCATAGGCGAAATCGACGTGCCCCGGCGTGTCCATGAGATTGAGAACGTAATCCTGGCCGTCCTTCGCGTGATACTTGAGGCGCACGGTCTGCGCCTTGATGGTGATGCCGCGCTCGCGCTCGATGTCCATGTTGTCGAGCATCTGCTCGCGCATCTCGCGGTCCTCGACGGCGCCGCAGCGCTGGATGAGGCGGTCGGCCAGGGTCGACTTGCCGTGGTCGATATGCGCGATGATCGCGAAGTTGCGGATGCGGCTGAGATCGGTCATCGCGGCGGCGGCCGTGCTGAGTCTTGTGTTGCGTTGCGGGAAGGCCGGGAACATAGGGCTCCCGGGCCGCGGACGCAACCTACCTCTCGGGCGGCGGAAATGCCCGAAAAATCAGCGTTTTCTAGGCGAACAGGCGCCGGCCGACCCAGGTCCCGAGGACGCCTGCGGCCAGGAACAGAAGTCCCGCGGCGAGCGAGAGCTCGTCATCCAGCCTTTCCAGATACGTTTGCAGGCCGGAGAGCCACAGCACCGTGGACACGTTCTCGTGCGGGGCGTGGAGGTTGCGGCGGTCGAGAAGCTTTTTAAGCGCGTGCGGCGTCCGGAGGTAGGACTCGGTCACCGTGATGGCTGCCCACGTATGGGCGCGCGAAAGGAGTTGCGTGAATGCAGGACGCATGGCTGAAGGCTCGGAACTGGCGGGAGCTCAGGCGGCGCGGGTGTCCACCAGCTCGGGCAGCGAGGAGGCGCGGTCGGCGAGAGCGCCCACGCGCTGGACCATCGCTTGCGTCTGGGCGATCAGCTCGGAGTGCTGTTCGCTGAAGCGCGGATCGGCCATCAGCGCACACATGGACTCGAGGGCCAGCATCTCCGCCTCGAGAATCTCGCGTGCGCCCAGGGGCATCACGCCGTCGTGCTCGAGGGTGGTGAAGAAGCCGTCGAGCGCCTTGAGCGCCGGACGGTAGATGGCGCCCCAGAGCGCGTAGAAGCCCGCCTCGAGCTCGTCGCGACGGTCGGAGGCGAGGCGGCCGAGATAGGTCTCGATGACGCCGCAGAAGGTCTGGAAATCGGCCAGCTTCTCGCGGAAGCGGCGATAGGCTGTGAAGGTGCGGAAGCTCGCGATCGAGCGCGCCTCGCCGGCAAGGCCGACGATCTCGCGCGCCTGCGCCTCGAGCTGGGCCAGCATCTCGGTCGCGGTGCGCGGGTTCGGCCGGCGCTTGACGCCGCCGGGGGTAGCGATCAGCGCCTCGGCGATGGTCGCCGCGAAATCGGCTTGGTCGGTGGCGGAGGGGGTGGAGCCGGCGGTCGGCTTGCTGGCCGGGCGCCAGGCAGCGGCGGGGAATTGGTATGTCATTGGGGAGGATCGTACCGCTGCCGGGTAAATAAAGAATTAAATAAATTTTAAACGAATTTTGCCAATCCTAGGCCCTGTCCGGCAACGCATCTTAACCAATTTCACCGGCAGGTTGCCTCATGAGCGTGGTTCGCTTGCAAGCCCTTAGAGCTATAGTGCGACAGTCTTCCCGCGAGCGGGACCTCACCGCCGCGACCCAGGGAACAACGGCGTCGATGACCAACGGCCCCCGCCAGATCCGCGACACGGCCAACGAGCTGCTCGACGCCTTCATCCGTGCCGTCGAGCAGACCCATGCCGACAAGCCGATCGGTGCCGCCGAGCTGCGCCGCGTCGCCGAGGCGCTCAAGGCCTCGCCCGATTTCGACGCGCTCTACGATCGCGCCTATCAGGAGCTTCAGGGCCACGCGCTGGCGCATGCGCTGGCCATCGAGCGCGACACCCAGCGCGTCGAGATGTTCCACCGCGTGGTCACGCATCCGCTGGACGAGCTGCTCGACAACGAGGTGATCGCCCGCGACGCGCTACCGAATTTTTTCAATTTCCTGCGCCTCGTCCTCGGCGACGAGGTCGACGCGCTGCAGGAGCGCTGCGTGGCGGCGCATGACGAGATCAAGGCCAAGGCCGGCGACAGCTTCACCTGGGACATGCTCTACGCGGACGACCGCGCCAAGCTGGTGCTCTACGAGGTGCTGGCGCGCGTCGCCGATGCGTTCAAGCGCTTCGATGCGCGCAAGGAATGGTTCATCGGGCTGATGCAGTACGCACCCGCGACGATCGGCGTGGCGAGCAACGTCTACGTGCCCAATCCGAAGGCCAAGACCTGGAGCTTCGGCCCGGAGGAGTTCACGCAGATGTTCCGCCACCTGTTCCGGCCGGTGCGGGACATGAGTGCCGCCGACAAGGCGTTGTTCACGCAGAAGCTCGGTCGCACGCCCGAGGATACGTTCGCGCCGCTGTTCCGGCAGATCGGCTGAGGGCCCTCTGTCAGCCCGTCTCGGGCTCGGCGTCGACGCCGTGCCAGTTGGGCTTTCTGCCTTCTTTGGGAGAGGACTTGTGCCCATGCGGCTCGATCGTAAAGCCGAGCCGGGCACCGCCATCGCGCAACGCGGTCACGAGGCCGCCGTCGATCCCGGGCACCGCAATCACATCGCCCCAAGTCTTGAACGGCCGGCGGGCCACGAGCGCCTCGGCGCGTTGCGGCCCGATCATCGGCACGCGCGCGAGCTCGTCTTCCCGCGCCGTGTTCAGATCGATGTCGAAATCCTGACCATGATCGGTCTCTGCCTGCGCCATTTCGGCCTCCTTCCGGAGGGACAACGGTGTGCGCCAGCCTTCGTTCCGAGGCCGCTTCAAGCCGGCATGCGCAGCAGCCGCTGGAGCGTCGTCCTGGGACGCAGCAGGTCGCTCAACCGATATCGGTCGAGCACGGCAAAAAACGCGCGCTGCGCCTCCGCGAGCGCGTGCCGCAGCGCGCAGGCTTCGGTAATACAGCACGCATTCCTGTCAGCATCGAAGCACTCGACAAGGACCGTATCCTTCTCGATGTCCCGCACCACGTCGCCCACCCTGATCAGATCGGGGGACCGTGCGAGCTTCAACCCGCCTCCGCGGCCTCGCACCGCGTCCACGTAGCCCAGCTGCGACAGCCCGTGCACGACCTTCATCAGATGGTTTTCGGAGATCTTGTAGTGCCGCGCGATGTCCCGGATGGTGCACAACGGCCCCTCGTCGTTGAGGCCGAGATAGATCAGGACGCGAAGGCTGTAATCGGTGAATTGGGTCAGGCGCATCGCCGTCCCTCTTGATCCGGGCTCATATAAGATGTATATATAATGCATCTTATAGGCGCGGGCAACCATGCGGCACCACACGGCTACGGACGGCGCGATCCGCGATCTCGTCGATGCGTTCTACGCGAAGGTGCGGCGGGATGCGCAACTCGGCCCGATTTTCGAGACGGCACTCCACGGGCAATGGGATGCGCATCTGCCCAAGATGTACGATTTCTGGTCGTCGGTGATGAACACGACCGGCCGCTACAAGGGCAACCCGGTGGCGACACATATGCGCCTGCCGCCCTTCCCGCCCGCCCTGTTCGACAGGTGGATCAGCTTGTTCTCCGAAACCGCGCGCGAGCTGTGCGCGCCCGAACTCGCCGTCGAGTTCGACGCCAAGGCGCGCCGCATCGCCGAGAGCTTGAAGCTCGCCCTTTATTACCGGCCGGCCGAGCGCGACCCCTTGCGCGTCGTCGCAGCACCCGGCACCTGAAGGCCGTCCCCGCGCGCTCAGTGGGTTGCGGCCGCCATGGTGCCGCGCGGCACGGACGCAAGGAACGCCTGTAGCCGCTTGGCGTAGAACCTGGCCATGGCGGTGGTTCCGTGGCCGCGCGTCTCCGCACTCGCCGGGATCAGGTAGAGCTTGCCGTTCTTGACCCGCTTGAGCGAGGCCGCCATCAGGCCGGTCTCCGGCGGATTGCGCTCGTCATCGGCCGAGTTGATCGCCAGCAGTGCGGCCTTGATGCGCTCGAGGCCCGGTGCGGGGTTGTAGTCGCGCGAGGAATCCCACTGATAGAGGACGTCGTTGGCATCGAGGGTGAACGGTGCGGCGAGGCGTCCATCGAGCAGCTTGTCCGCCGCCTCACGCGTCGGCGCCAGGCTCTGATACCCGAGCGTGCCGCCGCTGGTGGCGATGCCGAAGAACACGCTGGCGAATTTCGCCGAGCGCGGCTGCGTCGTGTAGTTGCCGTCGTGCCAGTCCGGATCGCTGCGGATGGCATCGATGATCAGCCGCCGCATCATCCAGTTGCGGCTGGACATCTCGGTCGGCATCGAGGCCATGGGAACCAGCGCGTCCATGAACTCGGGGTAGGCTTCGCCCCACATCCAGGTGTTCATGCCGCCCATCGAGTTGCCGGTCACCAGGCGCAGATGACGGACGTGCAGGCCCTCGGCGACCAGCCGGTACTGTGCGGCGACCATGTCGTCATAGTTGTAGCGCGGGAACTTCGCCCGCAGCCCGTCGGACGGCTTGGCCGATTTTCCGTGGCCGAGCGCGTCGGGCAGGATGATGTAGTACTTGTGCGCGTCGAGCGGCTGGCCGGGGCCGAACAGCACGCCGGCATAGTCCGGCGTCAGCATGCTCCTGGCCGAACCGGTCGTGCCGTGCAGGACGAGCACCGGAATGCCCGAGGGATCGCCGACCGTGGTGTAGTGCAGACGGATCGCCATCACCTCGCCGGTGTGGAACTTGAAGTCGGGCGCGGTCCAGTCGCCCTCTTTGGGCTCGGGGTAACCGGCGGCGGCCGCGGCAAATGCGACCAAAGACAACGCGGCGACGATTGCCGCGCGCGCGGCACGGCTCCAGCTCGACATGCGGACCTCCCTCATCTCTCGCGCTCCCGGCGCGTTGGCTCGACTGTGCCTTGCGGTCGCCCACAAGTCCATGCCGCCTGTCCCACGGCTGGCGATTTCCCCATCCCACTGGCAGACTCCCGCACTCCGGGAGGTACCGCGATGAAAGTCTTCGTGTTCGACTTGCACGCTTATGGCGAGCAGATGGATCAGCTGCGCACGGCCGACGGTCTGCCCTATCCGCTGCCCAAACGCTACTTCAAGCCTGAGGTCGCGGTGCGCACTTATGCCGAGCATCTCGCGGCGTGGGAGGAGATCGACCGGCTCGGCTACGACGGGCTCGGCTTCAACGAGCACCACTGCTCGCCCTATGGGCTCATGAATTCGCCGAACCTGCTCGCCGCGGCCGCGGCGCAGCGTACCAAGAACGTGAAGCTGCTGATCTACGGCAATCTGTTGCCGCTGCACGAGCCGCTGCGGCTGGCGGAAGAGCTCGCGATGCTCGACTGCCTGTCACAGGGCCGGCTGATCTCGGGATTCGCACGCGGCATCCCGCGCGAGTACCAGGTCCACAACGTGAAGCTCGCGGATTCGCGGGCGCGCTTCGAGGAAGCGTATGAGATCATCACCGGCGCCTGGACCGAGGAGGTGTTCCAGTACCAGGGAAAATTCTGGTCCTACAAGGACGTCGCCTTATGGCCGCGGCCGGTGCAGACGCCGCATCCGCCGGTCTGGATCCCGGTCACCGGCAGCCGCGAATCCATCGAGTTCGCGGCCAAACACAACATCGCCATCACACCGGGATTGCGGCCCGGCGGCCTGCAGGACGACATCGTCCGCTACTACGCGAAGTGCCTGGCGCAGCACGGCCACACGATCACGCCAGATCATCTGTCGATCGGACTCACGGTCTACGTGGCCGACAGCAAAGCGCAGGCCGTCAAGGAAAACGGCCCCTATACGCTCTACTTCAACCGCACGCTGTTCAGCCACGGCAATTTCACCGAGACCAGCCTGCAGCGCGCGAGCGGCTATGCCACGTCGTCCTCGACCGACTACGTACGGCAGGAGAATCTGCGTTCGGCCGAGAACGCGCGCGAGGACTTCCGCAACATGACCTTGGAGGACGTGGCACGTCAGGCCGAGAACCAGCCCTGGGGCAGCCCCGACGAGGTGGCCGAGCGGATCATCGCCCTTGCCGATCACGCCGGTGCCAACACGGTGCTCATCAGCCTCAATCGCGGCGCCATGCCGCAGGAAATGTTCCTCGAGCAGATCCGCCGCTTCGCCCGCGACGTGCTGCCCCGGGTGCAGCGGCACCGCGTGACGCGCGTTCCGGCGGTCGAGACCGTCCCGTCGTAACCCGCGAGTAACTACCCCTTCACGCAACCGACATTTGGCAGCCGCCGCGCGATGGACTACGGTCTGTCCGGCGAGCGCTGCGGGCGGACAAACGAACAACGAACACGCGCAGCACCCGCGTTCCACGGGAGGATCTCATGAAGCTCTACATGCATCCGATTTCCACGACGAGCCGGCCAGTCCTGCAGTTCATCGCCGACAACAAGATCGACGTCCAGATGGAGACGGTCGACGTGCTCAAGGGCGAGCAGTACGGCGAGGCGTACAGCAAGGTCAACCCGAACCACTTGATCCCGGTGCTCGAGGACGGCGATTTCCGCCTGACCGAAAGCGCAACGATCCTGCGCTACCTCGCCGAGAAGATCGGCTCGCCCGCCTATCCCAAGGACCTGCGCCAGCGCGCCCATGTCGACGAGCTGATCGACTGGTTCAACTCCAACTTCTATCGCGACTGGGGCTACGGCCTCGTCTATCCGCAGGTCTTCCCGCACCTGAAGCGCGAGAACCCGGCGGTGCAGGCGGCCGTCGTCGCCTGGGGCCAGGAGAAGTCGAAGGCGTGGCTGAAGGTCCTCAACGACCACTGGATCGGCTCGAACTCGTATGTCTGCGGCAACACGATCACCATCGCCGACTATTTCGGCGCCGGCCTGGTCACCGCGGGCGAGCTCATCCATTGCGAGCTCGGCACCTACCCGAACATCTGCCGCTGGCTCGGCAACATGAAGAAGCTGCCGAGCTACGCCAAGGTGTACGAGGTGTTCAACGGCTTCGTCGCCTCGACCAAGGGCCAGCCCTTCCAGGCGGCGGTCTGACGTTCCAAGGGCGCGGGCGGACTGCCCGCGCCGTTCTTCACTGAGGTCCCGCAATGAAGATCGAACGCGTGCAGTCGCGGATCGTGTCCCTGCCGCCTGACGAGCCGCTCGCCGGCGGCCCGGCCGGCCATGGGCCGCCGCGCGACTTCGTATGCCTGTCGGTCACCACGAATGACGGCGTGGAAGGGATCGGCGTCACGTTCTTCGGCGCAGCACTCACCCGCGCCCTCAAGCAGGCGGTCGACGCGCTTGGCGCCCTGATCGTGGGCGACGATCCGCGGCATACCGAGGCGATCGCCGACAAGCTCCGTAATGCCGCGGGCACGTCGGGCCCCGGCGGCATCTTCACCCTCGCGCTGTCCGCGATCGACACGGCACTGTGGGATATCAAAGGAAAGGCCGCGAACCTATCGCTCGCGAGCCTCCTTGGCGGGCGGCGCAGCAAGGTGCCGGCGTATGCGAGCGGCGCTCTCATGCGCACGTTCCCGCTCAACCACCTGGCCAAGGCCGCCGAGACCTTGGTCAAGAACGGCTATACGCAGATGAAGACGCAGGCCGGCCTTCTCGGCGATACGACGCCCGAGCAGGAGGTCGAGCGCATCCGCGTGGTCCGCGAGGCGATCGGACCCGACGTGGCCCTCATGTGCGACATCAACCAGCGCTGGACCGTCGACCAGGCGATCGGCATCGGCCGGCGTTTTGAAGAGTTTCACCTGGCGTGGCTCGAGGATGTCACGACTGCCGACGACTACGCCGGCCTCGCGCGCGTCGCCCAGCAGCTCGACACGCCGGTCGCGGGCGGCGAATACGTCTACGGCATCGCCCCGTTCCGCCACATGCTGGAAGCGCGCTCGGTCGACATCGCGATGATCGACCTGTTCCGCGTCGGCGGCATCACCCAGTGGATGAAGGTCGCTGGCATGGCCGAGGCATTCAACGTGCCGGTGGTGAGCCACCTGATCCCGGAGATCCACGTGCACCTGATCGCCGCCGTCCCGAACGGGCGGGTGGTCGAGTATATGCCGTGGACCATGCGGCTGTTCGAGGATCCGCCGGTGCCGGTGCGCGGCGAGATCACCGCGCCGAAAGGGCCGGGCCTTGGCCTGCGCTTTTCCGCCGAAATCCGCGGCCGCTTCGCCGCAGCCGAGTAAGCTAGAACTGGTGACGGCCTGCGAGCCGTAGAGCCGCGCGACGGCGCTCGAGGTCTTCGAACGCCTTCGCCAGTGCGTCGTACACGTTGGCCATCGCCCGGTAGCTCGCCTGCATCTGCAGGTAAGGCTCGTTGATCGCGCGGGTGCGCAGCTTCATGGCCTTTTTGCGTAACTCACGTGGCGACATGCGCGACTCATAACGTCGCTCCTCGCCGCAAGACGCATGATCAAGTTATGGCGATTGACGCCACACGTTATGCCCGCAAGCTCGCCCCGGTCGCCTTGGCGACGGATGCCACGATGCGCTGCCCGACCGCGTCGATCTCCGCGTCCGTCAAGGTGCGCTCGGTCGGCTGCAGCTTGACCGAAATGGCGAGCGACTTCTTGCCCTCGGGCACGCTTTGTCCCTGGTAGACGTCGAACACCGATCCGTGAGCGCGCGCGCCTAGCAGATGAGTTCGGAGATCCAAAGCTTGGGCGGCACTAGCGCTAAAGATTGCCACTCCGATCGTTGACTTATGTTTGAACCTCAGCCGCCAGAATTGGCTTTAGAAAATCAGGCGCTTCGGATCTGGAAGCGCTTTTGCCTCAATACTCTTTTCTAGGCACGCCCTGAGGACATCTCGCGTATACAGCGCGTGTTCTTGAACTGACTTAGCCTTGCTTGAAGCACCGTGAGCCACTCGCGATCGATCATCGTAGCTTCGCCTCAACTTTTCAAACTCTGCATACCTACCGTCACCAGACCTCAAGAAATTCGCGATATATAAGCTCAGCCTGAACGAGATTTCCTGGTCTACTTCGAACAATGCTTCTAGACCGCTCCACGCAACCAAAAGGCACGTGCTCGCATAAGGAATGCAATGAAAAGACGTAAGAGCCTGCATCGCATTTTGGAATTTGGGCTGGTTCACGAACTGGAGCGCCGTTCCCATATGCAATTTTATCCACCGCGCATCTTCCAGCGTCAGTCGGAAATCTCCGAAGTGTGCTGGTTGAGCATCGATAAATTTAGAGCAATAAACATGGGGCCCATCGACTTCCGGCTCTTCACGCATTGAGTGGGTGAGCGTCACTGGTGCTGATATCCAGCCCCCAGTTCGAATCATGAGGAGAAATGAAAATACGTGCGCATAGTCCAAATTAAAGAAGCCATCGCCGCCTGGGCTAGCGAGGGCGATTTCAAAATCAACTTCCTGTACCGCTTTGAACAGTCGCTCTGAATCCTCCGCTATGTGCTTCTGAAATATTTTTCGTTTTTTCTGTCGATCGCACCGAGCTAAATGGACCATGGTTCGCCCGTCCATCTCGTGCAAATCGAATTCCTCAAATTCCAGTTTGACCCCTCTGCAGGGGATGTATCGCCAATACCAAAGGAGCGACAAGCTCAACCCCGCAAGCTCGCCCCGGTCGCCTTGGCGACGGATGCCACGATGCGCTGCCCGACCGCCTCGATCTCGGCATCCGTCAAGGTGCGCTCGGTCGGCTGCAGCTTGACCGAGATCGCGAGCGACTTCTTGCCCTCGGGCACACCTTGTCCCTGATAGACGTCGAACACCGACACCGCCGCGATCGCAGCCCCTGCGACGAGGTCCTTGCCCGCGCTCTTCACGGCCGCGACGACCTTGGCCGCCTCGATACCCGCGTCGATCACGAAGGCGAAGTCGCGCTCGACCGGCTGGAACGCCGAGAGCCGCAGCATCGGCCGCGCCTTCGACGCCTTGGCCTTGGGCGCGGGAAGCGCATCGAGGAACACCTCGAACGCCGCGGTCGGACCATCCGCGTCGAGCTTGCGCAACGTGCCGGGGTGCAGCTCGCCGAAATAGGCCAGCACCGTCTTGGGCCCGAGCTTCAGCGCGCCCGAGCGCCCGGGGTGATACCAGGCCGGCGCGTCGGCCGCGACCTGGACGTTGTCCGTCGAAAGTCCGAGTGCTGCGATGAGCGCCAGCGCATCGGCCTTGGCGTCGAACGCATCGACCGGGCGCGGCGGCGCCGCCCAGTGCCGCGGGCCGCTCCGGCCGCTGCGGATGCCCGCCGCGACGATGCGCTGGCCGGCCGGCGTCGGATCGTGGAACTGGGGCCCGATCTCGAACAAGGCCGCGTCGGGCACGCCACGGTCCGCGTTGCGCTTGGCCGCGAGCACCAGGTTGGGAAGGATCGATGGCCGCATCATGTCGAGGTCGGCCGAGATCGGGTTCGCCACCGCGAGTGCGGGATTGGCGCCGCCGAACAAAGCGGCCTGGGACTTGGCCATGAACGAGAACGTCACGGCCTCGACCAGGCCGAGCCCCGCCAGCTCTCGCTTGGCGTCGCGAACCCGGCGCTGTGCTGCGGTGAGTGCCGGCCTGGCGACGGCGCTGTCGCGCACCATCGACACGGCCGCGATCTTGTCATACCCGTGGATGCGCGCGACCTCCTCGATGAGGTCGGTCTCGCCGTGGATGTCGCCGCGCCAGGGCGGCGGGGTCACCTGCAACACGTCCGCCGACCCGTCGACCGCGAAGCCGAGGCGCTCCAGAATCTGCCTGGCCTCGGGTGCGGCGATCGCGAGGCCACCGAGGCCGTGCAGACGCTCGGTGCGCAGCACGTAGCTGCGCCGCCACTCGGGCTTCTTGCCCGTGATCACGAGCTCGCTCGGCTCGCCGCCGCACAGCTCCATGATCAGCCGCGTGGCCGCTTCCATGCCCTCGATCACGGCCGCGGGGTCGAGGCCGCGTTCGAACCGGTAACGCGCATCGGACACGATCTCGTGCCGGCGCCCGGTCGCAGCGGTGCGGATCGGATCGAACAACGCCGCCTCGACGAACACGTCGGTCGTGGTCTCAGTACAGCCGGTGGTCTCGCCGCCGATCACCCCGCCCAGGGATTCCACGCCCTTGTCGTCGCAGATCACCGTCTCACTGCCGGTCAAGGTGTAGTCCTTGCCGTTGAGCGCCTTGATGGTCTCTCCGGGCTTGGCCAATCGCACGAGAAGCTTGTTGCCCGCGATCTTCTTCGCGTCGAACACGTGCAGCGGCCGGTTCACGTCGAGGGTGAAGAAGTTTGTCACGTCGACCAGGGCCGAGATCGGGCGCAAGCCCACGGCCGTCAGCCGGTCCTGCAGCCACTTGGGCGAAGGGCCGTTCTTCACGCCCCGGATCAGCCGGCCGACGAAATAGGGGCAGGCGTTGGCGGCCTCTGGCGGCAGATCGAATGCGACCGCGACCGGGCTTTTGAACTGGCCGGGGACCGGCTCGACCTTGCGCGGCTTGAGCGTGCCGAGGCCCGCCGCCGCGAGGTCGCGGGCGATGCCGCGCACGCCGAGGCAGTCGGCGCGATTGGGCGTGATCGCGATGTCGATCACCGGGTCGTTCAGCCCGAGCACGTCCGCGAACGGCTTGCCCACGGGTGCGTCGGCGGGCAGGTCGATGATGCCGGCATGGTCCTCGCCGAGCCCCATCTCGCGCGCCGAGCACAGCATGCCGTTCGATTCCTGGCCGCGGATGTTGCTCTTCTTCAATTCGAGGCCGCTGCCGGGGATCGTCGTGCCGGCGCGGGCGAAGACGCCCTTCATGCCGGTGCGCGCGTTGGGCGCCCCGCACACGACCTGCAGCTTCTCGGTGCCCGTATCGACGATGCAGACGCGCAGGCGGTCGGCATCCGGATGCTGCTTCGCCTCGATCACGTACGCGACGATGAACGGCTTCAGCTTCTCGGCCCGGTCCTCGATGCCTTCGAGCTCGAGCCCGATCGCCGTGAGCTTGTCGGCGATCTCTTTGAGCGATGCGGTCGTTTCAAGGTGCGCCTTGAGCCAGCCGAGGGTGAACTTCATCGCGCCAGCCCCCCGGTGGTCGAGGGCACATCGACCGGCACGAACCCGTAATGACGCAGCCAGCGCAGATCGGCCTCGTAGAACGTGCGCAGATCGGGGATGCCGTATTTCAGCATCGCCATGCGCTCGATCCCCATGCCGAAGGCGAAGCCCTGGAACTCCTCGGGGTCGAGGCCGCAATTCTGCAGCACCTTGGGATGCACCATCCCGCAGCCGAGGACCTCGAGCCAGTCGCCGTAATTGCCGATCTTGAGCTCGCCGCCGCCGCGCGCGCAGCCGATGTCGACCTCGGCCGACGGCTCGGTAAACGGAAAGTGGCTGGGCCGGAAGCGCAGCGGCAGGTCGGGAATCTCGAAGAAGGCGCGCGCGAAATCGATCAGGCAGCCCTTGAGGTGGCCCATATGCGTGGTCTTGTCGATGACCAGCCCCTCGACCTGATGGAAGTTCGGCGAGTGCGTCGCATCGTGATCGCTGCGGTAGGTGCGGCCCGGCACGATGATGCGGATCGGCGGCTTCTGTGACCGCATCGTGCGAATCTGCACCGGCGACGTATGCGTGCGCAGCACCATCGCATCGCGCCCCGGCTCGCCCCCGGCGAGGTAGAACGTGTCGTGCGTCTGCCGCGCCGGATGCTCGGGCGGGATGTTGAGCGCGGTGAAGTTGTGGAAATCGTCCTCGATGTCGGGGCCTTCCGCGACGGAGAAGCCCATGTCGCCGAAGATCGCGACGATCTCATCGATGGTCTGGCTGATCGGATGGATGCGGCCGTCGGGGGTCGGTCGTGCCGGTAGCGTGACATCCACGCGCTCGGCCGCGAGACGCGCGTCGAGCTCGGCGCTGCGGATCTTTTCCAGCCGGTCCTGAAGCCGGCCTTCGACCGCGGTCTTGAGCTCGTTGAGGGCGGCCCCGCGCGCCTTGCGCTGATCGGCGGGCAGTTTGCCAAGTCCCTTGAGCAGCTCGGTCACACGGCCGCTTTTGCCGAGCCACTCCACGCGCACCGCATCGAGGGCGGCCGACGAGGCAGCGCCATCGACCGCGGTGGTCGCCTCGGAGAGCAGGTTGGGAAGATCGTCGTTCATGGATACTTCAGCGCAAATGAAAAGGGGGCCGGCGGTGCGCCAAGCCCCCTCGTCTCTCACATGAGGACCCGCTGCTCAGCGGGCGCCCCAATCAGGTCCGTGTAAGGGCGGCCTTGGCCTGGTCGACGAGCGCCTTAAACCCATCCGGATCGTTCATCGCGATCTCGGCCAGGATCTTGCGGTCGATCGCAATGCCGGCCTTCTTGATGCCGCTGATGAGCTTCGAGTAGGTCAGGCCCGCCTCGCGCGCGCCGGCGTTGATGCGCTGGATCCACAGCTCGCGGAAGTCGCGCTTCTTGCGGCGGCGGTCGCGATAGGCATAGCGCAGCGCCTTCTCGACGCGCTCGAGCGCCGGACGGAAGGCGTTGCCCGACCGGCCGACATAGCCGGACGCGGCGTCGACGATCTTCTTGTGGCGGGCGTGCGCGGTCACACCGCGTTTGACTCTGGCCATGGCTGGTCTCCGAAGCGGCGGCTAGATATGGAAAAAGTGGCGCAGCACCTTGTTCGCCTGGCCCTCGGCCAGGACCTTGGTGCCGCGCGCCGAGCGCTTCATCTTCTGCGAGCGCTTGCGCAGATTGTGGCGCTTGCTGCCGTAGGCCGCGAGGACCTTGCCGCCGCCGGTCACCTTGAATCGCTTCTTGGCGCCCGACTTGGTCTTCATCTTGGGCATTTGTATCTCCTGTTGTCGGAAGGCGCCTGAAATCAGCGCCGATCAAGCGGTTGGGCATGCCCTGGACTGCCGATAAACCGGCGTCCGGCCGTGGCCGCTTATTGAGGCGGGGGGTTATAGCCTAAGGAAATGCTGCGGCGCAAGGCGAAACCGCCATCCGCGGCCTCGCCCGGCGGCCGGATTTTCTACGCGCGTCCAGAGGCTTAGCGGCGTCGCGCGGGTGTCACTGCCGCACCGGGGCCCAAACTGATACGCTTGCCGGCAAAACAAAGCCAGTTGGGAGGACCGCCATGTCGTTCGAAGGTTTCCCGGGCCGCGACGTCCGCGCCAAGCTCAGCCATCCGGTCATCGACGCCGACGCCCACGTCGTCGAATGCGACTTCGCGCATCTCGACTTCGTGCGCGAGGTCGCGGGCGAGGAGATCGCCCGGCGCGTCTTGGCCGTGCGCGCCAACCATGGACCCACGGTCCGCGGCTTCTGGTGGGGTGTCCCGTCAGGCCCCCATACCGACGACCGGGCAATGGCGCAGCTGCCGCGCTACTTCCGCTCGCGCCTCGACGATCTCGGGATCGACTTCGCGCATTGCTACACGACGCGCGGCCTCTCCCACGTATACCTCAACGACGACGAGCTGCGGCGCGCGAGTTGCCGGGCGCTCAACATGCTGTACGCCGAGATGTTCGCCGAGGTGGGGGACCGGATGCGCCCGGCGGCGGTGATCCCGACCTACACGCCGCAGGAGGCGATCGAGGAGCTCGAGTTCGCGGTCAACGAGCTGGGCCACAAGGCGGTGATGATCGGCACCGAGCTGCGCGGCCGCGCGCGCCCGGCGACCGGCAAGGATCCGTTCCTCGAGCCGACGCAGTCCACGCGCTCGATCGTGATGGACTCGCCGCACGACTACGATCCGTTCTGGCGCAAATGCGTCGAGCTCAAGGTGACGCCGGTCTGCCACACCTCCTCGCGTGGCATCGGCTATCGCGCCTCGCCCAGCAACTACGTGTTCAACCACATCGGCGATTTCGCGAACGGGGCGGAGTTCTTCTGCCGCTCCCTGATCTTCAGCGGCGTCACGCGGCGCTTCCCGGGCCTCTCGTTCGGGTTCCTGGAAGGCGGCGTGGCGTGGGCCCTCACGCTCCTCAACGACATCGTCGAGCATTGGGAAAAGCGCAACCCGCAGGCGATGGAGCGCAATCTCAATCCGGCGCTGCTCGACGTCGATCTCCTCGAGCGGCTGTTCCGCGAATTCGGCAGCAAGCGGCTGTCCCCCGAGCGCATCCGCGCCAATCCCCACATCAACCTGATGACGGAGCGGCCGGATCCGTTCAACGAGTTCGCGGCGTGCGCGCTCACCGAGCTCGGCCAGCTGCGCGAGCTGTTCATCGACCCGTTCTATTTCGGCTGCGAAGCCGATGACCGCATGGTGTCGGTGGCATTCAACCGGAGGCTCAATCCGCTGGGCGCCAGCTTGAAGCCGGTGTTCGGGTCGGACATCGGGCATTGGGACGTGCTCGACGCCGAAAGCGTGCTGACCGAGGCGTGGACCCTGGTCAACGCCAAGCTGATGACGGAGGAAAACTTCCGCGAGCTCACCTTCGTCAACCCGGCGATGATGCACCTGTCCACGAACCCGGATTACTTCCGTGGCACGGTGGTCGAAGACGCCGCCGCGGCCCTGCTGACGGAAAAAGCTCAGAAGGCGGCAAAGGCGGAGCCGGCGCGCGCCGGCTGAAAGGAGGCGAGATGGCGACCGATCTGTTCGTGCTCGTGGTCTGTGCCGGTCTCTCGGCGAAAAGCGGCTGCAACATGTCGAGCGAGGCCGGCTACTACTCCCAGCTCTCGTGCGAAACGGCCAAGCAGACGATGGTCGTCTACAACCCGCCGCATCCGGGCTACCTCGGGGGGAACGAGACCGACAACCGCTGGACCACGTTCGCCTACTGCCGGCCGGGCACGCCGGCCGAGGTGAGACGGTGGGAGCGGGAAGGCCTCGGACCCGAGGCCGGCGTGATACGGAACAGGAGACCGTGAGGACGGGGGCGTAACCCCCGTCCTGGCAACCGCACTATTTCGGCGCCATGACCATGGTCATCTGGCGGCCTTCCATGCGCGGGTGAGCTTCGACCTTGGCGAGTTCGCCGAGGTCGGTCTTCACGCGGTCCAGCAACGCGACGCCAAGCTCCTGGTGCACCATTTCGCGGCCGCGGAAGCGCAAGGTGACCTTCACCTTATCGCCTTCCTCGAGGAAGCGGATCATGGCGCGGCGCTTGACGTCGTAATCGTGGTCGTCGATGCCCGGCCTGAGCTTGATCTCTTTGATCTCGATGACCTTCTGCTTCTTGCGGGCCTCGTTGGCCTTCTTCTGAAGCTCGTATTTGTACTTGCCGAGATCGAGCAGCTTGCAGACGGGCGGGTCGGCGTTCGGCGAGACTTCCACCAGATCAAGCCCTGCCTCGTAGGCCCGTTGCAGGCCGTCATGCAGGCTGACGATGCCGACCATTTCACCGCGACCGTCGACGAGACGGATTTTCGCGGATTCGATCTGGTCATTGACGCGCGGTCCATCCTTGGACGGCGCGGCTTCCGTTGAATAACGTGCGATCTGATCCTTCTCCTCTACTGTCGGCCGTCGCTGACCCGGCGGCCCTGATACGCCGTGGGTGTTCCCGGAAGGCCGGACGTTTCGATTTTAGGCTTGGGGAACCGCTGCCTCTTTAGCGATCCTAGCTATGGCATCGTCGAGCGCAAGGGTTTCTTGTGCGTCCGATCCGAGGCGGCGCAGAGCCACAGTTTGCTCATTCGCCTCGCGCCGGCCGACCGCAAAAAGGAGCGGCACCTTGGCCAGCGCATGCTCGCGCACCTTGTAGCCGATCTTCTCGTTGCGCAGGTCGGTCTCGACCCTGAGGCCCGCGGCGCGCATCTTCGCGACCACCTCGTGCGCATATCCATCGGCGTCGGAGACGATGGTGGCCACTACGCCTTGGACCGGGGCGAGCCACAACGGCAGCTTGCCGGCGTAATGCTCGATGAGCACGCCGATGAAGCGCTCGAACGAACCCAGGATCGCCCGATGCAGCATCACGGGATGATGCTTCTGCCCGTCTTCGGCCACGTATGTGGCGCCCAGCCGCTCGGGCAGGACGAGGTCCACCTGCAACGTGCCGCACTGCCAGTCGCGGCCGATCGCATCCTGCAGCACGAACTCGAGCTTCGGGCCGTAGAAGGCGCCCTCGCCCGGGTTGAGCTGGGTCTGGAGCTTGGCCGCATTCGCCGCGTCCTGGAGGGCCCGTTCGGCCTTGTCCCAGATCGCGTCCGAGCCGGCGCGCTGCGCCGGACGGTCGGAGAATTTCACACGCACTTGCTCGAAGCCGAGATCGCGATAGACCGAGCGCAGCAGATCGCAGAAGCGGAGGCTCTCGGCGGTGATCTGGTCCGGCGTCACGAAGATGTGCGCATCGTCCTGGGTGAAGGCGCGTACGCGCATGATGCCGTGCAAGGCCCCCGACGGCTCGTAGCGGTGGCATGAGCCGAACTCGGCCAGGCGCAGCGGCAGGTCACGGTAGCTCTTCAGCCCCTGCTTGAAGATCTGGACGGCACCCGGGCAGTTCATCGGCTTGATCGCGATCAGCCGGTCGCCTTCGGATTCCTTGGCGGTATCGCCGCGCGGCACGGCGAGGAACATCGCGTCCTTGAAATTCTCCCAGTGGCCCGACTGCTCCCACAGCTTGCGGTCCACGAGCTGCGGCGTCTTGACCTCGGCATAGCCGTTTTGCTCGAGCCTGCCGCGCATATAGCTCTCGAGCGTA
>DATJPD010000125.1:0-64450 GCA_035506575.1 Alphaproteobacteria bacterium
GATGAACACGATGCCGGCCGCGTCCAGGGCCTCGGCGAAGCGCGCATTCTCGGACAGGAAGCCGTAGCCCGGATGCACCGCTTGGGCGCCGGTGCTCCGGCACGCGGCCACGATCGCCTCCACGTTGAGGTAGCTCTCGGCTGACGGCGGCGGGCCGATGCGCACCGCCTCGTCCGCCTCGCGCACATGCGGTGCCTCGAGGTCGGCATCGGAGTAGACCGCCACGGTCGCAATGCCGAGCCGCTTGCAGGTGCGGATGACCCGGCAGGCGATCTCGCCGCGGTTGGCGATCAGGATCTTGGCGAACGGCGGCTTGGCGGACGACGTCGCCGCACCTGGAACGGCGCGCGGGCTGTTCGCCTTGAGACTGGCCGGGCGGGGTTTCCGGCGCGGAGAGGAGTTCCGCGCCGGCTTGCGGCGTGATGACATCAGGAGTCGACTATAGGGGCGAAAACCGTCCGCGGCCAAGCCCGCCCGCCGCTACAGCGGCAGGTTCTCGTGCTTCTTCCACGGGTTCTCGAGCTTCTTGTCGCGCAGCATGGCGAGCGCCCGGGCCACGCGGCGGCGTGTCGAGTGCGGCATGATCACGTCGTCGATGAACCCGCGCGAGGCGGCGACGAACGGGTTGGCGAACTTCTCGCGATATTCCTCGGTGCGCGCCTCGATCTTCTTGGGGTCGCCCATGTCGCCGCGGAAGATGATCTCGACCGCCCCCTTGGGGCCCATGACCGCGATCTCGGCGGTCGGCCAGGCGTAGTTGACGTCGCCGCGCAGGTGCTTGGATGACATCACGTCGTAGGCCCCGCCATAGGCCTTGCGCGTGATCACCGTGACCTTGGGCACCGTCGCCTCGGCAAACGCGAACAGGAGCTTGGCGCCGTGCTTGATGATGCCGCCGTATTCCTGCGCGGTCCCCGGCAGGAATCCCGGGACGTCCACGAACGTGACGATCGGGATATTGAACGCGTCGCAGAAGCGCACGAAGCGCGCCGCCTTGATCGCCGAGCTGATGTCGAGGCAGCCGGCCAGCACCATCGGCTGGTTGGCGACGAAGCCGACCGTCGAGCCGTCGATGCGGCCGAAGCCGACCACGATGTTGCCGGCGAAGCCCGGCTGGATCTCGAAGAAGTCGCCGGCGTCCACGACCTTGAGGATCAGCTCCTTCATGTCATAGGGCTTGTTGGGATTGGCCGGCACCAGGGTGTCGAGCGACGGCTCGACGCGGTCCGCGGGGTCGTTGCATGGACGCACGGGTGGCTTCTGGCGGTTCGAGGCGGGCAGGAAATCGACCAGCCGCCGCGTCTGCAGCAGCGCCTCGACGTCGTTCTCGAAGGCAAGGTCGGCGACACCCGAGCGCGTGGTGTGGGTCACCGCCCCGCCCAGCTCTTCGTGCGTCACGGTCTCGTGCGTCACCGTCTTCACCACGTCGGGGCCGGTGACGAACATGTAGGCCGAGTCCTTCACCATGAAGATGAAGTCGGTCATCGCCGGCGAGTACACGGCGCCGCCCGCGCACGGCCCCATGATGACCGAGATCTGCGGGACCACGCCCGAGGCGAGCACGTTGCGCTGAAAGACGTCGGCGTAGCCGGCGAGCGAGGCGACACCTTCCTGGATGCGCGCCCCGCCGGAATCGTTGAGGCCGATGACCGGCGCTCCGACCTGCATCGCCTGGTCCATGATCTTGCAGATCTTCTCCGCGTGCGCCTCCGAGAGCGAGCCGCCGAACACGGTGAAGTCCTGGCTGAACACGAAGACGAGGCGGCCCTGGATCGTGCCCCAGCCGGTGACCACGCCGTCGCCGGGGATCTTCTGCTCGCCCATGCCGAAATCCGAGGACCGGTGCTCGACGAACATGTCCCATTCCTCGAACGAGCCTTCGTCGAGCAGCGCCTCGATGCGCTCGCGCGCCGTGAGCTTGCCCTTGGCGTGCTGCGCCTCGACGCGCTTCTGCCCGCCGCCGAGCCGCGCCCGGGCCCGCTTTTCCTCGAGCTGCTTCAGGATGTCCTGCATGGATCTGCCTCTGCCGACTCCGGACCGCGTTGACGTGCGGATAAGCAAAGGTACCGCACATGCGGGCAACGGCCAATTCTACGGATGCAGCAGCGGCTGGACCCCATTCCAGATGATCTGGATTCCGATGCACAGGAGGATGAAGGCGGACAGGCGGACCACCACGTTGGTGCCGCTCTCGCCGAGGCGGATGATGACCCGCTCCGCATAGCGATAGCAGAGGAAGACCGTGACGGCGACGGCCAGAAGCCCGGCGACGCCGCCCGCCGCCGCCAGGGCGAGATCGCGAAGCCCCGTGGCCTGATGCGGCCATTGGCTGCCGAGCGTGATCGCGACCGCGATCGACCCGGGGCCGACGGTGAGCGGCATGGTCAGCGGATAGAACGCATCCACCCGCCGATCCGTGGTGACCGCAGCACCCGCGTCGCTGTGATCCGGGAGCTCCGTGGTCGCATGCAGCAGCTTCCAGCCGAAGGTCGCCACCACCAGCCCGCCCGCGATCTGCACGATGGGAAGCGTGATGCCGAAGAACTCGAGGACATAGGAGCCGACGACCAGCGAGCCGAGGAGCAGGAAAAACCCGTTCACCGCCACGTGCAGCGCGAGCTTGTCGCGCTCGGCCCGCTGCAGATGGCGCGTCAGCCCGAGGAAGATCGGCGCCCCGCCCACCGGGTCGACGATCGGGAACAGGCCGGCATAGACGAGGAGGAACGAGTTCAGGACCGAGCTCATGGCGCCCCTCTCACCAGCCGGTTACGCCAGCAGCCGGAAAAAGCGCTCGGCGAGCTCGAGGTCGGCGCGCACGCCCGCCCGGCGCTGGGTCGCTTCCCAGTCCTCTCCCCATTTTTCGATCTGGTAGCTCGCGTCGAGCTCGGCTGCGTCGAACGCCTGACGGGCATCGAGCCGGCCGTCCGCCATGGCGAGCCCGATGACGAGCGAGCCCGAGGCGGCGACCGCGACCGACACTCCGGTCAGCCGCCACGCGTCGAACCCGGCGATGACCGTGCGCAGGGCCTCGAGGCTCGCCGGGCTCTGCGGCTTGGCGAGGATGCCCGTCGTCACCGCCAGCAGCGCGTCATGACGCAGCGCCAGCCAGTCGAGCAGCGGCTGCCAGGTGGCGCGCTGGCGCGCCGCGAGCTCCGGCGGATGCTCGGCGCGGTGGCACAGGAGCTCGGTCTCCGCATAGGCGAGGAGCTGGCCCTCGATATCGCCGCGGTGGCGGCCGATGCGGTCGAGGGCCGTGCTCGCCATGTCCACGAGCGGCATCGCCGCAGCGCGCAGCCTGCCCGGGCCCGCCTGCGCGCCGGGCTCGCGCAGCTCGGCGGCGAGCGCCTCGGCCAGCGCCCGGGTCGGCACCACGACCTCCACGCCTTGGGGCGTGCGCAAGGGCCGCCCGTCGACGACCAGCGCGAACCCGCCCGCGCCCGGCACGATCCTGGTCTCGCGCTTGGCCGCTGGCCGGTCCGCCGGGGCCGTCACTTGCCGAACAGCCCGCGCAGATTGCGCTGGATGCCTTGCCCGAGGTCCTGGATCGGATCGCTCGGCTGCTTCTTCGGCGCGGGGGCTGGGGCGGGCTGCGCCGCCGGCGGTGCGGAAGGTGCCGCGGCTTTGCCGCCTGTCGTGGCGGAAGCCGTGCGCTCCGCCTTCGCATAGGCGGCGTTGCAGATCTTCTGCTCGGGCGGCGTCTGGTCGCCGCCGAACAGCGAGTTGAGGACGTTCCCCGGCTGGCGCAGGATATCGTCGATGACGTTGCCGACGAGCCCGGCCGCCGCCTGCCCGACATCGGGCTCGAAGTCGGGGTTTGCGAGCGTGCCGCCGACATGGATCGGCGGCATCAGGCTCAGCAGGTTCGTCACCTTCGTATGGGTGTCGAGACCGATGTCGAGCTCTTCGGTCTTGAAGTTGATGGTGCCTGACCCGTCGAGCGTCAGCCGGCCTGTGTCGGCCAGGAGCACGCGGCTTTTGGCGATGCCGTTGCTGACGTCGAAGCGGGTCACCAGGCAGTGCAAGGTCGTGCGCTCGAGCTTCGGCAGCGACTTGCCCACGACATCGGTGAGACCGCCCAGCCCCAGCATGTCCGTGTAGCGAGCCCGGAACGTGCCCGGCCCGATCCCGAGGAACACGGTGCCGTTGAGGCTGCCCATGATCGCGCGCACGCTGCTGCCCGCCCCTGTCAGGTCAAGGTCGGCATTGGTCATGCCGCCATTGACCAGATCCTGGCCCGGAACCTCCTCGTCGATCTTCTGAAGCGACACGTTCTTGATTGCGAACTTGAACGCGCTGGCGCCGCTCTTGCCTTGGACCGAGAGCGCACCTGTGATCTCTCCGTCGCCGATGGTGGTCGAGACCGGCGTGACCGACAGGTTCCCGTCGTGCAGGCTCATCTGCAAGGTGGTGTCGTGGAACTCCGGCCCGTCGGGCATGCGGATCGCCGCCGCGCGATAACGCAGGTCGGCGTCGGCCGCGTCGAGGAGTGCCAGCGGCAGCGGGTCGGCGGGAAACACCCGCCCATCCCCGGCAGGCTTGGGCGGCGGCGCCTGCGGGCCGCCCTGCGCCCGACGTGATTTTTTGAGCGCCGGCATGACCTTGCCGAGATCGATCATCGTCGACGAGAGCTCGGCACTCGCCGCCGGCTTGGCGCCCGCCAGCGACAGCGCGCCGTTGCCGCCGACGTCGCTGCCCTCGGCGGTGATGGCGAGCCCGGTGAGCGCGTAGCGCTGCGGGCCCGCATCGGCGACCTTGCCGCTCATCGACACGGGGCCTGTCAGCGGCAGGCCGAGCTTGAACTCATCAGCCACGGCCGCGAGGTCCTGCGCGTGCGCGTCCACCGTGAGCGCATAGCCCTTGCCCGCCAGCGGGTCCTGGATCGCTCCGCTGACCGCGAGCTTGAGCCCGGGATCGTGGCCGAGATCGAGCCGGACCGACGGCAGGGCGATGCGGTCGGGACCGTCCGCCAGCTTGACCGCCAGCTTGTAGGGTCCGAGCGGAGGGAACTGCGGCAGGCCGTTGGGCGCGCCGGGCAGGACCAGCCCGGACAGGGATCCGATCTCCTGGCCGGAGGCGGTCAAGTCGAGGGCGATGCCCTTGAGGGCGATCAGCTCGCGCACGCCACCGCCCACCTGCAGCCGCAGGAGATCGGCCCGGCCCGCGTCGATTGATGCGTCGGCGAGCGAGGGCACCCCGCCTGTCGCGGCATCCGCGGGACCGGCATCGACGATATGGAGATCGGCCTTCAGAGGCCCGATCTTCGGCAGCGGAAACGTGCCGAAATGCGCGTCGCGCGAGAAGTCGGCGATCTGCGCCATCTCGCTCGTGCCGGCCGTCACGTGGAGGTCGTAGCCCTTCGCCTCGAGGGGCTGCGCGAAATTCCCCTGGATGCGCACGACGGTGTCCGTGGCGCCGAGCTTGGCCGTGATGTCGAGCGGATGCGGCGTGCCGCGGGTGCCCAGCGATGCGAGCGAGCTGAGGCTGCCGCCGATCTCGGCGTAGAAATCGTTGTAGGTGCCGTTGATGTCGATCTTGAGCGGTGCGGCCGGGTTGTCCGCGCTGAGTGCCAGGTGCCCGAGCGAGAAGCGCCGCGTCTCCTTGATCTGTCCGTCATGGAACTGCAGCAGCACGCCTTCGATATAGAGATCGTGAATCTCCGGCAGGCGGATCTCGCTGCCCGGACTCTGCTTGGACGCCGTGGCGGCGGGCGCCGATTTCGCTGCGGCCTGGGCGGCCGCGGACTGGAGGAACTCCCAGTTGCCGACACCCTTGGCATCTGTCTCGAGCAGGATGTCGGCGTCGATCAGCTTCAGATGCGCCACGCTGATGGTGCCGAACAGGAGCGGCAGCAGGTTGATCTGGACCTCGAACTGCTTGACCACGGCCATCTGCGGCCGCGAGCCCCAGGACGCGTTCGCGAATTCCACGTCGTTGGCCACGAGGCTCGGCGAGAGCCCGAGCTTGATCTGGAAATCCGAGCCGATCTTGAACTGGCGCCCGGTGGCCTCCGTGACCTTTTGCTCGATCGTGCCGCGGTACTTGCTGAAGTCGATGCTCATCAGCGCCGCGAACGCGCCTCCCACGGCGAGCACGAGGACCGCGAGAACCGACAGCAGGATGGTTCTCAGCCGCATGCCCGTCAGCCGTTGAGGCGCGTGAGGGCGGCCGGCAGCTCGGCGAACGAGGCGATCGTGGTCTCGGCCCCCGCGGCGACCAGTTCCGCCGGATCGTGGTAGCCCCACTCGACCCCGAGCGCGCGCACGCCCGCGCGCTGCGCCATCACCATGTCGAACGTCGTGTCGCCGATCATCACGGTGTCGGCGGCGGTCACGCCGGTCTCTGCCATGGCGCGCTCGAGCATCGCCGGATCGGGCTTGCCCGGTCCCATGTCGCCGCACTGGAGCGTCAGGAAGCGGCGCTCGAGGCCATGCCGTTCCAGCACGGCAAGGAGCCCGCGCTTGGACTTGCCGGTCGCCACCCCCAAAAGCCAGCCGCCCGCCTCGACCGCCGCCAGAGCCGCGAGCGCGCCCTCGAACAACGGCTCGTCGTGGCCGGCCTGCTGGCGCAGCTTGAAGAACGCGTCCTTGTAGGCCTCGACCAGGCGGTCGTGACGCGCCCCCTCGCCTGGAACCAGGCGCGCCATGCATTCGGCAAGCGGCAGGCCGATGATCCGCCGCACGTCGGCGATGGTCGGCGCCTCGAGCCCTTCCTGCGAGAACGCGCTCGCCATGCAGGCGACGATCGCATGCTGGCTGTCAACCAGCGTGCCGTCGCAGTCGAACACCGCCAGGCGGAGTCGTCTATCTGTCGTCAGTGTCGCCATTGCCCGCGCGATTCTGGCGCGCCCGCGCGGGCAAGGCAAATCGCAATTGCGCGGGCGCTGCCCCCCCGGGCTCGCGCCTAGGCGGCCTGCCGGCGCGCCTGCTCTTCCTTGTACAGCGCCAGCTCTTCGGCCATGGCCTTGGCCACGCTCGGACGCTTCTGCAGGCGCTGGAAGTAAGCCTGCACGTGGGGAAACTTGGCGAGATCGATGCCGGCGAACCCGGCCCAGTTCAGCACCGTCGCCAGATAGCAGTCGGCGATGGTGAAGCGGTCGAGCAGGAACTCGGCCTCCTCGAGGTAGTCGTCGAGCACCTTGAAGCGCAACTCGGCCTTGTCGCGCGCGAACGCCTTCGCCCCCTCGGGGGCCGCCGGGCTGAGCAGCGGCGTGAATACGAGCTTGTGCAGCTCCGACGTCACGAAGTTCAGCCAGCGCTGGAGCTTGTAGCGCTCATTGCGCCCGGCCGGCGGCGCCAGCCCTGAATCCGGGTACTGGTCGGCCACGTACTGCAGGACCACCGGGTTCTCGGTCAGGATCTCGCCCTCTTCGGTGCGCAGCGCCGGCACCTGGCCCATCGGGTTGACGGCCAGGTAATTGGAGCCGTCGGCGAGGCGCTTGGACTTGCCGTCCACGTACACGAACCGGGCGGCCGCCCCGGCCTCGTAGAGCGCGATGCGCGTGGCCATCGAGCAGGCGAGCGGAGAGAAATACAATTCCATCGCAACCTCCGTGTTTGATTTTTGTACCGTATTGTATAAAAATAGAGACGGTCAAGGATTTTTATTCGATATGGTACAAAAATCATCCCCCGCGAAACGCGGCCGCCCTCGCGCCTATGACGAGGAGACGGCGCTCGCGCAGGCGATGCGCGTGTTCTGGACCGGCGGCTACGCGGCGACTTCTTTGGACGAGCTCAGTGCCGCCACGCGCATGAACCGCCCGAGCCTCTACGCGGCCTTCGGCGACAAGCAGGCCCTTTATCGCACCCTGATCGAGCGCTACCGCGCGATGGCACGGGCCGCGATGGCCGAGGCGCTCGCCGGCCGGCCGCTGCGCGAGGGGCTCCGGCGCGTGTACGATGGCGCCCTTTCGATCTATTTCGGCGGCAAGGAGCCGCGCGGCTGCTTCATGATCGGCACCGCGGTGACCGAGGCGGCGTCGGACCGTACGGTGCGCGCGTCGTTGAACGAGGGTTTGCGCGAGATCGATGCGGCCTTCGAGGCACGCTTGCGCCAGGCCCGGGACGACGGCGAGCTCGCGCGCGGCACCGATCCCGCGGCGCTGGCGAAGCTCGCCTCGGGCACGCTCTATTTTCTCGCGATCCGCTCGCGCGCCGGCGAGCCGCGCACGGTTCTGGAGCGCGCCGCGGACGACGCCATCGGCCTGATCTGCGGCGCGCCGCGTCGCGAGACTTCGGCGCAGGCCGGAGCGTCGGAGTGACCGGCGCCGCGGGGACGCGCTAAACTCGGTTGTTCAGGGCGGGGGAACACGAAGGGCGTGACTGTCATGAGCATGGCACCCGAAGTCCAGACCCTGTTCGCGAGCTTGCGCCAGACCGCGAAGCCTCAGGTGGCGCTGGCGATCGAAAAGCACGTCGAGACCGCCCCCGACCGCGATCTCTGCCGCATCAATCCACTGCACTTCGCGGCCGCGGCCGGGTTCGATGCCGACGACGTGATCGCCACCTACCTCCACGCGGCGCGCCTGGGCATCTTCGAGCTTGCCTGGAATGTCTTCTGCCCGAGCTGCAGCGGGGTGCTCGAATCCGCGGCGACTCTCAAATCGATCAAGGAAGTCGAGTACACCTGTGCCTTCTGCGATGCGAGCTACGAGCCGAAGCTCGACGAGGTGGTGGAGGTGACGTTCACGGTGAACCCGCGCGTCCGCCACATCGCCGCGCACGAGCCTCACACCCTGCCCGTGTGGGAATACTACCGGCAGGTCTTCTGGAGCTCGGGCATCGATCTCCCGGACGACGACGCCTTCCGCAAGGTCATCGACACCGCGACCCTGGATGCGACCGAGTTGCCGCCCGGCGGCAAGGCCATCCTGTCGCTGCAACTGCCGGACACGCCGGTCATCATCTGCGACCCCGTCGTGCACACGAGCCAGCTGCTCAACGTCAAAGGCGAGACGGCGCGCGAGCGGCAGAACTTCAACTTCGTCCTGACCAAGGGGCAAGGCCCCGTCGGCGCCGCCGAGATGCGGCCGGGGGCGATCCGCATCGCGATCGAGAATCGGACCAACCAGCGCACCATCCCGACGGTCTGGATCGCCGGCGACGCGCTGCACGCGCTCCTGGCCGCGCGGCGTCCCTATCTCACGGCCAAGCATCTCCTGACGAATCAGACCTTCCGCGATCTCTACCGCACTGACACGCTGGATCTCGATCAGCGCCTGAAGATCACCAGCCTCACCTTCCTGTTCACGGACCTCAAAGGATCGACGGAGCTCTACGACCGCGTCGGCGACCTGGTCGCGTTCGACCTGGTCAACCAGCACTTCCGCGTCTTGAATGAGATCGTGGCATCCGAATCGGGTGCGGTCGTGAAGACGATCGGCGATGCGATGATGGCCACCTTCCCCACCCCCGACCGCGCGCTGTCCGCGGCCTTTCGCATGCGCACCGCCATCCATGACCTCGACCAGGATCTGTTGCTCAAGATCGGGCTCCACGAAGGGCCGTGCCTCGCGGTCGTGCTCAACGAGCGGCAGGATTTCTTCGGGCAGACCGTCAACATCGCGGCGCGCGTCCAGGGCCTTGCCGACTCGCACGCCATCCTCGCCACCCGCCAGGTGGTGGAGAACCAGGCGGCGGCCCGGGTTCTGCAGAAGCTCGGCATAGCACCGCAGGAGCAGAAGCTGCCGCTCCGCGGCATCACCGACCGGATGACGATCTACGCGCTGCCGTAAACGCTAGTCCTTCGGCGTCGCGGCACCGCCCGGTGCTCGCTCTTCCGGCGCCGGCTGGAGGCGGTCGAGGATCTTCTTGCGCACGTCGGGGTCCGTGCGGGCGCGGTCGACGATCGAATTGTATTCTTCGACCGACAGCCCCTGGTCGTTGACCGCCTTGGCGAGCTCGCCGCCTGCTTGTTCCGCGATCTTCTCCCGCTCGGCCGGATCGGCCTGCGCCAGCTGGTGCTCGTAGTTCTGCCGCAGGAACGCCACGCGCGCGATCGCCGCGGCGGCCTGGTCCAGCTTCTCATTCGAAAGCTGTGGGGCCGCCTGGGAGTTGGGAGAAGCGGACGGAGCCTGCGCGTTCGCGGACGGCATGGCGAGCGCGCCGGCCGCCGCGAGCATCATGACCAAAAAGCTACGCCTCATGACCGCTCGAACCGATCGCGGCCGATAAGGTTCCCGGGATTCTGCCGGTCGGTATTTGCTAACCGCGCCCGATGAACGACGGCATCTGGTTCGGCAGGATGGTCGCCTCGTAGAGGTTGACCTCGGGCGGCAGCGCACACATGAGGACCGCGACCCGCGCCACGTCGTTCGCGGCCATGATGTAGTCCTGCGGCGTGGCCCCGGCTCCCGCGGCCGTACGGCCGCGCCGTGCCGAGAAGCTGCTGAGCGTCGCCCCCGGATGGATGACCGAGGCCACCACGCCGTATTTCCGGCCGTCCATGGTGAGCTGATGGGTCATGCCGTGGATCGCGAACTTGGTCGCGGTGTAGGCGATCGAGTCCGGGCGGGGCGTCTTCGCCGACACGCTCCCCATGTTGATGATGCGCCCGCCCTGCGGCGATTGCGCCTTCATCGTCTTGACCGCCTCGCGGCTGACCAGGAAGGCCGCCGTCAGGTTCACGTCGACCACGTCGTTCCAGTACTCGAGCGTCATCTCGTCGATCGGCCGGCCCGCGGCGACACCCGCATTGTTGACCACGATGTCGACCCGGCCGTACGCCTCGCGCGTCTTGGCAAAGAGTGCCGCGACCTCGGCTTCCTTGGTCACGTCGGTGGGTGCGGCCAGCACCTCGCCGCCGGCCGCACGGATCGCCGCCGCCATCTCGTCGAGGACGGCCTTGCGCCGCGCCGCGATCACCGTCTTGGCACCTTCGGCGGCGAACGCCTCGGCGATGCCGCGGCCGATGCCGCTGCTGGCGCCGGTCACGATCGCCACCTTGTCCTTGAGCTGCTTGGTCATGGTGTTGGTCCTTACAGGCCGAGCATGGAGCGCGCGAGGATGCCGACCTGCACTTCCGAGGTGCCGGCCAGGATCGACAGCGCCCGGTCGTTGAAGTAGCGCGGCACGAGGCCCAGCAGCTCTTCCTCGTCGGGAGGCAGCTGCAGGGTCTCGTAGAGCGGGCGCTCCGGCACCCAACGCAACGCCGCCTCCCCGGCCGCCTCGACCGCCAGCTCCGACATGGCCTGGCGGATCTGGCTCCAGCGCAGCTTGAGGAGCGAGGCGGTCGGACCCGGGCTGGTGCCGGCCTGGAGGGCTGAGAGCAAGGACAGCTCGATCATCTCCATCGCGTCGAGATCGGTGCCGATCTCGGCCGCGCGCGTGGCAATGTCGGGATCGTCCGGCGCGTGGCGGCGCACCAGCGCCAGGAGCCGCACGTAGCGCGAGCGCGCGCGGCCGGCGAGCATGCCCGCCCCGCGCTCGAACTCGAGCAGGAACTTGGCCACCTCCCAGCCCTTGTTCTCCTCGCCGACGCGGCCCGCGACCGGCACGCGCACGTCGTCGAAGAACACCTCGTTCACCTCGTGGTCGCCGCCCGAGCCCACGATCGGCCGCACCGTGATGCCGGGCAGGTTCATGTCGAGGAGCAGGAAGGTGATGCCGTCCTGGCGCTTGCCGGCGCTCGACGTGCGCACCAGCATGAACATGCGGTTGGCCTTATGCGCGTAGCTCGTCCAGATCTTCTGCCCGTTGACGACGTAATGGTCGCCGTCCAGCACCGCCTTGGTCTTGAGCGAGGCGAGGTCGGAGCCGGCGCCGGGCTCGGAATAGCCCTGGCACCAGTAATGCTCGCCCGACCGGATACGCGGCAGGTAGTGGTCTTTCTGCGCCGCCGTGCCGTAATGCATGATCACCGGGCCGACCATGCGCACGCCCTGGGAGTTGAAGGCGGGCGCGCCCGCGCGCGCGCACTCGACCTCGAAGATGTAGCGCTGCACGGGCGTCCAGCCCATGCCGCCGTATTCCTTGGGCCAGGCGTAGACGGACCAGCCCTTGGCCGCCAGCGCGCGGTGGAAGTCGCGGGCCACGTCCGGGTCCGATACGAACCCGGTGGTGAGCGCCTCGGCGCGCCGCATCGACGGCGGCACCGCCTCGGCCAAAAATTTGCGGATCTCGTCGCGGAAGGCGCGGTCGGCCGCGGTGAGTGCCAGGTCCATGCGTCAGCTCCCGGTGTCGAGCAAGAGGCCGGCGCCGGCAAGGTCGGCATCGGCCATGCTCGCCGCGTACCGCTTCAGATGGGCCCGCGTGCTGCCGAAGCGCGCCTCGTAGGCGAGGATCAGCTTGCCGTACGCGCCGATCGACAGTTCGTTGGTCGTGCCGATGGCACCGTGGAGCTGGATCGCCTCCTGCGCCACCGCCCTGCCGCAGCGCCCGACCTTGGCCTTCGCACCGGACACGGCGCGCGCCCGGTGCGCGGGCGATCCGTCGAGGCTCAGGGCTGCCAGCCGGCAGGACGCACGCGCCTCCTCCTCGTGGACCTTCATCTGCACCAGGCGGTGCTGGATCACCTGGAATTTCGCGAGCGCCTGGCCGAACTGCACCCGCGACTTCGCGTACTCGACGGTCGCCGCCACCATGGCCGCCATGGCGCCGACCGCTTCGGCCGATGCCGCGGCGATGACCCGGTCGAGCGCCAGGGTGAGCGGAGCACTCGCATCCTCGCGGCCGCCCAGCAGGGCTGTCTTGCCCACGCGCACGTCGCTCAGGGTCACGTCGGCTGCGCGCCGGCCGTCGGCGGTGCGGAACGGCCGCACGACCAGACCCTTCGCATTCGCCGGGACGATGAACAGGCCCTCCGTGTCCGAGGGCATCCACGCGGCAACCAGGAGCTGGTCGGCCATGGGTGCGGCGAGCACCGATCCCGCTTCACCGGAGAGAACGTAACCGTCGCTGCGCGCCGCGGCCTCGACCTCCACGGCTCCCCCGGATGGCCCGTCGCCGGCCGCGACCGCCAGCCGCAGCCGGCCCTCGATCAGCGGCGGCAGGATCTCGGCCCGCTGCTCCGGCGTCCCGAGATCCGCCACCAGGCCGCCGCCCCAGACGACCGTGGGCAGATACGGCTCGACCACCAGGGCTTTGCCGAACGCCTCCATCAGAAGGCCGATCTCGATCGCACCGCCGCCGCTGCCGCCCTCGGCTTCCGCGAACGGCAGGCCCAGCCAGCCGAGCTTCGCGAACTCGGCCCACATCTCCGCACTCCACCCCGCCTCGCTGGCCACGATCTTCTGATAGGCGCGGTAGTCGTAGCGCTCGCGCAGGAAGCGCTCGGCGCTGTCGCGCACCATCAGGTGCGATTGATCGTATTCGAGGTCCACGGTGCCCCGGCCTCTACCGCTTCGAGCGGTCCGGCTCGAACATCAGGAGGTGCGTACCGTCCGGCTGCGGCAGCCAGAACGGTGCCACGCGCAATCCGATGCGGACCTCCTCGAGCGTACAATGGACGAGATTGGCCAGCACGTTCACGCCCTCATCGAGCGTCACGAGGGCGAGCACGAACGGCTCATGGCCCTCGAACGGCGGGCGCGCGCGCCGCGCGACCGTGAAGCTGAAGACCTCGCCCTTGCCCGAAACCTCGCGCCATTCGAGGTCGCGCCGGCGGCCGGTCGCGACACTGGTGGCGCGCGGATAGAACTGATAGCGCCCGGCCTTGCGGTCGTACTGGATCACGAGCTTCTTCTGGCGCGTCGCCTCCCAGAACGGCTTCGAGTAGCGGCGCGGCGGGATCGGGTTGCGCTTGACGTCGAGCGTGTCGTTGACGGCGGTGCTCATCGGGTGCGCCTCACGCGTTCGGGGTGAGTATCAGGGCCGCACTGCTGTTCCAGTTGCGGCCGTAGGGGATGCCGCCGATGCCGGTGACCAGCGCGTTCCTGGTGTTCTTGACCTGGCGCTTGCCGCCCTCGCCCATCAGCTGGCGCACCGCCTCGATCAGGTTGGTGCCGCCGCCGGCGAGGCCCGCCTGGCCGGCCGAGATCTGCCCGCCGCTGGTGTTGAGCGGCAGGTCGCCGGTGTAGCGGAAGTCGGTCTCGTTGACGAAGGCGCATCCCTGCCCGTGCTTGCAGAAGCCCAGCATCTCGAGCTGCATCATGATCGCGATGATGAAATCGTCGTAGGGGTGGAACGAGGCGATGTCCTTGGGCTTGAGCCCCGCCGCGGCAAAGGCGCGCTGGCCCGCCGCGAGATGCCCGGTCTCGGTGATGTCGACGATGTTCTGCCCGGCGCCGTGCGTCGTCCGCTCGCCGTAGCCGATCGGCACCACGACCTTGTTGAGGCCGCGCTTCTCGGCGGTCTTGCGGCTGGTGACGATGAGGCCGCTCGCCCCGTCGCACACCATCACGCTGTCGAGGAGCCGGATCGGCTCGGCGATCATGCGCGAGTTGAGATAGTCGTCGATGGTGATCGGCTTGCGCAGCTTCTCGCAGCCGAGCTCGTTCAAGAGCGCGTGCTCGCGCTGCGTGACCGCGAGCTTGCCGAGCGCCCGGTAGTCGAGCCCGAACTGGTGCTCGTAGCGCCGGCTGAGCAGGCCGAACGCGTAGGGCGGGCCGAGATAGCCGTAGGGCAGCGCCCATTCGGCCTGGTAGTGCCGCATGCGCTGGTTGTTCTCGGAGGCCTGCTTGTCGGCGAAGAGGCAGAGTGCCGTCGTGCACAGGCCCATCTCGATCGCCATCGCGGCACGCACCAGCGCGCCGGTCGGCCCGCAGCCCCCCAAGTCGACGATGTTGCAGAAATCGACCTGCAGGGCCAGCTGATCGGCCGTCGTCTGCGACCAGAACGGGTTGCCGCTGCCGGTCATCGAGCCGGACAGCACAAGCCCGTCGATCTCGCCCTTCTCGAAGCCGCTCTTGTCGAGCAGCGATTCGAGGACCTCGGCCCCCAGCTCCCACACGTCGAGGTCGGTCTTCTCGACGATCTTCGTCTCGGCGTAGGCGACGATGGCGGCGGTCTTGAACATGGCGGTCACCGTCCGTCGCCCGATTTGCCGGGCTCGGCCAGGCGTTGCGCCTGGTGGTCGACGAACGACTTGATTCGCTCCAGGCCCTCGGGGCTGGAGACGCACTGGCTGATCAACGACTCCATGAACAGGCCGTCCTCGTGCGAGAGGTCGTTGACCCGCGGCAGGCCGTTGCAGATGTAGAAATTGGTGAGCGGGGCGTTCTTGGCGATGCGCGCCGCCAGCGACTTCGCGCGCTCCAGCGAGTCGCCCTTGGGTACCACGTACTGACAGAGATTGGCGCGCTCGCCCTCGGCCGCGGTGAGCACGCGCCCGGTCAGCATCAGGTCGGCCATGCGCGCGTAGCCCATCAGGCGCTGGATGCGCACCGAGCCGCCGCCACCCACGAAGATGCCGCGCTGGCCTTCCGGCAGGGCAAAGAACGTCGTCTCGTCCGCCACACGGATGTGGCAGGCGGATGCGAGCTCGAGGCCGCCGCCGATGCACGCCCCTTTCAGGGCTGCGACAAACGGGATCGGCCCGCGCGCGATCAGGTCGAACGGCCGGTGCCAGCGGCCGCGGCGCCGGCGCGGCGTGGCGCTCCCCGGCTTCATCCACGTCAAGGCCTCGGCGAGGTCCAGGCCGGCCGAGAAGTTGTCGCCGTGGCCGAAGATGACGCCGGCCTTGGCCTCCTCGGTCGCGCGGAAGCACGCGTCGCGCAGCTGCTTCAACAGGTCGTCGTTGATCGCGTTGCGCTTCGCAGCACGGTCGAGGCCGATCACGGCGATATCGCCGTCGATCTCGTAGGTGATCATCTTCTCTGCCATAAGTCCTCTCAGCGTGTGATGACGAGCGCGTCGACAGCCGTGACGCCGGCCCCGCGCGAATGCGCAAATAACGGATTCACGTCGATTTCGACGATCTCGGGATGGGTCAGCATCAGCCGGCCGATCAGGGCGGCGGCGTGTGCCACCGCCGCGACGTCGACCGGCGGGGCTCCGCGGAAGCCGTGGAGGAGCTTGGCCGAGCGCAGCTTGTGCAGCTCCTCGACGATCGCGTCTTCGGGCAGGTCCGGCGGCAGCAGGCGCACATCGCCCAGCGCCTCGACCCAGATGCCGCCCAGGCCCACGAGCACGATCGGCCCCCAGGTCGGATCGCGCTTCGCCCCCACCATCAGCTCCAGCCCCTTGGGCGCCATCTTCTCGACCAGCACCCCGTCGAGCTTCAGGCCCGGCTGGGCGCGCGCGATGTTCGCCTGCAGCATCTCCCAGGCCCCGTGCACCGCCGCGGCATCGGCGAGGTTCAAGGCCACCCCGCCGGCCTCGGTCTTGTGCGCGAGTGCCGCCGCCTGCGCCTTCATGGCCACGGGATAGCCGAGCTTGCCCGCGATCGACGCCGCCTCTCCGGCGGACCTGGCGAGCCCGCCCGGCGGCGTCTTCAGGCCGATCGCCGACAGCAATTGCTTGCCGAGCCATTCCGGCTGCGGCCCGTGGCCGAGCTTCGGCAAATTCTTGAACGGCTCGGGCGCGGACGCCGGCCACAGCTCGGCCAGGCGCTGGCCGTATTCGATCACGTGCGCGAGGGCGATCAGTGATTCCTCCGACGACCGCGACAGGATGATGCGTTTCTCCCGCGCGCGCGCCAGGAACTCCGGCGGCAGCGGCGAGCGGTCGCCCAGCATCGCCAGCACGAACGGCTTGGTGTTGCCCTCGAGGGCGGTGATCATGCCCTCGAGATAGCGCTGGGTGAGCTTCGGGTTGCTGTGCGGAATGGACACCAGGAGCGCTCCCATCGCCGGATCGTCGAGCAGCGCCTTGGTGCCGAACCCGACCAGGTCCGGATCCCACAGGGCCTGCGTGCCGAGGTCGAGCGGATTGCGCGGCGGGGCGAATGGCGGCAGCTTCGCCTTCAGCGCCGCTTCCGTCGCCGGCGACAAAGCCGGCAGGTCGAGCCCGAGCTCGTCCGCCATGTCGTAGGAGATGGCGCAGAACGCGCCCGAGAACGTGAGGATGCCGAGGCCCTTGCTCGGCACCTCCGGGAACCGCGCCAGGATCTCGGCCGCGTCCACCATCTCATCGAGGGAATCGAACACCGGCACGCCGGCATGCGCGAGGCGCGCGCGCATCACCGCGTGGTCGCCGGCGAGCGCTCCCGTATGCGAGCCGGTCGCGGCCTTGCCCTTGGCGCTGCGGCCGGGATGGGCGATCAGCACCGGCTTGCCCCGCGAGCGCGCATGCGCGACCGCCGCCAGGAACTCGGCCGGGCGGCGGATCTGCTCGACATAGGCGATGATCGCCTTCGTGTTCGGCTCGTCGGCCAGGTATTCGATGAAGTCCGCAAGGCCCAGGACCGCCTCGTTGCCGGTCGAAATCGAGAACGCGACCGGCAGGTCGCGCGCCTCGAGCGACCATTTGAAATGCGAGCCGAGCCCGCCGCTCTGCGAAATCACGGCGAACGCGGGGTCCTTGATCTCGCCCAGGCGCTTGATCGGCACCGTGCCGCCGGTGAAGCCGATCCACACCCCGTCGATATAGTTCTGGTAGCCGAGGCAGTTGGGGCCGATGAGGGCGAGGCCGCCGTCGCGGGCGATCTTCGCGATCTCGTCCTGGGCCGCGCGGTCGCCACTTTCGGCGAAGCCGGAGGCGAAGATGACGCCGACCCCGACCTTGCGGCGCACGCAGGCGGCCACCGCATCGCGCACGCCCGCCGCCGGCAGGGTGAACACCGCGATGTCGACGCCCTCCGGGAGCTCGTCGATGGTGGTGAGCACCTTGCGGCCCGCGATCTCGCCGCCGCTGCGGTTCACGAGATGCACGTCGCCCTTGAAGTTGTTGATCGTCAGGTTGGCCAGCACCACGTGGCCGGCGGTGCCCGGCTTGCTGGAGATGCCGACGATCGCGACCGATTTGGGCCGCATCATCCGCTCGATCGCGCGGCTCGCGCCCGAGGTCGTCTTACGCTCCGGGAGGTCGTTCATCTCGGTCCTGCTCACTCCGCCTTGATATGGTTCTCGCGCACCACCGCACCCCAGCGCGTACGGTCGGCGGCAAAGATCTTCGCCGTCTCCTCGGGGGTGGTGGTCGTGGGGTCCAGCCCGGCGGTGCGCAGGGGGGCCACGACGTTCGGGTCCTGCCAGCCTTTGGCGATCGCATCGTGCAGGCGGTCGATGACCGCGCGCGGCGTGTTCGCCGGTGCCACGAGCCCGAACCACGTGGTGAAAACGAAATCGGGCATGCCGAGCTCGACGAAGGTCGGCGTCTCCGGGAAGTTCGGATAGCGCTCGGCCGACGTGACACCCAGCAGCCTGGCAAAGCCGCCCTTGACCAGGGTCACCGCCGTGTTCGGCACGTCGAACGACCACTGGACCTCGCCGCTCATCATCCCGTTGGCGAACGGGCCGGAGCCCTTGTAGGCGACGTGCGCGCTCTGGAAGCCGATCCGCGACTTGAACAGCTCGGCCGCGAGATGTGGCACGGTACCGATGCCGGGCGAGCCGTGGTTGAGCTGCGCGCCGCTCTTGGCGTAGGCGATGAATTCCTTGAAGCTCGTGACCGGCAGCTTCGAGTTCACCTCGAGCACCACCGGCAGGTTGACCAGCAGGGTGATCGGCGCGAACGCCTTGGCCGGGTCGTACGGCATGTCGCTGTAGAGGTCGGCGTTCACCGCGACGAGGCCGAGGCCCACGATGTAGAGCGTGTGGCCGTCCGGCGGCGCGTTGGCGAGGATGCCGCCGGCGACGACCCCGGCCGCCCCGGGCTTTCCTTCCAGGTAGAAGGATTGGCCCATGGCCGTCGTCAGGTATTGGGTCAGGACGCGGCCGATGATGTCGGTGGGACCGCCCGGCGGATATCCGGTCAGCACACGCACCTGCTTGGTCGGGTAGGTCTGGGCCTGGGCGGCCCCCGCCGCGATCAGGACCCCAACGATCAGGACCGGGGCGGCCAGGATCGCGAGGACCGCCCGCGGACACACCCGTCGAACTCGCACGGCAAACCACGTCATCGCTTCCTCCCCTATGACTGCTGCGCCGTTGTTTTTCTTTGCGCAGAGCCAGACTGCACCATTTCGGGCCCGCCGCCGTCAACGGACAAACCACCCGTGCCCGCGCCGAAATGCCCAAATTCCTCGCAGGATTTGGGGTTGACGGAAGGACTGGGTGGCGCCGCACCGCGCGAGCGCGGCCAGCCGGGGAAGCCTCGCCCGCCGGCTGCGGGTCCGCAAGTCTTGTTTCGTTATTCGAAACTGAGTTTCGATATTCAGACCCGGCTCGTGAGCCCCCGTACCATGGCCGCGAGGCGCGGCCCGATCTCGGCGCGGATCTGCGCCGGCTTCATGACGAACGAGAGAAGCACGCAATTGAAGACGACGATGTCGTCGCCGCCGAACGGCCGCAACGGGACTGCGACGGCGTTGAACTCGCGCCTGAGATCGCCCCACGCCATGCAGAAGCCGTAGCGCTCGTAGTCGCTCAAGCCCTGCCGCACCTTGTCCTTGTAGCGCTCCCAGATCTCGGGCGTGTAGACACGGATTTCGTTCATCAGCGCGTCGCGGTCCGGCGGCGAGCACGCGGCGAGGTAGGCGCGGCCCATGGCGGTCGCCGCGATCGGGTGCGACCGGCCGATGTCCGCGTATTGCTGCGGCAACGTCGACCGGCCGCGACTGGTCTCGACGTACACGATGTTGATGCGGTCGCGCACCCCCATCGACACCGCCCCGCCGGCATAGTCGGCCAGCGTCTGCATCGCCGGCCGCGCGATCTGGCGCATGGAGAGGCTCGCCAGCAGCGGATAGCCGATCGCGAGCACCGCCGGACCGAGGCGATACTTGGACGAGACATGGTCGGCGTTGAGGTAGCCGAGCTGCGACAGAGTATAGGTCAGGCGGGAGACGGTCGGCTTCGGCAGGCCGGTGCGCTCGGCGAGATCCTTGTTGCCCAGGGTCGTCCCATCGGGGGTGAAGCAGCGCAGGATCTCGAGGCCGCGGGCGAGCGTGGTCGCGAACTGCTTGTCACCCTCGAACTGGGCGAAGCTCTTGAGCACCCGGCTCTTGCCGCGCTTCTGCTTGTCCTTGCGCATCCCCGCTCCCGGTCGGTCTCCCGCCCACGCGGCGGAGTGCACACTCCCGTGGGCGGCCCGTCAACCATGGCCGCGTGGGATCGGCCCCCCTTAAGCACCCAGGGCTGAGGCCGCAACGGTCGCGGACGGGGCTAGTCGACGTCGCCGGCGTCGCCAAAAATGCAGGAGAATAGCCGGCAGTCGTCGTCTGCCGAGGGCGCCGGGCCGGCGGCCCGGCCCAGGCTCGCGAGATGAACTGCGCCGATCACCGTCGCGATCAGGATCACACCGAGGAGGACACGCTTGCGGGCACGCATGGGGGTCTCCACCGCAGATAGGGAAGGATAGCCGCACTCATGAGAGCGGGCTGTGATCGACGTCACCGCCCGCTCCGATCCATATGGGCAATCGTAAATCGCCCGTCAGCCCGCTAACCTTTTGCTAACGATGATTTGACAAGGTACCCGGTCGGCATCGCGCCGGCTGCCGAAATAACAGCGACTTCAGGACGTTGACTATCATGACGACGACGAGCACCAGCCCTTTGCGGCTTCCTGGTTCACCGAGCCGGCGCAAGATTCTGACGGGTGCCGCCGCTGTGGCCCTGTTTGCATCCCTCGTCCGCGGCGGGCGCGCCAAGGCTGCGGCTGCCGACGCGATGCAGACCGTGCGCGACTTCTATGACGTGCTCCTCGCGACGATGCGGGACGGCCAGCAGCTTGGGGTCAAAGGCCGCTTCGACCGCCTCGCCCCCACCATCGACCAGACCTTCGACCTCGCGTTCATGGCGCGCACCGCGGTCGGGCCGCAATGGCTCAAGTTCTCGGTGTCCGAGCGCGACAACGTGACCAAGGCCCTGCGGCGTTACATCGTCGCCACCTATGCCGACAATTTCGACGATTATTCGGGTGAAAAACTCGAGGTCTCGGGCGAGGACAACCACACTCTCGGTCGCGTCGTCCATACGCGCCTGGTCAAGCCGGACGGGGTGCCGGTGACGATCGACTATCTCGTGCACGACGACGGGGCCAGCTGGCGGATCCGCGACGTCTACCTCGACGGCCAGATCAGCGAATTGGCGGTCCGGCGCTCACAGTTCCTGGCGATTCTCTCCGCCAACGGCACCGACGGCCTGATCGCGATGCTGAACCAGAAGGCCGACAAGCTGGCGCCCGATACGGGATCGTGATCGCCGGCCGCGGCGTTATCCACAGAAACGCGCGCCCTTGGTAAGGACAAAATAAAGCATTTGAGTTAAAGTCTCTCCATCACGGCAGAAGCCAGGGGAGACTACGACATGGCGAACGATCAGAATGGCGGCCGCGACCTGGCGAGACAGCACCTGGAGGCGATCGAAGCGGCTCTCGCCCAGGTGAATACCCGCCTCACCTCGACTAAGCTGAAATTCGAGCGCGCGTTCAAGGCGGCCGACCCCGCGGATCCCACGCGGCTCGGATTCGAGCTGGAGCAGGCCGCGTTCGAGCTCGAGCGCCGGCAGCTCAACGTCATGCGCGACGCCGCCAAAGCCCAATATCTGAAGACGTTCAAGTCGCCCGAGACCGGCAGCCGCTGACCTGCGCTGCGTCGCCGGCCTTCCGGCCGCCGACGGGCGCGAAGATAAGACCGGCCCCGGTCACACCAGCTCGAATTCGAGGATTTCGGGTCCCGCCTGGAAATAGGCGCGGCGGAATTCGTCGGCGCAGCGGAAGGTACGGGCCGGCAGCCGCTTGATGCTGAGCTGCACCCGGCACGGCCGCACGTCGAACGGGAACGGATCGAACGCGACCTGGCGCGGCCCGACCGGCTTCATGGTCAGCTTCACACCCGACTCGCCGCTCGTTCCGTAGCGCTGCGGCACCGGCTCGATGTGGTCCGGATACGGGTCCTGGCAGCAGAAGTACAGTCCGAGCAGGTCCCACACCTGCATCAGGCGGTAGTTGGTCCAGAATTTTCCGTCGTCGACCTTGGTGCGCGTATCGCTCTGCCGCACCTCGTTGCGCGCGATGAAGGCCTCGATCTCCGGGCTCGGCTTGCGCAGATTGTAGCCCATCGGGTGCTTGATCGTGCCGTAGCGGCCCTTCCACAGGCCGGTGCGATGGGTGCTCACGATCAGCCCCGAATACGGATCGATGTCCGCCATCCAGTCGAGGCTCCATTGGTACGAGCCCATCTGGGCCGGCGTCAGAGGCACGTCGAGGAACGGATAGGGCTGTCCGGTCTCCTCGTTGAACAGCGGTGCGGTCTCGTAGCGCAGCCAGCCGTAATCGTGGAACGTGGCGGCGCGCACGACCGAATCGTAGGGCTGCGGCGCATCGAACTCGGCATTGCCCCAGTGCGCGGCGAGCTGGCCCACGAAGCGCGAATGATCGGTCTGCCCGAGCATCGCGAACCCCTGGTCCTGCTGCTTGCGGATGATCATGGCGCTCCTCCGCTTGAGGTCGGACGGCTCAGTCGGCGGCGGCCACCAGCGGCTCGCGCTTGGTGCTCGCCCTGGCGCTGCCGACGAACAACAGGCTGGCCATCAGCAGGGCCGCGGACAGCACGAGCACGAGGTCGGGCCGGCCCATGTCGATCAGGGCGCCGAACGGGGCCGGCGTCAGCGCCTGGCCGAGCGGCAGGCCGGCGCTGACGAAGCCGAAGATCTTCCCCACCTCGCCGGGCGGCGCTGCGTCCTTCACCATGACATCGCGCGGGGTGCGGCTGCTGCCGGTCAGAAGCCCGGCGACGAACAGCACCGCCGCGGTCAGAGGCGGCGCCATCGGCTGGAGCGCCACCACGAGCACTAGGCTCGAGGCAAGGATCGTCAGCACGACCGTGAACGCGAGGTGATGCCGCGTGCGGTCGGCAACCCAGCCGCCGACCAGGGTGCCGGCGGCACCGCCCACGACATAACCGGTGAGGGCGGCCGAGGCGGCCTCGAGCACGAAGCCGCGCGTCTCGTGCAGGACCGTGATGAGCCACGCCTGCAGGCCCGAGCCGGCCATCGAGGACAGAAGGAAGAAGCCGAAGAACAGCAGGATCGGCCGCGCCATCAGGGCGCGGAGCCCGGCCTTGGTGGCGTCGGGCTTCGGCACCCGCGGGCGCACCTGCTCCTGCAGGATCGGGCTCTGCCACAGAATGATGAAGACCACCGGCACCGCGAGCAGCCCGAGTGCGAGGACCGTACCCCGCCAGCCGAACAAGGCCAGAAGGCCGGCGCTCGCGGTGGGGGCGGTGGCAAAGCCGAGATTGCCGGTGAAGGTGTGGAACGCAAACGCGCGGCCCATCTTGTCGCGGTTCACCGAGCCGGTGAGGATCGCGTAGTCCGCAGGGTGAAAGACCGAGTTGCCGATGCCAGACAGGAGCGCCAGCCCCAGGACCTGCCAGAACTGGGTCGCGAGGCCCATCGCGGCCAGCGGCAGCGCCATCATCAAGGTACCGCCGATCAGGAACGGCTTGGCACCGTAGCGGTCGACCAGGAAACCCATCGGCGTCTGGAGCACGGCCGAGGCCGCGGCCGTCAGGGTCACCGTCAGCCCGAGCTCGGCAAACGAGGCGCCAAAATCCGCCTGCCAGGCCAGGAACAGCGGCGGCAGGCACAGGACATAGAAATGCGAGAGGAAATGCCCCGCGCCGATCAACGTGTTGACGCGCGCGTCGCGGCTCATGGTCGGCAGGCGGAACATCCGGCCATGCTCACATGAGAGCCGCGGGCGATCAAGCCGCCCTGCCCTCATGCCGCCCTTGCGGCCGGCGCATCCGCACACCCCCGAGCGTGTACCGCTTTCCGCTTGCGGGGGAGGTGCTTCGCGGTCCTAGAGCGCACGCCCAACATCAATCGGATCCGCGCAATTCAAAGTGGTGTGCGAGCCGTTTTGATTGACGCAGATCAAGGCCGCGGGTTGCGCGTTGAGGCTATCTACACGCGCTGTGGGAAGCCATGGGAGGCGTGGCCATGAAGGCGCAGGATGTGATGACGGCCGCAGTCGTGTCCGTCCCCGCTGATATGCCGGTGAACAAGATCGCCGCCCTCCTGCTCGACAAGCACATCAGTGCCGTTCCCGTGGTGAACGAGTACGGCGTTCCGGTCGGGATGGTGAGCGAAGGCGACCTCGTGGGTCGTGAGGACGCCGAAGACCGCGAGACCCGCCGGGAGTGGTGGCTCGCCGCCCTCGCCGAAGGCGAGTTGGTCCATCCCGATTTGGAGGCCATGGTCCGCATCCCGAACCGCAAGGCACGCGACGTGATGTCCACGCCGCTCGTGACCGTGACCGCGGAGACCGATATCCGCGACGTCGCCCGGCTCCTGTCGCAGCACCGCATCAAGCGGGTGCCGGTGGTGCGCAACGGGCAGCTGATCGGGATCGTGAGCCGCGCGGATCTCCTGCGGTCGCTCGCCCGGGAGGAGATGCGGCCCGGCGGGTAGGCCACGTCTCGGCCCCCGAGCCCGATCCCGAGCCGGCGGAGTCGGCCGGGGGTTCAGTTCCATGAAGTTTGGCTTCCGAAAGCTGCGCGGCGCGCGGAGGCGACCACGCGTTCGAGTAACGAAACGAGAAAATATGCCCGACCTGCGTGAAAAGAGATCGCCTGCTCGAATGTGCACCGCGCCTTTGACTCAGATCAATGCTGCAGCGCGGGAGGCCGCGTAAGTCCTCGCACACGGCAGTTCACGGCAAGTCTCACTGACGGAGGCAATTGCGATGAGCGCCACGACCCGGCAGATCGCCAGCGCCAGCCAGCGCCGCCTTCCCGCGCAACCGATCGCGGCGGCCGATCGAGGCACGGATCCGGGCGAGAAATCTGCGCCAGCAGCCGGCGCCAGCTCGCAGCCGGGCCAGGGCGCCGACATCAAGCCGGCGGCCAAGCCCCAGGCCCTCGTTGCTTCGCCTGCCGGGCCGACCCCGGACGAGGGGGCGGTCGCCGATCATTACAGCTATGCGAGCATCGATCACGCCTTCAAAGCCAATCTCGCGCGCCTGACCTTCGGCTTGAGCCCGGCCGTGCTGGCCGAACAGTGGTTCGACTGGCTCGTGCATCTTGCCGTGCTGCCGGGCAAGCAGTTGCAGCTGATCGAGAAATCGACGCGCAAGCTCGCGCGCCTCTCGATGTATGCGGCCCAAAGTGCGGCCGATCCGTCGACGCCGCCATGCATTGCGCCCTTGCCGCAGGACCGGCGCTTCCGGTCCGAGGCGTGGCAGCAATGGCCCTATAACCTGCTCTACCAATCCTTCCTGCTGACGCAGCAATGGTGGCACAACGCCACGACCGACGTGGACGGAATGTCGCAGCGCAACCAGGACAGGCTGTCGTTCACGGTGCGGCAGGTCCTCGACATGGCCTCCCCGTCGAATTTCGTCTGGCTCAATCCTGATGTCATCCAGGCGACCATGGCGGAGGGCGGGCAAAACCTCGTCCGCGGGTTTCAGAATTTCGTCGACGACGCGCAGCGGAGTCTCATGGGCAAGCCCCCGGCCGGCGCCGAGCAGTTTGCCGTCGGGCGCAACGTGGCGGTGACGCCCGGCAAAATCGTGTTTCAGAACCGGCTGATCGAGCTCATCCAATACGCGCCCACGACCGAGACGGTCCATGCCGAGCCGGTGCTGATCGTGCCGGCGTGGATCATGAAGTACTACATCCTCGACCTGTCGCCGCAGAACTCTCTGGTGAAGTATCTCGTGGACCGCGGCCACACGGTCTTCATGATCTCGTGGAAGAACCCGACCTCCGAGGATCGCGATCTCGGCATGGACGATTACCGCCGCCTCGGCGTCATGGCCGCCATGGACGCGGTCTCGGCCATCGTCCCGAAGCGCAAGATCCATGCGGCCGGGTACTGCCTCGGCGGAACACTCCTGATCATCGCGGCGGCCGCGATGGGTCGCGACGGCGACGACCGGCTTGCCTCGCATACCTTGTTCGCCGCCCAGGGCGAATTCAGCGAGGCCGGCGAACTGATGCTGTTCACCAACGAAAGCCAGATCGCCTATCTCGAAAACATGATGTGGGATCGCGGCTATCTGGACACCTACCAGATGGCCGGCGCGTTCCAGATCCTCCGGTCGAACGATCTCGTCTGGTCGCGTTACGTCGGCGAGTATCTCTTGGGCGGGCGCCCTCAGATGAACGACCTGATGGCGTGGAACGCGGATGCGACGCGCATGCCGTACCGGATGCATTCCGAATATCTGCGCCGGATGTTTCTCAACAACGATCTCGCCGAAGGGCGCTTCCAGGTCGACGGGCGCCCGGTGTGGGTCACGGGTCTTAAGGGCCCTCGCTTCGCGGTGGGTACCGTTGCCGATCACGTGGCACCCTGGCGCTCCGTCTACAAAGCGCATTTGGTGCCGACGAGCGAGCTCACCTTCGTTCTGACGAGCGGCGGCCACAATGCCGGCATCGTCAGCGAGCCCGGCCACCGCGGGCGCACCTACCAGATCCGGACGCAGCAGCCGGGCGACCAGTACATCGACCCGGACACCTGGCAGAGCGAGACGCCGGTGCGCGAGGGCTCGTGGTGGCCGGAGTGGGAGGCATGGCTCGCCCGGTATTCGACCGAAAAGATCGCCCCGCCGCCGATGGGCACATCCGGCGGCAAGTACAGGGCTCTGCGCGATGCGCCGGGTAACTACGTGCGGGAGCGGTGACCATGGCACAAGCAGCATCATCCGGATCGGCCGACACGGCCGACGTGATCGAAAACCGCACCTTCGACGAGATCAAGATCGGCGACAGTGCCAGTCTGACCAGGACCCTGACAGCGGACGACATCGCACTGTTCGCGGTCATGTCCGGCGACGTCAACCCGGCGCATCTGGACCAGGCCTATGCCGAGAAGAGCATGTTCCACCACATCATCGCGCATGGCATGTGGGGTGGCGCTCTCATCTCCGCGGTGCTCGGCACCAAGCTTCCGGGGCCGGGCACGATCTATCTGGGTCAGGACCTCAAGTTCCGGAAACCGGTGGGCCTAGGCGACACGATCACCGTCACCGTCACGGCGAAGGAGAAGCGGCCCGAGAAACACGTCGCCGTGTTCGACTGCTGCTGCAGGAACCAGAGCGGCGAGGACGTCATCACGGGCACCGCCACGACCATCGCGCCGACGGAGAAAATCCGTCGCCCGCGCATCGCACTTCCCGAAATCCAGCTGCGGCGCCACGACAAGTACCAGGAACTCCTCACTCGTTGTGCGTCGCTCGAGCCGATCTCGACGGCCGTCGTGCACCCGTGCGATCGCGTCTCCCTCGAGGGTGCCGTGCGCGCCGCCGAGGTGCGGCTGATCGTCCCTGTCCTGGTCGGACCGCAGGCGAAGATACAGTCGGTCGCAGCCGCCGAAGGCCTCGATATCGCCCGCTACGAGATCGTCGACACCGAGCACAGCCACGCAGCCGCGGCCAAGGCCGTGGCACTCGCCCGTGCGGGCAAGGTCGAGGCCCTGATGAAGGGCAGCCTCCACACCGACGAGCTCATGCACGAGGTGACGGCGGCGGAGACCGGCCTCCGCACGGCACGCCGCATCAGCCACGCCTTCATCATGGACGTACCCGGCCATCCCACGCCGCTGATCATCACGGATGCCGCGGTCAATATCTTTCCGACCCTGGATGACAAGCGCGACATCTGCCAGAACGCGATCGACCTCGCGCGGGCTCTTGGCTTCGAGACGCCGCGGGTCGCTGTGCTGTCGGCGGTCGAGACCGTCACGGCGAAGATTCCCTCGACGTTGGACGCAACCGCCCTGTGCAAGATGGCGGATCGCCGCCAGATCACGGGCGGTCTCGTCGACGGGCCGCTCGCGTTCGACAACGCCGTCAGCGAGGAGGCCGCCAAGGAAAAGGGGATCGTCTCGCCGGTCGCCGGCAAGGCGAACATCCTCCTGGTTCCCGACCTCGTCTCCGGCAACATGGTGGCCAAGCAGCTCACCTACTTGGCACACGCGGATGCCGCCGGGATCGTGCTCGGCGCCCGCGTCCCCATCATCCTGACCAGCCGGGCCGACAATCTGCGGACGCGCATGGCCTCGGCCGCGGTGGCCGTGCTGCTCGCCCATGCCCGGCGCCAGGCCCTCCCCAGAGCAATGGCGGCGGAGTGACGGCAATGCCCGGTGTGATCCTCGTCGTCAATGCCGGCTCATCGAGCATCAAGTTCTCGGCGTATCGGATCGGCGCCGGTCGCCCCCCTGCCCTGCAGTTCAAAGGACAAGTCGAGGGCATCGGGTCGGCGCCCCATATGATGGCCCGCGACGCCAACGGCACGATGATCGCCGAACGGCGGTGGCCGCGCGGCGACGCGGTGACCCATGAGGCGATCTTCGAGATCCTCGGCAGCTGGGTCAGGGAGCATGTAGGCGGCGACCCGCTCCTGGCCGTGGGGCATCGCATCGTCCATGGCGGCCCGACGTTCGCGGGTCCCGTACGTATCGATGCGAAAGTGCTCGCCGACCTGGAAGCTTTGTGTCCGCTTGCTCCGTTGCATCAACCCCACAATCTTGCCGCGGTTCGCGCGATCACCGCGACCTCGCCGGCGCTGCCGCAGGTGGCCTGCTTCGACACCGCGTTCCACCACGGCCAGCCGGCACTGGCGCGCCGCTTCGCGCTGCCGCGCGAGCTGCATGACGCGGGCATCCGGCGCTACGGCTTCCATGGCCTGTCTTACGACTACATCGCGTCCGCGTTGCGGGCGCGTGCGCCCGCGGTAGCGGCGGGATCTGTGATCGTGGCGCATCTCGGCGCCGGCGCCAGTCTCTGCGCCATGGCCGACGGCCGGAGCGTCGATACCACAATGGGCTTTACGGCCCTCGACGGGTTGCCGATGGCCACGCGCTGCGGATCCCTGGATCCCGGCGTGCTTCTCCATCTCCTTCAGGCTCGCGGCATGACTGCCGAGACGATCGAGAAGATGCTCTACCAGAAGAGCGGGCTTCTCGGGGTCTCGGGCATCAGCGGCGACATGCGCGAGCTGCTCGCCTCGGAGGACAGCCGCGCCGGGGAGGCGGTCGAGCTGTTCGTCTACCGCATCGCGCGCGAGATCGGAGCGCTGACGGCCTCGTTGGGCGGCCTGGACGCATTGGTCTTCACCGCCGGGATCGGCGAGCACGCCCCGGAGATCCGCCGCCGCGTGTGCGAGAGGATCGCCTGGCTGGGCGTGGCGCTCGATGCGGAAGCGAATGCGCGCGGCGCGGAACGCATCTCGACGGCCGGCAGCCGCATCTCGGTGTGGGCGCTTCCGACGGACGAAGAGCTGACGATCGTCCGCCAGACGGTCGCCGTTCTCGGCCTCGACGCTCCTGTCCCTTCAACTCAAGCCGCTGGAGCCGTGTGATGGAAACCGTGGCCCTTACCGAGAAGAAGATCATCCCTCTCGCCGGAAAGAAGGGCCTCGTTCTCGGCATCGCGAACGAGCAGTCGATCGCCTACGGCTGCGCCGAAGCGTTCCGCGCGCTCGGCGCCGAGCTGGCGATCTCGTATCTCAACGAAAAGGCCAAGCCGTACGTCGAGCCGCTCGCGAAGCAGCTAGACGCGCGGCTGTTTCTTCCTTGCGACGTGCGCCAGCCCGGCCAGCTCGAGGCCGTATTCCAAGCGATCGAAAAGCAATGGGGCAAGCTCGATTTCGCGCTGCATGCGATCGCTTTCGCCCCGAAGGAGGACCTCCATGGCCGGCTCGCGGACTGCTCGCGCGATGGCTTCCTCACAGCCATGGACGTGTCGTGCCATTCGTTCATCCGCATGGCGCATCTCGCCGAGCCGCTGATGAAGGACGGCGGCGCCTTGTTCACGATGAGCTACTACGGCGCCGAGAAGGTGATTGAGCATTACAACGTCATGGGTCCGGTCAAGGCGGCGCTGGAAAGCGCGGTCCGTTATCTCGCCTACGAGATGGGGCCCAAGGGCATCCGCGTGCATGCGATCTCGCCCGGACCGATCAAGACGCGGGCGGCCTCCGGCATCGCGAATTTCGACGCTCTCATGGAACAGGCCGCCAGCCGTGCGCCCGAACACCGTCTCGTCAGCGTCCAGGACGTCGGGGTAGCGACGGCGGTGCTCGCGACCGATTACGCCAAGCTGATCACAGGAGGAACGGTTTATGTCGACGGCGGCTACCACATCCTGGGATGAGCTGACCCAAAAAGCAGATCGTTGCGCCGGATGCTCCGCAGCCACCCTGACATGTTGACGCAGATCAATGCCGCGACACGACACGGGCGTCTAGTTAGCGCGTCACTCCGCGAGGCGGAATGCGGCGCGTCACCCAAGGTCTGAGCAGGAGCTTGCCATGGTGGACTTACAATCGTCGGCTGCGAGGAGCCAACCCGGTTCGGCGCCCGGAGCGATTCCGCAGGCATGCTGGCCCGAGGATTTGACGGCCTGGATGTGCCCCGGTTCCGGCCGCAACGTCTGGACGGACGCGGTCGAGTACGCGATCGACTCCGCCCAGCGAACGATCCTGTTCTGGGACGTCCTGCGCCAACGCGGGAACCAATACCACGAACAGCAGAAGCGCCTGACCCCGAACGTCCTCAACTTCGCGTATGAGCTGGTGATGGACGGACGCGCGCTGCCGCGCCCGGCCAATTACGGGCTCGTGCGGATCGTGCCCCCGGAGGGCGTCGCGACCGATCCCAGGAAGCGGCCCTTCGTCGTCGTCGACCCGCGCGCCGGACACGGGCCGGGTATCGGCGGATTCAAAGCCGACAGCGAGATCGGCGTGGCGCTCCGCGCCGGCCACCCGTGCTACTTCATCGGCTTCGGGCCGGAGCCGGTCGCCGGGCAGACGATCGAAGACGTCGCGCGCGCGGAAGCCGCGTTCCTCGAGCGGGTGATCGCGCTTCATCCGGAAGCCGACGGCAAGCCCACGGTGATCGGCAACTGCCAGGCCGGCTGGGCAGTCATGATGCTGGCGGCGGCGCGTCCCGAGCTGTTCGGCCCGATCCTGATCGCGGGTTCGCCCCTGTCCTATTGGGACGGCGTGCACGGCAAGAACCCGATGCGCTATACGGCCGGCCTCACCGGCGGCAGCTGGATGGCAGCACTCGCCAGCGATCTCGGCCACGGCAGATTCGACGGCGCCTCGCTGGTCGAGAACTTCGAGAACCTCAACCCGGCCAACACGCTGTGGACCAAGCAGTACAACCTGTTCTCCAAGGTCGACACCGAGGCGCCGCGCTATCTCGAATTCGAGAAATACTGGGACGCCCATGTCCGCCTGACCGGGGAGGAGATGCGGTTCATCGTCGACAAGCTGTTCGTCGGCAACAAGCTGGCGGCGGGTGAGATCGTGACCAGCGACGGGGTCCGCATCGACCTGCGGGCGATTCGGTCGCCCATCATCGTGTTCTGCTCGCGTGGCGACAACATCACGCCCCCGCAGCAGGCCCTCGGCTGGATCCTCGACCTGTACGGCAGCGTCGACGATATTCGGCGCAACGGTCAGACGATCGTGTACGCGGTCCACGACAGCATCGGGCACCTCGGAATCTTCGTCTCGGGCGGCGTGGCGCGGAAGGAGCACGACGAGTTCGCCAGCAACATCGACCTGATCGATCTGCTCCCCCCGGGCCTGTACGAGGCCGTTTTGCATCAGAAGGCGCCGGACGATCCGAATGCCGAGCTCGCGCATGGCGGCTACATCGCCCGGTTCGAGCCGCGGACACTCGACCACATCCGGGCGCTGGGCGGAAACGACGACAGCGACGACCGCTGCTTCGCAACCGTCGCCCGGCTTTCGGAGATGAATGCCGGCCTGTATCGGGCTCTCGTCAGCCCGTGGATCCGCGCCTTCAGCAACGAGCTTTCGTCCGAGGCGCTGCGGCGCTTCCATCCGCTCAGCAGTCAGTACGAGCTGTTGTCCGACGACAATCCGCTCATGCTGCCGATCGCCTCGGCGGCGGAGGCTGTGCGTCAGGCGCGGCGGCCGGCTGCAAGCGAGAACATGTTCCTCGGCTGGCAGCAGAATCTTTCGAAGGCCATCGTCGACAGCCTGGATCGGTGGCGGGATCTTCGCGATGCCTGGTGCGAGCGGCTGTTCTTCGCCATCTATGGCTCGCCGCTGCTCCAGGCTGCGGTCGGCCTGTCCGACGAGCCGGCCCGCCGCAAGCACGCCGCAGAGCCGCGGCACCGCGCCATCGTCGAGCAACTGGTCGCCGACTTCAAAGGGCGCATGACCCAGGGCGGCCTCCGCGAGGCGGCCGTGCGCGCCCTCATCTATGTGGTCATGGGCGAAGGGGCCGCCGATGAGCGCACATTCGCGGTCATTCGGCAGCTCAGGGCGGAGTACGCGGCCGACATGACTCTCGCCGAATTCAAGACGCTCGTGCGGGATCAGTATTTCATGTTGCTGATCGACGAGCAGCGGGCGCTTGCGACTCTCCCGGAGCTGACCCGTCGCGACCAGGTGGACGTAGCCCAGATGGTCGCGGCCTTGCAGCGCGTCGCCACCGCGACCGGCGATCTGGCGGGCCAACCGGCGGCGCGTCTGCAGCGGATCGAGGCCCTCCTCGGCCTGAGATCGGACACGCCCGGCGGCGATGCCGCGAGCGTGGTCCCGGTCGAGCGGCCGTCACGCCGCGCGAGCTAGCGAAGGCAGCAGGCAGAGGGCCCCACTGGAAGGAAGAACGGACATGGCGACGTGGATGAAGGCCGCAGTGGTGCGCGAGTTTGGCAGGCCCTTGAACATCGAGGAGCTGCCGGTGCCGGTGCCCGGACGCGGCGAAGTTCTGATCAAGCTGGTGGCCAACGGCGTCTGCCACACGGACCTGCACGCGGCGCAAGGCGATTGGCCGGTCAAGCCGAAGCTGCCCTTCGTTCCAGGCCACGAAGGCGTCGGCCATGTCGCGGCGGTCGGTGCGGACGTGTCCGGGCTCAAGGAAGGCGATCCCGTCGGGTTGGCCTGGCTGCACGATGCGTGCGGCGCGTGCGAATACTGCCGGACCGGATGGGACGCCCTGTGCCCGGCGCAGCGCAACAGCGGCTACTCCGTCAACGGCAGCTTCGCGGAATACGCGATCGGATCTGCCGCCTATGTCGGCCGGCTGCCGCGGAACGCGGATTTCGTCGCCCTCGCGCCCATCCTGTGCGCCGGGGTGACCACCTACAAAGGCATCAAGGAGACCGAAGCCAAGCCCGGCGAATGGATCGCCGTTTCGGGCGTCGGCGGCCTGGGTCAGATCGCGATCCAATATGCGAAGGCGATGGGGTTGCACGTCGCAGCACTCGACGTGACCGAGGCAAAGCTGGCGCTGGCGCGCGCATCGGGCGCCGACGTGACCGTCGATGCCAGCGCGCCCGATGCCGCAGCACAGATCGTCAAGCAGACCGGCGGCGGCGTGCACGGAGCGCTGGTGACGGCCGTCTCGCCGCCGGCGTTCGGCCAGGCGATCCAGATGGTCCGCCGCAAGGGGACGGTCGCGCTGGTCGGGTTGCCGCCGGGCGATTTCAAGACGCCCATTTTCGATCTCGTTCTGGGCCGCAAGACGATCCGCGGCTCGATCGTCGGCGGACGCCAGGATCTCGCCGAGGCGATCGCCTTCGCCGCCGAAGGCAAGGTGCATGCGCATGTTCACAAGACGAGGCTCGAGGACATCAACACTGTCTTTGACAGCATGAAGACCGGGAAGATCGATGGCCGGATGGTCATCACGTTTTGAACGCAGCCGTGACCTCGCGCGACGCGATGTAGCGACGATGCTGGGCGGCACGGGCTAATACAGGAGGCCATGTCCATGGCGGATACCTTATCCTCGCTCAAGCCGGTCGCGCGCGCGGAGTCCGCGCCGCCTCCCGCTGTCGCGCGCGGGACCCCGGCGGCACCCCCAACCACGCCTTCGGCTCCCGCCAGGCCGATGGCGGCGCCCAAGAACCGGAAGTGGCTCCGGTGGCTGGGTGTCATCGCCGTGATCGCGGCCGCCGGCGGTGGCGGCGGCGGCTGGTACTGGTGGCAGCTGCAACATGCGCTGCCGCCCGGTTTTGCGCAGGCGAACGGCCGTCTCGAAGCAGAGCAGGTCGAGATCGCGGCGAAATACCCGGGCCGTATCGTCGACGTCCTGGTCAAGGAAGGCGACATGGTCGATGTCGGCCAGGTGATCGCGCACATGGATATTGCGGAGCTTGCGGCGCAGCTTCGCACCGCCCAGGCGCAAGTGTTGCGCGCGCAAAATGAGGCCGTGCTGGCGAAGGCGGTTATTGCCCAGAAGGAGAGTCAGCTCGTCTTCGCGCAACAGGAGATCGCCCGGACCGCGGCGCTCATTCCGAAAGGCTTCGCAACGGGCGAGCGGTTCGACCAGAACAAAAATGATCTGAAAGTCGCGCAGGCGGGCCTCGATGCGGCCAAGTCCGCTCTCGCGGTCGATCTTGCGAGCATCGCGGCAAGCGAAGCCGAGGTGACGCGGATCCAGGCGCAGATCGACGACTCGACATTGATCGCTCCCAAACGCGGCCGCATCCAGTACAAGCTCGCGCAGCAGGGCGAGGTGCTGCAGTCGGGGGGCCGGGTGGTCACCATGCTCGACCTGTCCGACGTCTATTTGACCATCTTCGTGCCGGCGCATGCCGCGACCCCCTTGGGGATCGGCGATGAGGCACGGATCGTGCTCGACGCCCTGCCAGGGTACGTCTTCCCCGCCCACGTGACCTTCGTTGCGACGGAAGCTCAGTTCACGCCGAAAATGGTCGAGACCGCGGAGGAGCGCGAAAAGCTCATGTTCCGGGTGAAACTGAGCGTCGATCCCGGGTTGCGCGCGCGCTATGAGAGCCAGGTCAAGACGGGGATCCGTGGCATCGGCTACGTTCGCACGGATCCGCACGCCGCTTGGCCCGCCGGCCTGGCCGTGAAACTGCCGTGACACCGGAAGGCGGGACAGCCGGCGCCGCCGTGACCGCGCAGCCTGCTGCGCTTGTCAGGCGCGTATCGCACCGGTATGGGCGCCGGATGGCGCTCGACGGGGTGACCTTGGAGATTCCGCCTTACCGGATGGTCGGGCTCATCGGCCCGGACGGGGTCGGCAAATCCACGCTCATGGCGCTCATCGCCGGCGTCCGCACCATTCAGGAGGGCGAAGTCTTCGCCCTCGATGGCGACATGCGCGATCCGGACCACCGGCGAGCGAGCCTGCCGCGCATCGCCTACATGCCGCAGGGTTTAGGACGCAACCTCTACCCGACCTTGAGCGTACGCGAGAACCTCGATTTCTTCGGCCGTTTGTTCGGCCAAGGCGCCCGGGAACGTGAGGGACGCATCGCCGAGCTGCTGGCGGCGACCGGCCTCGACCCGTTCCCGGACCGCCCGGCCGGCAAGCTCTCCGGCGGCATGAAGCAGAAGCTGTCGCTGTGCTGCTCGCTCATCCACGATCCGGATCTCCTGATTCTCGATGAGCCGACGACCGGCGTGGACCCGCTCTCGCGCCGGCAATTTTGGGAGCTGATCGACCGCATCCGGGCGCGACGACCGCAGATGAGCGTGATTGTCGCCACCGCGTACATGGAGGAGGCGGAGCGATTTTCTTGGCTCGCCGCGATGGACGACGGCAAGGTCATCGCCACCGGCACGCCGGAGGAACTGCGGACGAAGGGCGGCGCCCCGACGCTCGACGAAGCGTTCATCAATCTCCTGCCCGAGGCGAAGCGTGCCGGCCACGAGGCGGTCGTCCTTCCCCCTCGGCGGACGGTCGAGGGGCCGCCGGCGATCGAGGCGGACGGCCTGACCCAAAGGTTCGGCAAGTTCACAGCCGTCGACCATGTCAGTTTCCGCATCGAACGTGGCGAAATCTTCGGCTTTCTCGGCTCGAACGGCTGCGGCAAGACCACGACCATGAAAATGCTGACCGGCCTGCTCCCGCCGACCGAGGGGACGGCGCTGCTCCTGGGCCAGCACCTGGACGCAGGCGACATGGCGACGCGCCAGCGCGTCGGCTTCATGACGCAGGCGTTCTCGCTCTATGGCGAGCTCACGGTACGGCAAAATCTCGAGCTGCATGCGCATCTCTTCAAATTGCCGGAGGACAAGCGCAAGGCGCGCATCGAGGAGCTGCTCGAGAAGTTCGATTTCGCATCAGCGGCGGACATGCGGCCCGACAGCCTGCCGCTCGGAATGAAACAGCGCCTGCAGCTCGCCGTCGCCGTCCTCCACAAGCCCGAAGTCCTGATCCTCGACGAGCCGACCTCCGGCGTCGATCCGGTCGCCCGCGATACGTTCTGGCGGTATCTGATCGAATTGTCGCGCAACGACGGCGTCACGATCTTCCTCTCGACCCATTTCATGAACGAGGCCGAGCGCTGCGACCGCATTTCCTTGATGCACGCCGGCAAGGTGATGGCGGTCGGCACCGCGAAGGAGCTGGCGGCGCGGCGCGGCATGAAAAGCCTGGAGGAGGCGTTCATCGCCTATCTCGAAGACGCCATCGGCAAGTCCGCAGCAAAGCCGGAGGCGGCAGCGCCCGGTGAGGAGCCGACGCATGACGCCGCCCCGGCGCCGGCGTCGGTCTGGCCCGGCCTGCGGCGGCTGTGGGCCTATGCGTTGCGCGAGACGATGGAGATCCTGCGGGATCCGATCCGGCTGTCATTCGCACTGTTGGGCCCGATCATCCTCATGCTCACCACCGGCTACGGAATCAGCTTCGACGTGGAGAATCTGGCGTTTGCCGCCTACGACCAGGACCAGACGCTGGAGAGCCGCGAATTTCTGGAGGAGCTGCGGGGGTCGAGATACTTCCAGGAACACCGGGAAATTACCTCGGCCGCCGAGGTCGAGCGGCGGCTCAGCTCGGGTGAGCTGAAGGTCGTGGTCGAGATTCCGCCGAATTTCGGCAAGCACCTGACCCGGGACGAGCATCCCGAACTCTCGGCGTGGATCGATGGCGCGATGTCGTTCCGCGCCGAAACCGCCCGCAGCTACCTGCTCGGAATTGCCCAAACCTACTTCTCCCATGAGGTGGCAAGAGGACGCATCACCGGCGCCCAAGCTTCACCCCCTCTCATCGATATCGGCATCCGCTTCCGCTACAACCAGGCGTGGAAGAGCGTCTTTTCGATGATTCCCGGCGTCATCATGCTCATCCTGATGGCGATCCCCGCGATGATGACGGCCATTGGCGTGGTCCGGGAGAAAGAAACTGGATCGATCGCCAACTTCCGCTCGACGCCCATCACGCGGCTCGAATTTCTTCTGGGCAAGCAGCTGCCGTATCTGGTCATCGCGCTCGTGAATTTTTTCATCCTCCTCGTGATGGCGATTTTCCTGTTCGGCGTGCCGGTGAAGGGATCATCGCTGGCGTTGCTCGTCGGCGTCCTGCTGTACGTGTACTCCTCCACCGCCTTCGGCTTGCTCGTGTCGTGCTTTACCTCGAGCCAGGTCGCCGCGATCTTCACCGCGGCAGTGCTGAGCCTCGTAGTGTGTATCAACTTTGCCGGCCTGCTCGTGCCCGTGGCGTCGCTGTCCGGTCCAGCACGCGCCATGGGTCTGGGATTCCCGGCCGGTTGGTTCAACCAGATCAGCCTTGGCACGTTCACCAAGGGTCTCGCCTTCGACGATCTATGGTTCGACATGGTGATGCTTTGGTTCTTTGGGATCGGGTTCCTGGCGGCGGCAACGGCGTTGCTGCGCAAGCAGGAGGTTTGAGATGAAACCCGATCTCAAACTTTCGTTCGGCAACATCTTTCGGCTGGGGATCAAGGAGCTGTACGGGCTGCGGACCGACCCCGTCCTCGTGTTCATGATCGGCTTCGTCTTTACGATCGCAGTGTTCTCGCAATCGAGCGGCGCCAAGTTCGAGGTCGACCATGCCTCGATCGGAGTCGTCGACGAAGATAAATCGGAGCTGTCGCGCCGGATTACCAACGCGCTGCTCCCGCCGTATTTCAAACCCGCCATCGAGATCGAGGCCGACCAGATCGATCCCGAGATGAATTCGGGGCGCCTGACCTTCGTCGTCGAACTGCCGCCCAAGCTCGAGCACGACATCCTGGCCGGCCGTCAACCGACGGTGCAGATCAACATCGATGCGACCGCGATGTCCCAGGCCGGCAACGGCTCCGTGTACGTCGAGAACATCATCGCGCAGGAGGCCTCGAGCATCATCGGCCACGGCGAAGGCTCCGACGGCGCCCCGATCAACCTGGTGACGCGGACCATGTTCAACCCGAACCTGAAATCCGAATGGTTCAACGCCACCATGGCGGTCGTTCAGCACATCACCATGCTCGGGATCGTGCTCGTCGGGGCCGCCCTGATCCGCGAGCGCGAGCACGGGACCGTGGAGCACCTGCTGGTCATGCCGGTCCGGCCGGCGGAGATCATGCTGGCGAAGATCTGGGCGAACGGCCTGGTCATCGTTGCTGCCGCCTGCGGATCGCTATGGTTCGTGGTTCACAAGCTGATCGGCACGCCGCTGGAGGGGCCGATGCCCCTCTTTGTTGCGGGCTTGGTCGTCTACGAGTTTTCGGTCGGCGCTCTCGGTCTCATGCTGGCCACCTTCGCCGGAACCATGGGACAGTTCGGCCTGCTGTTCATCCCGGTCGTGGCGATCCTCAACCTGCTGTCCGGGAGCACAACTCCCACAGAGACGATCCCGGTGTGGCTGCAGGACGTGATGCAGTGCACGCCGACCCCACACTTCGTCAGTTTTGCGCAGACGGTCTTGTCGCGCGGCGCCGGGCTCGACATCGTCTGGCCCGAGCTCTGCATCATGACCGGGATCACCGTTCTTTACTTCGCCGTGTCTCTGGCCCGGTTCAGGACGGCTCTCTCGAAATTCCAGTAGCCATGGCGAGGGCCCCGAAACGCTGCCGCGGAGCCTTTTGACCTGGATCAAGGTGCGAAGCCGCGCCGGCACATAGATAGGGAGGGTCGACGGAGGCGTCATGTTCGGGCTGATCGTTCGCATCCTCCTGGGGCTCGGCGGAGTTCTGGCCAGCTGCGTTGTGGCCAGGGATGCGCTCAATTTCAGCACGGTCCAGATGACCATCGCCGTGCTCCTGTTCGTGGCCGCCGTGGGCGTGCTGGCGTTCTGGCCCACGCGCTGGTTCCACAAACTCGCGCGGCTGTTGACGGACCGCCCATGAGCGACGCGTACCTCTATGCAACTGCCGGCATCGTCGGATCAATCATTGGCGCGCTCTCCTCCCTCGGCACCACCTGGATGTCACAGCGCGCACAAGCGCAGTCAGAGCACGTCATCCGCTCCGCGAACAAGCGCCGCGAGCTCTACGAGGCGTTCATCGACGAGACATCGCAGCTTTACGCCGACGCCCTGGTGCACGAATTCGGCGATCCGTCGAAGCTGGTCCGTCTCTATGCGCTGATCAGCAAATTGCGCCTGACCGCCCCGGCACGAATGGTCGCGAAGGCGGATGAGGTGATGCTGCATATCATGGAGCTCTACCAGGCGCCCCCGTCGAAGAAGCGCTTCGACCTCTCGCAGGTGACGGCACGACGGGACGAGCTGGATCTGCTCCGGACATTCAGCGAGGCGGGCCGCGACGATCTGCATCACGGCGCGCGCGGAATCCACCCGGCCCCGAGCCAGCCTGCCCGGAGTGTCGAATCGATCCCGTCGCGCTGAACCGGCCGTTTTTCATCCCACTCGCGAGGTCCGTCCATGTCGAACCTCTCCAGTCGTTCCGAGACGCTACCGCCGGCCAGCGCCGATCTGGAGGACTTCCAGCGCAACCTGTCCGACGTCATCCGCGCCCGCTTTTCGATCGTACAGGTGGTCACGCACGAAGAAGATCGCGCCCGGCAGATCGTGGACAAGATCGCCGCCGCGCTCGAATACAAGCCTTATCTGTGGAGCGCCACGCGCGGCATCGTCGAGGATTTCGACAGCGACGTAAACGTCGGTGTGCGCCCGAATGCCCTGCGGGATCTCGAAGCCGCGATCGATCACTGCGAGAAGATCGCCCAGAGCGGCCGCAAGTCCCTATTCGTGTTCCTCGATCCTTATCCATTCCTCAGCCCCAAGGCAGCCGAGATCGCTCACCGTCGGCGCCTGCGCGAGTTCGCGATGAACATCCGCAACCGCGGCTACAACGCGACGTGCGTGATCATCACGCCCAATCGCGATATCGCGCCGGAGCTCGAAAAAGAGATCACGCTTGTCGATTTGCCGCTCCCCGATCATCAGTACGTGGCCCAGTTCGTCGAAGCGTTCGTGGCCCGGGTCAGCAAGAGCCCCAAGGTCCATGTCGGGACCGACCGCCAGCTGGTGAATGCTCTGGCCGATGCCGCGGTCGGACTGACGAAGGCAGAGATCGAGAACTGCCTCGCCAAGGCGCTGGTTCACGGCTTTGGCCTGCATACGGAAGACGTGCGGTTCATCGTCGAGGAAAAGAAGCAGATCATCCGCAAGTCCGGCATCCTCGAGTATATCGACACGAAGGGTCTGACCCTGGACGAGGTCGGCGGTCTCGAGGTCCTGAAGAGGTGGCTGATGATCCGCCGCCTGGCGTTTACGGCCGAGGCGGCGGCCTACGGCATCCAGAGCCCCAAAGGCGTTCTGGTCACCGGCATCCCCGGCTGCGGCAAGTCGCTCACCGCCAAATGCGTCGCGGCAACTGCGGGCGTGCCGCTGATCCAGCTCGACATGGGTCGCATCTTTTCGATGTGGGTCGGCTCCTCCGAAGAGAACATCCGCAACGCGCTCAAGACCTGCGAGGCGGTCGCCCCCTGCGTGCTGTGGATCGACGAGATCGAGAAGGGCTTGGGATCCGCCACGCGCAGTTCGGGCGACAGCGGCGTCGGGATGCGGGTGTTCGGCACCCTCATCACCTGGATGCAGGAAAAGAAGTCACCGGTGTTCATTTTTGCCACCGCCAACGAGATCGAGGCGCTGCCGAGCGAGCTGCTGCGCAAAGGCCGGTTCGACGACATCTTCTTCGTCGATCTGCCGACGGCCGCCGAGCGCAAATCCATCTTCGAGGTCCAGCTGCGCAAGCACAAGCATAGCCCGGCCGCGTACGACATGGATCGCCTCGTCGAGTTGTCCGGCGAAGGGCATCTGGGTCCGAACACCTCGCTCACCGGAGCGGAGATCGAGGCATGGGTGAACGAGGCGATGATCGCCTCGTTCGCGCGCCGTTGCACCTCTCAAAATCCGCGCGACGATCTTTCGATGGCGGATTTCGAATCGACCCTGGCGCGTCTCGTTCCGATCTCGCGCCTGCGCGGCGAGCAGTTCAACCGCATGCGCGAATGGGCGACCGAGCACGCCATTGCTGCGTCCGAGCGCGCCCCGGCGCTCGTCGGCCGAGGCCGGCGGATCGATTTGTAGCCCATGGCGCCTGCCGGAACCTTCCCATTGCCCCGAACGCGCGCCCCGGAGTGCCGCTTGGAGCGGCGCGGGTCCGACGCGGTGCTGCATCTGGCCGGTGACTGGATCGCGCGCGACACCGGCGTTCGCGATGCCCGGACCGCAAAGCAACTGGTCGTCGACGCCAACGGTGCGGCCCGGCTGCGGATCGACACCGGCAAGCTCGGCCGCTGGGACAGTGCGCTCGTCGTCTTTCTGCAGGACATACGCGAGGCGGCGACTGGCGGCGGTGCCGGCCGTGCGATCGCGATCGACGAGCAGACGATCCCGCAGGCAGCGCGGCGGCTGTTGATGCTCGCGGCCTTGTCAGATGGCGCCGCGGCGACAAAGGCGGAGCGCATCCCGTCGGTCCCGCTTCTGGCCCGCATCGGGCGGCCCGCGATCTCGGCCTGGGGCGGGGCAACCGCGGCGTGCGCGCTGGTCGGCGACGTGGCGCTGCGCACCGGCGCCGCACTGACAGGCCGGCTGCGCAGCCGTGCCGGCGACATCCTCTCGCTCATGCGCGATGCCGGCGCCGGAGCTCTCGGCATCGTGACCATCACGAACGCGTTGGTGGGCGGCATTCTCGCCTTCGTCGGCGGGGTGCAGCTCCGCCGCTTCGGCACCCAGATTTACGTGGCCGACCTCGTCGGCATCGCCACCGCGCGCGAGATGGCAGCGGTCGTGACGGCCGTCGTCATGGCCGGCCGGACCGGCGGCGCATATGCGGCGCAGATTGCGACCATGGAAGGCAACGAGGAGATTGATGCGCTGCGGGCGCTCGGAATCCCGATCCGCGACTATCTCATCATGCCGCGCGTCGTGGCGCTGGTGACCATGATGCCGCTGCTTTACGTCTACGCATGCGCGGTCGGGCTGCTCGGCGGCATGATCGTGACCGTGACAACCGTCGACGTATCGGCGCCCGCCTACATCCAGGAGACCCAGAGGGCGATCACGTTTACGCATATGTCGCTGGGGGTCGCGAAAAGCGTCGTGTTTGGTGCGATCGTAGCCCTCGCCAGCTGCTACATAGGCCTGCGCGCCGGGCGCAGCTCGGCCGCGGTCGGACAGGCCGCGACGAGTGCGGTCGTGGCCGGAATCATCGCTGTGATTGCGCTCGACTGGCTGTTCGCCATGTGCGCGAACGCGCTGGGCATCTAAGCCATGGCTTCTGTCGCCACTGCCGAGGACCGTGTGCGCGTGGACGGGCTCGCGCTCGCCTACGGCAAAAGGACGATTCAACGTGACGTGAGCTTCGCCGTTCGGCGCGGGTCGGTGTTTGCCATCATGGGCGGCAGCGGCTGCGGCAAGAGCACGGTGCTGAAGTCACTGGTTGGATTGCTGCGGCCGACGGCCGGCTCGGTCGTGATCGAGGGCCAGGATTATTGGGGTCTCGCCGAGGACCGTCGGGCCGAATTGAGCCGCCGGTTCGGCGTCGTCTTCCAGAGCAGCGCCTTGTGGAGCTCGATGACTGTCGCCGATAACGTGGCGCTCCCGCTGCAGATGTTTACGGGTCTCGCCGACGCGGCCATTGCGGCGCTGGTACGCCTCAAGCTGTCGCTGGTCGGCCTGCGCGCGGCGGCCGCCCGGATGCCCGCCGATCTGAGCGGCGGCATGCGCAAGCGCGCCGGCATCGCGAGGGCGCTGGCCCTCGACCCGGACATCCTGTTCCTCGACGAGCCGTCGGCCGGCCTCGATCCGATCACGTCGAAGCGCCTGGACGACCTCATCCTCGAGCTGCGCGACGGGCTCGGCGTCACGATCGTCCTCGTAAGCCACGAGCTGCCGAGCCTGTTTGCCACCTGCGATGACGGCATCTTTCTCGACGCCGAGACCGGAACCGCGATTGCCCACGGCTCGCCTCGTGCGTTGCGCGATGGCTGCGATCATCCCACGGTGCGCGCGTTCATGGCGCGCGCGGAGGGCTGAATGGCCGCGGAGAGACCGGCAGTCGTCGGCGGGTTCGTCCTGGGTGCGGCGGCACTCGCCGTTGCGGCGATCCTGTTCTTTGGCGGAACCCGCTTTTTCGAACGGACCACGCGCGCCGTTGTCCTGTTCGACGGATCTGTCGCTGGGCTGGACGTGGGCGCGCCGGTGACGTTCCGCGGCTTTCGCATCGGTTCGGTGCGGGACATCGTGGTCCACCTGTCGCCCGAAGGTTGGGCGCGGACCTACGTCTACATCGAGGGGCAACCCGATAAATTGGTGATCGAGCTGGGTGGCTCCACGAAGGAGCCCCGGATCGAAGATCTCGTGGCCAAGGGTCTGCGCGCCCAACTCGCGCTCCAGAGCTTCGTGACCGCGCAGCTTCGAGTCGACCTCAACTTCGAACCGGCGACGCCAGCAACGCTGGCGCCGGTAGATACGCACGGTGTCCCGCAAATTCCCGCAGTCCAGTCCGGCCTTGAACGCCTGCAGACCACCATAACCGAACTGCCCCTTCAGGACCTTGCGCAGGCGGCGCTCCGGACGTTGGCGAGCGGTCAGCGTCTCATGGATGATCTGGACGCGAAGCTCGATCCTCTGGCCGGCAAACTGGACCGCCTCCTGGAGAGCGCCACCGTGACCGCGGAGACGGGAACAGAAGCCGTCGCCCGTCTGCAGGCGGACGGCTCTCGCACGTTGTTTGCGGCCCAGCGGTTTCTCGAAGAGGCCCAGCGCCAGGTCGATGACCGTGGGGCTGAAATCAGGACGGCGCTGGAGTCGGCCAACCGGGCGGCGCGCAAGGTCGAAGCGTTGGCGGACTCCGCCGACAGCCTCATCGCGCAGCGATCGCGATTTCGCGGGGACCTCGAGGCTGCAGCCCGCGACCTCGCCGCAAGTTCGGCCTCGCTGCGGGGCTTTGCCCAGCAGATCGAGCGCAACCCCGGCACGCTCGTGAGGGGCACTGGCGAATGAGGCGCTCTCTTCCGAGCGCGGTGGCCGCCGGCCTTATCCTCGCCGCGTGCTCCGTCGGGCCGCCCCCAAAGACCTATGTTCTCGGAAGCACACCTCCGGCGAGCGATACCGTGGCGCCGCTGCCCGGGCGGCCGGTGCTCGAAGTCAGGCGCGCGCTCGTGCCGGACTATCTCGACGGCACCGACATCGTCTCACGCGGCCCGGGGAATCTGGTGCAGCCAAGCCGGACGGGACGCTGGGGCGAGCGGCTTTCGGTCGGCGTAACACACGCGCTTGCAGCCGGGCTGTCTCGCCGGCTTCCCGATGTGGTGATCACGACCAATCCGCCGCCCGAGGCGGCGGCCTGTGAGCTTCTGCTCGATGTACAGGCGTTCGAGGCGGATACGGATGGACGTGTCGCGCTGGTCGGTCAGTGGCGTGTGCTCGCCGGCTCCTCCGGCGATACGCTTGCGGGCGAACAAGCATCCTTCACCGAACCGATCGCGGGCACGGGCGACGAACCGCTCGTCGTTGCGATGAGCGCCGCCGTGGACAAACTCGCGGAGCGCGTTGCGATTAGCGTCCGGCGGCTGGGCGCTCCGTGCCACGGCTCCGGCACCAGTGCCCGGTTCAGCCGCCAATAGGTCGGGCGCCCCCGCTCTAGCCGGGCGCGTCGGGACCTTGCTCGCGGAGCAACGTCTCGGCCGCGTCGGCGATCTGCTCCAGGAACTCGGCGGCGGTGGGCGCGCCCTTCAGGTCTTGGGCCCATTGGCGGACGAGCTGGGGGGTCTTCGGCCCGTGCTGGGCGATCCAACGTTCGGCGATAAAGCGTAAGTCACTCATACAAACCCGCAGAGATGCGGGCGCAAGTAGACCAAGTTCACGGACTCAGGGGAACCAATGTCGGACCGCAAACGTGCGGCTTGCAACCTGACGTGGTGGCCGTTGCCCGTCGCCGTCACTGTTCGGGGAACGGGTCGATGTCGGCGTCCGGATCGAACCCGAACAACTCCCACGTCTCCGCCATGTGCGGCGGCAGGCTGGCGGTCACGCGCAGCTCGCCCTCACCCGAGGGGTGCGGCAGGACGATCGAGCGCGCGTGGAGATGAAGCTTTCGTGACACGCTGCCGGTGAGAAACGCGGCCTGGGCGCCATATTTGCCGTCGCCGACGATGGGGACGCCCAGCCCTTCGGCCGCATGCACGCGCAGCTGATGGGTCCGGCCGGTGAGCGGCCACATCACGAGCCACGTGGCGCGGTCCGCCGCCGTGTCAACCGTCGCGTAGAGGGTGATCGCGCGCTGCCCGGCCTCGTCGTCGCGCGCCATCCGCTCGCCCGCCGGGCCCGCCTCCTTGGCCAGCGCCAGGTCGATCTTGCCCTGCGGTGGCCGTATCGTGCCGGCGAGCAGCGCCCAGTAGAGCTTGCGCGCGGCCTTGCCGCGGAACGCGGCCGCGAGCTTGGCGGCCGCGGCGGCACTGCGCCCCAGCAGCAGCACGCCCGAGGTGTCGCGGTCGAGACGGTGGACAAGCCGCGGCCGCTCGGCCGCGTCGAAGCGCAGCGCGTCCAGCATGCCGTCGAGATGCCGATGGGTCCCGGTCCCGCCCTGGACCGCGAGACCGGACGGCTTGTTCAACGCGATCACGTCGGCATCACGGTGGATGACCAGCGAGCGGACGAAGGCCGCATCGGCGGCGCTGACCGGCGGGGCGCGGCGTTGCGCGGACTCGGGAGCGGGACTGTCCGCGCCCGGCGGCACGCGCACGATCTGGCCCGCAGCCAGCCGCAGATTGGCTTTGGCGCGCTTGCCGTCGACGCGCACCTGCCCCGTGCGCAGCAGCTTTTCGAGCCGGCCGTGGCCCAGATTCGGGAAGCGCCGCCTGAACCAGCGGTCGAGCCTGAGGTCCGCCTCGTCGGCCGACACGGTCAAGGACTGGACGCCGGTCATGCGGCACCAGCCAGTGCCGTATCGCGCTGCGGCGGCACGCCGAAGATCCAGCCTTCGCGCCGCACCTGCGGATCTGCGGGTGGCGAGAGGCTCGCGCCCGACCGTTCGACCAGGTGGCGCAGTCCTGCGGCGGAGATCAGCGCGTCGGTGTCGTGGTCGGACAACGCGCCCGCCGCCACGCCGCGCGCGCCGAGCTTGCGCAGCGCCATATTCAGCGCCTCTGCTGTGCGCAGCTTGGCCACCCCACCCGCCGCCTGCTTGCGGAACAGGGTCGGGTAGATCTCGACCAGAGCCGACTTGGCGCCCACGGGCTCGAACGGCCACACCGCGACGCGGCTGCGGTTCGCCGCACGGACATGCCGCAGCACCCGGATCCCCGTCAACGAGGCCTTGCCGACCTGCTTGGCGCCGATCAGCTTGAACACGCATTCGGGGTGGGTGCCGGTCGCCTCCGCACACGCGAGCTCGGCCCGGCGCTGGCGCAAGGTCCAGGTCGAAGGTTGGCGGCCTTTCTGCCAATAGAGGGGTGCGAAGCACGGATCGGCAAGAACGCGAGAGCAGCCGAAATCGGCCGCACCGGCGCTCGCCTGCTCGATCAGCTCCCACAGGCCGAAGATATCCTCGAGCCGGGGAGCCGATCCCGCGAGATAGCCGTGCCGTTCGAACGGCAGGCCGAAGGCGAAGTCGCAGCCGATCAGGAGGCGGCGTCCGGACCGAAGCTCGCGGTCGAGCCATCCAGCGGCGGCCGTGCGCGTCCACAGCGCCGCCTCGGGGGCCACGAGCCGCGGTGCCGCCTTGCCCGGCGCGCACTGGGCGATCGAGATGCCGGCGTAGCGGCCGTCGGCGCCGGACCAGTCGATCGCGATGTAGGCATCGAAGGGTCGCATGGTCAGGAGCGCTGCTTGGTCTCGCGCAGCTTGGCCCAGTACTCGAGGCGTTTCATGATCTCGCGCTCGAAGCCGCGCTCCACCGGCCGATAGAACTGCCGCCGCGCCATGTCATCAGGGAAATAATTCTGGCCCGAGAAGCCGTCCTCGGCGTCGTGGTCGTAGGCGTAGTCCTTGCCGTAGCCCAGATCCTTCATCAGGCGCGTGGGCGCGTTCAGGATGTGCTTGGGCGGCATGAGCGAGCCGGTCTCGTCGGCCGCGCGCTTGGCGGCGCCGAAGGCGACGTAGGCGGCGTTCGATTTGGGCGCCGTCGCGAGATAGATCACCGCCTGCGCCAGGCCCAGTTCGCCTTCCGGGCTGCCGAGGAAATCGTAGAGGTCCTTGGCCGCCAGCGCCTGCACCACCGCCTGCGGATCGGCGAGGCCGACGTCTTCAACGGCAAAACGCACCAGGCGGCGGGTGATGTAGAGCGGATCCTCCCCGCCTGCCAGCATGCGCGCGAGCCAGTAGAGCGCTGCATCGGTGTCCGAGCCGCGCAAGGATTTGTGCAGGGCGCTGATGAGGTTGTAGTGGCCCTCCTGCGCCTTGTCGTAGAGGGGCGCGCGCCGCTGCACGGCACCCACCAGGCCTGCCCTGTCCAGCCGCTTGGTCCCCGCGGGAAGCTGGAGCAGCTCCTCGGCCAGGTTGAGGACGTAGCGGCCGTCGCCGTCCGCCATGGCGATCAGCGCCGCGCGCGCCTCGGGCTCGAGCGGCAACTTGTGTCCCTCGGTGTCCTCGGCGCGGCTCAGCAAGGTTTCGATGGCAGCCTCGTCGAGGCGGTGCAGCACCAGCACCTGACAGCGTGACAGCAAGGCGCCGTTGAGCTCGAAGGACGGGTTCTCGGTGGTGGCGCCGATCAAGGTCACCGTCCCGTCCTCGACATACGGCAGGAACCCGTCCTGCTGGGCGCGGTTGAAGCGGTGGATCTCGTCGACGAACAGCAAGGTGCCACGGCCAGCGGCCCGGCGCTCGCGCGCCGCGGCAAACGCCTCGCGCAGGTCGGCCACCCCCGAGAACACCGCCGACAGCTGGACGAATTCGAGGTCGACCGCCTCGGCCAGGAGGCGCGCGATCGTCGTCTTGCCGCAGCCCGGCGGGCCCCACAGGATGATCGAGGCCAGATGGCCGCTTGCGACCATGCGGGCGAGCGGCCCCTCCCCCTTCAGCAGATGGTCCTGGCCGACGACGTCCTCGAGCTTCGCCGGCCGCAGGCGATCGGCGAGCGGACGCGGGGCCTTCTGTTCGAACAAGCCGGAGGCGGGGCCCGCCGACAGCGCGCTGCGCTTGGAGCGCCCCGTCTTCATGGGCGGCCCGTCTTCATGGGCAGGATGTCATCCCCCGACCAGGAGCGTGAGCACGCGGCCGCCGCGCCGCACCACGACCTTCCACGGCAGCGGGGCCGACGTCACGTGGCGCACGTCGTCCACGGTCTTGATCTGCTCGCTGTTGATCCGCACGAGGACATCGCCGGGGGTGAGGCGCAGCATCTGGGCGGGGCTCGCGGCGCGCACCTCCGTGACCACGACCCCGTGTACTGGCAGAGATGGCTCCGCCAGCTCGTCGATCAAGGCCGGCGAGAGATTGGCCACCGTCGCCCCGCCGAGAGGATTGTTGCCGCGGATCGGCGTCACGTCGCGCGGCGGAGTTTCCGGGGGCGCGATGAGCGTCACGGGCAGGATTTCCGTCTGCCCCTTGCGCCAGATACTGAGCTTGATCGCGGTGCCGACCGTATGGGTCGCGATCCGGTAGCGCAGCCCTTCGTCGTCCTCGACGTCGCGGCCGTCGACCTGGGTGATGAGGTCGCCGCGCTTCAGCCCGGCCTGCTCGGCCGGCCCGCCGGAGTAAACGTCGGTGAGCAGCACGCCCGTCGGGTGCGGCAGGCCGAGCGAGGTGGCGATCTCGGCCGTCACGTCCTGGCCCGAGATGCCGATCCAGGGCCGCACGAGCTTGCCGCCGGCGAGGCTGGCGATGACCGTCTTCACCATGTTGGACGGGATCGCGAAGCCGATGCCGATCGAGCCGCCGCCGCCGCGGGCGAAGATCGCGGTGTTGATGCCGATCAGCTTGCCGTCCATGGAGATGAGGGCGCCGCCCGAGTTTCCGGGGTTGATCGCGGCGTCGGTCTGGATGAAGAAGCGGTAGTCGCTGATCCCGACATTCGTGCGCGCGACGGCCGAGACGATGCCCATGGTGACGGTCTGGCCGACGCCGAACGGATTGCCGATCGCCAGGACGAGGTCGCCGACCTGCAGCTCGTCGGAGTCGCGGAACTCCAGCACCGGCAGCTTCTCCTTGCCGGGATCGATCTGCAGCACCGCGAGGTCCGTGCGCTCGTCGGCGCGCAGGACCTTGGCCGGAAACTCGCGGCGGTCGGCCAGCACCACGGTGATCTCGTCCGCCCCCTTGATCACGTGGTCGTTGGTGACGATCACCCCGTCCGCGTCGACGATGACGCCCGAGCCGAGCGCGTTCTGGACCGAGTCCGGGCCCTTCGCGCCGGGGAAGTCGTCGCCGAAGAAGCGGCGAAAGAACGGATCGTTGAACAGCGGCGAGGGCGCCTGGTGGACCGTCTTCTTGGTGAAGACGTTCACCACGGCGGGTGCAGCCCGCTTCACCAGCGGTGCAAAGCTGAGCCGGATCTCCGCCGCCGAGCCGGGCGTGTCCGGGCTGGATGGCGACTGGGCGTGGCCGATGCCGGGCAGCGCCGCCAGCAACATTGCCGCGACCGTCAGCGCTCGTTTCAATGCCCGCGTTCTGCTGCGCCCCATGCGTTGATTCTACCACAAAAGAAAATGGGGCGGCCCTGAGTGACCGCCCCATTTTCCCCGGCGAAGGAGTCCCCTCGCCCGGTGCGTTCTTACTCTCAGCCGGCGGGTGCGGGCTCGGCCTCGGCGGCCGCCGCCTGCGCCGCCTCGTGGCGCGCCTTGTCGGCGGCACCCTTGGCTGCCGGGTCGCGGTCGACCAGCTCGATCACCGCCATGGCCGCCGTGTCGCCGAAGCGGATCCCCGCCTTGAGCACCCGGGTGTAGCCGCCCTTGCGCGACTTGTAGCGCTCGGCCAACGGCCCGAAGAGCTTCTGCGTGACCTCGGTGTCGCGCAGGACCGACAGCGCGCGCCGGCGCGCGTGCAGGCCGCCCCGCTTGCCCAAGGTGATGAGCTTCTCGACGACCGGCCGCAGCTCCTTGGCTTTCGGCAGGGTCGTGCGGATCTGCTCGTGCACGATCAGGGCGACGGCCATGTTGCTGAGGGTCGCCTTGAGGTGACTGCTGGTTCGGCCGAGTTTGCGGCCCGCAAGCCGGTGACGCATGACTGAAAGACTCCGCTTAAGCGTTTAAGGCCGGCTCAGTACGGCTCTTCGAGCTTCTTGGCCAGCTCTTCGATGTTCTCGGGCGGCCAGTTGGGGATCTGCATGCCGAGATGGAGACCCATCTGGGCCAGCACTTCCTTGATCTCGTTGAGCGACTTGCGGCCGAAGTTCGGCGTGCGCAGCATCTCGGCCTCGGTCTTCTGCACGAGGTCGCCGATGTAGATGATGTTGTCGTTCTTGAGGCAGTTGGCCGAGCGCACCGACAGCTCGAGCTCGTCGACCTTGAGCAGCAGGTTCTTGTTGAACGGCAGGTCCCCGCGCTGCTCCTCGGCGACGTGCGCCTGCGGCTCCTCGAAGTTGATGAAGAGCTGCAGCTGGTCCTGCAGGATGCGCGCGGCGAGCGCCACCGCGTCCTCGGGCGTCACCGCCCCGTTGGTCTCGATGCGCATCGAGAGCTTGTCGTAGTCGGTGACCTGGCCGACGCGGGTGTTCTCGACCTTGTAGGCGACCTTGCGCACCGGGCTGAACAGCGCATCGACCGGGATGAGGCCGATCGGCGCGTCGGCGGCGCGGTTCGTCGCCCCCGGCACGTAGCCCTTGCCGGTCTCGACCGTCATCTCCATCGACAGCTTCGCACCGTCGTCGAGGGTGCAGATCACGTGCTCGGGATTCATGATCTCGATGTCGTGGCCGGTCTCGATCTGGCCGGCGGTGACTTCGCCCGGGCCGGTCGCCTTCAGGTAGATGCGCTTCGGCCCGTCGCCGTGCATGCGCACCGCGACCGCCTTCACGTTCAGCACGATGTCGGTCACGTCCTCGCGCACGCCGGCGACCGAGGAGAATTCATGCAGCACGCCGTCGATCTTGATCGAGGTGATCGCGGCCCCCTGCAGCGAGGACAGCAGCACGCGGCGCAGCGCGTTGCCGAGCGTCAGGCCGAAGCCGCGCTCGAGCGGCTCGGCGACGATCGTCGCCTCGCGCTTCGGGTCGTCGCCCGGCTCGACGTCGAGCTTCTCGGGCTTGATCAGTTCTTTCCAATTCTTCTGGAGCACGGGGTTCACCCTTCATCGCTATCGCCGCCGGCCCAAACCCTGGGCCGTCGGTCGGTCATTGGCTCGCGAAGCACCACCGGGCGCCCCGCGACGAAAACTGTTCAGACGCGCCGGCGCTTGGGCGGCCGGCAGCCGTTGTGCGGGATCGGCGTCACGTCGCGGATCGACACGATCTGGAAGCCGACCGTCTGGAGCGCGCGCAGGGCCGACTCGCGGCCGGCACCTGGGCCCTTCACCTCGATCTCCAAGGTGCGCACGCCGTGCTCCATCGCCTTCTTGCCGGCGTCCTCGGCCGCCATCTGGGCGGCGTACGGGGTCGACTTGCGCGAGCCCTTGAAGCCCTGCGTGCCGGCCGACGACCAGGCGATCGTGTTCCCCTGGGCGTCGGTGATGGTGATCATCGTGTTGTTGAACGTCGCGTTCACGTGCGCGACACCCGAGGTGATGTTCTTGCGCTCGCGGCGGCGCGGGCGGGGCGTCGGAGCCGGGGCGGCGCCGCCGGAAGCGGCTTGTTGCTTGGCCATAGTGGGACGGTCCTATCGGGTCTGGATTATTTGCGGACGGCGAGCTTCTTGCCGGCGATCGGGCGTGCCTTGCCCTTGCGGGTGCGGGCGTTGGTGTGCGTGCGCTGGCCGCGCACCGGCAGCCCTTTGCGATGGCGCAGGCCGCGGTAGCAGCCGAGGTCCATGAGACGCTTGATGTTCATCGCGATCTCGCGGCGCAGGTCGCCTTCGACCTGGTATTCGCGGTCGATCATCTCGCGGATGCGCAGCACCTCGTCGTCGGAGAGCTGGTTGACGCGCTTGGGGGCCGGGATGCCGATCTTGGTGCAGATCTCCTGCGCCTTGGCGGGACCGATCCCGTAGATGTAACGGAGCGCGATCACCACGCGCTTGTTCGTCGGAAGGTTGACGCCGGCAATACGCGCCACGTTGCTTCTCCTCGCAGGTTTAGGCGCGGAGCCTTGCGGCTCCGGGACTTAAAAGGGCTGACCGACACCCGGCACGCCACGCGCGCCACCCGTCGAAAAGCCCCGAAATAAAACGCTTTTCGGCAATAGCGCAGCCACTCGACCTGGCCGCGGCACCACCGAGAAGGCGCGCATTATATGTTTCTTTCACTCTGAGTCAATCATCGGCTCGGAATTTGCAGTTCTGCCGTAAGACATTGACCAAGCAGGTCATTTGGGCCGCCCGAGGATCTTCTTCAGGGCCTGTGTCACATCGTCGATCGACGCCATGCCGTCCACCGCCTTGAGCGAGCCCTTGGCCCGGTAGTACGGCAGGATGGGGGCCGTCTGGGCGTGGTAGGCGGCGAGCCGGGTCTTGACCGTCTCGGCCTTGTCGTCGGCCCTCCGGGTGAACTCTGTCGACCCGCATTTGTCGCACACCCCGTCTTTCTTGGGGCGGTGGTAGCGGTCGTGGTAGCCCGTTCCGCACCTTGCGCAGGTGAAGCGGCCGGAGATGCGGTCGATCAGGGCCGCGTCGTCGACCTCGAGCTCGATCACGTGGTCGAGCTTGAGCCCCTTGTCGGCCAGCATCGCGTCCAGGGCCTCGGCTTGCGTGGTGGTGCGCGGGAATCCGTCGAGGATGAAGCCCTTCTTGCAGTCGGGCTCCTCGATGCGCTCGCCGATCAGCTGGATCACCACGTCGTCGGGGACCAGCTTGCCCGCGTCCATGATCGCCTTGGCTTTCTTGCCGATCTCGCTCCCCGACTTGGCGGCGGCGCGCAGCATGTCGCCGGTCGAGAGCTGGACCAGGCCGTACTCATCCTGGATGCGCTTGGCCTGAGTCCCTTTACCGGCCCCCGGCGGGCCGAGCAGAACGATATTCATCGCGTTCCCCCTGAGCCGACAGACATGGCGGCTTCAACCTGCGTCAGCCGCGGCGGCCGCGCAGTTTCGTCTTTTTTATCAGGCCTTCGTACTGGTGCGCCAGCAGGTGCGAATGGATCTGGGCGACCGTGTCCATCGTGACGCTGACGACGATCAGGAGGCTGGTCCCACCGAAGTAGAACGGCACGTTGAAATTCGAGATCAGCACCTCGGGCAGCACGCAGATGATCGCGAGATACGAAGCGCCCACCACGGTCAGGCGCGTCAGCACGTTGTCGAGGTAGTCCGCGGTCGCCTTGCCCGGCCGGATGCCCGGGATGAAGCCGCCGTATTTCTTGAGGTTGTCCGCGGTCTCCACGGGGTTGAAGACGATCGCGGTATAGAAGAACGAGAAGAAGACGATCAGCGCCACGTAGAGCGCGATATAGAGCGGCCGGCCGTGCGACAGCTGGGCGGTGATCTCCTGCAGCCATTCGGGTCCGCGGTTGGCGGTGAAATTCGCCACGGTCAGCGGCAGGAGGAGCAGCGAGCTCGCGAAGATCGGCGGGATGACGCCCGAGGTGTTGAGCTTGAGCGGCATGTGCGAGGACTCGCCGCCGAACATCTTGTTGCCGACCTGGCGCTTGGGATACTGCACGAGCACGCGGCGCTGCGCGCGCTCCATGAACACCATGATCGTGATGGTGATCACGGCCACGACCATGATCATGATGATCGACACCGGCGACATGGCGCCGGTGCGGCCGAGCTCGAGGGTGGCGGCCAGCGCGTGCGGCAGGTTCGCAACGATGCCCGAGAAGATGATCAGGGACACGCCGTTGCCGACGCCGCGCGCGGTGATCTGCTCGCCGAGCCACATCAGGAACATCGTCCCCCCGGTGAGCGAGATCACGCAGGAGAGGCGGAAGAACAGGCCGGGGTCGATCACCGCGCGGCCCATGCTGCTCTGCATGCCTTCGAGGCCGACCGCGATGCCGAAGGCCTGGAAGGCGGCCAGCACGACCGTGCCGTAGCGCGTGTACTGGTTGATCTTCTTGCGACCGACCTCGCCCTCTTTCTTCAGCGCCTCGAGATGCGGCGAGACCGCGGTCATCAGCTGCATGATGATCGACGCCGAGATGTACGGCATGATCGCGAGCGCAAAGATCGTCATGCGCCCGAGCGCTCCGCCCGAGAACATGTCGAAGATGCCGAGGATGCCGCCCTGGTTCTGGCGGAAGATGTCGTTGAGGACCGCGGGGTCGATGCCGGGCACCGGGATGTAGGTGCCGAGCCGGTAGATGATCAGGGCACCCAGGGTGAACCACAGCCGCTTCTTGAGTTCCGTCGCTTTGGCAAAGGCGCCAAGATTGATGTTCGCGGCGAGTTGCTCGGCGGCAGAAGCCATGGCGTGTGCGAATCCTTAAACGCGGGTGTGAGCGCTGAATTCAGCCCTGTGCGGGTTTGCCGCCCGCGGGCTTCTCCGCCTTGGCGGGCTTCGCGGTCTTCTCCCCCTTGCCCTTGTCGGCTGCCTCGCCCCCTTCCTCGGCCGCGGCGGCCTTGGGGGCGGTCTTGGCTTCCTTGGCCTTGCGCTTGGCCTGGCGGGCGCGCTTGGCCTCGATGTCCTTGGTGACGCCGGGGCGCTCGAAGTTCAGCACCACCACCTTGCCGCCGGCCTTCTCGATCGCCGCGACGGCGGATTTGGAGGCGCCGGCGACCTCGATCGTGATTTTGGCCTTGAAGCTGTCCTTGCCGTTGCCGAGCAGGCGCAGGCCGTCGCGCTCGCGGCGGATCACGCCGGCCTCGGTCAGCGACTTGCCGGTGATGGTCTCGCCCGCACCGATCTTGCCGTCGTCGATCGCCTTCTGCAGGTCGGCGAGGTTCAGCTCCTGGAACTCGCGGCGGAAGATGTTGTTGAAGCCGCGCTTGGGCATGCGGCGATGCAGCGGCGTCTGGCCGCCTTCGAAGCCGTTGAGCGCCACGCCGGTGCGCGCGGTCTGGCCCTTGCCGCCGCGGCCCGAGGTCTTGCCGAGGCCGGAGCCGATACCGCGGCCCAGCCGCTTGAAGGCGTGGCGGGCGCCGGGGTTGTCGCGAATTTCGTTGAGCTTCATCGCACGAGTTCCTGAACTAAAAGGTGGCGACCTATTCCTCGACCCGCAAGAGGTGACGGACCTTGGTGATCATGCCGCGCACCGCGGGCGTGTCTTCGAGCACCCGGCTGCGGTGGCGCTTGTTGAGGCCGAGCCCGACCAGGGTCTGCTGCTGGATGTCAGGGCGGCCGATCGGGCTGCCGATCTGGGTCACCTTGATCGTCTTGCCGCTCTTGGCGCTGGCCGCTTTCGTGCTGCTCATCGTCCCTGCTCCTATTCGCGCGCGGGTGCGGCGGCCGCGGCGTCGCCTTCGCGGCGGCCGATGATGTCGCCCACCTTCTTGCCGCGGCGGGATGCGACCGAGCGCGGGCTCTGGATGTAGTCGAGTGCCGCGAACGTGGCCTTGATCATGTTGTGCGGGTTCGAGGACCCGACTGACTTCGCGACCACGTCCTGCAGGCCGAGGCTCTCGAAGATGGCGCGCATCGGGCCGCCGGCGATGATGCCGGTGCCGGCCTTCGCGGCACGGATCACCACCTTGCCGGCACCGTAGCGGCCGCGCACGTCGTGATGGATCGTGCGGCCCTCGCGCAGGGGCACGCGGACCATGGAGCGCTTGGCCGAATCGGTCGCCTTGCGGATCGCCTCGGGGACCTCGCGCGCCTTGCCCGTGCCGTAGCCGGCGCGGCCCTTGCCGTCGCCCACGACCACGACCGCGGCGAAGCCGAAGCGCCGGCCGCCCTTCACCACCTTGGCGACGCGGTTGATGCTGACCAGCTTTTCGATCAGCTCGGAGTCTTCGCGCTGCTCGCCCTCGCGGCGGCGTCCGCCGCCCGACCGTTCGCGCCCTTCACGTGCCATCGTTAAGTCTCCAATCCCTTAGAAGCTCAGCCCGCCTTCGCGGGCGGCGTCGGCGAGCGCCTTGATACGGCCGTGGAACAGATATCCGCCGCGGTCGAACACGACCTCTTTCACGCCGGCCTTGATCGCGCGCTCGGCCACCAGGCGGCCCACTTCCTTGGCCGCACCGACATTGGCGCCGGTCTTGATCTTGCCCTTGAGGTCGGCGTCCAGCGACGACGCGGCCGCCACCGTGACACCCTTGGTGTCGTCGATGACCTGCGCATAGATGTGCTTGGACGAGCGGAAGATCGACAGCCGCGGGCGGCCGACGGCCTTGCGCCGGAGCCCGATGCGGAGACGGCGCTTGCGCCGCTCGAACAATAGATCGGTGGTGGCCATGGCTACTTCTTCTTGCCTTCCTTGCGGCGGATATGCTCCGCGTCGAACTTGATGCCCTTGCCCTTGTAGGGCTCGGGCTTGCGCAGCGCCCGGATCTCGGCCGCGACCTGGCCGACCTTCTGCTTGTCGGCGCCGCTGATCGCGATCGTGGTCTGCTTCTCGCCGACCTTGATCGTGATCCCTTCGGGGATCGGGAACTTGATGTCGTGGCTGAAGCCGAGCTGCAGGTTCAGGTTCTTGCCCTCGAGATTGGCGCGATAGCCGACGCCGTTGATCTCGAGATTGGCCGTGAAGCCGGTCGACACGCCCTTGATGCCGGTGGCGACGAGCGCGCGGCTGGTGCCCCACAGGGAGCGGGCGCGCTTGCTCTGCTCGCGCGGGGTCAGCACGACCTTGCCGTCCTGCACCGCCACCGAGACGTCCGGCGGGATGTTGAGCGACTGCTTGCCGAGCTTGCCGGCGATGTTGATGGTCTGCCCGGCGACGGCGACATTGACGCCGCTCGGGATGGCCACCGGGTTCTTTCCAATACGCGACATGACGACCTCAGTTGACCTCTAGGCTCAGAACACCTGGCAGAGGACTTCGCCGCCGACATTGGCGGCGCGCGCCTCGGCATCCGACAGCACGCCGCGCGGCGTCGACAGGATCGAGATCCCGAGCCCGCCATAGACCTTCTCCAGGTCCTTGATCTTCGAATAGACGCGCCGGCCCGGCTTCGAGACGCGGTGGATCTCGCGGATCACCGGCTTGTTCTCGTCGTATTTGAGCTCGATCGTGAACTCCGGGATTCCCGCGCGCAGCTCCGCCCACGAGAAGCCGCGGATGTAGCCTTCGCGCTCGAGGACTTCGAGCACGCTTTTGCGCAGCTTGGAGGCGGGACAGGTCACCGCGCGCGCGCCGGACGCTTGCGCGTTCCGGATGCGCGTCAGCATGTCACCCAAGGCATCGCTCATCGCCATATCTCGAGTTCCTCCGTTACCAGCTCGACTTGACCATGCCGGGGATCTGCCCGGTCGAGGCCAGCTCGCGCAGCGCTATGCGCGAGAGTTTGAACTTGCGGTAGTTGCCGCGCGGGCGGCCGGTCAGCTCGCAGCGCAGGCGGACGCGGTCCGGCGACGAATTGCGCGGCAGCTCGGACAGCTTGAGCCGCGCCGCGAACCGGTCCTCGTCGGGCAGGTCCGTGTTGTTGGCAATCGCCTTCAGGCGCGCGCGCCGGGCGGCATATTGCTTCGACAGCTTCATGCGGCGCTTGTTCTTCTCGATGGAGCTCTTCTTCGCCATAAGATTCGGCCTCCGCGCCGATCAGTTCATAAACGGCATGTTGAAGCCCTTGAGGAGCGCCTTCGCCTCCTCATTGGTCTTCGCCGTCGTCACGATGACGATGTCCATGCCGCGAATGGTGTCGATCTTGTCGTAGTTGATCTCCGGGAACACGATCTGCTCCTTGAGACCGAGCGAGTAGTTGCCCTTGCCGTCGAAGCTCTTGCCCGACAGGCCGCGGAAGTCGCGCACGCGCGGCAGGGCGATGTTCACCAGGCGGTCCAGGAACTCGTACATCCGCGTGCCGCGCAGGGTCACCTTGCAGCCGATCGGCAGCCCCTTGCGGAGCTTGAAGTTCGCGATCGCCTTCTTCGAGCGGATGACGACCGGCTTCTGGCCGGTGATCGCCGTGAGGTCCGAGACCGCCGCATCCATCTTCTTGATGTCGGTGGTCGTCTCGCCCACGCCCATGTTGATCACGATCTTCTCGATCCGCGGCACCTGCATCGTGCTCTTGTACGAGAACTGCTGCATCAGCTGCGGCTTGAGCGTGGCGGAGTAGAGGTCTTGCAAACGGGTTGCCATGGCGTTCACCGGTCGATCATTTCGCCGGAGCGCAGCGCTACGCGCAGCTTGCGCCCGTCGATCGTCTTGAAGCCGATGCGGGTCGGCTTGTCTTCCTTGGGGTCGATCAGGGCCACGTTCGAGGCGTGGATCGGCAGCTCCTTCTCGACGATGCCGCCCTGCTGGCCGGCGCGCGGCCGCGTGTGGCGCTTGACCGTGTTGATGCCCTGCACCACCACGCGGTTCTCCGTCGGCAGGACGCGCAGCACGCTGCCGCGCTTGCCCTTGTCGCGGCCGGTGATCACGACCACGTTGTCGCCCTTGCGGATCTTCATCTTCGTACGTTCGACGGCCTGCATCACAGCACCTCGGGTGCCAAGCTGATGATCTTCATGTAGCCCTTCGAGCGCAGTTCGCGGGTGACCGGCCCGAAGATGCGCGTGCCGATCGGCTCGCCTTCCTTCGAGATCAGCACGGCCGCGTTGCGGTCGAAGCGCAGGAACGAGCCGTCGGTGCGGCGCACGGGGAAGCGCGTGCGCACGATGACCGCGCGATGCACGTCGCCCTTCTTCACGCGCCCGCGCGGGATCGCTTCCTTGACCGAGACGACGATGACGTCGCCGATCGAGGCGGTTTTGCGCTTGGAGCCGCCGAGCACCTTGACGCACTGCACGCTGCGCGCCCCGGAATTGTCGGCGACCTCGAGCCTGGTTCTCATCTGGATCATGACGTCGTTCTTTCCGCTTTAGCCCTTGCCCGCTTCAGCCCTTGGACGTCGCCGCGGCTTCGTCGCCGACGACTTCCCAGCGCTTGCGCTTGGACAGGGGGCGGCACTCGCGGATCTTCACGCGATCGCCGGCCTTGACCTTGTTGGATTCGTCGTGCGCCAGGTACTTCTTCGAGCGCACGATGAACTTCTTGTAGACGGGGTGCATGAAGCGGCGCTCGACCTCGACCGTCACGGTCTTCTCGTTCACGTCGCTCGTCACGATCCCCTGCAGCACGCGCTTCGGCATGGTCTCTTCGTTCCTTATCGGTTACTTGGCCGGCGCCGCGGCGGCGCGGGTGCGCTCGCCCAGGATCGTCTCGATGCGCGCGATGTCGCGGCGCACCTCGCGCACCCGGGCGGTGTTCTCGAGCTGGCCGCTCGACTTCTGGAAGCGCAGGTTGAACTGCTCCTTGCGCAGCTCGCCGAGCTGCGTCTTGAGCTCGTCCTCGGTCTTGGGACGGAGATCCGACGGCTTCGTCATGTCAGGCTCCTTCCCCCATGCGGGTGACCACCTTGGTCTTGATCGGCAGCTTGGCGGCGGCGAGCAGGAAGGCCCCCTCGGCCGTGGCGCGCGGCACGCCGTCGATCTCGAACAGGATCTTGCCGGGCTTCACGCGGCACACCCAGAACTCGGGCGAGCCCTTGCCGGAGCCCATGCGCACTTCCGCCGGCTTCTTCGACACCGGCACGTCGGGGAAGATGCGGATCCACACGCGGCCCACGCGCTTCAGCTCGCGGGTGATGGTGCGGCGGGCGGCCTCGATCTGGCGCGCCGTCATGCGGCACGGCTCCATGGCCTTGAGCCCGAAGGCGCCGAAGTTCAGCGTGTAGCCGGACTTGGCGTGGCCGTGGATGCGGCCTTTGTGCGCCTTGCGGTATTTGGTGCGGGCGGGTTGCAGCATGGTCGTCGGTCCTGGATTCCGTCCTCAGTTCCTTCAGCGCGCCGGGGCCTGTTCGGCGGCGCGCTTGTCCTGCGCCATCGGGTCGTGGGCCATGATCTCGCCCTTGAACACCCAGACCTTGACGCCGCAGGTGCCGTAGGTGGTCTTGGCGGTCGCGGTGCCGTAGTCGATGTCGGCGCGCAACGTGTGCAGCGGCACCCGGCCCTCGCGATACCACTCGATGCGCGCGATCTCGGCGCCGCCGAGGCGGCCCGAGCAGTTGATGCGGATGCCCTGGGCGCCCAGGCGCATCGCCGATTGCACGGCGCGCTTCATGGCGCGGCGGAAGGCCACGCGGCGCTCGAGCTGCTGGGCGATGTTCTCGGCCACCAGCTTGGCGTCGATCTCGGGCTTGCGGATCTCGACGATGTTGAGGTTGACCTCGGTCGAGTTGGTGAGCTTCGCGAGGTCGCCGCGCAGCTTCTCGATGTCGGCCCCCTTCTTGCCGATGACCACGCCGGGCCGCGCGGTGTGGATCGTCACGCGCGCCTTCTTGGCCGGGCGCTCGATCACCACGCGGGCGACCCCCGCCTGCTGCAGGCGGTCGCTGAGGTACTTCCGGAGCTGCAGGTCCTCGTGCAGGAGCTTCGCGTACTCGTCGGTCGCGAACCAGCGCGAGTCCCACGTGCGGTTGATGCCGAGGCGCAGCCCGATCGGATTGACTTTCTGACCCATGTTAAGCGCTCTTCTCCGGTTGGGCCGCCTCGCGCTCGCGCACGATGACGGTCAGATGGCTGAACGGCTTGACGATGCCGGCCGAGCGGCCGCGGCCGCGGGCGTGCCAGCGGCGCATCTGGAAGGCGCGGCCGACATGCGCCTCGGCCACGTAGAGCCGGTCGACGTCGAGCTGGTGGTTGTTCTCGGCGTTGGCGATCGCCGCCTGCAGCACCTTGCGGACCTGCACCGCGATGCGGCGCTTGGAGAAGGTGAGCTCGGCGAGGGCCTTGGAGGCGTCCATGCCGCGGATCAGCTCGGCCACGAGGTTGAGCTTGCGCGGGCTGGTGCGGATCGCGTGCGCCACGGCCTGGGCCTCGTTTTCGGCGCGCCGGCGCCCTTTGGCGGGCTTGCTCATGGCTACTCCTGTTTCGCCGTCTTGTCGCCGCCGCCGCCGGCGGCCGAGTGGCCGTGGAACTGGCGGGTGGGCGAGAACTCGCCGAATTTGTGGCCGACCATGTTCTCGGTCACCAGCACCGGCAGGAATTTGTGGCCGTTGTAGACGCCGAACGTGAGTCCGACGAACTGCGGCAGGATGGTCGAGCGGCGCGACCAGATCTTGATGATCTCGTTGCGGCCGGAGCTCCGGGACTTCTCTGCCTTCTTGAGGAGGTACCCGTCGACGAACGGGCCCTTCCATGTCGAGCGCGACACCTGGTGCCTCCGTTACTTCGCGTTGCGGCGGCGGACGATCATCTTGTCCGTCGACTTGTTGTGGCGGGTCTTGTAGCCGAGCGTCGGCTTGCCCCACGGGGTCACCGGGTGGTGGCCGCCGCGCGTGCGGCCGCCCAGCGGGTGATCGACCGGGTTCATGACCTGGCCGCGCACGGTCGGGCGCCAGCCCTTCCAGCGGTTGCGGCCGGCCTTGCCGATGTTGACGTTCTGCTCGTCCGGGTTCGACACGGCACCGATCGTGGCGAGGCAGTCGCCCATGACCTTGCGCACCTCGCCCGAGGCGAGGCGCAGGAGCGCAAAGCCCTGGTCCTTGCCGACCAGCTGCACGAACGTGCCGGCCGAGCGCGCGAGCTGGGCGCCGCGGCCGGGCTTGAGCTCGATGTTGTGGACGATCGTCCCGACCGGGATGTTGCGCAAGGGCAGGCAGTTGCCCGGCTTGATGTCGGCATGCTCGCCCGAGACCACCTGGTCGCCGACCGCGAGGCGCTGCGGGGCGATGATGTAGGCGAGCTCGCCGTCCGTGTACTTGATGAGCGCGATGAACGCGGTGCGGTTGGGGTCGTACTCCAGGCGCTCGACCGTGCCGACGACGTCGAACTTGCGGCGCTTGAAGTCGATGATGCGGTAGCGCCTGGCATGCCCGCCGCCGCGATGGCGCGTGGTGATGTGCCCGTGGTTGTTGCGGCCGCCGCTCGACTTGAGGCCCTCGGTCAGGTTCTTGACCGGGTGGCCCTTCCACAGCTCGCTGCGGTCGACCTGGACCAGGGCGCGGATGCCTGCGCTGGTCGGCTTGAAGGTTTTGAGTGCCATGGCTGGTCGTCGTCCTTAGCTCAGATGCCCGTGGTCACGTCGATGGAGTGACCCTGCTCCAGGGTCACGATGGCCTTCTTGGTGTCCGAGCGGTGGCCGAGATGGCCCTTGAACCGCTTGGTCTTGCCCCAGGCGTTGCTCGTGTTCACCGCGGTGACCTTGACGTTGAACAGCCCCTCGACCGCGGCCTTGATCAGCGGCTTGGGCGCGTCGGGGCGGACGCGGAAGGTCACCTGGTTGTGCTCGGAGCCGCGCGTCGCCTTCTCGGTGATGACCGGGGAGAGGATCACGCCGTAGAGCTGCTCCTTCTCGTATTTGGGCGCGGTGCGCTTGCCTTTGTTCGCGTCGCTCATTTCAGGCGCGCCTCCAGATGCTGGACCGCGTCGCGCGTCAGGATGAGGACGTCGCGGCGCAGGATGTCGTAGACGTTGGCGCCCTGCTGCGGCAGGACGTCGACGCCGGGAAGGTTGCGCGCGGCGCGCGCGAAGTTCACGTCCACCGCCGGCCCGTCGATGACCAGGGCCGAGGCGAAGCCGAGCTTCTCGAAGCGCTTGGCGAGGTCGCCGGTCTTGGCCTTCTCGAGCTTGGTGGCCTCGATGACCATCAGCTTACCCTCGGCCTGCTTGGTCGAGAGGGCCGTGCGCAGGGCGAGCTTGCGCACCTTCTTCGGCAGGTCGTGCGCGTGGCTGCGCGGCGTCGGCCCGAAGATCACCGCACCGTGCCGCCACTGCGGGCTGCGCGTCGAGCCCTGGCGCGAGCGGCCGGAGCCCTTCTGCGGGCGCGGCTTCTTGCCGCCGCCCGAGATCTCGCCGATCTCCTTGGTGTCGTGCGTGCCGGCCCGGCGCTTGGCGAGCTGCCAGCGCACCATGCGCGCGAGGATGTCGGGGCGCGCCGGGAGGCCGAACACGTCGTCGCTCACCTCGATCGAGCCCGCGTCCTTGTTGTCGAGCGTCTTGATGGAAAGTTTCATGGCTCAGCCCTCCGCCTTCGGGGCTTCTGCGGCCGCGGCCGGAGCGGCTTCGGCCGCCTTGCGCAGGGCGGCCGGGAACGGCAGGCCCTTGGGGGCCTTGCGCTTCACCGCGTCGGTGATGCGCACGTAGCCGCCGGCCGAGCCGGGAACCGCGCCCTGGATCATCACCAGGCCGCGCGCCTCGTCGGTGGCCACGATCTTGAGGTTCTGCGTGGTCACGCGCTCCACACCCAGATGGCCCGCCATCTTCTTGCCCTTGAAGGTGCGGCCCGGATCCTGGCGCTGGCCGGTCGAGCCGTGGCTGCGGTGGCTGATGGAGACGCCGTGCGAGGCCTCGAGGCCGCGGAAGTTCCAGCGCTTCATCACGCCCTGGTAGCTCTTGCCGATCGTGATGCCGGCCACGTCGACGAACTGGCCGGGCACGAAATGCGCGGCCGTGATCTCGGCGCCGACCTCGAGAAGCGCGTCCTTGGTGACGCGGAACTCGGCGAGCTTGCGCTTCGGCTCAACCTTCGCCTTCGCGAAGTGGCCGCGCATCGGCTTGCCGACGTTCTTCACCTTGGCCTTGCCGATGCCGAGCTGGACGGCGGTATAGCCGTCCTTCTCGGCCGTGCGGACGGCCACGACTTGGCACTGATCGAGCTTGAGCACGGTCACGGGGACGTGGTCGCCCCCGTCCGTGAACACGCGCGTCATGCCGACTTTCTGTGCGATCACACCGGTACGCATGGCGTTGCTTTCCGATTCTCTTCCTCAGGTCCGCCTTAGGAACCCAGCTTGATTTCGACGTCCACGCCGGCGGCGAGGTCGAGCTTCATCAGCGCGTCCACGGTCTGCGGCGTCGGGTCGACGATGTCGAGGAGCCGGCGATGGGTCCGGATCTCGAACTGCTCGCGGCTCTTCTTGTCGACGTGCGGGCTGCGGTTGACCGTGAACTTCTCGAGCTCCGTCGGCAGCGGAATCGGTCCGCGCACCTGCGCGCCCGTCCGCTTGGCGGTGTTGACGATCTCGCTCGTCGACTGGTCGAGCACGCGATGATCGAACGCCTTCAAGCGGATGCGGATGCCTTGTTGTTCCATGACCGTATTCCTTCGCCGACAGCGTTCCGTTACTCGATGATCTTGGCGACGACGCCGGCGCCGACGGTGCGGCCGCCCTCGCGGATGGCGAAGCGCAGGCCCTCGTCCATCGCGATCGGCGCGATCAGGTGCACCTCCATCGCGATGTTGTCGCCGGGCATCACCATCTCGG
>DATJPD010000126.1:0-13748 GCA_035506575.1 Alphaproteobacteria bacterium
CTGGCCGACGAGGGTCGTCTTGCCGGCGCCGTTGGGGCCGATCAGCGCGTGCACCTCGCCGGGTGCCACCGCGAGCGAGACGTGGTCGGTGACCTGCAGGGCCCCGAACGCCTTCTGCAGGTCCACGCATTCGAGGAGGGGTGCTGTCATTCCGCGGCCTCGGGGCCCCAGTCGAGGGGCGGGGCGGGCGCTTCGCCGGCGTTCGCGAGGCGGACAAGCGAGCCCCACAGCCCATCCTTGACCAGGAGCACGCGCAAGACCAGGAGCGGGCCGAAGAACAGCATCCAGTGCTCGGTGTAATCCGACAGCATCTGCGCGAACACGAGATAGATCGCAGCCCCGAACACCGGCCCGATCAGGGTGCCAGCCGAGCCCAGGATCACCATGGCCAGCAGCTCGCCCGACATCTGCCAGCTCATCAGCGCCGGGCTGACGAAGCTCGCATGGTTGGCCATGAGCGCTCCGGCGAGGCCGGCGATGCCGCCCGCGATGGTGAACGCCACGAGCTTGTAGCGGTACGGCGGGAAGCCGATCGCCGCGAGGCGCCGTTCGTTGTCGCGGCCGCCGCGCAGCACTAGGCCGAACTCGGAGTTCACGACGCGGCCGGCGAGCACGGTCACCGCGACCAGCAGCGCCAGCACGACGTAATAGAAGACGACGTGGTTGCCGAGCACGGCAGCACCGGCCAGCGTGTTGCGCGCGACCGTGAAGCCGTTGTCGCCGCCATACGAGCGCAAGGACTGGCCGCCGTAATAGACCATCTGTGCGAACGCCAGGGTCACCATGATGAACTGGAACCCCGACGTACGGAGTGCCAGCGCCCCGATCACCAGCGCAAACGCCATCGCGATCAGCACCGCCGCCGGCCAGACGATCAACGCGTCCGTGATCCCGGCCGCGGTCAGCATCCCCGCCGCATAGGCGCCGACGCCGAACAAGGCCGCCTGGCCGAAGGTGATCAGCCCGCCGTAGCCGAGCAGCAGGTCGACGCTGAGCGCCGCCATGCCGTAGATCGCGATCTGGGTCGCAAAGCGGGTGTCGTAGGTGCTGCCCAGCGCCGGCACCGCGGCGGCGATCACCAGGAGGACGGCGAAGAGGAGGGCGCGCCTGTTCATCTAGCCCCGGTTCGCCGCGAACAGGCCGGTGCGGCTATAGACGAGGATCGCGGCCATGAGGATGTAGACCGCCATGCTGGTGAGGCCGGAGCCGGTGCTGAGGCCGAGGAGCTGGGGCAGCAGCACGCGGCTGAACGTGTCGAAGATGCCGACGATCAGCCCGCCCACCAGGGCGCCGCGCACCGACCCGAGCCCGCCGATGACGATGACGACGAGCGTCAGGATGAGGATCGGATCGCCGTTGCCGGATTCGATCGACAGCAGCGGACCCGTCATCATGCCGGCCAATGCCGCCAAGGCGGCACCCAGCGCGAACACGAGGGTGTAGAGAAGGCCGATGTTCACGCCCAAGGCCGCCACGATCTCGCGTTTTTCGCTTCCCGCTCTGATGAGGGCGCCGATGCGCGTGCGGTTGATCAGGAGGTAGAGCAGGGCGCCCGCCGCGATCGCGACGCCGGTGATCGCCAGCCGATAGACCGGATACGACAGCCCGGGCAGCAGCTCGACACGGCCGTCGAGGAAGTCCGGGATGTCGAGGCTCAACGGCTCGCGGCCCCAGATGACGACGACGAGCTCGTTGAAGAACAGGGTGAGCCCGAACGTCGCCAGGACCTGGTCGAGAGCCCCACGCGCATACAGCGGCCGCAGCACGACGATCTCGAGAACCACGGCCACGGCGACCGACAGCGCCAGAGCCAGGATGAGACCCGGCAGAGTGGAGCCCGTGACGGCCAGGCCCGCGACCAGGAAATAACCGCCGAGCATGAACATCGAGCCGTGCGCGAGATTGATGATCCGCATGACCCCGAACACCAGGGTGACGCCCACGGCCATCAGGAACAGCATCATCCCAAGCTGGATGCCGTTGAACAGCTGCTCGAGGAACAGCGGAAAGCTCATCCGCCTCGCATCCTCCCCGTCCTTAACGATTTGGCTGACCGTGGCCGATCCGGCCGCCGCTGGCTACAGAAATTTCTCCAAATTTTACTTAGTGGCCGTCATCGGCCGGCGGCAGTACAATTAGCGGTCGTGGGGCAGCTCGACATCGCGGCGGCGCAATTGCAGCGCCTGTACGGGGACTGGGACCAGCGCCGGCGCGGGCGCGAGTTCCCGGCGCGCGCGGATTTCGATCCGCTCGATCTCAAATACGTGCTGGGCGACCTGTCGCTGGTCGACGTGCTGCGCGATCCGCTGCGCTTCCGCTTCCGCCTGCACGCCTCGAACGTGGTGGACCGCGGCGGAATCGATATGACCGGCCGCCTCGTCGATGACATGCCGGATGAGCGCCGGCGCGGCAACACCTTGCGCCACTATACCAAAGTCGTCGCCCAGCGCGCGCCCTCGGTCATCTCTCTGCGGAACGAGTATACCGATCTCCGCTCGTGGCATTGCGAGGTGCTGGTCCTGCCGCTGGCCGCCGACGGCACGACCATCGACATGCTGATGGCGGCGTTCGCCTGGCAGAACGCGGAGTAGGACGATGACGCTCGAGTCTATATGCTTCCCGGCGCCAAGATCGAATTCCACCGGAGGGTAGCCCCATGTTCATGCAGTCGGTGCCGGTGAAGCTCGACGAGATCTACGTGCCGGCCAAGTTTCGCGCGACGCTGGATCCGGCGAAGGTCGAGGCCATCGCGGAAAGCGTCATCAGCGAGGGTCTCAAGACGCCGATCCAGGTGCGCCGCGACAAGGAGCGCTACGTGCTGATTGCCGGCCTGCATCGGCTCGAAGCCGTGCGCACGTTGGGCGAAGCGACGATCCAAGCCTTCATCGTCGCCGCGCGCCTGCACTGAGACGTTACTCCGCTGCCTGAGCGGGTGCCGGGGCCGGATTGCGGAAGCACGAGAGCAGATCGGCCTCGCGCGACTTGGCCTTCCTGATGTTGGCGTCCTTGATGTGGCCGTAGCCGCGGATCTGGTCGGGCAATGAGGCCAGCGCCACCGCAAACCGGTGGTTCTCCGGGGTGAGATTGCCCGTGAGCTCGGCGAGCAGGGCTTCGTAGTCCGTGATTAGCCGCCGCTCGGTCTGGCGCTCCTCGGTGCGGCCGAACGGATCGAACGCGGTGCCGCGCAGGAATTTGAGCCGCGCCAGCCAGCGGAACGCCGTCAGCATCCACGGCCCGAAGCTCTGCTTCTTGAGGTTGCCCGTGGCCGCATCGCGCTCGGCCATGGTCGGCGGCGCCAGGTGGAACTCGAGCCGCCAGTCGCCCTCGAACTGCGCCTTGAGCGTGTTCAGGAACGACGGCTCGGCCATCAGCCGCGCCACCTCGTACTCGTCCTTGTAGGCGAGGAGCTTGAAATAGTTGCGCGCCACCGCCTCGCCGAGGCCGGTGAGCCCCTTGCCGCGGGCCTTCTCGGCCTCGATCGCACGCCGCACCAGCGCTTCGTAGCGGCTGGCATAGGCGGCGTCCTGGTAGCCGCGCAGGAATTCGACGCGGCGGGCGATGGTCTCATCGAGCGTTCGCGACAGGTTGTGGCCGACGGGCACCACCGAGGGTGCGGCCGCGCGTTCGACCGCACGGCGGTCGTGCGCGGCGAGGCGCCCCCAGCGGAACGCGCGCACGTTCATGTCGATCGCGACGCCGTTGAGCTCGATCGCCTTTTCGATCGCCTCGGCGGAGACCGGCACCATTCCCTTCTGCCAGGCATAGCCGAGCAGGAACGGGTTGGTGGCGATTGAGTCTCCGAGCAGGGACGTCGCGAGCGTGGTGGCATCCAGGCGGTCGAGATGCTGCGGCCCCACCGCATCCTCGAGCGAGCGGACGAGGGCCGCGGTCGGGGTGTGCAGATCGGGGTTGCGGGTGAACGCGCCGGTGACCGTCTCGAAGCTGTTGATGACGGCGCGGCTATGGCGCGCGTCGAGCTTCGCAAGCGCATCGTCGCTCGCGGCGACCACGAGGTCGCAGCCGAGGAGCACCTGCGCGTCGCCATCGGCGATGCGCACGCCGTGCACGTCCTCCGGGCGCCGGCCGATGCGGATATGCGAGAACACGGCACCGCCCTTTTGCGAAAGCCCGGTCATGTCGAGGACCGAGCAGCCTTTGCCCTCGATATGCGCCGCCATGCCGACGAGTGCCCCGATGGTCACGACGCCGGTGCCGCCGATGCCGGTGACCAGGATGTTGAAGGGCGCGTCCAGGCTCGGCAGCTTGGGCGCCGGCGGCGCCGAGTACTCGCCGGTCTTGCCCGCGAGCATCGGGCCGGCCTTGCCACCCTGCGGCTTGCGCAGCTTGCCGCCATGCACGGTCACGAAGGACGGGCAGAAGCCTTTGACGCAGGAGAAGTCTTTGTTGCACGAGGACTGGTCGATGGCGCGCTTGCGGCCGAACTCGGTCTCGACCGGGATCACCGACAGGCAGTTCGACTGGGTCGAGCAGTCGCCGCAGCCCTCGCAGACGAGCTCGTTGATCACCACGCGCTGGTCGGGATCGGGGAAGGTGCCGCGCTTGCGGCGGCGGCGCTTCTCGGCGGCACAGGTCTGATCGTAGATCAGGACCGACACGCCCTTGACCTCGCGCAGGTCGCGCTGCACGCGGTCGAGGTCGTCGCGGTGGTCGATGGTGGTGCCCGAGGGGAACGCCGCACTCGCCGGATACTTGTCCGGCTGGTCGCTGACGATGGCGATGCGCGAAACACCTTCGGCCGCCACCTGGCGGGCGATCTGCGGCACGGTCAGCGCGCCTTCCGCCGGCTGGCCGCCGGTCATCGCGACCGCGTCGTTGTAGAGGATCTTGTAGGTGATGTTCACGCCCGACGCGACCGCGGCGCGGATGGCGAGGCTGCCCGAATGCGTGTAGGTGCCGTCGCCGATGTTCTGGAAGATATGCTGGGTCTCGGTGAACGGCGCCTGGCCGAGCCACTGGGCCCCTTCGCCGCCCATCTGCGTGAACGTCTCGGTGTGGCGGTCCATGTAGACCGACATGAAATGGCAGCCGATGCCGGCCGCGGCCCGGCTGCCGTCGGGCACGCGCGTCGAGGTGTTGTGTGGGCAGCCCGAGCAGAAATAGGGCGTGCGGCGGAAGGCCACGTGCGGCGCCTTGAGCGCCTTCTCCTTCGCGTCGAGGAACGCGAGCCTCTCTTCGATATGCCCGGTCGTGAAGAAGGGCGACAGCCGCTTGGCAAGGACGCGCGCGATCTGCGCCGGCTCCAGCTCGGCGGCCGAGGGCAGGATCCACTCGCCCTTCTCATCGAATTTTCCGACCACGCGCGGGCGCACGTCGGCGCGCCAGTTGTAGAGCTGCTCCTTGAGCTGGTTCTCGATGAGCGCCCGCTTCTCCTCGATGACGATCACCTCTTGCAGGCCTTCGGCGAAGGCGCGCGCCCCTTCGCGCTCGAGCGGCCACGACATGCCGACCTTGTAGACGCGCAGCCCGATCTCGGCCGCCATCCGCTCATCGATGCCGAGATACTCGAGCGCCTCGATCGTGTCCTGGTAGGCCTTGCCCGTGGTGATGATGCCAAAGCGCGGGTTGGGCGAATCGAGCACGATGCGGTCGAGCCGGTTGGCGCGCCCGAAGGCGAGGGCCGCGTAGGCCTTGTACTTGTGGAGCCGGTATTCCTGCTGGTTCCAGTCGTCGGGCCAGCGGATGTGCACGCCGCCCGCCGGCATCTCGAAGTCGTTGGGCGTCACGAGCGAGACGCGGTTCGGGTCGACATAGACCGAGGCCGAGGCGTCCATCGTGTCGGCGATGCATTTCAGCGCAACCCAGCAGCCCGAGTAACGGCTCATCGCCCAGCCGTAGAGGCCGTAGTCGAGGACCTCCTGCACGCTGGAGGGATTGAGCACCGGGATCATGGCCGCGACCATGAAGTGCTCCGACTGGTGCGGCATGGTCGACGACTTGCTCGCGTGGTCGTCGCCCAGCATCACCAGCACGCCGCCATGCGGCGAGGTGCCGGCCATGTTGCCGTGGCTGATCGGGTCCATCGAGCGCGCGACACCGGGGCCCTTGCCGTACCAGACCGAGTACACGCCGTCGTATTTGGCGCCGGGGAAGAGGATTGCCTGCTGGCTGCCCCACACCGCGGTCGCGGCGAGGTCCTCGTTCAGGCCGGGCTGGAAATGGATGTGGTGGCGCTTGAGGAATTTGCTGGCGCGCCACAGCGCCAGGTCGTAGCCGCCGAGCGGCGAGCCGCGATACCCCGAGATGAAGCAGGCGGTGTTGAGCCCGGCCTTCTCGTCGCGCCGCCGCTGCATCATCGGCAGGCGCACCAGCGCCTGCGTGCCGGTCAGGAAGATGCGCCCTTCTTCGAGCTCGTATTTGTCGTCGAGACTGACTGCCGCCAGCGCCATCGTTCCTCCCGTGGCACCTTATATCTTCCGCTAACGTAGTCCACCGCAACGCAGCAAACAATCCCAGCGGGACCAAAGACTTAAGAAGGACAGAGTCGGTCGGCTACCGCGCCGCTGCCGCAGCGAAATTTCAGCGCCGCCGAAGCGGTGGAAACATTCTGTTCGTGACGGCCGCTACACATCAGACCGGAATCGCCAGCAGCGTATCGATGCGCTTGTTGTCGAGGATGACCCGTTTCTCGGCGTATTTGCGCGCCGGGCCTGTGCCCACGATGCGGTCGAGGTACTTCCCGGTGCAGAACAGGTCCATCGCACCCGTGTGCATGATGCGGATGACCTGGAAGTTCGCCTGTGCCGTGATCACCCCGCCGCGTTCGCCCGTGATCCAGACCGACGAGACGCTGTGGCGGTAGCGCTGCGGCTCGTAAATGTTGGCCTCGCGCAGGGCCGAGATGCGGTCCTTGAGCATGCCGCGGGAGGTCGCGACCAGGATGCCGATCGGCAGGTTGCGCTCGTGGTTCTCGGCCGAGGTGATCTCGTAGCGGCAGTCCTCGGTGAAGAAGTCCGGCCATTCCTCGAGCCGGTTGTCGTCGATGCAGTGCACGTAGCGCGACAGCAGCGCCTCGACCTCGATCTGTACGGTGACGTCCATGGCGCGTCGGCTCAGATCGCCATCAGCTCGCGGTACATCTTCCAGTAGCCGCGCAAGGGCGCCTCGGTGGCGCGCGTGTCCTGCGAGGCCATGCCGTGGCCGCCCATCTCGACGACCTCCATGCGGCCGCCGGCCCCCGGCACCGTGCGCTGCACGAAGCCGCCGACCACGCCGTCCTCCATCGAGATGAAGCCGGCCGGGCCCACGAGGTTCGACTGCTTGATGCGCGTCTGGGTCATCTTTTCGTCGTCGTCGACGAAGCCGAAATGCGTCCACACGAGGTTGCTCTTCTCGAGCCCCTGCGGCAGCACCTTGCGCACCGCGAGCGCGTTCTGGATCTGCTGCAGGATGAAGTTCGGGAAGACCGACAGGATCTGCAGGGTGATGCCGTCGCCGAACTCGTCGATCCCGTCGAGCACCGACGGATCGGCCAGCCGGTAGTTCTCCTTGCGCGCGCGCAGTTCGGTCTTGTCGTACTCGCTGGCGCTCATCTTGTTGGCACCATGCTCGATCATCGAGTAGCTGACGTGGTGGCCGGTGTGGGTGCCGTCGATGATGATGCCGCCCGGCTGCGACAGCCGGTTGATGCGGAAGGTGGTGAAGAACGTGTGCAGAAGGCTCGCGTGGTAGGGGTCCTTCACGTTCTCCATGTAGATCTTCCAGTTGTTCGGCAGCGCCTGGTCGAAATAGCCCAGCACCTTCACCGGCCGGCGCATCACCCGCTTGATGCGCCCGACGATCTCGGGGCCGAGATATGCCTCGAGCGCCGGCGCCTTGTCGGAGAACGTGCCGAACAGGATCCCGCCGATATTGCCGACATGCAGCGGCCGCAACCCGTGCTCGCCGCGGTCGAACTCGGGCGGCATGCCGCCCTTGCCCTTGATGCCCTTCTGGAACGTGACGCCGGTCAGGTTGCCTTTCAGGTCGTAGGTCCAGTTGTGATAGATGCAGCTGATCTGCTTCGCATTGCCGTGCGACTTGAAGCACAGGAGTGCTCCGCGGTGCGCGCAGCGGTTCTCGAACGCCCGGATGTTGCTGTCGAGGTCGCGCGCCACGATCACCGGCGCCTCGCCGACGAAGGTCGTCGCGTAGTCGCCGGGATTCGGGACCTCCGCCTCGAGGCAGAGGAAATTCCACACGGGCCCTTCGAAGATGGCCGCCTGCTCGCGCTTGGCGACGTTGTCGTCGTTGTAGAGCCAGTAGGGGACCCGGGTGACCCCCTCGGCCCAGGTCAGATCGTTGTGCAATGCCATGGTCGCTACTCCAGCTGGATGCCCTCGGCCTTGATCACCTTGGCCCAGCGGTCGGTCTCTTCCGTCACGAATTTTCCCATCTCCTGCGGCGTGTCGCCCACCGGCTCGACGCCGATCGCCTTGAGGCGCTCGACCACATCGGGCTTGTGCACGTACGTGGCAATGGCCTTGGCGAGCTTGTCGACGATCTCGGGTGGCGTGTGCGCGGGGGCGGCCGCGGCGAACCACGCCACCGAGACGAAGTCCGGGTAGCCGAGCTCGGCCATCGTCGGCACATCGGGCAACTCAGGGGCGCGGGCGCGGCTGCCGACCGCCAGCGTCTGCATCTGCTTGGCGCGGATATAGGACATGGTCGAGCCGATATTGTCCCACAGGATGTCGACGTGGCCGCCGATCAGGTCGGCATCGGCCGGGGCCGAGCCCTTGTAGGGGACGTGCACCATCTGGACGTGGGCGACCTCGGACATCATGGCAGCGGTGAGGTGCGAGGTCGTGCCCGCTCCTTGCGAGGCGTAGTTGACCTTCTTGGGATTGGCCTTCGCATAGGCCACGAGCTCGGCGACCGAGTGATAGGGTGCATCCAGCCGTGCGACGAGCACGCTCGCCGACTGCGCCACGATCGAGATCGGCGCGAACGCGGTGCGGCTGTCGTAGGGTAGGGTCTTGTAGAGGCTGATGTTGGTCGCGAGCGGTCCGGGTGGCGAGGCGAGGAGCGTATAGCCGTCGGGCTCGGCCTTGGCGACCACCTCGGCGCCGATATTGCCGCCGGCGCCCGCCCGGTCCTCCACCACCGCCGATTGGCCCGTGCTCTCGGTGATCGCCTGAGCCACGAGGCGCGCCACGATGTCGGCGGTTCCGCCCGGCGGATAGGGGCAGATCACATGTACCGGCCGGGTCGGGTAGTCGAGGGCGAGCGTCGCCGTCGCCGTCGCCGCCAGAGCGAGTGCTGCCGTCATGCCGCAGAAGCCGAGCCGAAACCAGTTCATCTCTCGCGTTCTCCCTTTTGCGCCCGTGATTTGGCTCGACCCTAACGCAGGCCCGATGCACATACAATCGCCAGGACTTGCTGCTATTGTGGCGCAAATCAGAGCAGGGGGAGCGTCAACCCGACATGACACAGCAGCCGTTTTCGGCCGTCCGCGCGCGCTTCGCGGACGCGAGCACCACGCCGCGCGCCTATCTCGAGCAGCACCTCGCGCGCATTGCGCAGCGCGAGCCGGAGGTCAAAGCGTTCGCGGCCCTCAACTTCGCCGGTGCCCGTGCCGCGGCCGATGAGTCGACGGAGCGCTACAAAGCCGGCCGGCCGCTCTCCGCCGTCGACGGTCTGCCGCTCGGCATCAAGGACATCCTCGAGAGCGAGGACATGCCGACCGGCTTCGGCAGCCCGATCTACACCGGCTGGCAGAGCGGCCGCGACGCGGCGGCCGTGTACGCTCTGCGGAGCAACGGTGCGATCATCGTCGGCAAGACCGTGACGACCGAGTTCGCGGCGCGCCACCCGGGGCCGACGCGCAACCCGCTGGATCTCACGCGCACGCCGGGCGGCTCCTCCAGCGGCTCGGCCGCGGCGGTCGCGGACGGGATGCTGCCGGCCGCGATGGGGAGCCAAGTCATCGGCTCGGTGCTGCGGCCGGCGAGCTATTGCGGCGTGATGGGCTTCAAGCCCACCTATGGCGCGCTCAACCGCGGCGGCGGCTACGACAATTTCTCGCAGAACTGCCTCGGCGTGCTTGCGCACACGCTGCCGGACATCTGGGCGATCTGCCACGTGATCGCGGAGACGGTCGGCGGCGATCCCGGCTGCGTCGCCTTCCAAGGCGGCGCCGAACCGGCACCGGCGCGGCGCCCTGCCGCCCTCGGTCTGGTCGAGACCGCGGGCTGGTCCAAGGCGCAACCCGCCGCGCGCGAGCGGCTCCAGGCATTCCGGACCTGGGCCGAGACGGCCGGCGTGCGCGTGCTCGACCGCCGGGCCACGCCGGCGCTGGCCGCGTTCGAGACGGCGATCGCCGATGCGGCGGATGTCTCCTCGGGCATCAACGCCTGGGAGTTCGTGTGGCCGCTGGGTGCCGTCGCCAGGCATCATGCGCAGCTTCTGAGCCCGTCGATGCGCGAGCGGCTGGAGCAGGGACGCAAGATGCGCGATGCGGACTACCAGGCGCTGCTGCAGCGGCGCAACGCCATGCGGACGGCGCAGCAGGCGCTCCGCGGCACGCTCGATGCTCTCGTCACCCTGGGTGCGACCGGGTCCGCGCCGGTCGGGCTCGAGGCCACGGGCGATGCGGCCTTCAACGTGCCGGCGACCGCACTCGGTGCCCCCGCGCTGTCGCTGCCGCTGTTCCAGGTCGAAGGGCTGCCGCTCGGGCTCCAGCTCATCGGCTTTCCCGGCGAGGACCGGGCGCTGTCCGCCATGGCCGGCTGGGCGCTGGAGTTTGCAAGCGTCTAGAAGCGTCACTCTTGTGGCGAAATCCTAGGCACGTCACCGAAAAGTAACTTGGCCTGCGTGCGAAAATGCGTGCCCGCGTTTGGCGGGCGCATGCGTTCGAGGTATGGTCGAGCGGCGGCATCCGCATTCGACTTTGCTGCCGTGGCTGGCATCCTGGCCCGCTCTTTGGGGGAGATCCATATGAGCACGGCACTCGGCTCGCGTACGTGGTTCATTGCGGCCGTCGCCGCCAGCGTTCTCCTCGCCGGCTGCGACGACAAGAAGCAGCAGGCCGCAGCACCGGCACCCAAGCCGGCGGTCGGCGTGCGCCCCGCCGCGATGAAAGGCGTCAGCGAATCCTTCGAGTTCGTCGGCCACATCCAGGCCATCTACAAAGTGGACCTGCGGGCGCGCATCGAGGGCTTCCTCGAGAAGGTCAATTTCCGCGAGGGCCAGGAGGTCAAGACCGGCGATCTGCTCTATCAGATCGAGAAGGTGCAGTTCCAGGCGGCGGTCGACCAGGCGAAGGCGAACTTGGCCGCGGCCGAGGCCGTCGTCACCAACGCCCAGCTGCAATACAACCGCAACCTCGAGCTCTCCAAGAAGCAGTTCAGCCCGCAGTCGCTCGTCGACCAGCAGAAGGCGGACCTCGACAGCAGCAAGGCGAAGGTCATGCAGATGCAGGCCGCGCTGACGCAGGCCGAGGTGAATCTCAGCTACACCGACATCCGCTCGCCGATCGATGGCCGCATCGGCCGTACCGCCTATCAGATCGGCAACCTGGTGAATCCCGCGAGCGGGGTTCTGGCGACGATCGTCAGCCAGGATCCGATGTACGTGCTGTTCCCGGTCAGCGTGCGTGATCTAGAAACCATCCGCGCCTCGCGCCACGAGCCCGACGGCAGCCTTGCCAAGATCGAGATCCGCGTGCGCCTGTCCAACGGCGCGGATTACCCGCTGGCCGGCGTGTGGAACCTCACCGACCCGCAGGTCGACCAGACCACCGACACGCTGATCATGCGCGCGACGATCCCGAACCCCAACGGCCTCCTGATCGACGGGCAGTTCGCGACCGCGATCATCCAGCAGCGGCGCGAGGAGCCGCGCCTGGTGATCCCGCAGTCGGCCCTCCAGGTCGACCAGTCCGGCTACTACGTGCTCGTGGTCGACGGCGGGCACAAGGTCGACCGGCGCCCCGTGCAGACCGGACCGAACCGCGACACCGACGTCGTGATCACCTCGGGCCTCAAGGAAGGCGAGAACGTGATCGTCGACGGCGTGCAGAAGGTGCGCCCCGGCCAGGTGGTGCAGGAAACGGTGGAGCAGCCTGCGGCCGGAAGCCGGGGCTGATTCCGATGATCTCCGACATCTTCATCGACCGGCCGCGGCTCGCGTTCGTCGTCTCGATCGTCATCACGCTCGCCGGCATCCTCGCGATCGAGGCGATCCCGGTCGCGCAGTTCCCGGACATCGTGCCGCCGCAGGTCTCGGTCACCACGCTTTACCCCGGGGCGGACGCCGAGACCGTGGACCAGACGGTGGCGCAGCCGATCGAAGAGCAGATCAACGGCGTCGACAACGCGCTCTATTACCAGTCCTCCAGCGGCCAGGACGGCAGCTACAACCTCACCGTCACCTTCGCGCTCGGCACCGACCCGGACATCAACACCGTCAACGTCCAGAACCGGGCGCAGCTCGCGGTGCCGCAGCTGCCCAACGAGGTGCAGGCGCAGGGCCTCGTGATCCGCAAGAAGCTCGCGGCCCTGCTTCAGGTCATCACCGTCTACTCGCCCAAGAACACCCACGATGCGCTGTATCTGAACAATTACGCCACGATCAACATCATCGATCCCCTGGCGCGCATCCGTGGCGTCGGCCAGGCGATCCTGTTCGGTCCGTCCGATTATTCCCTGCGGCTGTGGCTCGACCCCGACCGGCTGACCGCCTACAACCTCAGCCCCAACGACGTCGTCGCGGCTGTGCAGAGCCAGAACGTGCAGGCCGCGCTTGGCCGCATCGGCTCGGCGCCGACCCCGCGCCTGCAGCAGGTGCAACTCACCATCAAGACCGAGGGCCGGCTGAGCCGCCCCGAAGAGTTCGCGAACATCATCGTTCGCGCGAATCCGGACGGCTCGGTGGTGCGCGTGAAGGATATCGCGCGGGTCGAGCTCGGCGCCAAGACGCTCGAGCGCTACAGCCGGTTCAACGGCGCGCCGGCCGCGGCGATCGGCATCTACCAGTCGCCGGGCGCCAACGCCGTCGAAGTGGCGCGGCAGGTCCGTGAGACGCTGGAGCAGCTCAAGCAGCGCTTTCCCGAGGACATCGCCTATCAGGTGTTCTTCGACAACACAGTCTTCGTCACCGCGACCGTGGCCGAGGTCATCCGCACCCTCGTCATCGCGTTCGTGCTGGTGGCGATCGTCGTCTTCCTGTTCCTCGGAAAGCTGAGGACCACTGTCATCCCGCTGGTCGCGGTTCCGGTGTCGATCATCGGCACCTTCGCGGTCATGCTGGCGATCGGCTATTCGGCCAATACGGTCTCGCTGCTGGCGCTCGTGCTGGCGATCGGCATCGTGGTCGACGATGCGATCGTGGTGATCGAGAACGTCGAGCGGGTGATCGAAGAGGAGCCGGAGCTGTCGATCCAGGCGGCGACCAAGAAGGCGATGGCGGAGATCACGGGCCCGATCATCGCGATCACGCTCGTGCTGCTGTCGGTGTTCGTTCCGGTGGCGTTCATCCCCGGGATCAGCGGCCAGCTGTTCCGGCAATTTGCCGTGTCCGTGTCGGTCTCGATGCTGATCTCCGCCACCAACGCGCTCACGTTGAGCCCGGCCTTGTGCTCGGTGCTGCTGCGACGGAGCGACGCCGGACAGCGCGGGCCGATGCGCTACGTGCTGGGGGCGATCGACCGCGTGCGCGACGGCTACGTGGCGGTCGTCCGCCGGCTCGTGCGCGTGGCGGCGGTCGGCCTGATCGGCGTCGCGGTGGTGGCGGTGGGAGCACTCGGCGTT
>DATJPD010000127.1:0-11653 GCA_035506575.1 Alphaproteobacteria bacterium
TGGGCCTACGCCAAAGCCTACGACACCTCACGCCAACGAGCCGCCGAACTGCCGGCCTGGATGCATCGCTACAACTGGCATCGTCCTCATGGCAGTATCGATGACCAGCCGCCTATCAGCAGACTCGGTCTCGCCGGGAACAACCTGTTGAGGCTCCACACCTAGGCGACCGCCGGCTTGAAGACCAGGGCGACGCCGTTCATGCAGTAGCGCAAGCCCGTCGGCTTTGGGCCGTCGTCGAACACGTGCCCGAGATGGCCGCCGCAGCGCGCGCAAGCGACGGCCGTGCGCACCATGAAGAACGAGGTGTCACGGGTGGTGACGATCACCTTCGGGCTCAACGGCGCCCAGAAGCTCGGCCACCCGGTGCCGCTCTCGAACTTCGTGCTCGACGAAAAGACGTCGAGGCTGCAGCCGGCACAGGCGAAATTACCCCGCCGGTGCTCGTTGAGGAGCGGGCTCGTGAACGGCCGCTCCGTCCCCTCCTGGCGCAGCACGGCGTATTGCTCAGGGCTCAACAGCTTGTGCCATTCGGCATCGCTGTGCGTCACCTCGAACGTCTCGGCGGCGCGGCTTCCGGCCATGGCCCATGCGGCGCCAAGGCCGACCGCCACACCGGCGGCCCCGCCCTTCAGAAGAAGTACTCGACGGCTGATCATGGCCTACCTCCTGAACGCGCCTCAGAATGGGATTGTACTCCCTTATACGCGCGAGGCCCCTCTCAGGTTACATGCGACGCCGCCCTCACGGATAGTTGAGGTTAAGCCTCGGCCGCCAGCCAGCGGCTGAACGCGATCGCCGCAAGAGCCCCGAGCAGTTGCGATGCGATGAATGCCGGTACGTGCGCCGGACTGATGCCGGCAAACGTGTCGGTGAGGGCGCGCGCGATGGTCACGGCCGGATTGGCGAAGGAGGTGGACGAGGTGAACCAGTAGGCGGCGGTGATATACGCCGCGACCGCGGCCGGCAGCCTCTCCGGAAACGAGCGCACTCCGCTTTCGATCAGCAGGACCAGGCCGAACGTGGCGACGAATTCGCCGGCCCATTGCCCGATCCCATCTCGCGCATGGACCGATGCCTGGAGGATCGGCAGGCCGAACATCAGATGCGCGATCCACACGCCGGCGATAGCGCCCGCGACTTGCGCTGCGATGAAGGGCAGGAGGGTCCCGGTTGGCATGTCGCCGGCCAGCGTTCTTGCGAGACTGACGACCGGGTTGAAGTGCGCGCCGGAGACCGGTGCGAACGTGATGATCAGGGCAAACAAGGCGCAGCCGGTCGCGATAGCGTTGGCCAGCAGGGCCACGGCAGCGTTTCCCGCCGCCAGACGCTCGGCCATGATGCCGGAGCCGACCACGGCCGCGAGCAGAAGGCCCGTGCCGGCGGCCTCGGCAGCGGCACGGCGGGACAGGGGGGGTGTCATGCGTGCGCTGGAGTCACGCGTCCGTCCTGCGGCCGATACCGTCGACTTCGCGCTTGATGGCCAGCCGGTCGAGCTTGTCGAACGGCAGGGCCGTGAACAGCTTGATGCGGGCTTCCAGCCGGTGCATCGCGTCGCGGAATGCCGCCATGCGCTGGTTCTCGTTGCCGAGGGCGGCCGCCGGGTCGGGTACGCCCCAATGCGCGGTGACCGGATTGCCCGGCCAGATCGGACAGGTCTCGCCGGCGGCCTGATCGCAGACGGTGAACACGAAATCCATCACCGGTGCACCCGGCTTGGCGAACTCGTCCCAGCTCTTCGAGCGCAAGCCGGCCGTCGGCAGCCCTCGTGACTGGAGCAGGCTCAAGGTCAACGGATGCACCTCGCCCTTGGGAAAGCTTCCGGCGCTGTAGGCCTGGAACTTGTCCTTGCCCCAGTGGTTGAGCAGGACCTCGGCGAGGACGCTCCGCGCCGAGTTCCCCGTGCACAGGAAGAGGACGTTGTAGGTCTTCGTCATGCCGGCTCAGCCGCACCCGCACTTGGCGGCCGGCTTGGGGGCTGCCGCGAGCGCCGCCGGATTTGGCCCACAGCACGCCTCGGCCGTGACCTCTTCGAGCCGTGACACCGCGCCGCTGCGGCCGTAGACCGTGGACTCGCCATGCGTCAGGAACGTCTCCCACGCGACATTCTGCGGGTCGCTCACCCATTGCTTGTCCGACTGCGCGTAGCAGCACGTGGTGCCTTTCTCCTCCAGGACCGGCCGCTCGGCGCGTTCCAGCCTGCCGAAGATGTCCGTGAGCTCGTCCTCGTCCTCGGCCTGGATGCCGAGATGCTGCACACCCGGCTTGCCGCCGCGCTGGGAGATCGCGAAATTGACGCGCGGGTCCTCCAGCATCCACTTCGCATAGTCCGGCTTGTGCACGGTCGGCTCGACACCGAACAGGGTCGAATAGAAGCGCACGGACTGCGCGAGGTCCTCCACCGCGACATGGACGTGAAAGCGTGTCATGCGGATCTCCTTCGGGGTGAACGCGGTTCGGTGATTGCAGTCTTGCAGACGGGGGCACAGCCGGCGGCGGCGCCGCTGCCGCAGCAGTTATCGGTGAGGTACGCGATGAGGCCGTTCATCGCCGCGAAATCGGCGGCGTAGATCAGCTGCCGGCCGAGCCGGCGCTGGGTCACGAGCCCCGCGTGCAACAGCTGCTGCAGATGGAAGGTGAGCGAGGAGGGCGGCACCTTCAGCCGGTCGGCGATCAGGCCCGCCGGCAGACCGTCGGGCCCGCGCTCGACCAGCATGCGGAAGATCGCCAGCCGATGATCGTGCGCGATGGCACCCAATGCCGCGACCACCCTATCCGGCTTCATCGCACCCTCCGATATTTCGACTAATATCGAAATTATAGCGGGGACGGACGAGGGTCAAGGACATTTCGAGAAAAATCGAAGGGACAGGGCGGGCTGCGGCTTGCATAGAGCCTGTCACGGGCCTCGCATACCCATGCAGGGGGGCCTCGGGGAAAACCCTCAGAGCCGACCCGGAAATTACCGATATGCTCGCCAAAGTAGCTAAGCCGCTTGCGCTGCGGTAACCCGGCCGTATCTTGCCACCCAACCACGTTCATTCTCGAGGCGGTACATTGGGCGGCGTCATCGGTATCCGGGGCGCGCCGGCATCGTTTCCGGCCGGCGGCGGGGAGATGGGTGCGCTGATCCGTGCGACCGACTGGTCGCGAACGCCGATCGGCCCCGTCGAAGGATGGTCGCCCGCGTTGCGGATGATGGTCAGTTTCCTGCTGGCCAACCGCTTTCCGCTGCTGCTGTGGTGGGGACCGGACTACGCGCAGATTTATAACGACCCATACCGGCCGGTCCTGGGTGCCAAACACCCGCGGTCGATGGGTCAGCCCTGCCGCGAGTGCTGGGCCGAGATCTGGCACATCCTGAAACCGCTGATCGATGCCCCCTTCACGGGCGGGCCGGCGACCTGGATGGATGACATCCCGCTCGAACTGAACCGCCACGGGTTCGTGGAGGAAACGCATTTCACGATCGCCTACAGCCCGGTGCCTGACGACACGGCGCCGCGTGGCATCGGCGGCGTGCTCGCGACCGTCCACGAGATCACCGCGAAGGTCGTCGGCGAGCGCCGCGTCGCGGCACTGCGCGACCTCGGCGCGCGTGCGGCCGAGGCGAAAACCGCCGAAGAAGCATGCGCCATCGCCGCGCAGACCCTGGGCGCCCACGCCAAGGACGTGCCGTTCGCGCTGCTCTATCTCATCGACGCCGACCGCAAGACCGCGCGCCTCGCCGGTGCGGCGGGCGTCAGCGCCGGCCATCCGATCGGCCCGCCCACCGTGGTCCTCGACGACACGACGGGAGCTGGCTGGCCGCTGGCTGAAGCGGTGCGGCGGGAGGCGATGGTCGTGGTCGACGACCTTGGGGCCCGGTTCGACCGTGTGCCGTCCGGCCCGTGGGCCGATCCGCCGCGCGAGGCGGTCGTCGTCCCGGTACGCTCCAACACGGCACACCACCTCGCCGGCTTGCTCGTCGCCGGCGTGAGCCCGCGCCTGAAGTTTGATGAGCTCTATCGCAGCTTCTTCGAGCTCATGGCGGGACAGATCGCCACCAGCATCGCCAACGCGCGCGCTTATGAAGAGGAGCGCCGGCGCGCCGAGGCGCTGGCCGAGATCGATCGCGCCAAGACGGTGTTTTTCAGCAATGTCAGCCACGAATTCCGCACGCCCCTGACCCTTTTGCTGGGGCCCCTCGAGGATCTGCTCGATGCGAGCCAGTCTCGCCTGTCCGCCGAACAGCGCCAGGAGCTGGATCTCGCGCACCGCAATGCGCTGCGTCTCTTGAAGCTCGTCAACACGCTGCTCGATTTTTCGCGCATCGAGGCCGGGCGCATCGAGGCGAGCTTCGAGCCGACCGATCTTGCGGCCTACACGGCCGAGCTTGCGAGCGCGTTCCGTTCCGCGGTCGAGAAGGCGGACGTGCGTTTGATCGTCGACTGCCCGCCCGTCGCAGCAACTGTCTACGTCGACCGTGACATGTGGGAGAAGATCGTCCTCAATCTCCTCTCGAACGCATTCAAGTTCACGCTCGAGGGCGAGATCGAGGTTCGCGTCTGCGGGGAAGGCGAGGCGGCCGTTCTTACTGTCCGCGACACCGGAACGGGAATTCCGGAGGATGAGCAGACGCGCATCTTTCAGCGCTTCCACCGCGTCCGCGGCGCGCGCTCGCGCACGCACGAAGGGACGGGTATCGGTCTCGCGCTGGTGCAGGAGCTGGTACGGCTGCATGGCGGGACGATCACGGTCGACAGCGCACCGGGCCGGGGCAGTCTTTTTACCGTTCGCCTGCCGACCGGGCATGCTCATTTGCCGCAGGACCGCATCAACGCCGCTCGTTCCCTCGCCGCGACGGCGGTGGGTGCGCGCCCCTTCGTCGAGGAAGCTTTGCGCTGGCTCGACGGAGCCGAGGCGCAGCCGCCGGCTGATATCCTGCCCGACAAGTCGCCGCTCCTGCACGAAGCCCCGGCCGCCGGCCGCGCGGGTGTTCTGCTCGTCGACGACAATGCCGACATGCGGGAGTACCTGCGGCGCCTCATGGAGGCGAGGTACGACGTCGCGGTCGCCGCCGATGGCGAGGAGGCCCTGAAGGCGATCCGCGCGCGGCGCCCGGACCTCGTGGTGACGGACGTGATGATGCCCGGCCTCGACGGCTTCGGCCTGCTGCGCGCTATCCGCGGCGACGAGACGCTGCGCGACCTGCCGGTCATCCTGCTGTCCGCCCGGGCCGGCGAGGAAGCCGGCCTCGAAGGGCTGGCGGCCGGGGCCGACGATTACCTGGTGAAGCCGTTCAGCGCCCGCGAGCTTCTGGCGCGCGTGCGGGCAAATCTCGAGACGGCGCGCATCCGCCGGGAATCGGCCGAGCTGCTCGAGAGCCGTGCCGCCGAACGCGCCAAGCAGCTCGTGGCGATGACGGTACGCGCGGAGGACACGGAGCGCCGCTTCCGCCTGCTCGTGGACGCCGTCACGGACTACGCGATCTTCATGCTCGACGCGGGCGGACGGGTGGTGAACTGGAACCCCGGCGCACAGCGCATCAAGGGCTATACCGCCGCCGAAATCACCGGTCAGCATTTCTCGCGCTTTTACAGCGCCGAGGATGTGGCGATGGGCGTGCCGGAGAGGATGCTCCGGACCGCCATCGAACAAGGGCGCGCCGAGGCCGAAGGCTGGCGCGTACGGAAGGACGGAAGCCGCTTCTGGGCCAGCGTGGTGATCAGCGCCATCCGGGATGCGGACGGCCAGCTGATCGGGTTCGCCAAGGTCACGCGCGACTTGACCGAGCGCCGCGCCGCCGAAGAGCGCCTGCGGCAGGCACAGAAGATGGAGGCGATCGGTCAGCTCACCGGGGGTGTGGCGCATGATTTCAACAATCTGCTGGCCGTCATCTCGGGCAATTTCGAGGCGCTGCAGCGGCGTCTCACGAAGCCGTCGGATGCCGAACTGCAGCGCTACGTGACGGCGGGATTGCGCGGGGCGGAGCGGGCGGCCGGGCTGACCCACCGCCTTCTTGCGTTCGCCCGTCGCCAGCCCCTGGACCCGGCGCCCATCTCGATCAGCGCCACCATCGCCGGGATGTCCGAAATGTTCCGCCGTACGCTCGGCGAGACGATCGCCGTGGAAACGGTGCTCGCGGCGGGCTTGTGGAGCGTGTTCGTGGATCCCAACGAGCTCGAAAGCTCATTGTTGAACCTCGCGGTCAACGCCCGCGATGCGATGCCGAACGGCGGCAAGCTGACGCTCGAAGCCGACAACGTGTTCCTCGATCAGCAGTATTCCGCCGAGGCCGAGATCGTTCCCGGGCCGTATGTCGGGATTTTCGTCAGCGACACGGGGACGGGCATGGGCCCCGAGACCGTCGCGCAGGCATTCGAGCCGTTCTTCACGACCAAGGAGATCGGGCGCGGCACCGGGCTGGGGCTGTCGCAGGTCTATGGCTTCGTCAAGCAGTCCGGCGGGCACGTGAAGATCTACAGCGAGCTCGGCACGGGCACGACCGTCAAGCTGTACCTGCCCCGGTACGTCTCGCCCGAGGCCGCACGCGAGGCGTCGCCCGGCCTGCCCGCCGTGCCGACGGGACGAGGGGAACTCGTCCTGGTCGTCGATGACGACGCCGAGGTGCGACGGATGGCGACCGAGATGCTGGAAGAGCTCGGGTACAGCACCGTCGACGCGGGCGATGCCGCAACGGCGCTTCGCGTGCTGGCCACGCGCCGCGACATCACGATTCTGTTTACCGACCTTGGGCTTCCGGGCGGCATGAACGGCCGCCAGCTCGCCGATGAAGCCCGGCGCCGGCACGCCGGTTTGCGGGTTCTCTACACCAGCGGGTATCCGCAGAACACCATCGTCCACCACGGCCGTCTCGATCCCGGCGTGGTCCTGCTCATGAAGCCGTTCACGTTCCGGGACCTGGCGGCGAAACTGAGATCCGTCCTGGACGGGCCGGCGCCCTAGCACCGGCCTTCCGGCGACTTCTTGCCCGATGCGCCGGCCCGCAAGCTTGCCCCCCGGGCGGGTTTGGGGGAAACTTGAACAAATTCAGAAATCACGGAGGACGCCCCGATGGACATCGTCCCGTTGGGCCCGGGTTTCGCCGCCGAGCTGCGCGGCACCTCGCTCGCCGAGATCGCGGCGGACGACGCGGCGTATGCCGCAGCGCGCGCCGCACTCGAGGAGCACTCGGTTCTCGTCTTCCGCGGCCAGGACGTGAGCGACGACATCCAGCTCTCGTTCTCGCGGCGTTTTGGACCTCTCGAGATCACCAAGGTCGGCTCGCAGGGCGAGGGGACGAATCTCGTCATCCTCACCACGATCGACGAGGCCGGCCGGGTCGTCCCCGCCGACCATCGCCTGTCCTTGCGCAACAAGGCGAACCAGCTGTGGCACACCGACAGCACGTTCAAGCGGGTGCCGGCCTTGGCCTCGGTCCTGTCGGCACGCATCATCCCGGACCGCGGCGGCGAGACCGAATACGTCTCGACGCGGCTGGCCTGGGAGCGGCTCGAGCCCGGCTTGCGGTCGCGGCTCCAGAACTCGTTCGCCTGGCATGACTACGCGTACTCGAGGGGCAAGATCGCCCCTGATCTTGCGAGTCCGGCCGAGCGTGATGCCCTGCCGCCGGTCTGCTGGCGGATGGCGTGGACGAACCCGGCCAACGGCCGTGTGGCGCTCTACATCGCCTCGCATGCCTACGCCATCGAAGGCATGGAGCGTGAGGTCGCGCAAAAGCTGCTGGGCGAGCTGATGGATGCGGCGACCGCACCGGGGCGCAGCTATCTGCACACCTGGCGCAAGGGCGACGTCGTCATGTGGGACAACCGCGCCACGATGCATCGCGGCCGGCCATGGCCCGCGAACGAAGCGCGCCACATGGTGCGCACCACGATTTCGGCGACCGAGGCGGACGGATTGGCGTCCGTGCGGCCGCCGGCCCGCCAGGCGGCGGAATAATCACTCGCACCCCGGGGAGGACGACGATGAAAGAGCTCATCAAGCAGTATCTCGACCAGGGCATCTCGCGCCGCCAGCTGGTCTCACGCCTCTCTGCCCTGGGCCTGAGCACGGTCGCTGCGAAAGCGGTGGCGCAGTCGCTGGGCTCGGTCGTGACACCCGCGCAGGCGGCCACGTCCGAAGGGGCGATGCGCGAGATTACCGGCACGGGCGGCCATCTTTTCGTGCAGCAGCTCAAAGCGGCCGGCGTCGAGTTCATCTTCTTCAACCCGTCGACCGGCGATGCGCCGATCTTCGATGCGACGGTGGACGAGCCCGGCATCCAGCTGATCAAGGGCATCCAGGAGGGCGTGGTCGCCGGCATGGCCGACGGCTATGCGCGCCTCTCCGGCAAGACCGGCATCGTGATCGTCGCCAATGTCGGCCTGCCGAACGCGATGACCCAGATGGTCAACACGTTCAAGGACCGCATCCCGATGCTCACCGTGGTTGCGGCCTTCGGCCAGGACAAGCTCGGCGCCGAGGGTCCTCAGGACTACGACTACCAGGAATACATGATGGGCCCGATCACCAAGTGGCGGTGGATGGCCCAGAGTGCCGCCGGTATCCCAGAGACCACGCGCCGCGCGCTCAAGTTTGCCGCCACCCCGCCGTCGGGCCCGGTGTTCCTCGCGATTCCGGACAACGAGCTGCGCGCCCAGGCGACTGCCACGGTCATGGACCAGTCGCTGTTCGACGTCGCGATGAAGGTGCGGCCCGACAAGGCCGACATCGAGAAGGCGGCGAAGCTCCTGATCGAGGCGAAGAACCCGCTGCTCACGGTCGGTGACGAGATCACCTTGTGTCGCGGCGAGAAGGAAGCGGTCGTCCTCGCCGAGCTGCTCGGCCTTCCGGTCGCCGGCCAGGCCGAGTTCGGCGTGTGGTCGAAGCCGTTCCCGACCCGAAACCCGCTCTATCTCGGGCCGATGCTGCGCCACATGCGCTTTCCGGGCGAGGTCGACGTGCACCTGAACGTGGGCGACCGCTACGCCGAGCTGGCGCAGAAGGGCACCACGCTGATCTCGATGCGCCAGGACGCGACGAGCCTTGCGCGCGCCGAGCCGGTCGACCTGCCGATGGTCGCCGACGTACGGCTCGGCATGGCCGACCTCATCGACGCAATCAAGAGCATGGCGACCGCCGACCGCCTCAAGAAGATCGCCGAGGACCGCGCATCGCGCGTGCACGCCTACACGAAACAGCAGGCGGAGATGCTGAAGACGATCGCGGCCAAGGCCGACAACGGCCCCGAGATCCGCCGCGAGCGCCTGGCGATCGAGCTCGAGAACGGGCTCGAGAAGGACACGATCTACGTGACCGACTGCGATTCCGGCCGCGCCATGGACCCGCTGATGTCGTTCGGCGGCTCGGACAAGGCGTATATCAGCACCGGGCCGAACATCCTCGGCTGGGCGGTGTCGGCGGCGTTCGGCGCCAAGCTTGCGCGCCCCAACCAGCCGGTCGTCGCCATCCTCGGCGACGGCTCGATGAGCTTCGGCGGCCCGCAACCTTTGTGGAGCCACGCGCGCTACAAGGCGCCGATCACCACCATCGTCTACAACAACCGCAGCTACAACAACGAGCGCAACCGCATCTGGAGCTTCAGCGGCGGCGCTCAGTTCAAGGAAGGCCGCGACATGACCTGCTATAACGGCAGCCCGGACATCGATTTCGCCAAGGCGGCGGCTGCGTTCGGCGTCGAAGGCGAGGTGGTGAAAGAGGCCTCGCAGATCAAGGAGGCGCTCGCCCGTGCGAAGCGCGCCAACGTGGAGGGCCGGCCGTACCTGCTCGACATCAATGTCATGCGCGACGGCGTCGGCGCTGCCACCGCGTGGCACCCCGAATATTCGATCGCCGACAAGCGCACGCGGAAGGTCTGACCATGCGCGCATCCTTGATCGGCGCCGCCGCGTGGCTGGCGTTCGCCGCGCCGTCCCACGCCCAGCAGCCTCCGGCCAGTCTGCTGCCGCCCGGCGACGGCCGCGACGTCGTTGCGGTTGCCTGCACCCAATGCCACGGGCCTGGCCCGTTCGTGCAGCTCCGCGAGGGCGCCGACGCGTGGCGCCTCCAGGTCTACGACATGATCCTGCGCGGCGCGCAGGTGCAGCCGGATGACCTCGACAAGGTCGTGGGTTACCTGTCGGCGAGCTTCGGACCCGGCGTGAACGTGCCGCCGCCCCTGCATCAGGTGACCTTGCCCGACGGCAAGGGCAAGGACTTGGTCGAAGCGCAGTGCACGGTCTGCCACGGTCTCGACCGCATCGCCATGGCGAGGCGCGCGCCCGGGGAGTGGACCCAGATCATCCACCGCATGATCTTCCTGGGCGCATCTGTGTCCGGCGACGACGCCAAGACCATCACCGCGTATCTCGACGACAAGTTCGGGACGAAATAGGAGCTAGCCTTATGAAGCGTACCGAGCCGCCATTCCGTGCCGACCACGTCGGAAGCCTGCTGCGCCCGGCCGAGCTGAAAGCCGCGCGCGAGAAGCGCGCGAAGGGCGAGATCACGCCGGCCCAGCTGAAAGAGGTCGAAGACCGCGAGATCGAGCGCGCGATCAAGAAGCAGGAGGAGGTCGGACTCCAGGCGGTGACCGATGGCGAGTTCCGCCGCTCCTGGTGGCATCTGGACTTCCTGTGGGGCCTCAAGGGCGTGGAGCGCCACGTGATGACCTCAGGCATCGCGTTCGCCGCGGTCACCACGCGTAACGAAGGCATCAAGGTGACCGGCAAGCTCGGCTTCGACGGCCACCCGATGCTCGACCACTTCAAGTTCGTGGCCGCGCACACCAAGCGCGTGCCCAAGATCACCATCCCGGCACCCTCGGCGATCTACGGGCGCCCCATGGCGACGCCGATCGACAAGAAGGTGTACCCGAACATGGACCGGTTCTGGGACGACCTCGGCCAGGCCTACCGCAAGGCGGTGCGCGCCTTCGCCGACGCCGGCTGCCGTTACCTGCAGCTCGACGAGGTGTTCATCGCCATGCTGTGCGATCCGAAGTATCGCCAGCAGATGAAGGACCGCGGCGACGATCCGGATCAGCTCGCCAAAATCTATGCCCAGCTGATCAACGTCGCGCGGTCCGACGCGCCGAAGGACATGAAGATCACCATGCATCTGTGCCGCGGCAACTATAAGTCCACGTTCATGGGGAGCGGCGGCTACGAGACCGTGGAGGACATCCTGTTCCACAACATCGACGTGGACGGATATTTCATGGAGTACGACGACGCGCGCGCCGGCGGCTTCGAGCCGCTCAAGTCGCTGCCCAAGGGCAAGATGGCCGTGCTCGGCCTCGTGACGACAAAGCGCGGCCGCCTCGAATCCAAGGACGACCTCAAGCGGCGCATCGAGGAAGCCGCCAAATACGCGCCGCTCGACCAGCTGTGCCTGTCCGGCCAGTGCGGCTTCGCCTCGACCGAAGAGGGGAACACCCTCACCGAAGACCAGCAATGGGCGAAGCTGCGCCTCATCGTGCAGGTCGCCCAAGAGGTGTGGGGCTGAGCGCATGTCTGGGCGAAATGGTGCGCGGCGGAAGGGGTTAGCCCCGATTTTCCTCGGAGGCCCTTTCTTGCGCTGGTTTGCAAGAAAACGAGCTCTGCAACAAAGAATCTGTCGAATCAGGCTTTAGTTGCAGGCCCTTGCAATTTTTGTTGTTTGTTGCTGC
>DATJPD010000128.1:0-23174 GCA_035506575.1 Alphaproteobacteria bacterium
TGATCCATGGCGGGACCGCGCTCAACATCGTGCCCAAGGAATGCTGGTTCGACTTCGAGTTCCGCTATCTGCCCGGCCAGGACCCGTACGCCCTGGTGAGCGAGGTCAAGCGCTTTGCCGAGGGGCTCGTGCCCGAGATGCGGCGCATCCACGGGCCGGCCGGGTTTGCATGGGATGAGATTTCGGGCTTCCCCGGTCTCTCGGTCGAAGAGGACACCGAGATCGCCCAGATGGCCAAGTCGGCGACCGGCGACAATGCGGCCGCGGGCAAGGTCGCCTTCGGCACCGAGGCCGGCCTGTTCAACGCGGCGGGAATTCCGACGATCGTCTGCGGCCCTGGCAACATCGAGCAGGCCCACAAGCCGGACGAATTCGTGACACTCGAGCAGGTCGCGCTGTGCGAAGCGTTCCTGCGCCGGCTGGTCGAACGCTATGCGCGACCGGCTTGACTGACACTTAATCCTCTTCGCGGAGCTCGCTCCTTGGCCCCATCCGACCTCATCGAACTCGTCCCGCCCGACATCAGCGCCTATCGCGCCGGCAACACCGGGATTCCCTACGTCACGACGTTCGACAGCGGCAAGCCGGGGCCGCACGTGCTGTTGACCGCGGTGGTCCACGGCAATGAGCTGTGCGGGGCCATCACGCTCGACTTTCTGTTCCGCGAGAATGTCCGTCCCAAGCGCGGCCGTATGACCCTCGCGTTCTGCAACGTCGCGGCCTACCTGCAGTTCAACCCGGACAATCCGACGGCCTCCCGCTTCGTCGATGAGGATTTCAACCGCGTCTGGTCGCCGGACCGGCTGGACGGCACGCAGCGGAGCGCCGAGCTGGCGCGAGCGCGCGAGCTGAGGCCGCTGGTGGACAGCGCCGATTTCCTCCTCGACATCCACTCCATGCAGCAGGCGACCGCTCCGCTGATGATGTGCGGACCGCTCGAGAAAGGCCGCCGCTTCGCCCGCGCGGTCGGAATTCCCGAGATCATCGTCAGCGACGAGGGACATGCGGCCGGGCGGCGCATGCGGGATTACGGCGGCTTCGGCGATCCGGCCAGCGCGAAAAACGCCCTGCTGGTCGAGTGCGGCCAGCATTGGGAAGCCTCGAGTGCCGTGGTCGCCAAGGAAACCGCGCTGCACTTCCTCGCGACCGTGGACGTGATCGGGGCCGACGTGATCGAGCGCTTCAAGCTGTCCCCCAAGCCAAACCAGCAGAAGCTCATCGAGGTGACGGATGCCGTCACCATCGCGGCTGAAAAGTTCACGTTCGCGGGCAACTTCGTCGGGCTCGAGGTGATCCCCAAGCGCGGCATGGAGATCGGCCGCGACGGCCAGACGCCGGTTGTGGCGCCCTACGACAACTGCGTGCTGATCATGCCCTCGCGCCGGCTGTCCAGGGGACAGACCGCGGTGCGGCTCGGCCGCTACATCGGCTGATCTCCGCCCGGCGGCCCTATCTGTTGAGCCAGCGCCTGGCGAAGCCGAGCAGGCCCTGCGGCATGAAGATCACCATCGCGATGAAGATGATGCCCAGCGGAATCAGGTAGTACTCGGTAAAGAAGCGCGACAATGCTTCGCGCAACAGCAAGAAGACCGCGGCACCGAGGATCGGCCCCACCAGCGTTCCGATGCCGCCCATGACGTTGTAGATGACCGTTTCGCCCGAGACCAGGAAGAACACGAAGTCCGGTGCCGCGAACTCGTTCTGCAGCGCGTAGAGCACGCCCGCCAGGCCTGCGAACAGGCCTGACAGCATCACGGCCACGATCTTGTAGTGCTCCACGTGATACCCGATGGCGCGCGTGCGCGCCTCGTTCTCGCGGATCGACTGCAGCACCATCCCGAACGGCGATCTCGTGATGCGGCGGAGCACCACGTACGACACCGCTACGACGCCGAGCACGAACCAGTGCATGACATTCGGCGTGAAGCGGATGGTGTAGAGGCCGGGGATGCCGAGCCCGGGCCGGGTGAAGGTCAGGCCGTTCTCGCCGCCGGTGACGCTCGTCCAGGTGAAGATGACGACGTAGAAGATCTGCGAGAAGATGAGCGTGGTGATGGCGAAGTAGATGTCGCGCAGCCGCGTCGAGAAATAGGCCACGCAGAGCGCCACCAGCGCGGCCGCCCCCAGACCCAGGGCGAGCGCCAGGACAAGGTTCGGCGGGCTGACCAGGAGGAGTGCTGCGGCCGCCCCATAGACCCCCAGCCCGAAAAACGCCGAATGGCCGAACGAGACCATCCCCGTGTAGCCGATCAGGATGTCCGACGACATCGCGAGCAGCCCCCAGATCAGCATTTCGGTCAGGAAGTGGCGCCAGAACGACGGCAGGACGAGCGGCGCTGCCGCCAACAGCGCCACGATAACGGCAAAACCGATCCAGAACGTTGCGGCGTGGCGCTGGGTCATCGGGGAGCCGACCCGAACAATCCGCTCGGACGGAACAGCAAGGTGAGGATCAGGACGACGAACGAGACGATCACGGCCTGCGAGGGCGTCACCCAGATCGTGGCGTAGGCCTCGAGCAGGCTGATGAAGATCGCCGCGACAATCGAACCGCCGAAGCTGCCCATGCCGCCAACCACGACGACGATGAAGGCCTTCAGGATCCAGGCGAGCCCCATCTGGCTGTCGACGCCCGACAGCGGGCCGAACAGCACGCCGCTGGCCGCCGCCATGGCGGCGCCGATGGCGAACACCCCCGTGTGCACCCACGGCACCGGAATGCCCATGGCCTGCGCCATCACCCGGTCCTGCGTGGTGGCGCGGATCCAGATCCCGTACTTGCCGTATTTCAGGAACAGCCAGAAGCCGCCCATGATGGCTCCCGAGAGGGCCGCCATGGCCAGCCGGTACCACGGGTATTCGAGATAGAAGAGGCTGAACTGGCCGGTGATCGGCTCGGCGATTTTGCGCGTGATCGGCCCGAACTGGTAAAGGGCGTAGTTCTGGAGCACCAGAGAAATGCCGAACGTGGCCAAGATCGTGGTCAGAGGATCTCGGCCGATCAGCGGCCGTAAGGCCACGATCTGCAACGCGGCACCGATCAGCGCCATGACAAGCGCCGCCGTAGCAAGGGCCAGCCAGAAATTCCCGGTGAACGACATTACGACGACGCCGATATAGGCGCCGAGCATGAACAGCTCGCCATGCGCGAAGTTCACCACGTCCATGATTCCGAAAATCAGCGTCAGCCCCGATGCCACCAGCGCCAGGATCATCCCGGTGACGATCCCGTTGACGGTCTGGACAGCGATGAATTCCCAGGGGATCTCCATCCTCAGACTCCGAGATACTGGTGAATGACCGGATCGTTCACGCTGAGCTCCGACGCCCGGGCATGGTGGCGCACCTCGCCCTTCTCCATGAAGTAGACGCGCTGGCTGCATTCCAGTGTGAGAGGCACGTTCTGCTCGACCAGCAGGATCGCCACGCCCTCGCGGTGCAGCGCGTCGATGATCTCCTTGATCTGCGACACCATGCGCGGCATCAGGCCCTCGGTGGGCTCGTCGAGGAGGATGATCTTGGGTTCGAGCATCATGGCGCGGGCAATCGCCAGCATCTGCTGCTCGCCCCCCGACAACGTGCCGCCCGCCTGGTCGCGGCGCTCCGCCAGACGCGGAAAATAGCCGAAGACCTTGTCGAGAAGCGCCTGCCGCCGCGCCGTCGTCATGCCCGAGCGGTCGAGACCGGTGCGCAGGTTTTCGAGAACCGTCAGCAATCGGAAGATGCGCCGGTCCTCGGGAACGTAGGCGATCCCCAGCCGCGCCAGCCGATGCGCGGGCATGCCGGCGATGGGCTTGTCCTCGAACAGCACCCTCCCCTGACGCGCCATGACCAGCCCCATGATGCCCTTGAGCGTGGTGCTCTTGCCGACGCCGTTACGTCCGATCAGGGCCACGACCTCGCCCCGGCCGACGGTCAGCGACACGCCGTGCAGCACGTGGCTCTTGCCGTAATAGGCATGCAGGTCTTCCACCTTCACCAGAAGGTCGTCGGAGGGGCCGGAGGCGCTCATGTCTTCAGATACACTTCCTGGACCCGCGGATTCCTCTGGATGTCTTCCGGCGTGCCGTCGGCGATCACCTCCCCGTAATGGAAGACGGTGATCCGGTGCGCGAGCTCCATGACCAGCGGCATGTCATGCTCGACGATCAGGATCGTGAGATTCTTGGCGATGCGCTGCACCAGTTCCATCGTATCGCGGGTTTCGGCGGCGCTCATCCCGGCGGTCGGCTCGTCGAGACAGAGCAGCTTGGGCTTGGTGGCGAGCGCGATGCCGATCTCGAGGTTGCGCTGCTCGCCGTGCGACAGGTTGGACGCGAGTTCCTCGGCCTTGTTCAGCAAGCCGACGGCCTGCAGGGCCGCCGCCGCCTCGTCGAGGAGATCGCGAAACGCGCCGTGGTGCCGCAACATGTTCCATGCGTGCCGGCGCGATTGCGCGGCGATGCGCACATTCTCGAGTGCGGTGACGTTCGGAAGGATGTTCGTGATCTGATAGGACCGGGCGATACCGCGCTGGGAGATGCGGTCTGGCGGCAGCCCGGTGATATCCACACCGTCGAAGACGATGCGCCCGGAGCTCGGGTGCCGCACGCCGGTCAGGCAGTTGAAGAACGTGCTCTTGCCCGCACCGTTCGGTCCGATGATGGCGCGCACCTCGCCGGGTTGAATCTCGAAATCGACGCCGTTGAGGGCCAACAATCCGCCGAAGCGGACGGTCAGGCCTTCCGTACGAAGGATGGGCGCCGCTGCATCCCCTCGGCCTTGGCCGGCCGAGGGGAGCGCGCCAGAGGACGAAACTGACGTCAACTAGAGCTTAGGCCGACATCTTGCACATCGACGGGTACACGGTCTTCTCGGCCGGTACCGAATCGATGAGGTGATACTTGCCGCCCTGCACCTGATAGATGAACTCGGCCACGAACGCCTGGTGATCTTCCTTGCGGATGAATTTATCGCCCGACGGGAAGTCGTCGCCTGCCTTCATCTGGATGCCTTCGAGCGCCGCGACGAGCTTGTCGGTGTCGCCGCGCCCCTGGAACCCGGACTTCTCCATGCCGAGTTTGAGGCAGTTCATGGCCTCGTAGTTCGACTGCACGTAGCGATCCGGTGTCGGCGCCTCGGGTGCGACGGTTTTGAGCCGCTTTTCCGCTTCTTCGATGAACCTCTTGTTGTAGGGGGTGTTCAGCGGGCCGTCGGTGATCGGAATGTATCGATCGATCGCGTAGAATCCGTCGATCTTGTTGCCCTCTGCCGGCAGGCTGCTCGGCACCGGGATCGCGCCGTCGCCGGCGAACTTGTACTTCTTGCTCAAGCCGAGATCGTAGGCCTGGTTGACGATGGTGATGCCGTCGTTGCCGAAGAAGATCGCGAACAGCCCGTCGAAATTGCCCGAGATCTTGGACAGGTACGAGGTCATGTCGGCGGTACCGAGCGGGATGCCCGTGGTGCCGACGACCTCGCCGCCCTGCTTTTTGATCGCTTCCGCGTAGGCGTCCTTCGTGGACTGACCCCAGGAGTAGTCGGCGTAGGCGATGTGCCATTTCTTGCCGAGCTTGACCAGCTGCGGCGCGAACGCGACCGCCTGCGCCGGTGCGGCGTCGAACGGGCGGAATGTATACTTGTTACAGTTGCTGCCGGTGATCGTCGTGTCGAGGCAGACGCTGATCATGTTGACGATCTTCACTTCCTTCCACACCGGCATGCAGGCGAGGCAGATGTTGGAGAGGAAGCCGCCGCAGTGCACGTCGACGTCGTCCTCGTCGGCCAGTTTCTGCGCCATCCGGCGCGCCGTGTCAGGCTTGGACTGATCGTCCACGATAATCAGGGAGACCGGCCGGCCATGGATGCCGCCGGACTTGTTGATGCGGTCGACGGCCATCTGCAGGCCGACGATCGCGGTCTTGCCGCCCGGTGCCGCGGCACCCGTCAGCGGCTGGATAGAGCCCACCTTGAACGGCTTGGCGTCGGCGCCGAACGCCGCCCGCCAGGGGGCGGGCACCAGCATCGTGGTGCCCATCACGCCCGCACCCCAGCCGATCAAGCGGCGGCGGGTCACCTTTCCGTCGTACCAGAACTGCTCAGGCTGCTCGTTGTCCTTCAAATAGCGGGTCATCGTCAGTGCCTCCCATTGAAGTTCTCTGTTCCATCGACGTTCTCGTTCGCCCTCGATCGCGGGCCGCGGACTGTCCAGGCGTGGTTTCCCCGCCCGCACGTGCGCATATCCTGCTCAATATGTCGGCATGTTCCCGATGGTCGTTGCGGCCTCCACCTATTGATCGGTCGCTTATCAACGCGCCTTTGAGTGCCTAGAAAACGCGATCCTGCGGCAATATTCAATCGCAATATTGGGACACCGCCCTTCGGTCGGGGGCGCCGATTGTTGCGCCGCCGCCGGATGATGTAGCCTGAACGGCGTCGGAATCGACTCGGCAGAACCGCGGAGTGGACGATGGCCCTGGCCCCCATCGAGGTGCTGATCTACGCGCTGGTGATTACGGGCAATCCGGTTCCCACCGACTGCAGCGTGCAACGGGACAAATCCGTGCTGTGCACCAACGGACTGACGGCGACGCAAGCCGTCAACGGCATCGTGTACGAGGGCAAGAGCCTGAACGGCAAGAAGATCATGGTGCAGTACGCCCGCGACGGCAGTCTTCTGTTCAGCAACGGCATCAGCGCCTCGCGCACCTCGGCGGGCTGGATCAAGTTCTCGAACGGGGTCGAGGCTCGCCGGGATATGTCCGGCGGAACGAACATGTTTCTCGTGGCGCCGGATCTCGTCTGCTCCGAGATCAGCAGCACCCAGGCGACCTGCAAGCGGCGCTAGGCCGTAAGGCTAGCCCGCGAGCTTCTTCAGCGCCTCGTCGGCCGGGATTTCCTCGCGGGCGCCCGTGGCGCGCCGCTTGAGCTCGACCTTCCCCGCCGCAACGCCGCGTGGTCCGACCACCACCTGCCACGGCAGGCCGATCAGATCCATGGTGGCGAACTTGGCGCCCGCACTCTCGGTGCGGTCGTCGTAAAGCACCGCTTTGCCGGCGGCCTGCAGCTTCGCATACAGCTCCGCACAGGCGGCGTCGCACTTGGCATCGCCCGAGCGCAGGTTGACGAGGCCGACATCGAACGGCGCCACGCTGTCCGGCCAGATGATGCCGTTCGCATCGTGGCTTGCCTCGATGATGGCGCCCACCAGCCGCGACACGCCGATCCCGTAGGAGCCCATCTCGACCGTGATCGGGTCGCCGTTTGCCCCGGCCACTGTCGCCTTCATCGGGGCCGAATACTTCGTGCCGAAGTAGAAGATATGGCCGACCTCGATGCCGCGCGCGCTCACAAGGCGGTCGCCGAGCTTGGCCGCCATCTCCGGGTCGTGCTTTTCGTCGGTCGCCGCGTAGATGCGCGTGCAGCGGTCGACCGCCGCCTGCAGCCCGGGCACGTCATCGAAGTCGACGCCGGCGCTCAGCAGGTCCATGTCGAGGAACTCGCGATCGACATAGACGGCACTCTCGCCGGTTTCGGCGAGGATGATGAACTCGTGGCTGAGGTCGCCGCCGATCGGGCCGGTGTCCGCCCGCATCGGGATGGCCTTGAGCCCCATGCGCGCGAAGGTGCGCAAATAGGCGATGAACATCTTGTTGTAGGAATGCCGGGCACCCTTGGCATCGACATCGAACGAATAGGCGTCCTTCATCAGGAACTCGCGCCCGCGCATCACGCCGAAGCGGGGCCGCACCTCATCGCGGAATTTCCACTGGATGTGATAGAGGTTCTTCGGCAGGTCGCGGTAGCTCTTGACGAAGCTGCGGAAGATGTCGGTGATCAGCTCTTCGTTCGTCGGGCCGTAGAGCATCTGGCGCTCGTGCCGGTCGACGATGCGCAGCATCTCCTTGCCGTAATCCTCATAACGGCCGGATTCCTGCCACAGGGCGGCGTCCTGGATCGTCGGCATCAGCATTTCCAGCGCGCCCGCGCGGTCCTGCTCCTCGCGGACGATCTGCTCCACCCGCTTCAGCACCCGGAACCCGAGCGGCAGCCACGAATAGATGCCGGCAGAGGCCTGGCGGATCATCCCGGCGCGCAGCATCAGACGGTGCGAGACGATCTGCGCCTCGCTCGGGTTTTCCCGCAAGGTGGGCAGGAAGAACTTGGACAGCAGCATGAGACTCCTTGGACGCGGGGCCGCTCGGTTCGGCGAGGGACGCGACTTTAGAGAAACGGCCTTGCCAATGCAAAAGCACCGGATGGTGGTGCCGCTTCATCGGTGCTGGTTGTTCCGCTCCCGGCAGGCGTCGGCGATCGCCTTTTCTTCGCTGTCGCCCAGCGGCTGGCCGTTGAAGTAGACCTTGCGGCCAAGGTCGTCGACCGTGAGCTGGCCGAGACGAGCCCCCGGCAACAGAAGTGGCGAGTTTGACGGCACGCCGTATTTGTGGAGGTCGGCCGTGATGTCGATGGTGATCGGCCCGGCGCCGATCTGCGGCTGCGAGGACGGCAGGTCGGCCGGGGCCACCTTCCGTCCATAGACATCCACCCCCGGCTGGTACGCGACATCTGGGGGGGTGACGTAGTTGACGATCTTGGCACAGTCGGCGTCGGTGACGGCAATCGTCTGGGCAGCGGCCCAACCCGCGCTGAGCAGCAGGGAGATCCCCGCGATCCCAAAAACCCCTCGCATTTATCAATTATACCATGAACTTGCCGGACGCCCTACCTGTGCAAAAATTTTATTCGTGTGCCTATAAAATTCACGAAGTTGCGTGACACGACCGGGTGGGGCCGCTATAGTTTCGTTCTGTAAGCAAGAACATGATCGGCATAGCCGACACGGGCCAAGTTTAGGGAGCTGCGTCAACAAGTCCGGTCCGGAAACGGTCCGGACTTGTTCGTTTCGGGGAGCCCCTTCCCTCCCACCGTCAGTACCGAAACCCTTTGGCCGCGAGCCACGGCGGCTTCAGGCGCGCGATCTTGCGGTGAACCGTGCAGTCCTCGCGATGGGCCCCCGGCAGATACCCAATGCTCATCAGGAACTCGCCCACGATCTCGCCGCCGGTGAATTTGAACGTCTTGCCGAACAGCTTCACCCAATCGGCCTTGCGCTGCGGGTGATGGGCGGCGATCCACGCCGCGAACGAGCCGTGCGCGTCGGCGATGGCGCGAATGCGCCTGGCGTTCTCGATGACGGCGGCGATCTTGAGGCGGTTGCGCACGATGCCCGCGTCGGCGAGCAGCCGTGCCTCGTCCTTTGCCGTGAATCGGGCCACCTTGGCCACGTCGAAATTGCGGAAGGCCTTGCGGAACGCCTCGCGCTTCTGGAGCATCAAGAGCCAGGACAGGCCGGCCTGGTTGATCTCGAGGACCAGGCGCTCGAACAGCGCGTTGTCGCCGTCGAGGGGAAATCCGTACTCCGTGTCGTGGTACGGGCCATGGAACGGGTGGCCGGGGGCGATGTCGCAATAGGTCGATGCGGCGCCGCCCATCTCAGGTGTTCCTGAACGAGATGAAATCCGCGGCGATGAACCAGTAGAGGGCCGCGAAGACGATCCCCGCGATCACCGTGGTGACGGCGAATTTCAGCAGCAGGCGCGGCTTCTCGGGAGCGCTCGTGGCGTGCCCCGGCTGCGGATTGTCGGGGGGCTTTGCTCCCCACGGCAGGACCGTGAACAGCACGATCCACCATGTGACGATGTAGACCATGATGCCGGTCGCAAGCGTCATGCCTGCTCCAGCTCGATCAGGGTCCCCTGGAAATCCTTCGGATGCAGGAACAGCACCGGCTTGCCGTGCGCTCCGGTCTTGGGCTCGCCGTCGCCCAGCACGCGCGCTCCCGACGTCTTGAGGGCGTCGCGCGCGGCGCGGATGTCGTCGACCTCGTAGCAGACGTGGTGCATTCCGCCGGTCGGGTGGTCGGCCAGGAACTTCGCCACCGGCGAAGCGGCTCCCAGGGGATGCAGCAGCTCGATCTTCGTGTTCGGCAATTCGACGAAAACAGTCGTCACACCATGCTCCGGCAGATCGACCGGTGCCGAGACCTTCGCACCCAGGGTCTGGCGATACACCCGGGATGCGGCGCCCAGGTCCGGCACCACGATGGCCACGTGATTCAAACGCCCGATCATGCGACCTGTATAGCGCCGGCCGGCTAGATGCGCACCAGATGAATGTCGATGACGGGACGGCCCTCGCCGTGTTCCCGCATCACCTCGCGCACCGAGCGCCGCACCGCGTGCTCGATCTGCTCGTCGCCGGCGTCGCGCCCGGCGCGCGCGACGCCGCCTTCGATCGCGGCCACGATCTCGGCCGCCAGCTCCATGTCCGTTTCCGGGTCGAGCAGGCCCGGCGCCGAGATCTTCGGCGTGGTCGCAAGCCTGCCCTTGCGGTCGAGCACGACGGTGGCGACCACCGCTCCGTTCCACATCAGCCGCGACCGGCTCTTCAGCACGGCACCCCCCACGGGCAGCAGCCGGTCGCCGACCGCGGCCAGGCGCCCGGCAAACACGCGGTCCACGATCTCCGGCCCGTCGGCCGCCAGCCGGATCAGGGTCCCGTTCTCGGGCACGAGCGCGTGCGGCACCTGGCAGGTCTTGGCGAGCTGCGCATGCGCCTGCATGTGCTGCATCTCGCCATGGACCGGGATGGCGATTCGCGGCCGGACCCATTGATACATGCGCGTCAGCTCATCGCGCGCGGGGTGTCCGGACACATGGATCTTGGGATGGTCGTGATCGGTCACGATCTCGACGCCGAGCCTCGCCAGGCCGTTCTGCATGCGCAGGATGTTGCGCTCGTTGCCGGGGATCACGCGCGAGGAGAAGATCGCGACGTCGCCGCGCTCCAGGACCACGTGCGGATGCGCATCCTCGGCGATCCGCGCCAGGGCCGAGCGCGGCTCGCCCTGGCTGCCGGTGCAGATCATCACCACCTTGTCGCGCGGAATGAAGCCGGCATCGCGCTCGTCGACGAAATTCGGCAAGTCGGCCAGATAGCCGGTTTCCTTCGCCGCATCGTGGATGCGCCACAAGGAGCGGCCCACCAGGGCCACGTCGCGCCCGTGCGCCGCGGCCGCAACCGCGATCGATTCCACCCGCGCCACGTTCGAAGCGAAGCAGCCGACGGCGATGCGCCCTTGATAGCGGCCGAACAGATCGGTCAGTGCCGCGCGCACGCCGGCCTCGGAGCCGGACTCACCCTCGCGCATCGCATTGGTCGAATCGCCGATCATGGCGAGCACGCCCGCATCGCCGATCGCGCGCAGGCGCGTATCGTCGGTCACGTCGCCGACCAGCGGCTCCGGATCGATCTTCCAGTCGCCGGTGTGGAACACGGCGCCGGCAGGCGTACGAATGGCAAGGCCGTTCGGCTCGGGGATGGAGTGGGTCAATGTCACCATCTCGAGGTCGAACGGCCCGACTGTGAAGCGCGCCCCCAGCGGCACGATATTGATCTCGACCGAGCTGCCGAAATCGGTCTCCACCAGCTTGCGGCGGAGGAAGGCGGCCGTGAACGGGGTCGCCCAGATCGGGCAGCGGAGCTGCGGCCACAGATAGGGCACGGCACCCAGGTGATCCTCGTGCGCGTGGGTCAGCACGAGCCCCACGAGGTCGTCGCGCCGTTCGACGATGAATTGCGGGTCGGGCATGGTCACTTCCACACCGGGCACGCCATCGTCGGCGAATGTGACGCCGAGATCGACCATCAGCCATTTGCCGCCGTACTCGTACAGATTGAGGTTCATCCCGATCTCCCCCGAGCCGCCGAGCGGCAGGAAATGGAGGTCGGGACCGGCGTGCGCGCGGCGAGGCCGGCCCGGCGTTACGGGGTCGTTCATGGGCTGTTCAGCTTGTAGATCTCGACCAGCCCTTTGAGCGTCAGATCCGGGTCAATGTGCTGGATGAAGGGCGTGCCCTCGGCGACCAGCGGCACGAGCCCGCCGGTGCCGATCACGGTCATCTTGTGCTTCCACTCGGCCTCGATGCGGCTCACCAGCCCCTCGATCAGGCCGATATAGCCCCAGAAAATGCCGGACTGCATGGCGTTGACCGTGGTCTTGCCGATCACGTGCTGGGGCCGGCGGATCTCGATGCGCGGCAGCTTGGCCGCCCCCATGTAGAGCGCCTCGAACGCCAGGTTGATGCCGGGCGAGATGGCGCCGCCGCAATAATTGCCGCTCTCGTCGATAACGTCGAAGGTCGTGGCCGTGCCGAGATCGATCACGATGCCGGGCATCGGGTAGAACCGCCGTGCCCCCGCGGCATTGGCGAGGCGGTCGGCCCCCGCCTCCTCCGGCCGGTCGAGGCGGATCTCGAACCCGAGCTTCACCGAAGGGTCGCCGACCATCACCGGATCGCCCTTGAAGTAGCGCCGGCACAGCGACACGAGGTTGAACGACGCCTGCGGCACCACGTTCGACAGGATCACCCCGTCGATGTCGGAGAATTTGAGGCCTTCGAGCGCCATCAGGTGCGTGAGCCAGACCGCGTATTCGTCCGCGGTGCGGCGCGGGTCCGTCGAGATGCGCCAGGCGGCCCGCTTCGCATCGCCGTCGAAGGCGCCGAAGACCGTATTTGTATTGTTCGAATTGATGACCAGCAGCACGGCACGTCCTCAGCCGAAAAATACGTCGCCCGCGGTGATCCGCCGCACCGGACCATCGTTCGTCCCCGGGGCCAGAAGCAGGGCCCCGTCGGCGTCGAGATCGACGAATGTGCCCCGAAGCGTGGCATTGGGCAACCGCACGGTGATGACACTTCCGATCCCCGCCGCCCGCGCGATCCAGCGCTCGCGGATCGGCGCGAACCCGGAGCGCTGCCAGACCTGCATGGCCTCCAGGAACCGGCCGGCGAACCCGTCGCGGATCGTCTCGACCCCCACCCCCGTCACCCCCTCCGCTCTCAACGAGGTGGCAGGAAATGCGGTTCCGGAGGGGTGGCTCGCAACATTGACGCCCAAGCCCAACACGAGCCAGTCGAGGGCGCCTGCGCTATGGCTGTCGGCCTCGATCAGGATGCCAGCCAGCTTACGGCCGCGCAGCAGGACGTCGTTCGGCCATTTGAACGCCAGCGGCAAGTCGGCGGCGATGTCCAGCAGGGCGGCTGCAACTCCCACAGCCGCGACGAACCCGAGCTCGGCAGCCCGCCGCGCCGGGCAGTCCGGCCGCAAGACCAGCGACAAATGGAGATTGCCGGGCGGCGAAATCCAGGCCCGGCCGCCCCGCCCCCGCCCGGCGGTCTGCGTGGCGGCACAGATGAGCGTCCTGTCGGGAGCACCCGCGCGCGCCCGGCGCTTGGCCTCTTCGTTGGTGCTGTCGACCGAGTCCAGCGCCACCAGTCGAACGTCGGGCGGCAGGGCCGCGCCGGGCATGGCCCAGTCCGCCCTGGAACCCGGTCAGCCCTGGAACAATGACGTCGCCGCGGCACTCGCGGCGGCGACCAACGGTCCGGGGTAGACGAAGAACAGCAACGTGAACAGGCTGCTGATCGCCAGCACCAGGCCGAGCTTGACGCCGATCGGCCGGTCGAAGGCGAGCGTCGGCTCGTCGAAATACATCAGCTTGACGATGCGCAGGTAGTAGAACGCGCTTACCACGCTCGACAGCACGCCGATGACCGCCAGCGTGTAGAGGCCGGCCGAGATGGCGGCGAGGAACACGTAGAGCTTGCCGAAGAATCCGGCGAGCGGTGGAATCCCGGCCAGGGAGAACATGGCCACAGCGAGCGCTGCGGCCACCACCGGCTGGGTCTTGGCCAGCCCGGCGAGGTCGCTGATCTGCTCGAGCATCTTGCCGTCGCGGCGCATGCACAGGATGACCGCGAACGTCGCCACGTTCATGAAGAGGTAGATCGCCATGTAGATCAGAACGCCGCGCACGCCGCTCTCGTCTCCCGCAGCGAGACCGATCAAGGCATAGCCGATATGGCCGATCGAGCTGTAGGCCATCAGCCGCTTGATGTTCGTCTGGTTGATGGCGGCGAACGCGCCCAGCAGCATCGACAGGATCGAGATGGCCACCACGATCTGCTGCCACTCGGCGACGACCGTGCCGAACGGCTGGATCATCACCCGCACCAGCAGCATCGTGGCCGCGATCTTCGGCGAGACCGAGAAGAACGCCGTCACTGGAGTGGGTGCTCCCTCGTACACGTCAGGCGTCCACATGTGAAACGGTGCGGCCGAGACCTTGAACGCGAGCGAGGCGGCGATGAACACGAGACCGAAGATCAGCCCCAGCGGCGGCTCGCCGGCCTGGTCGCTGACGATCGCGGCCAGCGCCTGAAACGACGTGGTGCCGGCGAAGCCGTAGACCAGGGAGGCGCCGTAGAGGTACATCCCGGACGCGAGCGCGCCCAGCACGAAGTATTTGAGGCCGGCTTCGGTCGACATCGTGTGATCGCGCCGGAACGCCGCGACCACGTAGAGTGCGAGGCTCTGCAGCTCGAGGCCGAGATAAAGCGAGATCAGATCGTTGGCGGAGACCATCAGCATCATGCCGAGGGTCGAGAACAGGATCAGGACCGCGTATTCGAAGCGGCCCATGTCCTCGCGCTCGTTGTAGTCGATCGAGATCACGAGGGTCAGCGCCGAGCCGATGAGGATCAGGAGCTTCGAGAACCCCGCAAAGCCGTCGCTGACGAACATGTCGCTGAAAATCGACACGCGGTCGACGCGTCCGCCCGCGACCAACAGCCCCGTGACCACCAGGATCGCGATGCCGACCCACGACACGACCCGCGCGTTCGCGGCCGCCGGCGTCCCCCGGCGCACCGCACCTGCGGCGCGCGGGCTCTCGCCGCGGAACACCCCGAACATCAACAGGGCCATGGAGGCCACGGCGAGGAACAGCTCGGGCAGAGCCGGTGCCAGAATGAATCCGTTGTCGCCCATGCCCCGTTAGTCCTTCCGAGCCGATTTGATCAGCGACACCGCCGGCGACGCCGGCGGTGCGATCTGCGCCGACTGGTAGCGGTTCACCAGCGCCTCCACCGACGGCGAGAACACGTCGAGGAAGGACTTGGGATAGATGCCCATCCACAGCACCACGACGATGATCGGCGCGAAGATCACCTTTTCCCGCAGGTCGAGGTCGAGAATGTTCTTGAGGTCGTCGCGGACCAACTGGCCGAAGATCACCCGCCGGTAGAGATAGAGCATGTAGGCGGGCCCGAGGATGATCCCCGTCGTCGCCAGGAACGCAACCCACGTGTTCACCTGGAACGTCCCCAGCAGGGCCAGGAACTCGCCCACGAAGCCGCTGGTGCCGGGCAGGCCGACCGACGCCAGCATGAACACCATGAACACGAAGGCATAGACCGGCATACGGTGCACGAGCCCGCCGTACCGCGCGATCTCGCGCGTGTGCATGCGGTCGTAGATCACGCCGACGACAAGGAAGAGAGCGCCGGAGACCACGCCATGGCTCAGCATGGTGAACAAGGCGCCCTGCAGGCCCTGCACCGTGCCGGCGAAAGTTCCCATGGTCACGAAGCCCATATGCGCCACCGACGAATAGGCGATGAGCTTCTTCATGTCCTCCTGCACCAGCGCCACGAGCGAGGTGTAGATGATGGCGATGATGCTGAGAGCGTAGACGAGCGGCGTGAAGTAGGCCGACGCCTCCGGCATCATCGGCAGCGAGAACCGCAGGAAGCCGTACCCGCCCATCTTCAGCAGCACGCCGGCCAGGATCACCGAGCCCGCCGTCGGCGCCTCGACATGGGCGTCGGGCAGCCAGGTGTGGACGGGCCACATCGGCACCTTGACCGCGAACGAGGCGAAGAACGCCAGCCACAGCCAGTACTGCATCTTGGACGGAATCTGCGCCGTCAGCAGCGAGGGGATGTCGGTCGTGTCGGTGACGAAGTAGATGGCGAGGATCGCCAGCAGCATCAGCACCGAGCCGGTCAGCGTGTAGAGGAAGAACTTGAACGCCGAGTAGATGCGCCGCGGACCGCCCCACACGCCGATGATCAGGAACATCGGGATCAGGACGCCCTCGAAGAACAGATAGAAAAGAATGAGGTCGAGGGCGCAGAACATCCCGACCATCAGGGTCTCGAGCAGCAGGAACGCGATCATGTATTCCCGGACGCGGGTGTGGATCGCTTCCCAGCTCGCGAGGATGCAGATCGGCGTCAGGAAGGTCGATAGGAGGACGAACAGGAGCGAAATCCCGTCGACGCCCATCTGGTAGGTGATACCGAACGACGGGATCCATTCGTGAGTCTCGACGAACTGGAAGTCGGCCGTCGTGTGGTCGAAGTCGATCCACAACAGGATCGACAGCGCGAACGTGATCAGCGACGTCCACAGGGCCGCCATGCGTGCGTTCCGCGCCACGACGTCAGGCGTGCCGCGCACGAACGCGATGAACAGCGCCCCGGCGAGCGGCAGGAAGGTGACGAGCGACAGGATCGGCCAGTTGGCGGTCATGGCGCCCTCACCCGACCAGCAGATACCAGGTGACCAGCAGAACGACGCCGATCAGCATGGCAAAGGCATAATGGTAGATGTAGCCGGTCTGCAGCAGGCTGGCGCGGCGCGCGAGGCGCAGCGTGTTGGCGGCCAGCGCATCGGGTCCCAGCCCGTCGATGATCGCCCCGTCGCCCTTCTTCCAGAAGCCCCGGCCGAGCGAGAAGGATGGGCGCACGAACAGCGCGTCGTAGATCTCGTCGAAGTACCATTTGTTGAGCAGGAAGAGGTAGAGCGTGCGCGCCTGGGCCGCGAGCCGCCGCGGCAGCGCGGGGTCGCGGATATAGAAGCCGTAAGCGATGCCGATGCCGATGAGCCCGACAATCGTCGGCAGGATACCGACCCACCAGATCTCGCTGTGGTGCGCCGCCTCGATCGAGTTGTGATTGGGCAGGACCAGGATGGCCCCGCGCCAGAACGCCTCGCTCTTGTCGCCGACGAAGTACGGGAACCCGAGGAAGCCGGCGACGACGGCGCCGAGCGCCAGCACGTAAAGCGGGATGAGCATCACGTTGGGCGATTCGTGCACGTGCTCCATCACGTGATGGTCGGCGCGCGGGGCGCCGTGGAACGTCATGAACAGGAGGCGCCAGGAATAGAACGCGGTCAGCGCCGCCGCCGCGACACCGAGCCAGAACGCATAGAGCCCGACCGGCGAGTGGTTCGCGAACGCCGCCTCGATGATCATGTCCTTCGAGTAGTACCCGGCGAAGAACGGGATGCCGGCGAGCGCCAAGCTGCCGATCCACATCAGCGTGTAAGTGATTGGAATCTTGTTCCACAGCCCGCCCATCTTGCGCATGTCCTGCTCGCCGGACATCGCGTGGATCACCGAGCCCGAGCCAAGGAACAGCAGCGCCTTGAAGAAGGCGTGCGTCATCAGGTGGAAGATCGCGGCCGCGTACGCCGACACGCCGGCTGCGAAGAACATGTAGCCGAGCTGCGAGCACGTCGAATAGGCGATGACGCGCTTGATGTCGGTCTGCACCAGGCCGACCGAGGCGGCAAAGATGCAGGTCGTGGCCCCAATGATGCCGACCACCGCCAGCGCATCGGGCGCGTATTCGAACATCGGTGACAGCCGCGCCACCATGAACACGCCCGCCGTCACCATGGTCGCGGCGTGGATGAGGGCCGAGACCGGCGTCGGGCCTTCCATCGCGTCGGGAAGCCAGGTGTGGAGCGGCATCTGTGCCGATTTGCCCATGGCACCCACGAACAGCAGCAGGCACACGAGCGTCAGCGCCGGCACGTCCCAGCTCAAGAAGTGCAGCTGCAGCGTGAGATGGGTCGGCACCGCGGTGAACACCTCGTCGAACACCACCGTGCCAAACATCGTGTAGACGCCGAAAATGCCGAGCGCGAAGCCGAAGTCGCCGACGCGGTTGACGATGAAGGCCTTGATCGCCGCGGCCCCCGCCGATGGCCGGTCATACCAGAACCCGACGAGGAGATAGGAGCAGAGGCCCACCCCTTCCCAGCCGAAGAACATCTGCACGAGGTTGGCGGCGGTCACCAGCATCAGCATGCAGAAGGTGAAGAGGCTCAGATAGGCCATGAACCGCGGCTGGCCCGGGTCGTCGTGCATGTAGCCCACGGAATAGACGTGGATGGCGGTCGAGCAGACGCTCACCACGAACACCATCACCGCCGAGAGCGTGTCGAACTTGAACGCCCAGTCCGCCTGCAGGCCGCCCGAGTAGATGAACGGCATGACCTCGATCGTGCGCCCCTGACCCTGGAAGGCCACCTCGTAGAAGATGACGATCGACAGCACCGCAGAGCCCGCCATGCACAGGCAGGTGGCGAGCTGGGCCGCGCGGTCGCGGCCGTGACCGGCCGGCATGCTGGCCAGGAACAACCCGGCGAGCGCCGACCCGAGCAGCGGCAGGAGGACGACGGCAGAGTACATCGGTTGAGCTTCAGCCCTTCATCAGGTTGATGTCGTCGACGGAGATCGAGCCGCGGTTGCGGAAGAACACGACCAGGATCGCAAGGCCGATGGCGGCCTCGGCGGCGGCGACGGTAAGCACGATCATGGCGAAGACCTGGCCGACCAGGTCGCCTAGATGGGTCGAGAACGCGACCAGGTTGATGTTGACCGCGAGCAGGATCAGCTCGATCGACATCAGGATGACGATCACGTTCTTGCGGTTGAGGAAGATGCCGAAGATCCCGAGCGTGAACACGATCGCCGACACGGTGAGGTAGTGGCCGAGCCCGATGGTCATGATACGCCGCTCCCGGTCGGCACCTTGACGACGGCAACGCTGTCCTCGCGTCGGCGCGATACCTGCTGGCTGATCGACTGCCGCCGCACGTCGTCCCGGTGGCGCAGGGTGAGCACGATGGCGCCGATCATGGCCACCAACAGGATGACCCCCGCGACCTGGAACAGGTAGACGTAGTCGGTATAGAGCACGAGGCCGAGCGCATGCGTGTTCGTCACCTGCGCCGAATCGGGGATCGGCACCTGCGTCGCCGACGCCGCCTCCGGCGCGAAGGTCCAGGCGCCGGCGACCAGCGCCAGCTCGCCCAGGAGGATCAGACCCACGAGGCTGCCGATCGGCACGTAGCGCATGAAGCCGCTGCGCAGCTTCACGAAATCGACGTCCAGCATCATGACGACGAAGAGGAACAGCACCGCGACCGCGCCGACATAGACGATGACCAGGATCATCGCCAGGAACTCGGCCCCCATGAGGACGAAGAGGCCCGCGGCGTTGAAGAACGCGAGGATGAGGAACAGGACGGAGTGCACCGGGTTGCGGGCCGCGATCACCAGGACCGCGGACGCGACCAGGATGGCCGAGAAGAGATAGAAGCAGATGGTGGCGATGATCACGTGCCGTCCCCCCGCCTTCCCCTCAGCGGTACGGTGCTTCGGCGGCGAGATTCGCCGCGATCTCGGCTTCCCACCGGTCGCCGTTCGCAAGCAGCTTGTCCTTGTTGTACATCAGCTCCTCGCGGGTCTCGGTCGCGAACTCGAAGTTCGGCCCTTCGACGATCGCATCGACCGGGCACGCCTCCTGGCACAGGCCGCAGTAAATGCATTTCGTCATGTCGATGTCGTAGCGCGTGGTGCGGCGGCTGCCGTCGGCGCGCGGCTCGGCTTCGATCGTGATGGCGAGCGCCGGGCAGACCGCCTCGCACAGCTTGCACGCGATGCAGCGCTCCTCGCCGTTGGGATAGCGGCGCAGCGCGTGCTCGCCGCGGAATCGCGGGCTGAGCGGCCCCTTTTCATAGGGGTAGTTGAGCGTCACCGACGGCTTGAAGAAGTACTTGAGCGTCAGCGCCATGCCCGAGACGATCTCGGACAGGAGCAGGCGCGTTCCGCGGTCCATCATACCCATGATCGCGACACCTCCAGCCGCTCTCAACCGTGCGGCGCCCAGCCGAACGTCACGAGGACGCCGGCGGTAAGCACCACCCAGATCAGCGAGAACGGCAGAAACACTTTCCAGCCCAGGCGCATCAGCTGGTCGTAGCGGTAGCGCGGCAACGTCGCGCGCACCCACAGGAACACGAACAGGCAAAATGCGATCTTGGCCCCAAACCACACCGGCCCCGGGACCCAGGTGAACGGCGCGAAATCGAACGGCGACATCCACCCGCCCAGGAACAGGATCGAGGTCATGCCGCTCATCAGGATCATGGCGCTGTATTCGCCGAGGAAGAACAGCGCGAACGCCATGGCCGAGTATTCGACGAAATAGCCGGCCACGATCTCGGACTCGCCCTCGGGCAGGTCGAACGGCGACCGGTTCGTCTCGGCCAATGCCGAGACGAAGAAAATGATGAACATCGGGAACAGCGGCAGCCAGTACCAGTGCCAGAAGCCGCCCTTCTGGGCGAGCACGATCTGCGACAGGTTGAGCGAGCCGACGCACAGCAGGACCGTGATCATCACGAAGCCGATCGAGACCTCGTACGACACCATCTGGGCCGCCGAGCGCAGCGCTCCAAGGAACGCGTATTTCGAGTTGCTCGCCCAGCCCGCCATGATGATGCCGTAGACACCGAGAGAGGAGATGGCGAACAGGTACAGGATGCCGACATTGATGTCGGCCACCACGACGCCGGGATTGAACGGGATCACCGCCCAGGCGACGAGGCTGAGCAGGAAGGTGATGATCGGTGCGATGATGAACACGCCGCGGTTCGCACCCGCCGGAATGATCGTCTCCTTGAGCAGCAGCTTGAGACCATCGGCGAAGGGCTGCAGCAGGCCGAAAGGCCCCACCACGTTCGGCCCTTTGCGGAGCTGAATGGCCGCGATCACCTTACGCTCGGCCAGGGTCAGAAACGCCACCAGGATCAGAACCGGCACGATGATCGCCAGCACCTCGCCGACGATGATGGCGAGCGGCACCACGTAGGTCATGACGAAGTCATCCATGGGTGCCGGTCTTCCCTGGGTCCGTCACGTAGGTGGCGGTGCACTTCGCCATGGTCTCAGAGACGCGGCTGATCGGGTCGGTCATGTAGTAGTTCTTGATCGGACTCACGAACGGCGTGGCCGCGACTGAGCCGTTCGTCCCGAACGCGCCGAACGATGCCGCCTCGGGCGCGTCGTCGACCCGCCGGAACACCGGGTTGACCTCGACGAGCCGGCGGCGCACCTGGGCCAGCGTGTTGTAGGGCAGTGTCTTGCCCACGGCCTCGGACAGCGCACGCAGGATCTTCCAGTCCTCGCGGGCCTCGCCGGGGGGGTACACGGCGAGGCGCGTCTGCTGCACGCGTCCTTCCGTGTTCACGTAGGTGGCGTTCTTCTCGGTGTAGGCCGCACCCGGCAGGATCACGTCGGCGCGGTGTGCGCCGGCATCGCCATGGTGGCCTTGATAGATCACGAACGCTTTTCCGAGGCGGCTCGTGTCGATCTCGTCGGCTCCCAGGAGATAGACCACCTCGATCTCGCCTTTGGCCGCACCGTCGAGGATGCCGGCGACGTCGCGTCCGCCCCCTCCTCCCTGAGATGGGCCGGGGACGAAGCCCAGGTCGAGCCCGCCCACGCGCGCCGCCGCGGTGTGCAGCACGTTGAAACCGTTCCAGCCGTCCTTCACCAGGCCGAAATCGGCCGCGATCTGGCGGGCGAGCGCCAGCACGGCAGAGCCATCGGGGCGGGTGAGTGCACCCTGCCCCAAAATAAGCATCGGGGCCTTCGCCGACTTCAGCACCTCGGCGAACGGATGCTTGCCGGTCGCGATCTCGCACAAGGTCTGCGGCCCGGCGCCGAGATACTCCGCCTTGTAGGTCAGATCCACCTGCGGCCCGACGGTCCCGACCTTGAACCGGCCGGCCACGTAGCGCTTGCGGATGCGCGCATTGATGATCGGCGCTTCCCAGCGCGGATTGGTGCCGATCAACAGCAGCGCATCAGCCTTCTCGATGCCGGCGATGGTCGTGTTGAACGTGTAGGCCGCGCGCGTGGCGGTCTCGAGCCTGGCGCCGTCCTGCCGGCAGTCGAGGTTGGGCGAGCCCAGACCCGTCATCAGGTCCTTGAGCGCCACCATCGATTCGGCGCAGGCGAGATCGCCCGCGATCGCGGCGACGCGGCTTCCCGGAACGCCCTTGAGGCGAGCCGCGATCGCCTGGAATGCCTCGGTCCAGCTCGCCGGCTGCAGCTTGCCGCCCTTGCGCACATAGGGCCGATCCAGGCGTTGGCGCTTCAGACCGTCGCAGGCGTGGCGCGTCTTGTCGGCGATCCACTCCTCGTTCACCGCCTCGTTCAGCCGCGGCAGGACGCGCAGCACCTCGGGTCCGCGTGAATCGATGCGGATGTTCGAGCCGACGGCGTCGAGCGCATCGACGGATTCGACCTTGCGCAGCTCCCACGGCCGGGCGACGAAGGCGTACGGCTTCGAGGTCAGGGCCCCGACCGGGCAAATGTCGACGAGATTGCCCGAAAGCTCGGAGCTCAGCGCCTTGTGCACGTAGGTCGTGATCTCCATGTTCTCGCCGCGGCCGGTGGCGCCGAGTTCCTCGACGCCGGCGATCTCGGTCGCGAAGCGGATGCACCGCGTGCAATGGATGCAGCGGTTCATCGACGTCTTGACGATCGGCCCGAAATCCTTGTCGACCACCGCGCGCTTGTTCTCGTGGAAGCGGCCGCGGTCGAAGCCGTAGGCCATCGCCTCGTCCTGCAGGTCGCATTCGCCGCCCTGGTCGCAGATCGGGCAGTCGAGCGGATGGTTGATGAGCAGGAACTCCATCACCCCCTTGCGCGCCTTCTTGGTCATCGGCGAGTCGGTCTTGATGACCATGCCGTCCCCGACCGGCATCGCGCAGGACGCGACGGGCTTCGGCGACTTCTCGATCTCGACCAGGCACATGCGGCAATTGCCCGCGATCGACAGGCGCTGGTGGTAGCAGAAGCGCGGGATCTCGACGCCGGCGATCTCGCAGGCCTGGAGGACCGTGATGCCGGCCGGCACCTCGATCGTCTGGCCGTCGATGGTGAGCTTCGGCATGTCCCTACTCCGCCGCCTGGCGCACGGCTTGCGACCGGTAGGCCTGGATGCGCTTCTCCATCTCCGGCCGGAAATGCCGGATCAGCCCCTGGACCGGCCACACGCCGCCGTCGGCCAGCGCACAGATTGTGTGCCCTTCGATCTCGCGCGTGACCTCTTCGAGCACATCGATCTCTTCGAGCGTGGCGCGGCCCTCAACCATGCGCAGCATGACGCGCCACACCCAGCCCATGCCTTCGCGGCAGGGCG
>DATJPD010000129.1:0-57114 GCA_035506575.1 Alphaproteobacteria bacterium
GGCCGCGGCCTCGACCAGCGACAGGCCGCGCGGCACCGGCAGGCAGTGTACGGCGGGGGCGACGCAGTACTCGGCGTAGCCGCCGCCGTTGAGAAGCACGCAGACCTCATCCCCGGGCTTCCAGCCCGCGGCGTCCTCGCCCAACGCCACGATCGTGCCCGAGGCCTCGAGGCCGAGCAGGTCGGAGGCACCCGGCGGCACCGGATAGCGGCCCTCGCGCTGCGACAGGTCGGCGCCATTGAGGCCGGCGGCCGCGATCCGGATCAGCACCTCGCCGCGCCCGGGCTTCGGCACGGGCCGCGTCTCCGCGCGCAGCACCTCGGGCCCGCCGGGGCGGCCGATCGCGATCACGGTCATGGTGTCGGGGATGGGCACGGTGCCTCTCATCACATTCCGGCTCGCATCCTGTCAACGGCGGTCGGAGGCTCAACCACGGAGCCACGGAGAACACGGAGAAGACCTATTCACCTCCATGTCTGTCTCCGTGCACTCCGTGTCTCCGTGGTGAATCCTCATCCGCGGCGGACAAATTATGGCCACATTGTGCGGCGAAGGTCGGGCGATGAAAGCCTCCGCGGCCGCCGTCGTCTGTCTTCTTCTGGCACCGCCCGCAGCGCACGCGCACGCGCTGGTCGACGTGCAGTCGGATCTCAGCCAGCGCGAGCCCGCGGTCGCGTTCGAGCCGGGAATCGGCTCGCCCTTCCCGGCGTTCAGCCTGCAGGACCCGGACGGCCAGACGATCGACCTCGCGAGCCTGCGCGGCAAGGTGGTGGTGCTCGATGTCGTGTCGACGCGCACGGCGGCCGGGTCGGCGCAAAGCGACCTCATGGCGCGGATCCAGGACGACGTGGCGGCGGGCCACATGGCGGACCAGGTCGAGCTGATCAGCGTGGCGCTCGATGCGGAGCACGACACGGTCGCGATGCGGAAAAGCTACGGGCCGGCGCACGGCCTGAAGCCCGAGAACTGGGTCCTGCTGGGCGGTGCCCGCGACGACGATCCGCAGCATCTGGCGGTCCAGCTCGCGGCCAAGCCCGTTCCCCCGGGCCTTGCACCACCCGTCACCTACATCGTCGACAGCGCCGGCATGCTGCGGGCGCGCTTCTTCGGCCTCGGGTTCGACCCGCTCAATCTCGTCGTGTACGTGAACGCGCTCACCAACGATCACCATGAAACGGCGGCGCCGTCGGTCTCCACCCCGTCGCTGTGGCAGGCCGTGAAGGGGCTCCTGTGAAGGGGCTCTTATGACGGGGCTGAGGCGGAGGAAGATCCTGACCGTGGGCGCGTCCGTGGCCGCGATCGCGGTGATGACGGGCCTCGTCTCCTATTCGCCGACGCTCTACCGCCTGTTCTGCTCGGTCACCGGCTATGGCGGCACGGTCCAGCAGGCGAAGTCGGTCAAGTTCGGCATCAGCCGGCGCACGGTGGTGGTGCGGTTCGACACCAACGTCGCGCCCGGCCTCGACTGGGAGTTCAGGCCGCTGCAGGCGCAGGTGACGACGCATCTGGGCGAGCCGACCGAGGTCTATTTCTACAGCAAGAACCTCGCCGACCACCCGATCGTCGCGCGCGCGATCTACAACGTGACACCCTTCAAGGTCGGTCCCTATTTCACCAAGACCCAGTGCTTCTGCTTCACCAACGAGGTCCTGAAGCCCGGCGAAAGCGCCCGCATGCCGGTGGTCTTCTACGTGGACCCGCAGCTCGCGAAGGACGCCAACACGTCCGACGTCGAGACGATCACGCTCTCCTACACGTTCTTCAAATCGGCCGACCAGGGTCCGGCGCAGGACATGGGGGCGCGGGTGAGCGCCGAAGCCACCCAGGACAAGGCGCTGGTCGGAGAGGCGGCGAAAGCGCGCGCGCAAGCCGCCGCACACGGCGATGCGACCTACGCGACGCCGCCGATGATCTCCGAAACCGCGGCGTCCCGCGGGAGCGGGACGCCTTAGCTAGAGAAGCAGGTTGAGCTGAGTGCCGCGGTCGCCGCTCGCCAGCGGCTGGTTGACGCCGGTGACCTGACCCGAATTCTGCGCGCCGTTCGACCCGTCGCCGTTCGGCTGCACCGCGGACGGATGCAGCGGGTCCTGAACGTTGTTCGGCCCGTCGAGGCCGACCTTCTTCGCCCGCTCGACATCCGTGCAGTTGAAGCACGGGATGCCGTTGATGAGTTCCATCGCCATAAGACGCCTCCGCCTCTACTCGCTCCCGATTCTCGGGAGCCCTCGGGTGCAGTTCGCGGGGGCGGCGGCGTTGGTTACATCATCGCGACGTCACGCGTCCGTGTGGTTAATGGGTTAACGCGGTCCGTCATCACCGGGCTCAGCCCAAGGTCGCGGCACCAGCGTTGGCGATCTGCTCGTCCTCGTGCGACTGCACGCCCGACACGCCGATGGCACCCACGCACTGGCCCTGATGGACGAGCGGGATGCCGCCCTGGATCGGCAGGCTGTCCGGGAAGTTGAGGAACACCGGGCGGTCCTTGATGCGGTCCTCCCAGAACTTGGTCGAGCGGCCGGTGACCGCGGCGGTGCGCGCCTTTCCGTGGGCGACGACGGAGGTCATGCCGCCCGCCCCGTCCATGCGCTCGAGCTGCAGGAGGTGGCCCGCATCGTCGACCACCGCGATGGTCACATTCCATTTGTTCTTGGCCGCCTCGGCCTTGCAGGCAGCGACGATCTTGTGGACATCATCCGACGTCAGGCAGGGCTTGTTGCGCATGGGCTTCCGGATCTCCTATTTGAGGGTCTTGAGATAGGCGACGATGTCGTCGACGTCCTTGGGGTTCTTGACGCCGGAGAACGGCATGCGGTTGCCCTTCACGGCCGCTTGCGGGTTGGCCACGTAGGCGCGCAGGTGGCTCTCGTCCCAGGTGACGTTGCTGCGCTGCATGGCATTCGAATAGCGGAAATTGTCGAGCGAGCCGGCCTTGCGGCCGACGACGCCGGTGAGGTCCGGCCCCAGCGTGCCGCCCTTGCCGTTCTGGCCGTGGCAGGCAGCACAGGCCTGGAAGAGCTGCTTGCCGTGCTGCGCGTCCGCCGCCAGGGCCGGCCCGGCGGCGAGCGCGGCGAGCGCGATCCCGATCCACCACCGACGCATGCGTTTCCCCCCGTTTTGATGAGTATAGCGGATCAGGAGACGCGCGGCAGGCTCACCTCGAGCGCCGCCGCGACCTCGACCAGCTGCTGCCAGACCCTCGCCGAGACCGGCACGCCGTCGCGCGCCCGGATCTCCGCCGTGCGGCGCCCGCGCTCGCCCGGCAGCAGGATCTCGTCGACGCCGGGCCGCCGCGCCTGGGACTTCATCAGGGTCGCGAGCGCATCGACGTCCCGGCAGAACTCCTCGACCGGCCTGAACTTGGCGACGTCGAGGGCGATCAGCATCGCATTCTGCGCGTTGTGGCGCGGACCGGGAGCGCCGATGGCGCGCACGAGAACGGGGGCTGCCGGCACGAGCCCGGTCAGGCACTCGAACATGAACGACAGGCCCGAGCCTTTGGGTCCGCCGAGCGGCATGGCGATGTCGGCCTGCGCCGGATCGGTCGTCGGCGTGCCGTCCTTGGCGAGCGCCCAGCCTTCGGGAAGCGTCTCGCCCGCGAGCTTCATCTGGTTGATGCGCCCGGCCGCAGCGACGGCGGTCGCCATGTCGAGCACGAGCGGGCCGTACCGGCGGCCGGGAACCGCGATCGCGATCGGGCTGGTCGACAGGCTCGCCGTGCGCGTGCCGTGGTAGGCCATGTTGGGCATGCCGGCGGCCAGCACGATCGCGGCGTGGCCCTGCTCGGCCATGCGCAGCGCGTAGAGGCCGATCGCACCCGCGTGCGTGGTGTGGCTGACGATGCCCACGCACACGCCCGCGCGCGGCACGAGCTCGAGGGCGGTCGCCACCGCCTGCTTCATCGCCACGGCACCGGCCGCATGGGCCGCATCGAGATGGAACAGCGCATCGCCCAGGCGGTGGACGCGCGGTGTGGCCGCCGGGTCGAGGTCGCCCTGGTCGATGAACTGGAGATAGCGCGGCACCCGGGAGATGCCGTGCGATTCGATGCCGCGCAGATTCGCCCACACGAGCACCTCGGCCACGCTCGCGGCGTCGCCGGGCTCGAGGCCGCGGGCGCGGAAGATGTCGGCGACGAAGCGCTCGAGATCGCCCGATGCGACGGTGATTTTCTTCGGGGCAGCCATCCGCCTTCATAGTCGGGAGGTGCATAGACGTCAACGCGCGCAAGTCACCTCTCCCAAGGGGAGAGGTGACTCAGGACACGGCCGGCGCTAGGTTGGCCGCAACAAACGAGGAGGATCGCCGTGCCTGAAGAACGCGTGACATTCGACTCCGACGGACTGAAGCTGGCCGGCATCGTCCGCGTGCCGGCCGGTGTGAAGCCCGGCGAACGGCGGCCGGCTTTCCTCGTGCTGCACGGGTTCGGCAGCAACAAGAGCTCCCATAACTGCGTGGCCCCGTGCGACATGTTCGAAAAGCTCGGCTACGTCACCTTGCGCTTCGACATGCGCGGCTGCGGCGAGAGCGAGGGCGAGCGGGGCCGGCTGATCTGCCTGGAGCAGGTGCGCGACACCAGCAGCGCCCTCACCTTCCTCACCCGCCACACGCAGGTCGATCCCAAGCGCGTCGGCGTGATCGGCTCGAGCTTCGGCGCGGCGGTCGCCGTCTACACCGGCGGGGTCGATCCGCGCGTGGCCGCGGTGATCTCCTCGGGCGGCTGGGGCGACGGCGAGCGCAAGTTCCGCGGCCAGCACACCACGCCCGAGGCGTGGGCCAAGTTCACCAAGATGCTCGAAGAGGGCAAGCGGCACCGCGAGAAGACGGGCAAGTCGCTGATGGTCCCGCGCTACGACATCGTGCCGATCCCGCCGCATCTGCGCACCAACCTCGCCAAGGACTCGATCCAGGAATTCCCGGCTGAGACCGCGCAGAGCATGTTCGACTTCCGCGCCGACGACGTGATCGGCAAGATCGCGCCGCGCCCGGTGCTGCTGTTGCACAGCTCCGTGGATTCGGTGACGCCGACCGAGCAGTCGATCGAAATGTTCAAGCGCGCGGGCCAGCCCTGCGACCTGCATCTCTTCGCCGAGACCGACCACTTCATGTTCGCCGAGGACAACACGCGCGTGCGCACGGTCGTGCTCGACTGGCTGGCCAAGTACTTCCCGGTCAAGGCCGCGTGACGGCAGCGGGCCCGGACAAGGCGGCGGTCACCGCGGCGCTGATGGAGCGCGCGCGGGCGCTGGTCCCGGTGGTGCGCGAGCGGGCGGCCGAAGCCGAGCGCCAGCGGCGCATCCCGCCGGCGACCGACCGCGACTTCCGCGCGGCCGGCTTCTACCGCGTGCTGCAGCCCAAGATGTTCGGCGGCCACGAGCTCGACTACGGCACGCATACCGAGCTCGCGGCCGAATTGGCGCGCGGCTGCCCGTCGAGCGGCTGGGCTCTTGGCATCACGGCGAGTCACGCCTGGATCTTCGGCATGTTCCCGCCCGAGGCGCAGAAGGAGTTCTGGGGCGCGGATCCCGAGGCGGCGATCGCCACCTCGTTCTTCGGCGAGGCGGTGAGCCTGGCGCGCGAGGCCGGCGGCTTCCGCCTCAAAGGCCGCTGGAAGTTCTCGAGCAACATCGACAACTGCCAGGCGGTGCTGCTGCTGGCGATGCTGCCGCCCCCGGCCGGAGCCGGCCGGCCGAGCGCCTATTTCCTGTTCGTGCCGCGGCGCGACTACAAGGTGGAAGACACCTGGCACGCGGCCGGGCTGATGGCGACCGGCAGCAACGACGTGGTGGTCGAGAACGCCCTCGTCCCCGAGCACTACGCGGTCGACATCGCGCTGTGCACGCGCGGCAAAGCTCCGGGCGGGGCGTTCCACGCCAATCCGCTGTACCGGCTGCCGCTCTACGCGGTCTTTCCCTACACGCTCGTGGGCGCCGCGCTGGGTGCGGCGCAAGGGGCGCTGGAGCACGTGGCCGGGATGCTGGAAAGCCGCAGTGCTGCGCTGTCGCAGATCAAGGTGCGCGAGCAGACGCCGGTGCAGATGCGCGTCGGCGAGGCGGCGGCGGAGATCAACGCCGCGCGCGCCCTGCTGCGCCAGGACAGCCAGCGCTTCAACCAGCTCGCCAAGGCCGGCGAGTTTCCCGACACGGCCGAGCGCGCGTCCTATCGCCTCAACCTCGGCTATGCGTGCAAGCTGTGCGTGAGTGCCGTGGAGCGGCTTTACCCGCTGGGCGGCGCGCAAGGCCTCGCGGCCGCCGACCCGCTGCAGCGCGCCTGGCGCGACGCGCACGCGGTGAGCGCCCACATCGCGCTGGTGTGGGACATCCAGGCGGCGAACTACGGCGCGGTGCGGCTCGGGCTCCCCTGCCCCGACCCGCGGATCTGAGCGTCCGTCATGCCCGGGCCGACCGCAGGTCGAGTCCCGGGCATCCACGTCCAGCAGCAGGCATGCGGCCCGACGTGGATGCCCGCAACAAGTGCGGGCATGACGGAAAGAGGAGCGACAACTAGCGGCTTGCGCTGATCGCGCGCCAGAGCTTGAGGCACATCTCCTCGACGTCGGCGAGCGCGTTCTGCCGGGCCGCGACCGCCGTGTGCGGCATGTAGATGACGTTCGGGTACGCGAGCAGCTTTTCATCAGGCTTGGCAGGTTCCTCGTAGCCGACATCGATGCCGAAGCCGCCGAGGCGGCCCGAGTCCAGCGCCTCGTACAGCGCGGCACGGTCGATCAACGCCGGGCGCGCCACATCGACCAGGATGGCACCCGGCTTCATGCGCTGCAGTGCGGCGCTGCCGATGATGCCCGCCGTGCTGTCGTTCAGCGGCAGCTGAAGCGAGATCGCGTCCGAGCGCTCCATGAGCTCGGCCAAGGAGACGTGGCGCGCGCCCAGCGCCGCCTCGTCGGCCGCACTCACCGGGCGGCGCTGGAAGTAGAGGATCTGCATCTCGAACGCCCGCGCGCGGGCTGCCAGCTCGCGCCCGATCTCGCCGAGCCCGACCAGGCCCAGGGTCGAGCCCTGCAAGGTCCGCAAGCCAGGGATACGCCCGTAATTGGAGTTGCCGGTGTAACGCAGGTCGTACGGGCGCGGGTCGAACCCCGCCCGGCGCAGCGCCGCCTCGTCGACGATGCCGTTCAGCTCGCAGATGCGCTTGGCGAGCGCCATCATCAGGGCAAAGGCCTGCTCGGCCACCGCCACGTTGACCCGCCGGCGCACCGTCCCGACCGCGACGCCGCGGCGGGCGCAGGCGGCACGGTCGATGTTGTGAGTCAGCGCCCCGAACTTCTGCACGATGGCCAGACGCGGTGCCGCCGCCAGCTCGGCCTCGCCGATCGTGAAGCTCTCGACGATCACTCCCCCGGCTGTGGCGAGCTTGTCGCGCAGATCGGCCTGGTCGCGCGCAAAGGCGATCTCGGCCGGAACGAGGCCCGGCATGCGCTCGCGCAGGCGCCGGCACCAGCCGGCGAAGTCCGGCTCGTCATGGGCGAAGAAGTCGGCGACGGCGCGCTGATGCTCGGGCGGCGTGGCGGGATCGAAGATCACCGGCAGCATGCGCAGGAACTTGTCCTGCTCGACGACGATACGGACCATGCGGCCGACTTTCGCACGCGACCGGGCCGCTCGTCCATTTCACCCGCGTCGATATCAGGCGATCCCGGGCACCTCGGGCACCTGGTCCCAGCCTGCGACGACGTCGTAGGTCCAGATCCACTCCAGCCGGTTGCCGCCCGCCTTCGCCGCGGTCTTCTGCGCCTCGCGGTCGCGCATGTGCTTGAGCTTGGCGTGGAGGGCCGAGATGCGCTGGACCGCATGCACGCGCGGCACGCGGACGCGCAGGAAACTGCGGAACGCCTCTTGCGGGTCGTCGCGCCGCACATCGAGCCAGCGGCCGAGCACATAGGCGTCCTCGAACGCCATGCAGGCGCCCTGGCCGGCGTTCGGCAGCATGGCGTGGACCGCATCGCCGATGAGAAGGATACGCCCGCGTCCCCACTCCGCCGTGAGCGGCCGCGTGAACAGGCCCCATTTCGAACACTTGGTGACGACACCGAGCAGCGTCTTGAGCTTCGGCTCGGGGTCGGGAAAGCTCGCGCGCATCTCGTCAGGATCGCCCGGGATCGACCAGCCCTCCTCGACCCACTTGGCGGTGTCCTCCTGGGTGACGATGTTCACCACGTCCTTGCCGCGCAGGTAATAGGCCAGGAGGTGGCAGCCTGGCCCCAGCCACTGCGTGATCCCGGACGGTGCGATGATATCGGAAGGAACGTCGCGGCCGTCCAGCAGGGCTCTCCACACCATCTGACCAGTATAGGCCGGCTGATCCGGACCGTAGAGCAGGTGCCGGACCGCGGAGTGGATGCCGTCGGCGGCGATCGCGATGTCAGCGCTCCGCCGCTCGCCGTTCTCGAAGGCCAGAGATACGCGCGAGCCCTCGTCCGCGATCCCGGTCAGGCGGTGCTTCAGATGGATGCGCGCGGGATCGATGCCGCTCGCGAGGGCGGCCAGGAGATCGGCGCGATGGAAGATGAGGAACGGCGCGCCGTAGCGCAGTGCTGCCTGGCTGCGGTCGAAGAACTCGACCGGCTCGCCGGTCTGCATGTTGCACGAGAAGATGCCCGACGACGCGTTGCCGACCGCCGCGGCCCGGTCGCCGAGCCCGAGCGCCCGCAGCACCTTCACCGCCTGCGGGCTGATGTTGATCCCCGCCCCCACCTCGCTCAGGCTCGCGGATTGCTCGAACACGTCGACCTCGAAGCCGTGGCCCGCGAGCGCATTCGCCGCGGCAAGACCCGCAAGGCCGCCGCCGACAATCGCGATGGTCCTGGTTTGCGCCACGCTCAGCGGACCGTCTTGCGCGCCCGGCGGCGCCTAGCTCAGGCCGCGCGTCGTGTCGTCGAACAGCTCCTCGACGCTGAAGCGGCGCGGGATCAGCTTCTGGTCGAAGGCAGCACCAATGATCGTCTCGAGGCAGCGGCGGTTGGGCTCGATGCCGTAACGCAACTGGGCGGCGTTCTTGTTGCCGGCCGCCACCGCCCGGTCGCGGCTTTCCTTGAACATCCGGAAGACCTCGCGCACCACATCGGGGCGGGTGCGCACGAGCTCGCGGCGTATCACCAGCATGTGGTTGATCGGATCGCCGTGCCGGGCGGCCCAGTCCTTCGCCGCCTGCTCGTGATCGGGGATCAGGAGCTGCAGCTTCGGATCGGGAAGCTTGTCGCCGACCACCGCCGCGTCGAGCTCGCCGTCCAGCAGCATCTGGACCATGTTCTTGCCGGCGGGCGCGCGCTCGATCGTCTGCGGGTCCTTGTACTCGGCCAAATGCGGGTCCTCGAAGGTGACCCAATGGACCTTGTCGAGATCGACGCCGTATTGGTGGCGCAGGATGGCGCGCACCCAGGTGACCGTCGTCACCGTCCAGGCGCGGATGCCGACCCGCTTGCCGGCGAGGCCGGCCGCCGTCAGAGCTCCGCGCTCGGGGTTGTAGGCAATCGTATGGTGCTGGGCGCGCGCGACGACAACCGCCGGCATCAGCACGTACGGCTTGTCGTAGGTCTTCGCCTGCAGGAACGTCACGATGGCGAGCTCGCCGGCGTCGAATTTCGCCTCGCGCACCAGCGGCTTGAAGCCGTTGTTCGCCACCTTGATGTCCGAGAACTCGAACTCGACGAGGTCCGAAGGGATCTCGCGGTTCTTCAGCGCCTGGCTGACCGGATAGTCGCCGAGCAGGGTGAGCAGCTTGAGCTTGGACGCCATGCGCTTAGTCCTTGAGCGAGGGATAGAGGACCTGTGCCGTCTTGCCGAAGATCCAGTCCTGGTCCGAGGCCTTGGCGAACGAGAACGCCTTGCGCGCGGCACCCAGGATCTCGGCCATGGTGCCGACCGAGTTCGGGAAGTTCGAGCCCCAGGCGATGCGCGAGGCGCCGAACGCGTCGATCACCTTGGCGAAGAACGTCTCCGGCGTCGCCTTGCCCCAGCTTTTCGGGCTGACGTTGATCGGCGTCACCTTCACGTAGACCTGCTTGTACCGGGCGAGGGTCAGGTACTCGGCCGCGGCCGCATAGGGCGGACCGTCCTCGAACGGCACCCGCGACAGGTGGTCGAGGATCATCGTGATCTTCGGGAACTTGTCCATGATCTGGCGCAAGAGCGGCACGCCCTTCTGGCCCATCTGCATGCACACCGGGATGTTCTTCGCCTGCGCATGCTCCCAGGCCGGGAAGGTCTTGGGGTCGGCGAACCACATCGCCTGGTCGGGCATCGTGCTGCCGGTGGTGAAGAGTCGCAAGCCCGTGCCGCCGCGCGCGATCCAGTGGTCGAGCTTCGCAACCGCGTCGGGCGCCAGCATGTCGATCGAGAACACGGCGGTGAAGCGCGACGGGACCGCCTTCACCGCGTCCATCACGTAGCTGTTGTCGTACCCGTAGGCGGTCGAGGAGTGCACGATCGCCGCCTTGGCGACGCCGGCGTCGTCCATCGCCTTCAGCAGCATGTCATAGGTGGTGGGCCGCTCGGTCGACCAGTCGGACTGCTTGCCGCCGAGCGGCGACAGCGGATAGCGCGCGGTGTCGGGCGAGACGATGTGCGGATGGATGTCGATTACGGATGCCATGTTGCGAGCCTCATACGGAGAAATCTGGTTTGGGAATTTGCAGCACTCACGGGTCGATGTCGACGAAGACCCGGTCCAGCGGCGGCCTCTCCGGGATGAGCCCCTGCTGCAGCGCGTAGGTCACGAGCGCCTCGATGCTCGGGCGGTTGGCCGCCATGCCGTAGGGCAGCGGGTCGCTCATGAGCGAGAAGAAGCCGCGGTAGCGCTTGTCCTCCACGCTGTCGCCGCGGCCGAGCTTCAGGCTCTCGAGATACGGCGCCTTCGCCGCGGTGAACGCGTTCATCAAGGACCGCGCGAGCCAGGGGTGGCTCTTGATGTGCTCGTCCTTGACCACGATCAGGCCGTGGATCGGATAAATGCCGGTGCGGCGGAACCAGTCCGCCTCGACCTGGGCCACGTTCGGGATGAGCTCCGGGTAGGTCTGGCTCGCCGCCGCCTGAGCGGCGGACTGCTCCCAGTTGCCGACCGGCGGCCCCGCGCGCCCGACGCCCGCAGGGCCGGTGAACCCGGCCTGGATCTCGCCCGCGGCCATCATGCTGACCAGCGACTTGCCCGCCGGGGCGTGGATCACGTTGGGCGGCAGCTTCAACGCCGCGACGTGCTCCTCGTCGTCCACCACCCAGGTGACCTTCGAGGAGTCGAGGCCGTACTCGTTCACGAAGATGCCGCGCGTCCACACGCCCGTGGTCACCGAATAGGCGCGCACGCCCACCTTCTTCCCCTCGAGGTCCTTCGGCACCTTGATGCCCGAATCCGGGCGCACCACGAAACCGCCGTGGTGGAAGCGCCGCATGAGGAAGATCGGCAGTGCGATGTACGGAGCGCCCCGGGCGCGCGCGATCATGTAGGTGGTCGGCGCCATCTCGCAGATGTCGAACTCGAGATCGCGCACCATGCGGCGGAACGCCCCGATGATCGGCTGGACCTCGATGAAGTCCGCATCCACGCCCTCGATCGGAATGCTGCCATCCTTGACGGCAGCCGTGTGGCCGTAGGTCGCGACCGCGATCTTCAGGCGAGGTTTTTTCGAACTCGTTGCCATAAGCTTGCCTTCTACTCCTTGGGGATGTTCGCCTTCTCGATCACGACGCGCCATTTCTCGATATCGGCCTTCAGCCGTGCCGTGATCTGCTCGGGCGTGCCGACCATCGGCTCGAGGCCGAACTGCGCCATCTTCTTGCGCAGGTCGGGATCCTGCAGGGTGGCGTTCACCGCCGTGTTGATCTTGCCGACCACGTCCCTCGACACGCCGGCGGGCACCGACAGGCCGTTCCAACTCGTGACGATATATTCCGGATAGCCGCTGTCCTTGACCGTGGGCACGCCCGGGAGCAGCGGGTCGGGATGATCCCCCGAGACCGCGAACACCTTCAGCTGGTCGTTGTCGAGCGCCGGACGCAGGGCTGCGTAATAGTCGAAGCCGACGTCGATGTCGCCGCGGACGAGGGCGGTGATGAGCTCCGGCGTCGTGCGAAAGGTCACGACCGAGGCCTTGATGCCCGTCACCATCGTGAACAGCACGGCCGAGAGGTTCTGCGTGCTGCCGGGTGCGATCGTGCCGAAATTGAGCTTGCCCGGATTCGCCTTCGCGGTCTCGACCACCTTGGCGACCGAGGTGAGCGGCGATCCCGCCTTGGTGACCAGCAGCATCTCGAACTCGGAAAGCCCCGAGGCTTCCTGGAAGTCGGTCGTAAGGTGATAGGGCAGCGACTTGAACAGCGACTCGCTGATGGCACCGCCGTTCCCCGAGAGGAAGAGCGTATAGCCGTCGTGCGCGAACGAGAGGGCGGCGCGCGCGGCCACGATCAGGCCCGCACCCGGGCGATTGTCGACGAAGAAATTCTGGCCGAGCCGCTCGCTCAGCTTCTGCGCGACCATGCGGGTGCTGACATCCGCCACCCCGCCGGGGCCGTAGGGCACGATGATCCGGACCGCCTTGTCAGGATAGGTGGTTTCGGCGCGCGGTGCCGCGACCGGAAGGGCGAGCAGTGCCGCCAGGGCGAATGCCGGGCGCGACAGGCGAGTGGACCACATGGCGTTTCTCCTCCCGCGGCCGGCCATTGAGAGCGGATGGATTTTTGGGGCCGGCGTCTGCCGCCATGATCGCCCACCGGCCCGGAGAGTCCATGTCGATGTGCGTCACGTTTTGATATACAAATCGTCTCGTGGACCTGGGGCTTGCGCGTTTTCGCCGGGTTTCCTGCATTTGCCGGGCGGTGAGAGCCATATCGGAAACGACTTGAAATGATCGATTTCAGGCTCTTGCGGCACTTCTCGTATTTCCTCGCGGTCGCCGACGAGCGGCATTTCGGCAAAGCGGCCGAACGCCTCGGCATGTCGCAGCCGCCGCTCAGCCAGCAGATCCAGGCGCTGGAACAGGCGCTTGGCGTGCGGCTCTTCGACCGGTCGCGGCAGGGCGTGCGCTTGACCCGCGAGGGTGCGGCCTTGCTGGCGCCGGTGCGGCACTTCATGGAGCACGCGCAGCGCCTGCAGCAGGCGGTCACCGACGCCCGGCTCGGGCGCAACGACGTGGTGACGGTCGGCGCCATCAACTCGGCGCTGTTCGACATCATGCCGCGCCTGATGGAGGTCGCGAAGCAGCGCTATAGCGACCTGGCGCTCACGATGAAGGAGATGAAGACGGCCGATGCGCTCGCCGCGGTACAGAGCGGCGACATCGACCTGGCGTTCACGCGCTATGACGACCGGGCGAGCTCGCTCGAGGTGCGGCCGATCGTCAGCGACCATCTGGTCCTGGTTCTGCCGGCAAACCACCGCCTCACGAAACTCAGCCGCGTGCCGCTGCACGAGCTGGCCGACGAAAATTTCGTCCTGTTTCCCCGCCGCTCGAGCCCGAGCTTCTTCGACCAGATCATCGCGGCCTGCCGCCAAGCCGGCTTTTCGCCGCACATCGCCTACGACGTGAGCTCGGTCGTCTCGCAGATCGCCTTCGTGGGGTGCGGCGTCGCCATCGGCATGGTGCCCAGCCGCTCGATGCGCTTCGGCGGCGCCGATGTCGTCTTCCGCCCGCTGCAGGAGACGATCGACGTCATCAGCATCGCGGCGGCGTGGAATCCGAAGCGCCGCCAGGAGCTCGTCCCGGCCCTGGTGTCGATCGCGGCGCAGATCGGAGCCAACCGCGAGGCGCTGCCGCTCCCGGCCGAACTGTCCGCCTGAGCGTCAGTGGGCGGGACGCCGCTTGGATTCGGCGATCAGCTTGGCGAGCTGCGAGGTGACGCGGTCGGGGTCGTACGGCTTGGGGATGATCTCGATGCCGCGGATCTGCGCCACGTCGGCCGCACCGCTGAACCCGGTGGTCAGGAGGACCGGAACGTCGGGAAACTCCTTGCGCAGGGTGCGCGCCAGCTGGAAGCCGTTCATGCCGCCCGGCATGACGATGTCCGAGAACACCACATCGATCCGGCTGCCGCGCTTCAGCATGTTGAGGGCGGCGGCGGCGGAATGCGCCACCTTGACGGTGTAGCCCGCGTGTTCGAGCAGGGCCGAGGTGAGCTCGGCCAGCGAAAGGTCATCCTCGATCAACAGAACCGTACCGCTGTCGTGTGCTGTGGCCATGACGCTGCTGTCCTCCGGTGAATGCTCTGGGCGTTGCGGTGTGGCGGCGGGAAAGCGGAACGTGACGGTCGTGCCTTTTCCGACTTCGCTCGTGATATCGACCGTCCCTCCCGATCCATGGGCGAAGCCGTAGGCCTGGCTCAGGCCGAGCCCGCTCCCCTTGCCCACGTCCTTGGTGGTGAAGAACGGCTCGAACACCCGCTTCTTGAGTGCCTCCGGGATGCCGATGCCCGTGTCCGTGAAGCTGATGGCGACGAAGCGCTGGTTCAAGCCGGTCTCTTCGTTCCGCAGCGTCTCGGCCCTGGCCTCCACAGTCAGGCCGCCGCCCCGCGGCATGGCGTCGCGCGCGTTCAGGCAGACGTTGAGGATCGCGAGCTCGAACTCGGCCGGATCGACCTCGATCGGCGGCAGGTTGTCGGGGATACGGACCGTCATCTTGATGTTGCCCGACAGCAGCCGGTCCAGCAGGTCCAACGTCTCGCGCAGGCGCTTTCCGACGTCGATCGTTTCCGGCCGCAACGGCTGGCGGCGCGAGAACGTCAGCAGCTGGCGGGTCAGGCCGTGGCCGCGCTGCGTCGCCTGCCGCATGGTTTCGAGCAGATGCTTCAGCTTCTCGTCCTTGGTCGCGACCAGGCGCTCGACGAGCGAGATGCCCGAGAGGATCGCCGCCAGGAGGTTGTTGAAGTCGTGCGCGACCCCGCCGGTCAGCTGTCCGATCGCCTCAAGCTTCTGCGACTGGAACAGCTGCTCGCGCGCGTCGTCGAGCGCCTTCTGCGCGTCGCGGCGCTCGCTGATGTCGCGGGTGATCTTGGCGAACCCGAGCAACTCGCCCGTCTGGCTGCAGATCTTGTCGATGACGCAGCTCGCCCAGAAGCGGCTGCCATCCTTGCGCACCCGCCAACCTTCGGCTTCGTGCTTGCCGGCGGCTTGCGCGGTGGCGAGGGCCCTCTCGGGCTCGCCCTGCTCCTGGTCCTCGGCGGTGAAGACGGCACGGTAGTGCGCGCCGATGATCTCTTCGGCCGTGTATTGATGCGCGCGTTGCGCGCCGCTGTTCCAGTTGATGATCCGTCCCTCGGGATCGAGCGTGTAGATCGCATAGTCATGCACGCCATCGACGAACAGACGGAACCGGCGCTCGCTCTCGAGCAGGGCCTCCTGGACCTTGCGGCGCTCGGTCATGTCGCGCGTGATCTTCGCGAAGCCGATGACGCGGCCTTCCTCGTCGCGGATCGCATCGATCACCGCCAGCGTCCAGAACAGGCTGCCGTCCTTGCGGACCCGCCAGCCCTCGTCCTCGGACCGGCCGTTGCGGCGCGCCATCGCAAGCGCGCGGGCGGGTTTGCCCTGCCGGCGGTCCTCTTCGGGGAAGAAGATCTCGTAGCTCTTCCCGACCACTTCCTCGAGCGTGTAGCCGTTGATCCGCTCGGCGCCGGGATTCCAGCTGATGATGCGCCCGTCGGGATCGAGCATGTAGATCGCGTAATCGGTCACGGCGTCGATGAGCACGCGGAAGCGACGCTCGTCCAGCGCCGGCGACGTGGCCGGAGTCATCGACGAGCTCGGGGCTTCGGTGTCCGGGCTGAAGACCATGCGAGACCTGGCGGGAGCAATCACCGCCCAAGCCGACCACATGGGGACGCGGAACGGATGTAACTAAATTGTGGTAAATTTCGGTGTTATGACGCGAAAATTGCGCGTCATTCTGCATTCTCTCATGCGCGTCCACGCGGGCCTCTTCCGCGTCGATCGGACCTCGCGCACGACCGCCATTTCCATCCGCGCCGATCTGCTGTATTGAGAGACAGCAAATATGAACATGTTCAGTTCCGACGAAGTGCGGGTGTGGGGGGTAGACGTGCCAAGGCCGAAATCTGCGACAGATCTGAGACTGGCCGCCGACATCGGGGGCACCTTCACCGATATCGCCGTGTTCGACGGCAAGACCGGGCGGCTCACCTTCGGCAAAGCGCTGTCGACTCCCTCGCGCCTCGTCGACGGCATCAACGCCGGCGTCGCCAAGACGGGAACCGAGTACGCGAAGGCCGGCCTTTTCCTGCACGGCTCGACCATCGCGATCAACACGATCCTGGAACGCAAAGGTGCGAAGACCGCCCTTCTCACGACCCGAGGGTTCCGCGACATCTACGAGATCGGCCGCATCAACCGGCCGGACGCCTATAACCTGTATTTCCGTAAGCACGAACCCTTGATCGAACGGGCACTGCGCTTCGAGGTGAAGGAGCGCATCCTGGCGGACGGCGAGATCGATACGCCGCTTGCCGATGCAGAGATCGAGCGCCTGGGCGACGAGCTGGCGCGGCTCGGCATCGAGGCCATCGCGATCCTGTTCCTCAACTGCTACCGCAATCCGCAGCACGAGGCGCGCGCGAAGCGGATCCTCGAGAAGCGCCACCCGTCGATGTTCGTCTCGGCCTCGCACGAGCTCTCGCAGGAGTACCGGGAGTTCGAGCGCTGCTCGACAGTCGCCGCCAATGCCTATATCGGGCCGAAGGTGCGGCGCTACCTGCAGGAGATCGACGATCACCTCCGCGCCGAGGGCTTCGGCGGCTCGTTCCTGATCGTGCAGTCGACGGGCGGGCTGTATGAGACGCGCCAGGCGCAATCCTACTGCGTGCGCATGCTCGAATCCGGGCCCGCGGCGGGCGTCATCGGCACCCAGATGCTGTGCCGGACGCTCGGGCTCGACAACGCGATCGCTTTCGACATGGGCGGAACCACGGCCAAGGCCGGCGTCGTCTATAACGGCGAGCCGCTGACGACCGGGGCAGCCCTGATCGGCGGCTACGACCGGGCCCTTCCGGTGCAGATCGCGATGATGGACATCTTCGAGGTCGGCACCGGCGGCGGCTCCATCGCGCGGGTCGAGGACGGCGTGGTGCGCGTCGGCCCGCAGAGCGCCGGCGCGGCACCGGGCCCGGCCTGCTACCGGCTCGGCGGCACGGCGCCGACCGTGACCGACGCCAACCTCGTGCTCGGCCGTCTTGGCGCCGACCGCTTCCTCGGCGGCGAGATGCGGCTCGACGTCGCGGCCGCCGAGCGCGCCCTCAAGACCGACGTGGCGGATCCGCTCGGCCTGTCGGTCACGCAGGCGGCGGACGGTATTCTGCGGATCGCGGTGACCGCCATGTCCTACGCGGTCAAGGGCGTGACCACCGAACGCGGACTCGACGCCGGGGACTTCACGCTCGTCGCCTATGGCGGTGCCGGGCCGCTGCACGCGACCCAGGTGGCGCGCGAGATCGGCATCCGCAACATCATCATCCCGAACGCGCCGGGCGTGTTCTCCGCGTTCGGGATGTTGTTCTCGGACCTGCGCTACGATTTCGTACGCACCTGGCCGATGCGCCTCGAGGATGCGGCATTCGAGGAGATCGAGCGGATCTATCGCGAGCTCGAGGACCAGGGCCGGCAGGCAATCGCCGGTGCCGCCGTGGCGCCGCAGAAGATCACGGTGAAGCGCGCCGCCGACATGCGCTATGTCGGCCAGGAGCACGCGGTGACCGTCGACTTGCCGAGCGCCGTATTCACGAAGCACGACCGGGCGGCCATCAAGCGGCATTTCGATGCGATGCACGAGCGCCGCTACGGCACCTCGGCACCCGACGAGCGGGCCGAGATCGTGAGCCTGCGCGCAACCGTCACCGGCCTGATGAAGAAGCCGCCCCCGGCCAAACTCAAGCGCGGCCAAAAGGCGCCGCCCAAGGCCGCGTTCACCGGCAAGCGCCCGGTCTATTTCGACATCCGGGGCGGCAAGTTCGTCAGCACCCCCACCTACGCGCGCGCAGCGCTGCTGGCCGGCAACCGCATCACCGGCCCGGCGCTGATCGAGGAGCATGCGTCGACGACGGTGCTGGTGCCGGGCGACGTGCTCGACGTGGACGCATACGGCAACCTCATGATCACGATCTCGAAGGCGCGGTGAGCGACATGGCGAAGCAGAAGAAGAAACCGGCAGCGTCGAAGCGGCCGGCAGCACGCGGCAAGGCGGACCCGATCGTCACCGAGATCGTGCGCAACGGCGTGATCGCGGTGACCGAGGAGATGAAAACCAATCTCATGCGGACCGCCTACAACATCATCATCTACGAAGCGCTCGACTTCACCGTCGGCCTGTTCACCGCCGAGGGGGAGACCGTCTCGATCGGGATCGGGCTGCCGATGTTCATCCGCGGCATGGCGGAAACGGTGAAGGCGAAGATCCGCCACTTCGGCAAGGACGGGATCCGGCCGGGCGACATCTACATCACGAACGACGCCTACACCACCGGAAGCCACCTGAACCACGTCACCCTGACGATGCCGATCTTCCACAAGGGCGTGCTGGTCGGCTTCTCCTGCTGCATGGCGCATTGGCTCGACATCGGCGGGCTCCTGGGCGGCATGAGCACGGATATCTTCTCCGAAGGCCTGCAGATCCCCTTCCTCAAGTATCAGGACCGCGGCGTGGTGAACCAGGACCTGGTCGACATCATCCGCATGAACGTGCGCCTGCCGAGCCGTGCGATCGGCGACCTCCGGGCGCAGGTGACAGCGGTCAAGACCGGCGAGCGCCGCTTCCTGCAGCTCATCGAGCGCTACGGCCGCGAACCCGTGCTGGCGAGCATCGCGGCCATCATGGATCGCGCCGAGACCGCTGCACGGTCGCGGACGACATCGATCCCGGACGGCGTCTATGAGGCGGAATCGTTCATGGACGACGACGGCGTCGACGTCGGCAAGCCGATCCCGATCCGCGTTAAGGTCACCGTCGCCGGCGACGAGATGACGATCGACCTCTCAGACGTGTCGCGGCAGGTGCGGGGGTTCTACAACTCCGGCATCACCACGGGCCATGCGTGCGCGCAGGTGGCCTACAAGTGCCTGACCTCGCCGACCGACTACCCGATCAACGATGGCTCGTTCAGGAGTCTGAAGACCATCGTCCCGCCCGGCCGCGTGATCAGTGCCACCAGGCCCGCGGCGATGCGGTGGTGGATGACCTTTCCCATGACGGTGGTCGATACGATCTTCAAGGCGCTGGCGCCGGCGATCCCCGACCGCGTGATCGCAGGGCATCACGCCGACCTGCTGGTCGCGGCCACACACGGCATCAACCCGCAGACCAAGGAGTTCTTCATCGGCAATTTCGGGCCGCTCGGCGGCGGCTGGGGTGCCAAGCAGCGCGAGGACGGCGTGTCGGGGACCGTCTGCATCAACGACGGCGACACGCACAACAGCCCGAACGAGCAGACCGAGGCCAAATTCCCGCTGGTCGTCGAGAGCTACGCGCTGGTCCCGGACTCGGGCGGTGCGGGCCGCAACCGCGGCGGGCTCGGGGTCGAGCGCGTCGTGCGGGCGCGCTGCAACATGGTCTTCAACACGCAGATCGATCGCGCGCATTGCAAGCCGTGGGGCCTGGAGGGTGGAGAGTCCGCCACCGGCAACGAGGTCGCGCTGCGCCAGGGCGGCAACTGGAAGACGGACTTCCCCAACGCCAAGGTCCTGGTCGCCGCCCTGAAGACCGGAGACGCGTTCCGGCTGCGCTCGGGCGGCGGCGGCGGCTACGGCTCGCCGCTCGAGCGGCCGATCGAGGCCGTGCAGCACGACGTCCGCCAGGGCTATGTCACGGCGCGAGCGGCGGCCGAGCTGTACGGTGTGGTCATCGATCCGGCGACCTTCGAGGTCGATCTCATGGCGACCGAGCACGCGCGCGCCGCGCGCAAATCCGGCGCTGGACCGGCCGCCGCTGTCAAAACGAGGGCCTAGACCGCGCTCCGGTCAGCTTGATGCTGAGCGACAATCCGCCGGCACCGCAGCACGGGCACTGCATGGCGACCAGGATCTGCTGCCTCTCCTCTTCGCTCAGGTCCGCATTCGCCAGCAGCTCGGTGATCTGCTGCTGGATGGCCTGATGGAGCGAGGCGGCACCGGTCTCATCCGGAGATGTGTCGCCCGGCATGTCGCTTCGGGTCTGGGGCGTTTTCTCGGGCATGACTCGGCCATCAAACCGCCGAACCGCGCATGAATCAACCTCCGTTGATACCGCCCCCCGCGAGGGAACTCTGGCCGCCGCCGGGGATTAGTGGCGGTGAGATTTGGCGGGCGGCCGGCACCTGCCGCTACCGCGTGTTCACGAATCCAACGCAGCTCCTCCCCTCTGCGTTGTACCTCGAGGCGGGTCGCCAGACCCGCCTCTTCTCTTTTGGGAGCTAGCCGCGAGGCTGCGGCTGCTGGGCCGCCGGCGGCTGCGCGACTTGATGTCCGCCGTTATCCCACGACGAGTCCTGCGCGGTCTTGGCCGAGCCGTCGGGCCACGTCGACGACGGCCCCTCCACCGCCGCATGCTCCTGGTAGGAATCCGGCTCGCCGAGCACCCACAGCATCAGCACGAAGGTCGCCGCGATCAGGGTGAACAGCGATCCCACCAGCCACCGGAAGATCCGCACCTTCTCCAGGGTGGATTGCTTCAGCTGCGGTTTGGAATCGGCCCAGTCCTCGAGCTGCGGTAAGTCCATAGCGGAATCCTCCTGGGGGTTGGTGCTGCGGCGATGAGCCGCAGCACCGTTCCTCTCACCAACAGGTGGGGGTCCGCCGAGTTCACGCCGCTCGACGCCGGCATTAAATTTTCGTCAGGTTCCCCGGGGCTCGGCTACCGCTCGATCGCCGCCGAGGACGTGCCGGTGAGAGCGTCCGGCTCGGCTGCCTCGAAGGTCGGGACGTGGGTACCGTTGACGAGCCGGAGCGGCGGCGTCTCGCGCGCGATCAGGCTGCGATAGTGCTTGAGGTAGTCCTTCGCCATGCGGCTCGCCGTGAAGCGCTCCTCGAAGCGGCGGCGGACCTTCTCGCGCGACAGGGAGGGCAGGCGCTCCACCGCCGCCACGGCCGCGTCTTCGTTGCGCACCACGAAGCCCGTCGTCCCGTCGTCGATGATTTCCGGGACCGATCCGGCGTGGAATGCGATGACCGGCGTTCCGCAGGCCATCGACTCGATCATCACCAGGCCGAACGGCTCGGGCCATTCGATCGGCATGAGAAGGGCCATGGCCCCGCTCAGGAAGTCGGCCTTTTCATGATCGCCGATCTCGCCGATGTATTCGGCGTAGGGCGGCCGGATCAGGTGCTTGATCTTGGTCTCGTAATATTCGCGGTCCACGCGGTCGATCTTGGCCGCGATCTTCAGCGGCAATCCGCTGCGCTCGGCGATGTGGATCGCCTTGTCCACCGCCTTCTCGGGTGCGATGCGGCCGAGGAAGGCCAGGTAGCGGGGCGTGGCCGGCTGCGGCATGAGCGAGCACTCGGGAAGCCCGTGATGGACGGTCCCCAGCCAGCCCGCCTGCGGCAGCGGGCGGCGCTGCGCGTCGGAGATCGAGATTACCGGCACCGACGAGAAGGTCGTGAACACCGGCTGAAGCTCGGGCAGATCGAGCCGGCCGTGCAGGGTCGTGATGAACGGAACCTGCTGCCGCGTGAACACCGAGAACGGATAGTAGTCGAGATGGAAATGGATGAGGTCGAACTCGTGCGCGCGCTGGCGGACGCGCTCCAGCATCCACAGATGCGGGGCAATCGGATCGCGCACCTGGCCGTCCAGGCGCAGGGCTTTGGGCCACATCGGCTCGAGCTTGGCCGACGTCGTCGAATCGCCGCTCGCGAACAGCGTCACGTCGTGGCCGAGCGCCACCAGCTCCTCGGTCAGCCACGAGACGACTCTCTCCGTGCCGCCGTAGAGCTTCGGCGGAATCGCTTCATGGAGCGGCGACACTTGCGCAATACGCATACTCAGGTCCTCCTAAGGGCCGGTCACTGTTAGATGGACATCCACGAAAAGGAAGTGTGGAGTTTTGTCCCCCGGGTCCGCGGGGCATCTCATTTTTTTGTCACGCCGAATATGAGACCTTCGACGGAAGCAGCGGCTCTCGCTGCTCGTTCCCATGCCGGCAGCACAGTCGTAAATTGCGTGAGCACGTAAGGGGCAGGCATGGACGGACGCTCGATTGTCTTCAGACCGCAGCCGCTCAGCACAACGCGTGCGGCCCCGCGCTATTCCGTGCCCCCTGAACCCCCGCGGCAACCATCGACGAGACGCGAACCCACGATGCACCCTCTCTGCCGTTACGCGGATCGTCCGCTGGCGTTCCTGGCGCGCTACGTCCGCCAGCGCCCCGCATCTCACGCGATCATCCTGGCGGCGGTATTGGTCGCGGTGATCTGCTCGGTATCGAGCCAGTACGGCGTGAAATTCCTGGTCGATCAGCTGTCGGCGGGGCCGCAGGGCGGCGGCCACGTCTGGTACGCGTTCGCACTTCTCGTGGCGCTGGTCTCCGGCGACAATCTCACCTGGCGCATCGCCGGCTGGGTGGCGAGCTATGCGTTCGTCGGAGTCACGGGCGACCTCCGTGCCGATCTGTTCCGCTACCTCACCGGCCACGCGCCCGCGTTCTTCCAGGACCGCATGCCCGGGATGCTCACCAGCCGCATCACGGCGACATCGAACGCCGCCTTCATGATCGAGAACATGTTCGTCTGGAACGTACTGCCGCCGTGCGTCGCCACCGTCGGGGCCATTGTATTCCTGTCGCTCATCAGCGTGCCGATGACGCTCGGCATGCTGGCCGTCGCCCTCGTGCTGGTCGCGGTACTCTTCCGCATGGCGGCCAACGGCCGTTCGCTGCACATGGCCTTCGCCGACAAGGCCGCCCTGGTCGACGGCGAGATGGTCGACGTCGTCAGCAATCTTCCGCTCGTGCGGGCCTTCTGCGGCCTCAGCCGCGAGCGCCGCCGCTTCGAGGCGGTGATCGAGGGCGAGCTCACGAGCCGCCAGCGCAGCCTCCAATATCTCGAGAAGCTGCGCCTCTTCCACGCCGCGTCCGTCATCGTGCTGACGATCGGGCTTCTGGCGTGGGCGCTGACGTTGTGGCAGCGCGGTGCCGCGACGACGGGCGATGTGGTGCTGGTGTGCACGCTCGCGTTCACCATCCTGCATGCCACCCGCGATCTCGCGGTCGCGCTTGTGGACGCAACACAGCACCTCGCGCGCCTGTCCGAAGCGCTCGCCACCCTGCTTGTGCCATACCAGCTCCGTGATGACCCGGACGCGCGTCCCCTGTCGGCCCGCCACGGCGCCATCGAATTCGACGACGTATCGTTCGCGTATCCGAACGGTCGCTCGGTATTCGAGAGCTTCGACCTGGCGCTCAAGCCCGGACAGAGAGTGGGCCTGGTCGGGCCGTCCGGCGGCGGCAAGTCCACCCTCTTCGCGTTGCTCCAGCGGTTCTACGACGTCTCTGGCGGACGCATCCTGATCGACGGGCAGAACATCTCGGATGTGAGCCTCGAGAGTCTCGCGCAGGCCACCGCGATCGTGCCGCAGGACATCTCGCTCCTGCACCGCTCGATCCTGGAGAACATCCGTTATGGTCGCCCGGACGCCTCGGATGCCGAGGTGCTCGCCGCGGCCGAGCTGTCGCAATGTCGCGACTTCATCGACACCTTGCCGGACGGGTTCGCCACGATCGTGGGCGACCGCGGCGTGAAGCTCTCGGGCGGGCAGCGCCAACGGATCGCGATTGCCCGCGCGTTCCTGAAGGACGCGCCGATCCTGCTGCTCGACGAAGCCACCTCGGCCCTCGACAGCGAATCCGAAGAGGCGATCCGCCGGGCGCTCGAGCAATTGATGCGCGGCCGCACCGTCATCGCGATCGCGCACCGGCTGTCGACCTTGCGCAATTTCGACCGCATCGTCGTGCTGCGCGAGGGACGCGTCGTCCAGGACGGCCCGCCGGACCTGCTCATGCGGCAGGACGGACCGTACCGCTCCCTCGTCGAGCGCGAGGTCTCGCGCCTCGCCCGGGCGGCTTAGGCCTGGCCGCCTAGGTCTCGCCGGCCGGGACAAGGACCGCCTCAAAAATCGGCAGATCGGCATCGGCCTGTGGCGGCGTTGCGCTGGCCGCATGGCTGCGGGGCGCGGCCTGAGACCGCTCCGCGCTTGCACGGAGAGCGCCGTTCGCATATAATATACATTGCTTATTATATAAATCCCTTACATCCGCGAGCGCCCCATGCCGCAAACCGATCCCGAGCGAATGCTCGGCTTCGTCATCCATGACGTGTCCCGTCTGTTGCGCCGCCGCTACGAGCAATACGCGCGCGCCGAAGGGCTTGGCCTCACGCGGACGCAATGCTCGGTGCTCGCGCACCTGGCGCGCCAGGAAGGCGTCAACCAGGCCACCCTCGCCCAGAGTCTGGACATCGAGCCGATCACACTCGTCCGCCTGCTCGACCGCCTGCAGGAGGGCGGTTTCATCCAGCGCAAGCCGGACCAGCAGGACCGCCGGGCTTATGTGCTCGAACTGACGGCGAAGGCGCGGCCGATCCTCGAACGGATCTATGGGCTCGCGGGCAAGGTTTACGAGGAAGCACAGGCCGGCCTGTCCAAGGCGGAGACCGAGCAGCTCTTGTCCCTCCTCCACCGGACAAAGGCCAATCTTGCCCGCCGGACGAGCGAAGAGCCGCTCATCGCCGCCGCACCGTTGCGGCGCAAGCGGCGGGCCTGAGGCGGCGCGGGATGCTCCTTTCCTTCAAATCCCTCCTCGGCTCGCTGGCGCTTGCGGGCATGCTGTGCGCTTGCACCGTCGGCCCGGACTTCTCCGAGCCCGCGGCGCCGCAGACCGAGCGCTATATTTCCCCGGCCGAGGTGGTCCCGCCCAACGATCCGGGGCCGGGTGCTCGGCGCCAGACCACGGTCATGGGCGAGAAGATCGCCGCCGACTGGTGGACGCTGTTCCGTTCGTCGGACATCGACGAGCTGGTGAAGACGGCGATCGCCGGCAACCGCACTCTCGAGGGCGCCAAGGCGCGGCTGGCGTCGGCGCGCGAAGCGGTGATCGCCGCCAATGGCGGGCTCTATCCGCAGCTCGACTTCAACTCGGGCGTGGCGCGCCAGAAGACCAGTACCGCCTCGTTCGGCCTCAAGCCCGGCAGCATCCACCTGCCGCCGAACTTCAACGTCTATTCGGTCGGCGCTACGGCCAGCTTCGACCCCGATATTTTCGGCGGCACACGCCGCTTCATCGAGCAGCGGAGTTCCCTCGCCGACTACCAGGGCTATCAGCTCGACGCGGCCTATCTGTCGCTCACCGGAAATGCGGTGCTGCAGGCCATCGAGCTCGCCTCGCTCCGCGCCCAGTTGCAGGCGGTCGACGACATCACCGGCATCGACGAGAACAACCTCGACCTCGTGCGCAAGTCCCGTGACGCAGGCGTGGCGCCCGATTCCGATGTCGTGAGCGCCGAGGCGCAACTCGCCACCGACGAGACCTTGCGCCCGCCGCTCCGCCAGCAACTGAGCCAGGCGCGGCACAACCTCGCCGTGCTCGTCGGGAGGGCGCCCGGCGACTGGCTGCCGCCGACTTTCGATCTGACCAACTTCACCTTGCCGGACGAGCTGCCGGTGAGTCTGCCGTCGGCTTTGGTCCACCAGCGCCCCGACATCCTCGCCGCCGAAGCCCAGCTGCACGCAGCGAATGCCGCGATCGGCGTGGCGACCGCGCGCCTCTATCCCAATATCACGCTGTCGGCGTCCGCCGGCCAGACCGCCATCTCCACCGCAACCTTGTTCGACAAGTCGAGCCTCGTGTGGAGCCTGGCCTCGAACCTCACGGCGCCAATCTTCCACGGCGGCACGCTCGAGGCGGAGCGCCGGGCCGCGGCCGACGATTTCAAGGCGGCCCTCGCCGATTACGAGCAGACCGTGCTCGTCTCCTTCGGCCAGGTGGCCGATCTCCTGCAGGCGCTCAGCCACGACGCGCAGCTCCTGCGCACCCAGCAGCGGGCGCTCACGGCCGCATCGGAAGCGGTGCGGCTGCAGCGGCTCGGCTACTCGGGTGGCGGCCAGGGCGTCATCCCGGTGCTCGACGCGGAGCGGCAGTATCAGCAGGCACGGCTCGGATATGTGCGTGCCCAGGCGCAGCGCTTCGCAGACACGGTCCAATTGTTCGTGGCGATGGGTGGCGGCTGGTGGGGCGCCGACCTCAAGCCCGAACAGAACGCAGCTCTTTCGGCGGGTAAGTGACATGTTGAAGAAAAAGACACCTGAGAACCTCTCGATGGCGGAGCGCATCACCTCGCTGCGCAAGAACGCGGATGCCGCCCGGCCGGCCCCGGTCGACGGAGCCCGCGCTCCAGCAGCGTCCCGCCGCCAGCTCGTGCGCTGGGGTCTGATCGGCCTCGGGCCGCTGGTCGTTCTGATCGCGGCGCTGTGGTTCTACGTCACCGGGGGCCGGTACGTGTCCACCGACGATGCGTTCGTGAAGACCGACCTCATCTCCATCAACGCCCAGGTGCCGGGCCAGGTCACCGGACTTTACGTCCACAACAACCAGAGCGTGGACGCCGGCCAGCTGCTGTTCGAGCTGGATCCGCGGTCGTACCAGATCGCGCTCGACCAGGCCGAAGCCAACCTGATCAACGTGAAATCGCAGATCGACTCGCTGCGCGCGAACTATCTCGAAAAAGCCGCGTTGCTGAAGAACGCGGAGGAAACCGTCCAATTCCAGCAGCGCGAGTACAACCGCCAGGCCAATTTGCGCAGCTCCGGCGTCGCCTCGGAGCAGAAGGTCGACGAGGCGCGGCGCGCCTACGACAACGCGCAGCAGCAGACCGACGTGTTCCGCCAGCAGATGGCGGCGATCCAGGCGCAGCTCGGCGGCGACGTGAACAAGCCGACGGAGGAGCTCGCCACGTACCGGGCAGCACTGGCGCGGCGCGACGACGCAGCACTCGCCCTGTCGCGGACCAAAGTTGTCGCCCCCGCGGCCGGCGTGGTCGCCAACGTGACGTTGCGCCCCGGCGATTACATCAGCACGGGCACGCCGGTGTTCAGCCTCGCGGAGATCGGCCATACCTGGATCGAGGCCAATTTCAAGGAAACGGAGCTGACGCATGTCGTGCCCGGCCAGGAGGCGACGGTCACCGTCGACACCTATCCCGGCATCACCTGGAAGGCCCGCGTCGAGAGCTTGAGCCCGGCAAGCGGCAACGAGTTTTCGCTGCTGCCGGCGCAGAATTCGTCCGGCAACTGGGTGAAGGTGGTCCAGCGCATTCCGGTGCGCCTGGCGCTCGAGCCGCAGCCCGGTGCGCCCCAGCTCCGCGCCGGCATGAGCGTCATGGCGGAGATCGATACCGGACCGCATCATCCCGCCTGGCTGCAGCATGTGTTGAATCTGATCTGATCTCGCATGGACGACACCCCGGACAGCCCGGAGCGCAAGCCCACCCACCTCGCCCTCGTGACGTTCGGCACGATGCTGGCGACGTTCATGCAGGCGCTCGATTCCACGATCGCCAACGTGGCCCTGCCGCACATGCAGGGGAGCTTCGCCGCCAGCCAGGACCAGATCACCTGGGTGCTCACGTCTTATATCGTCGCGGCGGCGATCATGACGCCGCCGACCGGGTGGCTCAGCAACCGCTTCGGCCGCAAGCGGCTGTTCATGCTGTCGGTGGCGGGCTTCACCCTGGCCTCCATCCTGTGCGGCATCGCGGGCACGCTGCCGCAGATGGTGGTCTACCGCGTCCTGCAGGGCGTGTTCGGCGCCGCCCTGGTTCCCTTGTCGCAGGCCACCCTTCTCGACAGCTATCCGCGCGAACGCCACGGCTCGGCCATGGCGATCTGGGGCCTCGGTGCGGTGGTGGGGCCGGTGCTGGGGCCAACCCTGGGCGGCTGGCTCACGGATAACTACAGCTGGCGCTGGGTGTTCTACATCAACGTGCCGTTCGGCCTCTTGGCGTTCCTCGTGATCGCGAGGGCCGTGCCCGAGACCAAGATCAACCGGGGCCTGCGCTTCGACGTGTTCGGCTTCGCCATGCTGAGCCTGGCCGTGGCCTCGCTGCAGATGTTCCTCGACCGCGGGGAGCTCAAGGACTGGTTCGGCTCGACCGAGATCGTCGTCGAGGCGGTGCTCGCCGCGCTCTTTTTCTATGTTTTCGTGGTGCATACCTTCACGACCGACCAGCCGTTCATCAGCCCCAAGATGCTCAAGGACCGCAACTTCGCGGTGAGCCTCGTGTTCATGGCCGTGGTGGGCGTGGTGCTGTTCGCGACGTTGGCGCTCATGCCGCCGTTCCTCCAGACGCTCCTGGGCTACCCGGTGTTCACCGTCGGCCTTTTGCTGGCTCCCCGCGGCCTCGGCACGATGTTCGCGATGCTGTTTGTCGGCCGCATCCTCGCGCGCGTGGACGCGCGCCTGCCGCTGACGTTCGGATTGCTGCTTGCCGTCTATTCGCTGTGGTGGATGGAGGGATTTACCCTCGATACGCCGGACTGGGACATTGCGGTCAGCGGCGTGCTGCAGGGATTCGGCGTCGGCTTCGTGTGGGTCTCGCTGACCACGGTCGCATTTTCGACCCTCCCGACGACGATGCGCAACGAAGCCGCCGGCGTGTTCAACCTGATGCGGAACATCGGCGCGAGCGTCGGGATCTCGGCGGTCACCGCAATGCTCACGGAAAACACCCAGCAGGTTCATGCCTCGCTCGCGGGCCTGATCACGCCGTTCAACCCGCTGCTGCACAACCCCGCGGTCCACCAGTTCTGGAACCCGCAGACGGCCAAGGGGCTCGCGGCGCTGAACGCGGAAGTGACCCGCCAAGCCTCGATGATCGCCTATCTCGACGACTTCAAGGCGATCATGCTCCTGACCGTGTGCCTGGTGCCGCTGGTGCTGCTCCTCACCTCACCGACCTCCAAGTCGCAGGCAGCGGTACCCGTCGTCGATTAGCCCGCCTCGACCGCAGGGCATTACGAAATAGGGCAAGCCCTGTCGCGACGATGTCACGTCGAGACACCGTGCCGGCCGCGTTAACGTCCGACCGGCAAATGGCGATCTTCGATCCCTGACAGCGGAGGAGATCATGCGTTGGTCGATCGGCACGATGGCTGTCGTGGCAATAGCCCTCCACGCGCCGGCTTATGCCCAGCAAACCGAGGCGGCTCCCGTGCCACCTGCGGCACCGGCCCCGCAAGTGGCGCAATCGCCGCGGACCCATGTCACCACGCAGGACTGCATCAACCTGCCCACGCCGGTTCAGCAGACCGACTGCCTGAACGAGGTCTCATCCCAAGGCGACTACATGCCGACGCCAGGGCCTGCCCCGGGCAGCCAGATGCCGATGGAGTATCGCCTGCCGCTCGGCACGCGCGAGGTACCGCCACCCCGGTGACGACAGCTCCCCGCCAGGAACCAGTCGAGCCCGCCCCCGTTGACAGCGGTACATGACACAATGGGAGCAGGTTTATGAATTGGGATCAGATCGCTGGTAACTGGAAGCAGCTGAAAGGCCGGGCCAAGGAGCAATGGGCCCGGCTGACCGACGACGATCTCACCCTCATCAATGGCAAGCGGGATCAACTCGTCGGTCGCGTGCAGGAGCGCTACGGCGTCGCGAAGGAAGAAGCCGAGCGCCAGGTGAAGGACTGGGAAGGCAGGGCATGAAGCCCGCTTGCCCGCTCCTGATCCACAGGACGTCCTGACCGGGCCGCCGGCCGGCTAACGCCGGCACCGGCCGCCGTCACGACGTCTCACCCAGGGAGAACCCATGACGCTTGGAACGATTCTGCTCATCGTCTTGATCTTGCTGCTCATCGGCGCGTTGCCGACGTGGCCCTACAGCAGCGCGTGGGGCTACTATCCCAGCGGCGGGCTGGGCACAGTGCTCGTGATCGTACTCATCCTGGTGCTTCTGGGACGAGTTTAGATCAGGCGGCGTGGCAAGCACCCTTGCCACGCCGCTATCGTCTGACCGTCAGCGCCGGGCGGCGCGTCGCGGCGGCTGAACCGCGGAGTCCGCGTGCTGCGGAGCCGCATTGAACCGCTCCGCCGCATTGTCCCAGTTCACCAGATTCTTGACGAAGATGTCGACGTATTCCGGCCGGCGGTTCTGGCGGTCCAGATAGTAGGCGTGTTCCCACACATCGAGAGCCAGCAACGCCGTCCCACCGGACACCAGCGGGTTGAAGGCGTTCGCCGTCGACGTCACCGATAATTTGCCGCGCTCGGCCACCAGCCATGCCCAGCCGCTGCCGAACTGCTTCACGGCCTTGTCGGAAAGCTGCTTGAGCATCTCCTCGACGCTTCCGAAGTCCCGCTCGATCGCCTGCCGCAGCTCGCCTTTCGGCTCGCCGCCGCCGTTCGGCTTCATGGACCGCCAGAAGAGGTCATGGTTCCACACCTGACCCGCGTTGTTGAACACAGCCGTGTGGCTCACGTCCTTCGCGGATTCGCGGACGATCTCCTCGAGCGGCATGTTCTCGAATTTGGTGCCCGGGATCAGCTTCACCAGCGTGTCGAAATACGTCCGGTGATGCTTGTCGTAGTGGAACGACACCGTCCTTGCCGAATAATGCGGCTCCAACGCGTCCTGTGCATAGGGAAGCTCGGCAAAAGAGATTTGCATGGTGTTACCTCGTCACGCTGAAGAACTGATGCCGGACACCTGGCCCCAGGTCCGTTGGGCCTCAGGTCCGTCTATGTCCGCGCCCGACCCGCTCCGCCTCTTCCAGCTTGTCCCGCTCATCGCTTTCGACAGCACGTTTGGCCTCTTCGGCGCTCTGGCCGACGCGCCCTTCGTGGATGAAGCGCTGGGTCCGCTGGTTGTAATCCCGCGCGGCACTCCGGCTCCCCTCGCCCTCGTTCGGCGATTTCCCGCCTTCCGGCTTGGTGGAACGAGACCCGCTCGCCGGGGCGTTGCGTTGGTGCGATGGGCTGCTCTGGCGTCGCTCTGTGGCCATTTCTTGCTCCCTTGAAGAGAAGGCTGGGACTTTAAGAAACAGCAATAGGCCCCCGCCGGTTCCGCGTCACGGGGGAACCGGCGGAGAAATCGAGGCCCGGCAGCTATGCGGCGGACAGGACGCGCAGGAACTCCGCAGCGCCGCGCTCGCCGGTGGCGACCGCACGCCGGCCGGGGTGAGCGCGCCCTTTTTCGAGGGTGGTCTGAAGCTCCGCGCGGGCGCGAGACAACCGGCTGCGGACCGTGCCGACGGCGCAGCCGATGATTTTCGCGGCCTCGTCGTAGCCGAGACCCATGGCGCCGACCAGCATCAGGATCTCCCGATGGGGCGGGCTGAGCTTCCAGAAGGCGCGTGCCATGTCGTCGAAATACAGGACGCTGTCCTGCGCCGGTCTCGACACGATGCTCGCATCGATGATGTCGTCGATCGAGCAGCTTCCCAGGCGGTCGCGGCGCCTCTGGTCCAGGAAGCGGTTGCGCAGGATGGTGAACATCCAGGCCCGGAAATTCGTCCCCTCCGCGAATTGGGCCCGCGAGGCCCAGGCGCGAAGCAGCGTGTCTTGAACGAGATCGTCGGCGCCGTCGGCATTGTGGACCAGAGAACGGGCATAGGCGCGCAGATGCGGGATGCAGGTCCGGAACAGCGACGTGAATTCGTCAGCGGCCATCATTCACGGGCTCCATGGCGGTTTGCGGTGTCTCGTAACGTACGTACGCCGCTTCCTTTGACCGCCAATGGTTGGGGCCGTGACAAATTCAGGCCACCAATGGGAAAATTTTAGGCCCGCGCCAGTAAGCGATTGGCGCTATTCCCTTTCCAGGCGCAGCAGGCAATTCGACACGCGCTGCAGGAGCTCGGCCGTTTTGCCGTCATCGGCATGCGCCGCCGGTGTCGCCCTGTCCAAACGGGGCATATTCTCCTCCGTCGCGGTCTGAAGCTGCTTCAAATCGCGCTGCCACTGCGCGAGCCAGTCGCGCTTTCGCTGCCGCGGCACGGCACTGTCTCTCAGGAGGTCCTCAGGCGCGCTGTACTGCACGCTCGGAGCCGGCGAGAAGGTAAGCTCTGTCTCAGAAGGCATCAGCAAACTCCGTTGGAGCGTACAGCTCGAAAAACTCCTGTCCTGCCGAGTGGTTCCGCACCGCATGGCACCGCCTTTGGGCGGGGAACCTGACCTTTGGCGCCTCGTTGCATGACTCAACCAGTGCGGCCGTCCGCGTGACGCGCCCACCGCAATCGCGGCGCCGGGGTCCGCGTGCGGCATCATGGGGCCCGGCCGCCGAACCAACCCGATGACAGACGCCCATACCAGCGAGCGAGGAGCGACGTTGTCCGACACCTCTCAGCAGTCATCTCGACACGAGTTGTACGACGCCATTCTGCCCGAGATTCCGAGCCTTCGCCGCTACGCGCGGTTCCTGGCGCGCGATCCCGATCTCGCGGACGATCTCGTCCAGGAGGCGTTGACCCGGGCCGTCGGCGCGGCCGATTCGTTCCGGCTGGGGACGAACATCCGTGCCTGGCTGTTCACGATCCTGAAGAACGTGGTGCGCAACAGCGTGAGGCGCGGCCGCCATAGCCCGATCCAATCGGCAAACCTCGTCGACAGCACGGTGCGCAGCGACCCGGCCGACCAGCCCGACGCCCATCTCGAGCTGACGTCGCTCGCGGATGCAATCGACACATTGCCGCCGTCGTTCAAGCAGGTGCTGCTCTTGTGCGGGGTCGAAGGTTTCCTCTACGAAGAAGCAGCCACCGTCCTCGACGTGCCGGTCGGCACGGTTCGATCGCGTTTGTTCCGCGCCCGCAATCTCCTGATGAAGCGGATCGAGGGTCGCGGCCCAGGGCAGCCCGCCGGAGGCCGGCGAGCGCCCGCGCCGGCCGGCCGTCGTGAATCGCGCGGCACCCCCGCTCCGGCTCCGCGCCGCGCCAAGGCCTCTTGATGCCGCGCCGAGGCTGGCGCGGCCCAGCCGTGCATGACACAATGCGCCGCATGATTCGCTCTCATCCGATTCAGCGGCGTCATGTTCTGCTCGGCATCGCCGCAGCGGCACTCATCGCAACTCCGGTTCGCGCTCAGGCCTCGAACCAGCAGGCTCTCATCGACCATGCGCGCAGCACCATAGAGGCGCTCAAGGTCGATCCGAATTTCTCCAATTTCAATTCGTATCTCCGCCAGGCCAAGGCGGTGATCGTCGTGCCGCAGCTGCTGAAGGCGGGCCTGATCATCGGCGGCGAAGGCGGCTCCGGGGTCCTTTTGGCTCGCAATGCCCAGGGGCGCTGGAGTGCTCCGGCCTTTTACAGTCTCGGGGCCGGCAGTATCGGCCTGCAGATCGGGGCCGAAGTGTCGGAGGTCGTTCTGATCGTCATGAACAACCGGGCGCTCGACAAGCTGCTCGCCGACAAGGTGACCCTGGGCGGCGACGTCAGCATTGCGGGCGGCAACGCCGGGAGCGGCCTGCAGGCGCGCACAACCACGAATGTCGGCTCCGACATCTACGCCTTTGCCCGCAACAAAGGCCTGTTCGGCGGCCTCACTCTGGAGGGCGGGTGGCTCACGCCGGACGAAAAGGCGAACCGCGCGTACTACGGCGCGGGGGCTACGGCGCACGACATCGTCATCGATCAGAAATTCGCCAACCCGGGTGCCGACCAGCTGCGCGGCTCGCTGCCGTCCTAGGCGCCGGCACCGGCTAGTGCGTCACCTCGGCCTTGATGTCGAGCTGGCGTAGCAGCCACGGCATCGTCACCTTCTTGAAGATGACCGGATCGGCCACTCCTTGATGTCCGCGAACGGGACCTGGGTGTCGAGCACGCCGCCGATCACCAGCACGGCCTACAGGCCGCCGAAGCTGCGGCCGTAAACCGCCATCCGGTAGTCATCGACCTCCGGCCGTGCCAACTCCACCGCCTGGGTCAGCATCCGCTCGGTTCCAGGTGCCGCCACGCGCCAAATCGATCACCGATTTATCCCTGGTCACCGGGACCCGGTGACCACATGGTCAGCCCACACCTGTCGCGGGGCGCGAATGAAAACACCTCTGCTTGATCTGATACCCGGACTCGCGGTTGCGGCGGCCATCGTCCACTGCCCGGCGCCGCGGCACGATCGGGGCGGCGCCGATGAAAAGGAACCAGCCGACTCCGCGCGCGAGCGCCCCGGCACATCGAAGGTCCGTCAAGATTGCAAACCACCCTGATCTCTTCTAACTATGGGCGACCCTGTGCTGTTGGGGGCGACCTTGAGCGAGGAACGGAATGACTCCGCCCTTGTCCACCCAGCACAGCACGTGGCCGTTGCCGACGACCTTCCAGCCGCTCGTCGAGCAGATCGCCGACTACGCGATTTACGTCATCGATCTGAACGGCGCCATCCGCAGCTGGAACAGCGGCGCACGCGCCATCCTCGGTTATGCCCCGAGCGAGGTGCTGGGGCTGCATTTCTCCCAGCTCTACACGAAGGCGGACCGCCTGGCGGGCATCGCCCTCAACGTCTTGAAATCGGCCGAAGAGCGCGGCCGCTATGAAGAGGAGAGCCAGCGCGTCCGCAAGGACGGCTCGGTCATTCCGACGCACGCCGTGGTCTATCCGCTTCGCGGGTCCACGGGCGAGCTCACCGGGTTCACGACGATGCTGCGGGACGCCACCGAAGAGCGCCAGGACAAGCGGGCGCTCTATGACAGCGAACGGCGCTTTCGCCTGCTGGCGAGCAGCATCACCGACTACGCGATCTACATGCTGGATGCGAACGGGATCGTCACGAGCTGGAACCGCGGCGCCCAACGCATCAAGGGCTATACCGCCGAGGAGGTGATCGGCCAGCACTTCTCGCGCTTCTACACCGACGAAGACCGCAGCAGCGCCAAGCCGTTCGAGGCGCTGAAGCGCGCCGGCGAAAGCGGCCGGTACGAAGAGGAAGGCTGGCGCGTCCGCAAGGACGGCACCAAATTCGCGGCGCACGTCATCATCGACGCGATCCACGACGAGAACGGCAAGCTCACCGGCTATGCGCAGATCACCCGCGACGTGACCGAGCGCGAGGTCACCGCGCGGGCGTTGCGCGAGAGCGAATATCGCCAGCGCCTCCTCATCGAAAGCCTGACCGATTACGCGATCTACACGCTGGACCCCACGGGTGTCGTGATCAGCTGGAATTTCGCGGCCGAGCGCATCACCGGGTACACCGCGGACGAGATCATCGGCGAGCATTACGCGATCTTCTATACCGAACGCGACCGGCAGGACGAGCGGCCGCATCAGGCGCTCGAGACGGCGCGCCGGCAGGGCCGCTACGAGGAGGAGGGTCTGCGCGTCCGCAAGGACGGCAGCCTGTTCGCGGCGGAGATCGTCGTCTACGCGATCCGCGACGAGAACGGCCGGCTGACCGGATATGCCAAGATCACGCGCGACGTCACCGACCGCAAGCAGCGCGAGATCGCCGAGCTGGCGAACGCGGCGAAGACACGCTTTCTCGCGCATCTCAGCCACGAGTTCCGCACGCCGCTGAACGCGATCATCGGATTCTCTGAGATCATCAAGAGCGAGCTCCTTGGCGAGATCTCGAACAAGCGCTACGTGGCCTACGGGAACGACATCCACTTCAGCGGCACGCACCTGCTCAACCTCGTCAACGACGTCCTCGACCTCACCCGGATCGAGGCCGGCAAGATCGAGCCGGTCTTCGAGACCGTGGACGCGCGATCGGTGGTCGAGCGGGCCTTGCGGTTGTTCGAGTCCAAGGCGGCGGCCAAGCAGCTCGCCATCCATCTCGACATCGCCGACAACGTCACCGAGCTCAAGGCCGACGAGCGCATGATGCGCCAGTGCCTGATCAACCTCGTCGACAACGCGATCAAGTTCTCGCAGCCAGGCACGTCAATCGCGGTGCGGGCCACGCGCGACGACGCCTGGCTGCGCATCCAGGTGGTCGACCAGGGTGCGGGAATGGAGGAGAAAGATATTCCAACCGCGCTGCAGCCGTTCCGCCAGCTCGACAACGTCATGAGCCGGACGAACGAGGGTGCCGGCCTCGGCCTGCCTCTCGTCAAGTCCTACTGTGAGCTGCACGGCGGCGGGCTGTCGATCCGCAGCAAACCCGGGGTCGGGACCGAGGCGACCTTGCGGTTCCCCTACCCGGGCGGGAAGCCGCACCGGCTGTCGGTCGCGTGATCTCCCGGCGCGGCCCGATCGGATCGATCGGGACCCGCGCCGGGACGAACGCCGGCTACTTGATCAGGCCTTCCGCCTTGAGGGCCTCCTGCACCTTCGGCCGGGCGCGCACGCGGTCGGCGAAGGCCTTGAGGTTCGGCCACTGTGCGATGTCGATCTTCTGGATGGCGGCCCAATTCGACACGGTGAACAGATACGCATCCGGCACCGTGAACTTGTCGCCCATCAGGTACTGCTTGCCGGCCAGCTTGCTGTCCACGAAGGCAAACCGTTCGTTCAAATTGTTGCGCGCGATCTGCTTGTACTCATCCGGCGTGTTCGGCTTGAACAACGGGGTGAAGTTCTTGTGCAGCTCGGAGGTGATGAAGTTAAGCCACTCCATCACACGATAGCGCTCCAGGCTGCCGGGCTTGGGTGCCAGACCGGACTCCGGCTTCTGGTCCGCGATGTACTGCACGATCGCGGGCCCCTCGGTCAGCACGTCGCCGCTGTCGAGCTGCAGGACCGGGACCATGCCCTTCGGATTGATCTCGCGATAGTTGCCTCCACTCGCCTTGAGCTTCTTGGCCGCGAGATCGACCTGTTCGAGATCGAACTTCAGCCCGGCTTCGCGAAGCACGATATGCGGCGACAGCGAGCAGGCACCGGGCGAAAAGAACAGCTTCATGTGCGGAACTCCCTTGATGTTGGATTTGGCCGGACGGTTTTGCGGAGTGTCGTCCCGAGGCCGGGACATACGGCGATGCGCAGCACCTGTAAAGACGTTACCGATCGGATACTTTGTATCCGGCCGGGTGCGGTGCGTTTGCGAGTTGCGCCCCGGAATTCTGAGATTGGCCGCTGTCCGCGATCTCGCGCACCAGCTTGTCGATGATCGCCGTCGCGAACGAGTCGAATCCTTCCACCTTAAGGACGAATGCGCCGGGGCCGCCGGCCACGTTCTCGCGATAATAGTTGTCGAGCCCGCCGGGTGGATGCGTGTGCCACGGGATCCACGGCATCTCGTTCGGGTTGTTGATCACAAGGCCGTTGATGGTGACCCCCTGCTCGACCGCCGCATCGCGCATCGCCGAAGGCTCAACGCCGTTCGTGTTCGTGCCGTCGCCCGAGACGTCGATCACGTGGCGCGTCGCGCGGTGCGGACTGCGCCCGAGGAGGCCGATCGCATATTCGATCGCCACGCCGATCGATGTGCGGTTCGCAAACGGCCGCGAAGCCGCCAGGATCTGGGCGGCGAACTGCTGTGCCGACGCCACGTCGTGGATCACCGCCCAGTCGACGATGAGCTGCTGCGAGAGCTCGCCGGACCACTCGAAATAGCTCAGCGCGATCTGGCCGCGTTCGCCCGAAGTGATTGCCCTCACCACGCGCGGATCGGAGAGGGCCGCGGCATAGCCCTTGCGCTGCAGGTCGTACTCCGCCTCGTCGATGCTGCGCGAGACGTCGACCGCCAGCACCAGCGCCAGATCGACGTCATCGGCGGCGGCAGGCGGCACCCCCGCCCACATCACGAAAATGAGAGCGAGGACCGGGCAGAGGCGGAGGGAGGGCATGTCCCATTATACCAGTGCACGAGGATACGTGCTGCCCGGGGAAACGATTTGACAGCGCCGGAGCCAGGCCCGAGCATGGCTCGATGACCGACGCGCGCCGCAAACATCGCATCTGGGCCCAGGGCGGGACCGATCAGATCGGGCACGCCAACTATCTGCGCCATCTGCTGCCGTATCTGCAGTCGATGCTGGATGCGGACTTCTCGCTCGACTTCAAGACCATCACGCCGTCGGTGACGACCACGCATGCGCTCTCGGAGTTCCGCTTTGCGCGCGCGGCGATCCGCGGCGCCGTCGAGGCGCAGCGGCAGGGCTATGACGTCTACTTCATGAACCATTTCCAGGATGCGGGCCTCGCCGAAGCGCGCGCGTCGGTCGACATTCCCGTCCTGGGGCTGGGGGAGACCAGCCTCCTGCATGCCTGCACCTTGGGGCGCAGGCTCGGACTCGTCGCCATCAACCCCGCGTTCGTGCCATGGCACCAGGATCAGGTGCTGCGCTACGGGCTTCAGCAGCGCGTCGTGGGTGTCCGCACGATCGACGCGCGCATCACCGACTACATGGAAGCCTTCGTCGATCAGGACGCCCGCAAACGCCTCCATGCCATCTTCTTGCGCGAGGCGCGGGTCCTGTTGGACGCCGGGGCGGACGTCATCGTGCCGACGGGCGGAATCCCGATGATGCTCTTCGCCGCCGAGGCCGGAGCGCAAGTCGACGGAGCACCCGTCGTCAACGGCATCGCGGTGGTGGTCAAGGCGGCAGAGATGGCAGTGAAGCTCCGCAGTCTGACCGGGCTCGCACCCAGCCGCCGCCCGGCGTCAGGCTACGCGCTCCCGGACGAGAAGACGCTCACCGAATTCATCGACCATGGTTGAGCCGCGCGCCAGTCGCGCCCGCCCCCTACTTGGCCGGCAGCTGTGACTTCAGCCGCTGCATCTGCTCCAGGCCTTTGATCATCGCCTGAACGGCCGCTGGCGGGACCGTCACCTGCCGGTACGCGGCCGGAGGCTCGAACAGCCCCGTATCCTGCGGGCCGACTTTGATGTTGCGGAACTGCAGGTGGATGTCGCCGTGACGCCCGTTCTGCTCGCCCGCCCCCTCGATCTTGAGGATGATCCCTTGCGCCGTGGACCAGACATAGCCGGCGAACTGCCCGGCGGTCGGATCGTCCATGTGGACGCGGTATTTCGTTGCCCGGAAGCCATCCATCATGGCCGTACCGGCCGCCACGGGATTGAGCTTATCGGCGGCGTCGAGGACCGCCGCGGCACCCGGAAGCTGTGCCAGCCCGTCCAGGTCCGTGCCCAGGGCGAGCTTCAACGAGGGCACAAGCATCCACGCGGTCTTGCTGTCGAGCCGCACGATGATGGTCTCGGCCTGGCCGTTGTCGGTCATGTCGTGGCGCAACGCGGTGGGCGTGCGCCAGAGATGGCCGGTGCGCGGATGATCGCCGCTGCCGATCACGGTATCGGCGCTGTAGGCGACCTTCAGGTCGAGAAGGTCGGGTGCCGCCAGTGCCGGCGAGGCACCGAGGATCAGGCAGGCGATGAAAGCAAGCGTACGAGACAAAGGGACACTCCCGGTCGAACGACAGCCTGCCACGGCCGCGGGACTGGAACGACCGCGTCCCGCCGGCTATTCTCCTCAAATTAAAGGAGACTGCGATGGCTGGAAAGATCGACGCTCGCCTCAAGGAGTTGGGGATCACGCTGCCCGAGGCCCCGATGCCGGTGGCCAATTACGTGCCCTCGGTCCGCTCGGGCAACCTGCTGTTCGTCTCCGGACAGGTTCCGATGGAAGGCGGCAAGCCGCAGTTCATCGGCAAGGTCGGCCGCGAATTCAAGATCGAGGACGGACAGAAGGCGGCGCGCCTCTGCGCGCTCAACGTGATCGCTCAGGTCCGTGCGGCCCTCGGCGGCGATCTCGACAAGGTGAAGCGCTGCGTGCGCGTCGGCGGTTTCGTCAATTGCACGCCGGAGTTCGGCGATCAGCCCCAGGTGATCAACGGCGCGTCCGATCTGTTCGTGCAGGTCTTCGGCGACGCCGGCAAGCACGCGCGGGCCGCGGTGGGCGTTTCCGCCTTGCCGCGCGGGGTGGCGGCGGAGGTCGAGGCGGTGTTCGAGGTCGGGTGAGCCGCCTGACGAAGTTGTGACTAATGTCACAGCGCGGCACAGCGTTCGGCGCGAGACTTTGTGCGGTTTTCCGGCTTTTTCCGGAAAATTTTCGCTACTTTTGAGATGTTGCGCGCCGGTTGTGGTCGCATCCACAATAGAGTCACCACCGACGGCTAAAATCGCTCTTTCGATGTGACATTTGGCTCCGCGGTCATGACCCAAAGCCCTGATTCCGAAACGACCGCGCCGCCGCCAACGCCGACGATCTGCCGCGCGCCCAACGATCTCTACGCCGCCAACGCCAAGCGGGTGATCGGCCGGCTGTGCCGCGATTTCCTCGACAGTGCGATGCTCACGCCGACCGAGCTCCTGCACCTGCCGGAAAAGCAGCACCAATATCTGAATCGCGGGACCGACTACCAGGCGGCCGTCCAGAAGGCTGCGGTCGCCCAGGCGCAGGCAGCCCACCAGAATGTCGCCCAGCGCGTGCGCGAGCTTTACAACATTGTCGACACCGCCGTGCGCGAAGGCGGCGAGCGGCTCAAGACCAAGCCGCCGGCGCCGATCGATCCGCCCGGGTTCGCGGCGTTCGTCGTCACGGCCCGCAAGGCTGAGCTCACCGAGGCCCGCGATTTCTTCGTCAATGCGGCGCTCGCCGCGCATCTTTCGGATGCGAAAACGTGGTCCGAGAAGATCGAGCGGCTGCGCAATCTCGCCGACGCGGCGACCGACCGGGGCATCGTGCTGCCGCTCGTCGACGAGGTCCTGTCCGAGATCGTCGAGAGCAAGACGGCGTTGCGCGAGCTGTTCGGGCCGTCGGAGACGCTGATCAAGTTCCTCGAGACGCTGGTCGACATGCTCGTAGCACCCAAGCCGGGCACCCTCGAGTTGCCGGAGCCGGGACAGCGGCTGCGCGATTTCTTGGGCCGCCATCCCGTCCCCGAGACGCGCGCCGCCCTGCTGCGCCAGCTTCGCCGCAGCCTCGAGAACAAGGCGCCGCTCGCTTCCGGCATGCCGCCGGCCGACCTCAACGCCCATCTCAAGCTTCTGGATATCCTGACCAGCGCCGGCGACGCGGTCGGCGGCGAGAACACCGTCGACATGCTGTTCGAGCGGCTGCCGCGCGTGCTGACGGTCGAGACGATGAACGCGGCCCTGCGGCCGCTGCCGCGCCTCGACGACCGGCTGATCAAGGCGCTCGAGATCCATCGCCGGCTGGCGACGGCTCCGGGCCGGCTGCAGATCCGCCAGTACGTCGATTTTCTCTACGAGAACGAGCGGCTGCTGCTGACGCTCGCCAAGGAGCCGGGGGCGGTCGGCCAGAAGCTGCAGCGGCTCACCAGGCTCCACGACGCACTGGTGACGTCGGGCCTCTCCGGCGCGGCACTCACCAAGTTCGCCGAGCCGCTGGTGACGCTCCAGGCGGACCTGATCCGCGACACCAAGCTGTTCGCGAAGATCGAGAGTGAGGCGGCGACGCCGGCCGCGCGGGCTCTTTTGCTTCTCGATCTATGCGCCGAGGGCGCCTTCATCCAGGGCGCCAATCTGCGCGCGGCGCACGCGCAGATCCGCAAGTACATGCAGGACGAAAGCTTCGCCGCGTCGCTGTTGGCCGGTGCGGACGACAAGCAGACGCAGACCAAGCGGCTCGCCGAGCTGCACGACAAGCTGCGCCGCAGCGGCCTTGCCTCGACGCCGGCCGCCGGAAACGCCTGAGCCGCCGGCGAACGTCACCCTCGCGCACCTGCCGCGGCTCGCCTACATTATTCGCCGGACCACAGGAGCCTTGCGGTGCCCGACGGCGGCGATGCAATCACGGTCAGGATCGTCGAGCGGATCAGCGACGTTGCGGCTGCCGACTGGGACGCGTGCGCCGGCAGCGACAACCCGTTCGTGTCGCACGCGTTTCTCGAGGCGCTGGAGGCCAGCCGCTCGGCCGTGGCGCAGACCGGCTGGGCGCCACGGCACGTCGTTGCCGAAGACGCCGAGAGCCGCATCGTCGGCGTCGTGCCGATGTATCTCAAAAGCCACTCCTACGGCGAATATGTGTTCGACCACGGATGGGCGGATGCGTATCGCCGGGCCGGCGGCCGCTACTATCCGAAGCTCCAGGTGTCGGTCCCCTTCACGCCCGTCCCCGGCCCGCGGCTCCTCGTGCGACCGGGCGCGGATGCCGCGGGCGTGCGCGCGGCCCTGGTGGAAGCGCTGGCAGCGATCGCCGAACGCCTCGGCGTCTCATCCCTGCACGTGACATTCTGCAGCGCGCACGAAACCGCGCTGTTCGAGGCTGCCGGCTGGCTGATCCGCCACGGCCGGCAATTCCACTGGCGGAACGGCGGCTACCGCAATTTCGACGATTTCCTCGCAGCCCTCAGCCATTCGCGGCGCAAGGCCATCCGCAAGGAACGGCGCGAGGTGGCAGCCCAGGGACTCGAGATCGACGCGCTGACCGGACCGGACATCGAGCCACGGCACTGGGATGCCTTCTTCGAGTTCTACATCGCCACCAGCGACCGCAAATGGGGCAGCCCCTATCTGACCCGTGATTTCTTCCACCGGCTGGGCGCCGCGATGGCGGACCGGGTGCTGCTGATCCTGCCGCGGCGGGGTACCGAGTACGTGGCGGGGGCGCTCAACCTGATCGGCCGTGACACGCTGTACGGCCGCAACTGGGGCAGCCACGGCGACTTTCCGTTCCTCCACTTCGAGGCCTGCTACTACCAGGCGATCGAGTTTGCGATCGCGCGCGGCCTGACAACGGTCGAGGCAGGGGCGCAGGGCGAGCACAAGATCCAGCGCGGCTATCTCCCGGTGCCCACCTACAGCGCGCACTGGATCGCGGACGCCGGGTTCCGCAAGGCGGTGGCGTCGTTCCTGGAGCGCGAGACGGAGATGGTCGAGTGCGAGATCTCGGACCTCGCCGAGCACTCGCCGTTCAAGCGGCAGGAGGGGTGATAGGGTTGGGCGCGATCTCGTCGGCGACCGATCGCAGGTTGCGCACCAGGATGCGCAGCAGCCCCTTCACGAACGGATCGGCCGCCTCGAGCTTCCGCTCGAAGACGTCGCGGCGGATGATCAGGCAGGTGGTGGGCTTGACCGCGGTGGCGCTGGCCATGCGCGGCCGGCCGTCGATCAGCGCCATTTCGCCGAACATCCCGCCATTGCCGATATAGCCCAGCACCTTGCGCTCGCCCTTGGCCGTGGTTTTGGCGATCTCCACCTGCCCGATCTGCACGACATAGGCCACGTCGCCGAACCCGCCTTCCGGGAAGATCGTCTCCCCGATGGCGAAGTTCTGGCGCTGCATGACATCGCTCGACATGGAACGCCCCCCTTCCACGAAAAAGGGCAGGCCGAAGCCTGCCCTTTGATCCGATCAAGCCTGCGCCGGCTACTCCACCATTGCCGGGACTTTGGGCTCTGGCGTCTCGGCGGGCGGCGGCGGCGGGTATTCGAAGGCGAGCTTGCCGCCCTCGACCTTCACCCGCACGGTCCCACCCTTGGCCAGGCGCCCGAACAACAGCTCGTCCGCCAGCGGCTTCTTGATGTTCTCCTGGATCACGCGGCCCAGCGGCCGGGCACCGAACAGCTCGTCGTAGCCCTTCTCGCCCAGCCAGGTTCGCGCCTCGTCGCTGACGATCAGCTTCACGTTGCGCTCGGCGAGCTGCGTCTCGAGCTGGCCCACGAACTTGTCGACCACGCGGCTGATGACCTCCGGCGACAGGCGCGCGAAGCCGATCGTGGCGTCGAGCCGGTTGCGGAATTCCGGAGTGAACATCTTGTTGATCGCGTCGGTGTCCTCGCCGTGGCGCGCCTCCTGGCCGAAGCCGATCGCCGGCTTCGCCATCTCGGCGGCACCCGCATTCGTCGTCATGATCAGGATGACGTTGCGGAAGTCGACGCTCTTGCCGTTGTGATCGGTGAGCTTCCCGTGGTCCATCACCTGCAGGAGGATGTTGAACAGGTCGGGATGCGCCTTCTCGATCTCATCGAGCAGCAGCACGCAGTGCGGATGCTGGTCGACCGCATCGGTCAGGAGCCCGCCCTGGTCGAAGCCGACATAGCCGGGCGGGGCGCCGATCAGCCGCGACACCGTATGGCGCTCCATGTATTCCGACATGTCGAAGCGGGTCAGCTCGATGCCGAGGGTGAGCGCCAGCTGGCGCGCGACTTCGGTCTTGCCGACGCCGGTCGGCCCCGAGAACAGGTAGCAGCCGATCGGCTTTTCCGGCTCGCGCATGCCGGCGCGCGAGAGCTTGATGGCGCTGACCAGCGCCTCGATCGCCTTGTCCTGGCCGTAGACGACCTTCTTGAGGTCGGCATCGAGGTTGCGCAAGGTCTCCTTGTCGTCGGCGGAGACGGTCTTGGGCGGGATGCGCGCCATTTTGGCCACCACCGCCTCGACCTCTTTCACGGTGATCGTGCGCTTGCGGCGCGACGGCGGCAGCAGCATCTGCGCCGCCCCCACCTCGTCGATCACGTCGATCGCCTTGTCGGGCAGCTTGCGGTCGTTGATGTAGCGCGCGGCCAGATCGACCGCGGCCTTGATCGCGTCGCCCGTGTAGCGGACCTTGTGATGCTCCTCGTAGTACGGCTTGATGCCTTTGATGATCTTGATCGTGTCCTCGATGTTCGGCTCGTTGACGTCGATCTTCTGGAAACGGCGGACGAGCGCCCGGTCCTTCTCGAAGTAGTTCCGGTACTCCTTGTAGGTCGTCGAGCCGATGCAGCGCAGATTGCCGCTCGCCAGCGCCGGCTTCAGCAGGTTTGACGCATCCATCGACCCACCCGACGTGGCGCCGGCGCCGATCACGGTGTGGATCTCGTCGATGAACAGGATCGCACCCTCGTGCGCTTCGAGCTCGGCGAGGACCGCCTTCAGGCGCTCCTCGAAATCGCCGCGGTAGCGCGTGCCGGCGAGCAGCGAGCCCATGTCGAGCGCGTAGATGACCGCGTTCTGCAGGACCTCGGGCACCTCGCCCTTGACGATCTTGCGCGCCAGGCCCTCGGCGATGGCCGTCTTGCCGACGCCCGGATCGCCCACGTAGAGCGGGTTGTTCTTGTAGCGCCGGCAGAGGATCTGAATCGTGCGCTCGACCTCGGGCTCGCGGCCGATCAGCGGATCGATGCGGCCGCTTGCGGCCTTCTTGTTCAGGTTGACGCAGTAGGCGGCGAGCGCCTCCTGGTTCTTCTTGCTGCTCCGCTCGGAATTGCTCGTGCTGCGCGTCGTCTCGGACGTCTCCTCGTCCGAGCCGCGCACGCGGCGCGTCTCGCTCCGGCCGGGCACCTTCGCCACGCCGTGCGAGATGTAGTTGACCGCGTCCAGCCGCGACATGTCCTGCTCCTGCAGGAAGTAGACGGCGTGGCTCTCGCGCTCGGAGAACATCGCGACCAGCACGTTGGCGCCGGTCACTTCCTCGCGGCCCGAAGACTGGACGTGGATCGCCGCGCGCTGCAGCACGCGCTGGAACCCGGCGGTGGGCTTTGCCTCGCCGCCGCCGCGCGTCACCAGGCCCGCGAGATCGTGGTCGAGATAATGCGTGATGTCGCGCCGCAGCCGGTCGAGGTCGACCCCGCAGGCGCGCAGCACGGCGATCGCGTCCTGGTCGTCGATCAGCGCCAGGAGAAGGTGCTCGAGCGTCGCGTACTCATGGCGCCGGTCGTTCGCGTTGGCCAGTGCCCGGTGCAGACTCTGCTCGAGGTTACGAGACAACATAGAGCTCTCACTCCCCTGGGTTCCCGGCCGACTCGTGCCGGGCGTACGTGACGCAAGGATACAACGACAGCGACAAGATCAGGTTCACTCGTTCACCAACTCCTCATTCCTTTTCCGGCTCTCATTCCTTTTCCAACGTGCACCGTAACGGATGCTGGTTCCGACGCGCGAATTCAGTGACCTGATTCACCTTCGTCTCGGCAACCTCGTACGTATAGACCCCGCACACCCCGACGCCGCGCCGGTGGACGTGCAACATGACCTGAGTGGCCTCTTCGCGGCTCTTGCTGAAGAACCGTTCGAGGACGTGCACGACGAACTCCATCGGCGTGTAGTCGTCGTTCAGCATCAGCACTTTGTACATGGACGGCCGCTTGGTCTTGGCGCGCGTCTGGACGGCTACGCCGCTGGCCGTGCCCTCGTCGTTATTGCCGTCTTCGGTCCGTTTGTCGCGCTCGCTCATTCCGGCCGTGCTCGGGTTGGTCCATGCCCTCCCCCGACGGCATTCATCATATGGGAATTCCGCCGCATCGGGGAAGGGGCAAAGCCGCGCAGGGCCTGCATTCGTAAGCGGCACAGCTCACGGCAGGCCCACCGCGGCATGTTTGGTGAATTCATGTTAACGCCACGGTCGTAAACGAAATGAAAAGGCCCGGCGGAGGGCTCCGCCGGGCCTTCTATATTGCCGAAATGCCCCGGAAAACCGGGGCTGGCCTGCTGCGCCTTAGGCGGCAACCGGCTTCAGGAACTTCTCGATCGTGGCGTTGAACCGCGCATTGAGCGGCTCGACCGCCTCGTTGGCGACCTTGACCGAGATCTCGGACACCTTGGTGCCTTCGGCGACCAGCTTGTCGAACGTCGTCTTGGCGAAGTCCGTCTGCACGTCGACCGCCTCGCGCAACGTCTTGGCGCTCAGGAGCGCCTTGGCGACCTGCGCGCTCGCCTCGAACGTCTCCTGCGTGAAGGCAACCCAGGCCTTGCCGATGGTCTCGAGGCCCTTGGCCATCGTGGTACCGGCGGCGACGTAGGCATCGAGATTTTCCTTCGAAAACTTCGACAGATCCTCGTAGGTCTTGAGCGCGTTGGCGCTGGCCTTTTCGACCTGCTCCTTGGTGGCGCCCAGGAAACGCTCGTAGTGCTTCTGGGCGGCTTCCGCGCCCGCGTTCGTATCGATGCTCATGGTCGGCTTCCCTTTCGATTTGGGTGATGTGGTCATTGCGTCGGCTCCTTGACCCTGCCCCTAACGCGGCCGGATCGGTGGTCTCGAAAAAGCCCGACACGGACAGCCCAATCAGGTTAAGACCGAATTGCCCGCGTCGCGCCGGATGTTCGGGTTGTGCTGCTATGCTGCAGCGCAACATTGCTGACGATATAGGCGGTGCATGGATGCGGTCAAGGCCTTTTTGCTGCGCCGCAGCATTATCTTCGGGCGGCAGCCAATCGCCTGAGGCCTCGCAAATTTTTCGGTGTCGCTGGCTCCGGACGCAATGTTTGGTCGCGCGGTGTCATGGTAGCTCCACTCGGAGACGAAAAGAGCGTTTTAACCCAATGGAATCGCGCAATCTTAATGGACATTATTTTATTACCGCCTTACTATTGCCCTGTTCCTTAACCGAGTCGGCATTGGTTAACCATTGGGTAACGGGGGATCGACTATCGTGGTCTGGCGTTGCGTATTACGGGCTAAGTCGCAGTATCACGTTATGGGCACCAAGCACGTTCGATCGCTTCTGGTCCTCCTCATCGCCCTGTTAACCGCGACCGCGTGGGCATCGCACGCCGACGCCGCCCGCCCCAAACGCCACCGCCTCCTCGAAAATCTTCGCGGCTATTCGACCATCGTCATGGACGCATCGTCCGGTGCCGTCCTGTCCGAGGACAACGCCGACGCCGAGCGCTATCCCGCCTCGCTGACCAAGATGATGACGTTGTACCTGGTGTTCGACGCGCTGCATTCCGGCAAGCTCACGCTCGACACCAAGCTCACCACCTCCGCGCATGCGGCCGAGCAGTCGCCGACCAAGCTCGGCTTGCGGCCCGGCGAGCAGGTCGCGGTGCGCGACGTCGTCCTTGGCATGGTGACGCGCTCGGCCAACGACGCGGCCGTCGTCGCCGCAGAAGCGCTCGGCGGCACCGAAGAGCATTTCGCCCAGATGATGACCGAGCGCGCCCACCGGCTCGGCATGACCAGCACCAATTTCCACAATGCCTCGGGCCTGCCCGACCCGCTGCAGACGACGACCGCGCGCGACATCGCGCGTCTGTCGCGCGCCCTGATACGCGATTACCCGCAGTACTACACGTATTTCTCGACGCCGGAGTTCACCTTCGCCGGCCAGCGGATCACCAACCACAACCATCTCATGAGCTGGTACGAGGGAGCCGACGGGATCAAGACCGGCTTCATCAACGCCGCCGGCTTCAACCTCGCGGCCTCGGCGGTGCGCGACGGACGGCGCCTGATCGGGGTCGTGCTCGGCGGCCCCTCCCCCTACGCGCGCGACCGCTACATGGCGAAGCTGCTCGATGCCGGGTTCGCGGGCGCTGCCCCGGGCGATCTCCCCGAGGTCCGGATGGCATCCGCCACCGTCCCGGCGCAGCCCACCAAAGCCACGGCGCGCGCGGCGAAGATCGCGCAGGCCCAGGCAAGGAAGACGAAGCGGCGCTCCGTTGGAGTCGAGACGGCGGTTGCGGCCACGCCCGCCAGTTTCACCCGCCCGGTGCGCGACACCGACCATGGCTGGGCGATCCAGGTCGGCGCCTTCGGACGGATCGACGGCGCCCGCAAGGCGGCCGAGGCGGCGGCGGAGCTGGCCCCGGTGCAGCTCACCGAAGCCGGCATCGAGATCTCCTCGCTCAAGAGCCACAAGCGCAGTGCGGTCCATCGGGCGCGGCTCATGGGCCTCACCGAGGCGCAGGCGCACGACGCCTGCCAGATCCTGGTCCACAAGGACAAGGACTGCCTGGTTCTGTCGCCGGCCGACCTGCGCGGCCGCTCGACCCGCCTCGCGATCAATTGACCTCGGCCGCAGGTCGGCGGCCGAGCGTGAGCAAAAAGCGCCGCTTATGGCGGCGCTGCCACGTCTCCAGGTCCCACGTTCCCGCTTCGTGACGGGCGCCTGTCGCTTTCGCGACGAACACCAGGGCCGGCACCGGCTGCGAGCGACCCTCCGGAAGAACGTCCAGCTCGGCTAGCGCGTAGAGATCGGACCCCTCATACCGCTCCAGCCGGCGCCGCGCCGCGACGTTGAGCCCGCGAACGAGGACGCCGTCGACGCTCGAGCCCGCATCGGCCACGACCACGGGGTAGGTCTTCGCGCGCAGGGGCACGCGCCGCCAGCCGCGCAAGCGCGCCGGCTCGACCTGCCGCGGCGCGTGGAGCCCGAGCACGGCGCGGCGCACGTCCGCGTCGATCAGGGTTCCGTAGAAGAAGAAGCGCAAGGCCTCAGAATCCGGCGGGCAGCGGCACCTGGCTGGCCGTGACCTGGACCGCGAGGGCTGCCCGCAGGCGGTCGAGCCCGGCCGCGTCCTTCGCCTCGCAGCGCGCGACCAGGACGTCCTGTGTATTCGAAGCGCGCAGCAGCCACCAGCCATCGGACGTGGTGACCCGGACGCCGTCTACGTCGCTGAAGCGGGCACCCGCCTGCGTGAGCCGCGCCTTGACCTCGTCGATCACCGCGAATTTGCGATCCTCGCGGCACGGAAAGCGCAGCTCCGGCGTATTGACCGCCTGCGGCAGGCCATCACGCAGCTGGACCAGGCTTTCGGGCGTGCGCGCGAGGAACGACAGCAGGCGCACGGCGGCGTAGAGCGCGTCGTCGAACCCGTACCAGGTATCGGCGAAGAACACATGGCCGCTCATTTCGCCGGCCAGCGGTGCGCCGGTCTCGGCCATCTTGGTCTTGATGATCGAGTGGCCGGTGCGCCACATCAGCGGCTGCCCGCCCAGGCGCTTCACCTCGTCGAACAGGACCTGGCTCGCCTTGACGTCGGCGATGATGGTGGCTCCGGGGCGCGCGGCCAGGACATCGCGCGCCAAAACTGCGAGGATCTGGTCGCCCCACAAGATCCGCCCCTGGCCGTCGACCACCCCGATGCGGTCGCCGTCGCCGTCGAACGCGATGCCGACATCGGCAGCGTTCGCCCGCACCGCGGCCTGCAGCTGCTCCAGGTTCTCGGGCACGGTGGGATCCGGATGATGCGCCGGAAAACGCCCGTCGATCTCCGCATTGAGCAGAATGTGCCGCCCGGGAAGCCGCGCGGTCAGGGCCGCCATCACCGCCCCCGCCGCACCGTTCCCGGCGTCCCACGCGACCGTCAGCGGCTTGCCGCCCCGAAAATCGCGGGCGAGCCGCGCCACGTAGTCGTCCTGCACGGCGCGCGGCAGGACCGTGCCCTTGCCCGCCGCGTAGTCGCCCGCCGCGGCCCGCCCGCCGAGCGCCTGGATGTCCTTGCCCCAGAAGCTCGCCTTGCCCAGCATCATCTTGAAGCCATTGTAGTCGGCAGGGTTGTGCGAGCCGGTCACCATGAGCCCGGCGTCGTAGCCGTAGGCGCGTGCTGCGAAGTACAACATCGGCGTCGGGCCGATGCCGATATCGATCACCTGCAACCCGCAGGCGGCGAGCCCCTCGGCGACCGCGCGGCCGAACTCGGGGGAGGAGACGCGGCCGTCGCGGCCCAGCGCCACGGTGCGGCCGCCGGCGCGCACCACGGCCGTGCCGAACCCGCGGCCGACCGCGCGCGCGTCGGCCGCGGACAACGTCTCGCCGACGATGCCGCGAATGTCGTATTCGCGCAGGACCGTCGGGTCGAAGCGGTGCGCGTCAGTCATTGCCCGCGCGCCCGGCGGTCTCCGGGCGGCCGACGCAGGTATAGCGGAACCCGGCGTCGCTCATCTCTTTGGGCGCGTAGACGTTGCGCAGGTCGACCACCACGGGCGAACGCAGCAGGGATTTCATACGCTCGAGATCGAGAGCCCGGAACTCGTTCCATTCGGTGATGATGGCGAGCGCATCCGCCCCCTTCATGGCGCTGTAGGCGTCGTGGCACATGACGACGTCGGGCAGCAGCTTCTCGGCTTCGTCCATGCCCTCCGGGTCGAACGCCTGGACCCTGGCGCCGGCCTGGATGAGCGCCGGCACGATGTCGAGGCTGGGAGCGTCGCGCATATCGTCGGTGTTCGGCTTGAAGGTCAGTCCGAGGATGCCGATCGTCTTGCCTTTGACGCTGCCGCCGCAGGCCGAAATGATGCGCTGCGCCATGTGCTTCTTGCGCGCCTCGTTCACCGCGACGACCGCCTCGATGATCTTGAGCGGCGCCTTGTACTCCTGCGCCGTCTTGACCAGCGCCAGGGTGTCCTTGGGGAAGCACGAGCCGCCGTAGCCCGGCCCCGGATGCAGGAACTTGCGGCCGATGCGGCCGTCGAGCCCGATGCCGCGCGCCACGTCGTGGACGTCGGCGCCCACCTTCTCGCACAGATCGGCGATCTCGTTGATGAAGGTGATCTTGGCGGCGAGGAAGGTGTTGGCCGCGTATTTGATCAGCTCCGACGTCTCGATCGAGGTGAACACGATCGGCGTCTCGATCAGGTACAAGGGCCGATAGAGGCTGCGCATGACCTCGCGCGCCTCATCGCTGTCGGCGCCGATGACCACGCGGTCGGGCCGCATGAAGTCGTTGATCGCCGATCCCTCGCGCAGGAACTCGGGGTTCGACACGACGTCGAACTTGGCATCGCGGCGCACCGCGCGGATCCGGCGCGCCACCTCCCGGCCCGTGCCGACCGGTACGGTCGACTTGGTCACCACGACCGTGTAGCCGTCCATGGCACGGCCGATCTCCTCGGCGGCACCATAGACGAAGGACAAATCCGCATGGCCGTCGCCGCGCCGCGACGGCGTGCCGACCGCGATGAAGACAGCCTTCGCACCCTTCACCGCCGCCGCAAGGTCGGTCGTGAACGACAGCCGCCCGGCCTTGACGTTGTTGGCGACCAGTTCCTCGAGCCCCGGCTCGTAGATCGGGATCTCACCGCGCTTCAGGCGCGCGATCTTGGCTTCATCCTTGTCGACGCAGGTGACGTTCACCCCGAATTCCGAGAAGCACGCACCGGACACGAGCCCGACATAGCCGGTGCCGATCATCGCGATGTTCATCTCATTCCTCTTGCTCTCGTCAGGTGCCGAATGGGGGCCGAATCGGCCGACAACGACCGATGGCTATGCGTAATTCCGCAGGATCTTCTTGACGTCCGCCCCCATGTCGTCGCGGGCGAGGGCAAAGGCCAGGTTTGCCTCGAAGAATCCCACCTTGTCGCCGCAATCGAACCGCCGCCCCTCGAAGCGATAGCCGTGGAACGGGCTGCGGCCGATCATGGGGATGAGCGAGTCCGTGAGCTGGACTTCGCCGCCGGCACCTTTGGTCTTGCGGTCGAGATGATCGAAGACCGCGGGCTCGAGGATGTAGCGCCCGATGACGGCGATGGTCGACGGGGCCTTGTCGGGCGCCGGCTTCTCGACCAGGCCCTTGACCTGGACCAGGCGGCCGTCGTTGCGTCCCGGATCGACCACGCCGTAGCGTTGCGTATGGTCGCGCGGCACGTCCATGACCGCGATCAGATTGCCGCGCACCTCCGGGTAGGCGTCGACCATCTGCTTGAGGCATGACGTCTTGGCGAGGATGAGGTCGTCGGCGAGAAGAACCGCGAACGGCTCGTCGCCCACCAGGTGGCGCGCGCACCACACGGCATGCCCCAGGCCCAGCGGCTCCTGCTGGCGCGTATACGCGATGTCGCCGGCCTTCGGCATCCATGCCCGCAGGGCTGCAAGCTCGGCGGTCTTGCCGCGCTCGTCCAACGTGCGCTCGAGCTCGAACGAGCGGTCGAAATGGTCTTCGATCGCCTCCTTGCCGCGGCCGGTGACGAAGATGAACTCCTCGATGCCGGCGGCCTGCGCCTCTTCCACCGCGTACTGGATCAGCGGCTTGTCGACGACCGGCAGCATCTCCTTGGGCATCGCCTTGGTCGCGGGGAGGAACCGCGTGCCCAGTCCGCCGACCGGAAAAATCGCTTTGCGCACCCGCACGGCCATGTGGTGGTCCAACCCTGAAAGTTCGTGCGGACTTGTGCCACAAGCCATCCGACGCAAGCAAGCCGGGCGTTGCCGTCGGCAGGGCCGCCCGACCACTCTAAGCTACTGATAAGATTTATACTATCCGCCGCGGAGCGCCGGCAGGACCAACACCTGGGGGGCATCGGGACTCGGCAGCGTGGCCGAGCTCACCAGCGCCTCGGGCGTTTCGCTGGTGCGGACCGTGTACTTGGTCTCGCTCTGCAGCCGCTCGAGAAAGCGCTGCAGCCGGTCGTACGAGAAATAGTGCATCGGGATCAGGAGCGGCGCGTTGAGCTGGCGGATCACCTCGATCATGTCGAACTGGCCCATGGTGAAGACGCCGTCCACCGGCACCAGGACCACGTCGAGCTTGCCGAGGGCGGCGAGGTGCGCGGGCGTCAGGGTGTGGTGGAGATGTCCGAGATGGGCGATGCACAGCCCGGCGCTCTCGAACACGAAGATCGAGTTGCCGTTCAGGCGCGTGCCGCCGTTCCAGTCGCGGATATTGGTCTGCACGTTGTAGATGTGCAGGTCGAGATAGGTGAGATTGTACTGGACCGGGGTCTCGGGCGTTCCCCAGCCGCGCAGCACGTATTTGATGTCGGGCTCCGGAGAGTCGGTGTAGTGCGTCGAGTGCGCGTTGTTCATCGTCACGATGTCGGGCGTGAACGACGGCTTGATGTAGCCGTTGTAGTCGGTGACCGCGGTGGCACCGCCGGCGGTCTGGATCAGGAAGCTCGCGTGGCCGAGGAACGTCAGGTGGACGCTGCCCGGCGGCACGTCCACCCTGTCTGCGGCGAAGAAGGCCCGCGCCGGAAGCTGGGCGATCGGGATGCAGTTCGCCTGGGCGAGGCCAGCCCAGCCGGCCACGCCGATCACGATGAGCCACCGAACCAAACGCCCTGTCGCCATCGCACCACCTTAGCACGTGGCCGGGCCTAAGACAGGCACCGTCTCCGAACTGTCATAGATCGCATGACAGTATGCGCCCTCGCGGACCCTTCCCTGAGTCGGAGAACGATGATGTTGAAACGTGTTCTGACGAGCCTGGCGGCGGTTGCCCTCGTCCTCGTGGCCGCATCGGCGGCCCACGCCCAGCAGCGGGCGATCTGCTACAACTGCCCGCCCGAATGGGCCGACTGGGGAACCGAGCTCAAGGCGATCCAGGCCAAGCTCGGGATCACCGTTCCCGAGGACAACAAGAACTCCGGCCAGTCGCTGGCCGCCCTGATCGCCGAAAAGGCGAACCCGGTCGCCGACGTCACCTATCTCGGCGCGCAGTTCGGAATCCTCGCCAAGAAAGCGGACGTTATCTCGCCCTACAAGCCCGCGGGCTGGGACGACATCCCGGCCGGGCTGAAGGACCCCGACGGCTACTGGTTCACCATCCACTCCGGCACGCTCGGCCTCTTCATCAACACGGCGGCGCTCGGCGGCAAGCCGGTGCCCAAATCCTGGAAGGACCTGCTCAAGCCCGAGTACAAGGGGATGGTCGGCTATCTCGATCCGACCAGCGCCGCGGTCGGCTATATCGGCGTGGTCGCCGTGAACCAGGCGCTGGGCGGCGATTTCGAGAACGTCACGCCCGCGATCTCCTTCTTCAAGGAGCTGCAGAAGAACCAGCCGATCGTGCCCAAGCAGACGTCCTACGCGCGGGTGCTGTCCGGCGAGATTCCGATCCTGTTCGACTACGATTTCAACGCCTATCGCGCCAAGTACGCCGACAAGGCGCCGGCCGAGTTCGTGATCCCCTCCGAGGGGACGGTCGTCGTGCCTTACGTGATGGCGCTGGTGAAGAACGGGCCGGACACCGAGAACGGCAAGAAGGTGCTCGACTTCGTGCTGTCGGACGACGGCCAGCGCGTCTGGGCGAACGCCTTCATGCGGCCGGTGCGCACCTCGGCGATGTCGGCCGAGGCGGCGGCCAAGTTCCTGCCCGCCGCCGAATACGCGCGCGCCAAGCCGATCGATTTGGGGGCGATGGCCGACGCCCAGAAGATGGTTGTCGAGCGCTACCAGCGCGAGGTTGAATAGGGCGGGGCACGGGAGAGGCGTCACTGCGAGCGGAGCGAAGCAGTCCAGGGCCGTCGCACTGGCCCTGGATCGCGTCGCTGCGCTCGCGATGACGGCAGGCGGGCATGGCGGGGCGGGACCGGCTTCTGAGCGCAGTGCTATTGGCGCCGACGGCGATCGTCTTCGGCGCCTTCTTCCTGGTGCCGCTCGCCGAGCTGTTCCTGATCGGCGCCAGCGGACCGGCCGGGTTCGCCGCATACGCCGCGATCCTCGTCGATCCGCGCTATGTCGCCAGCCTCGCCTCCACGATCGCGCTGTCGGCGGCGGTGACCGCGGCGACGTTGGTGATCTCGGGGATCGCCGGGCTGTTCCTGTCGCGCAACCGCTTTCCCGGGCGCGACCTCCTGGTGTCGCTCCTGACCCTGCCGCTCGCTTTTCCCGGCGTGGTCATCGGCTTCCTGGTGATCATGCTGGCTGGCCGCCAGGGCCTGATCGGCGCCCTCTCGAATGCGCTCACCGGCGAGCGGATCGTCTTCGCCTACTCGATGGTGGGCTTGTTCATGGGCTACGTCTACTTCTCGATCCCGCGCACGATCCTCACCGTCATGGCGTCGGCCGAGAAGCTCGACCCGCGCCTGGAGGAGGCCGCGCGCTCGCTGGGGGCCGCACCCTGGCGAGTCGTGCGCGATGTGATCCTGCCGGGCCTGAAGCCGGCCCTGATTGCCGCGGGGGCGATCTGCTTTGCCACCTCCATGGGCGCGTTCGGGACGGCGTTCACCCTGGCGACGCACATCAACGTACTGCCGATGACGATCTACACCGAGTTCACCTTGCAGGCGAACATCGCTGCCGCGGCCGCCTTGTCCTTCGTCCTGGGAGCGGTCACCTGGGCCGTGCTGGCCCTGGCGCGCAGTGCGGCCGGCGCCTCGGTCGCCGCCGCCGGATGACAGCATGAAGCGCCGCGGTGTCGCCTTTTACGCGCAGCTCGCCTTCACTCTCGTGGTTTCGGCGTTCCTGATCGTGCCGGTCGGGCTTTCGATGCTGGCGGGCATCACGGCGAACTACTTCCAGGGGGTCGGCAGCGGCCTCACCTTGGATTGGGTCCTCAAGGTGTGGCAGCTCTACAGCGACAGCATCTATCTCTCGATGCAGATCGCGCTTGCCTGCCTTGCCGCAACCTTGGTGCTGGGCGTGCCGGCCGCCTACGGGCTGGCGCGCCGGCCTTCGGCGTTCGGGCGCGCGATCGAGGAGCTCATGGTCATGCCCGTGGCGATCCCGGGGCTTGCCACCGCCCTGGCGCTGATCGTCGCCTATGGCGGCTTTCGAGGGTTCCGCACGAGCTGGGCGTTCATCCTGGTCGGCCACGTGCTGTTCACCCTTCCGTTCATGATCCGCTCGGTGCTGGCCGTGATGTCGGCCATCGACCTCAAGATGCTCGAAGAAGGGGCCGCGAGTCTGGGGGCCGGTTTCGCGCGCCGGTTCTTCGGCATCGTGCTCCCCAACTGCCGTTCGGGGATCCTCGCGGGCTCGCTGATGGTCGTGACGTTGTCGATCGGCGAGTTCAACATGACCTGGCTGCTGCACACGCCCTTGACCAAGACCCTGCCGGTGGGCCTTGCCGATTCCTACGCCTCGATGCGGCTCGAGATCGGCAGCGCGTACACGCTCGTGTTCTTCCTGATGATCGTGCCGCTCTTGATCGCGCTGCAGCTGATGATCCGGCCGAAAGGCGACATCCGGTGAGTACGCGTATCCGCCTCACGGCTTGCGGCAAGACCTATGCGAACCGCCACCAGGGCGCCGGCGGTGCAGCGCTCGAACCGCTCGATCTCGAGATCGCAGGCGGCGAGACCATGGTGTTCCTGGGACCGTCGGGCTGCGGGAAGACCACGCTCCTGCGCCTGATTGCCGGGCTCGAAAGCCCCGATCCCGGCGGGCACGTGTTGTTCGATGACGAGGACGTGACCTTCGTCCCCATCGAGCGGCGCAAGGTCGGCATGGTGTTCCAGAGCTATGCGCTGTTCCCCAATTTGAGCGTCGAGGGCAACGTCGGCTATGGGCTCAAGGTGCGCGGCGATCCGCCGGCCGAACGGCGCGCCCGCGTCGACGAAATGCTCGAGATGATGCGCATCGGCGACCTCCGCCACCGCGCGATCGACCAGCTCTCGGGCGGCCAGCGCCAGCGCGTGGCCCTCGCCCGCGCGCTGGCCGTCCAGCCGCGCGTGCTGCTGCTGGACGAGCCGTTGACCGCGCTCGATGCCAAGCTGCGCGACAGCCTGCGGATCGAGATCAACACGCTCCTGCGCCGGCTCGGCATCACCTCGATCTACGTGACCCACGACCAGGCGGAGGCGATGACCCTGGGCGACCGCGTCGTGGTGATGAGCAAGGGCCGTATCGAGCAGATCGGCCGCGCGCGCGACATCTACTTCAAGCCGGCCAACCGCTTCGTGGCCGAGTTCATCGGCACCATGAACCG